>NZ_JAKILD010000020.1 GCF_023283825.1 Shewanella olleyana | reverse complement strand
AACGGCTCAATGAATTCTGATTACATTATGCAGACTCGGAAGAATCTACATCCTGTTTGTTACATATTGCTATGAACACTCATCGTTACATTGATAATAATTTTGATTGCTTCATTCTTTACGAGAAAGAGTGAGCAATTTCGATTAACTCAACACCTGTGAGTGTCCACACAGATTTACTTGTTTGATTGTTAAAGAGCGTGATATCAATTTTTCAGATATCGCCGTTAGACGCTAGGTCGTTGGCTTGAGGAGGCGTATTTTACACTTCCCGTTGTTGGCGTCAAGCGTTTTTTAAACTAATTTAAAAACTCTTTTTCTGCCCGTTAATTATGAAGTTTAAAAGCTTCTTAATTAACCCTGATACGTTGAGCCTGTTGGCCTGTCGCCGTGTCAGTGGATGCGCATTATAGGGAGATTCTGAAACACCGCAAGGGCTTTTTTGAAGATTATTCACTTTTATGGTTCGCTTGCTGACAATTTAAACTAATCAGCTATTTTTTATGCTTTTTTAGCAGCAAAGCAGCCCTTTTAGGCTTTATACTTAGACTAATTAAACAAATCAGGGATTTTATATGTTTAGCTCAATTCGTTCTTATCAAGGAATTCACCCACAATTAGCTGATAGTGTATATGTAGATAGCGCAGCGGTTATTGTTGGTGACATCACATTAGATCATGATGCCAGCATTTGGCCAATGGTAGCTGCACGTGGTGACGTTAATATTATCCGCATTGGTAAGCGCAGTAATGTTCAAGATGGTTCAGTTCTTCATGTAACCCGAAAGTCTCCAGCTAATCCAGAAGGTAATCCTTTAATTATTGGAGATGATGTTACGATTGGCCATAAAGCAATGCTTCATGGCTGCACTGTGGGAAATCGTATTCTTGTTGGTATGGGCGCTATCATTTTAGATGGTGCCATCATTCAAGATGATGTGATTCTGGGAGCGGGCTCTCTTGTGCCACCAGGTAAAGTACTACAAAGTGGCTTTTTATATGTCGGTAGCCCTTGTAAACAAGTACGGCCATTAACTGAAAAAGAATTAGCCTTCTTACCTCAGTCTGCTGATAACTATGTCAGACTAAAAAATGAGTATTTAGTAGACCTGCAGCAATCTAGCTAACTGACATAATCAAACATGAATGTATCCTTGCTCATCGAACGATTCTGATTCGATGAGCGCTTCAGCAATATCTTCTATATCAAATCTCACTTGCTCAAACGCAGTTAACGCTTCTTGTTCATTTTGAATAGTTAATGATGCGAGTCTTTCTAACCTTGCAGACGTAATCAAGCATGTCACATTCATGCCTTGTACCTGCGCAATCAAGGAAAGCGTTTTTGTTGCTTCATTCCACTCAACAATATCAGTAAAAATAATACTCTGATTCATACTGCTAACCTTTAAGACAATTGACCACGTAGCGTGTTATGCACAGCTGTTGTTGACGGCATCACACCGCGCCAGATGTTGAAGCTCTGCGCAGCTTGGCCCACTAACATCCCTAAGCCGTCGACCACTTCACTCGCTCCTTGTGATAATGCCCACTGATTAAACAGGGTGACTTCAGCACCGTAGGACATGTCATAACATTGCGTATGAGTCGTAATGATATTTGAAGGTAAGCTTATTAGTTCGCCAGCTAAACCTGCAGAAGTGGAGTTGATCACAAGATCAAATGAAGTAGTTAACTCATCTATTGGTGTTGCGTTCACATCGCCAAATTCAGTAAAGAGCTCTGCAAGGTGTTGTGCTTTACTGTAGGTACGATTACAAATTGTTAGTTTTACTCCAGCTTGCAATAAAGGTTTAATGCAACCTCTTGCAGCGCCACCAGCACCAATAAGCAGTAAATGCTTACCCGAAATATCACCAAAGTGCTGAATAACATCAGTAACTAACCCTATGCCATCAGTATTATCTCCACGGATGCTACCATCGGGTAGATAAATGAGGGTGTTAACCGCACCAGCTAATCTAGCTAACTCACTCAGTTCATCGCACGCAGCAAAAGCCTGCTCTTTAAAAGGGGCGGTAACATTTGCCCCTTTACCGCCACCAGCAAAGAACGCCATTAATGATTGAGAGAATTGATCAACCGGTGCAAGAATCGCTTGATAGCTCATAACTTGCTGAGTTTGTTTAGCAAACTCGGTATGGATATATGGCGATTTACTCTGTGCGATTGGATTGCCAAATACAGCATACTTATCGGTCATCAATATTCTCTCTTTCATTTATAGCTTAGGTTAACTCATGCTCTCCTATTTATTGGTATAGGCCTGAGGCATTGAGGATTTAGTCATATAACGATCGCGTAATTCATCTTGGCGGCTTTGGGTGCTTTGCTCTTCACCGCCAATCCACATTTTTTCAATGTGACTACTGTACTCAAACGGATCACCGCTCCAAAGTACAATATCTGCAGGCATGCCAACCGCAATTCGTCCTGCGTTAAGGTTAAAAGTATCAGCAACATTACTGGTAATCGCAGCCATAGCATCATCGTAAGTCATACCGTTGGCTACTGCGTTACCTGCACTATAACGTAATGCGTAGTTACCATGTGCATCGCCAGGTGTGGCTAACACCACTTTGACGCCAGCTTTACTTAATTTACCTGCGTTATCCAGAGAATTATGCAAAGAATCAAAACTTTCAGGAAGGCTTCGCATCGCATCCATGACAACGGGAATATTTGCCTGCGCTAATTCATCAGCCAAAGTGACTGCGTCAGCAGCCTCAAGCAAGACTAAATCTAGATTAAAACGGTGTTTGAGTTTAATCAGTTGCATAATATCGCTACCGCGATCAGCATAGGCAATAAGTGGTTTGTCACCTTTGAGCACTGCATTAATGATGAGTTCTTCTTTTGTTGGCTCTTTTGCAGCGTCTTTGTCCGAGGCTTTATTTTCGGCTTTGGCCAGTGCCTTTTGACGCTCCTCTAATTTATTAATTAGATTTTGCATTCCGATAATACGCGAACCATCATGCTTAGCGCCAAGCGAGACAAACAACGCTTGTTCTGTAGCAACAACACTGTCCCAATCGCCAGTAAGAGTGACTTCTATTGTTTGACCTGAAAATATTGTTTCGCCACCACCTGGCGCAACGATATTACGGGTAATACCACCTTTTCGAGCAAATGGAATTGCGACACTTTTAGGGTTAAATGCCAAACTCGGATCGAAGGTCATATCCGCGGCTTTGTCATTGGTGTCTCGGGTCATTTTTTCTTGACCGACTTCAACTAAGCCAAGTGAATTCATCGCCCCAATAAACCCTGGCGTTAAAATACCGCCTTTAGCATCGATAATCGTATCGGCATTAACAACCTTTGGGTTCAGCTGAATGATTTTTCCATCTTCAATAATGACTGAGGCATTGGTTAATACCCCTTGTTCTGTTGAAGTATAGATTTTGGCATTTGTGACAGCCAATGTATCTGCTTGCGCTAATGAAGGTAGCAACCCAGCAAACATTGAGATAGCAACGAGAGAGTATTTAAAATGTTTCAATGTCTTGCTCCTTATTGTTGACCTAACATGAAGTCACTTTTAGCGCGGTAAGCGTCGTCATTTCTATCAAAGACTTTAGCGCCATCGATATACACTTTGTCTGCCTGAGCATAAACGCTAAACGGGTTACTGTTCCAAATCACTACATCGGCATTTTTACCAACTTCAAGTGAGCCGGTTTTATCAGCAATCCCTAAAGACTTAGCTGCGTTAGAAGTAATCCAACTAATGACATGTTCTTCGGTTAACTCAAAACCATTTTGATTGGCGCTATACATGATTTTGGCCGTTTCTTGGTTTAGACGTTGTATCGTAGTGCTCGAATCAGAATGGACAACAGCGCATGAGTTTTTGACCGCATCAACCATGGCAACATTTTCAACAATCATGTCATTGGCTTCCATCTTAAAGCCCCACCAATCAGGCCACATTGCTGCACAGTTACCATTTTCAGCTAACAGCTCAGCAATTTTGTAACCTTCGATTGCATGATGGAATGTACCTGAGTGATAGTTAAATTCTTTACCCAAGTCGACCATCATCGCCATTTCTTCAGCTTTGTAGCAATGGTTATGAATGAGGATTTCGCCTTCCAGTACTGCTTTTAAGGTATCTTTGGTTAAATCACGTTCTGGCGCTTTAACATTTAAGCCTGCGGCATAGTCAGACTCATACTTATCCCAAGCTCGTTTATATTCAGTCGCCTCAATAAAGGCTTGACGATAACCAGCCATATTGCCCATTCGAGTCATAGGAGCAACTTTTTGCCCCCTACCGTAAGCGCCTTTAGGGTTCTCACCGCAAGCCATTTTTAGACCATATGGCGCATCAGGAAACTTCATTCCTTGCATCGTTGTTGATGGGGTGTTTTTTAAGGTCACACCACGGCCACCAATTAAGTTTGCTGAGCCAGGAAGAATTTGAAGTGTGGTTACTCCGCCTTCTCGGGCGCGATTAAACGCAGGGTCCTGTGGCCAAACGCTATGCTCAGCCCAAACTTCAGCAGTATTCGGATTGGTTACTTCATTACCATCATTATGTGCATCAGCACCAGGGCTTGGATAAACCCCTAAGTGAGAGTGAACATCAATAATACCTGGGGTTATCCATTGACCTGTCGCATCAATAACCTGTGCATCTTTAATCAAATCAGCTGACAAGTTAGCACCAACCGCTTTAATTTTACCGTCTAGCATCAACACATCTGCACTTTCTATCTTTTCACCTGTACCTGTCAGTACTGTAGCATTAGTCAGTAACGTGGTAGTGCGCGGTAATACTTGATAAGTACTTGGATAAGGGTTCTTATTGATTGTTACTTGAGGATCTTGTGGTTGGGTTTGATTACACCCCAACAATGCAGTGGATACAGCGATCACCACTAAAGACGGCGCAAGTTTGGCCATTACCTATACTCCCTTTTATTATTATTGATGTTACTTTGCTTAATTTAACCAAGTTATCAGCGTAAATACAGCAAGCATTCAATTGATTTGTAGCAAAACGTTAACAAACCCAATGATGCAATTCACTGCCACTCTATTAACCGTCATTAGAAATATCGTTATAATCTCGGCAGGTTTTATCTAATAACTGAGTGCAGTAATTAATGAAGTGGTTAAAAAAGTTATTTGCTATCAACGAAGCTGACAATACAAACAATGATGACCGTGATGAAACTCAATCAAATGCCTATGAATTAATTGGTGGTGAGAAGACTATCCGTTTATTGGCAAAAGAGTTTTATAAACAGATGCAAAAACGTAAAGATACAGCGCCCTTGCTTGCGATTCATCGCTCGCCTATTGGAGATTCCGAACAAAAACTATTTGAATTTTTAAGTGGCTGGTTAGGCGGACCGCAGTTGTATCAACAGAAATACGGCCATCCCGCACTAAGGGCAAGGCATACGCCATTCGCTATCGACCAAGCAATGGTCGATCAGTGGCTCACCTGCATGGAACAAGCCATCATCAAGGTAATAAAAAAGCCTGAACATCAACGAGTGATTTTTCAGGCCATTTCGACACTTGCCAACAACATGCGCAATAAAGACTAACTCTCGAGCTTTAACCAGTCTTGAGGTTTAAGGTAGCGTTCGTATAGTTCTGCCTCTTGAGAGTCTTCTTCTGGGGTAAAACCATACTCCCAACGCACCAAAGGCGGCATCGACATCAAGATAGATTCGGTGCGGCCACCTGTTTGCAATCCAAATAGAGTTCCTCGGTCATATACCAGATTAAATTCAACATAACGGCCGCGACGGTATAACTGGAACTGACGTTCATCATCGTTGTATTCGAGATCTTTATTACGCTCAACAATGGGCGAATAAGCTGTTAGGAAACCACTTCCCACCGCTTTCATAAAGTCGAAGCTTTTCTCAAAACCATGTTCATTGAGATCATCAAAGAACAAGCCGCCAACACCACGAGTTTCGTTACGATGTGGCAAGAAGAAGTATTCATCGCACCACTTCTTGTATTTCGGGTAAACATCTTCGCCGAACGGAGCACAAATGTCCGCTGCAGTTTGGTGCCAAGATATAACATCTTCTTCAAATGGGTAATAAGGAGTTAAATCAAAGCCACCACCAAACCACCACACAGGATCAGCTCCCTCTTTACGGGCAATAAAAAATCGCACATTTGCATGGGTTGTCGGGATAAATGGGTTTTTAGGGTGAATCACTAACGACACGCCCATGGCTTCAAAACTACGTCCAGCTAATTCAGGTCTATGCGCTGTCGCAGAAGCCGGCATAGCAGCTCCCATTACATGGGAAAAATTCACTCCGGCTTGTTCGAATACTTGGCCGTTAGTTAATACACGACTGGTACCACCGCCACCTTCAGCACGCTCCCATGACTCGGCTTGAAATTTCGCTTTCGCATCTAAAGCCTCTAAACCTTCACAAATGCTTGCTTGAAGAGATAACAGGTATTGCTTTACCACTGTGGCATCAGGTATTGCCATATCAAATTCCTTATTGTCCATTGCGTAGTATGTTGCCACTACGGGCATCGATAATTGTTGAAGGTTGACGTTGTGAGCCTAACTCACCAAGTACGAGTGCACTTACATCTGTAGGAAAAGACTGTTCGATTTCAGTTGCTGACATTGCAGGCTCGTGGCCCGCTAGGTTGGCGCTGCTCGAAACTAAGGGCTTATTGACGCTATCACATAATGCTCTGACAACTGGGTGCGCTGAAACACGCACAGCTATCGAGTCAAACTCACCACATAACAGTTTACTGACCCCTGCTTTGATTGGCATAACAAAGGTATACGGGCCAGGCCATTTGCTAAAAGCAAAAGCTAACTGCGCTTGAGTTAATTGGGATTCGTCAATATAGGGTTGAAGTTGCTGGTAATCACTGGCGACTAAAATAAGCCCTTTTTGCCAAGGTCTTTGTTTTATGTCCAATAACTTTTGAATAGCGATAAGGTTATCAGGGTCGCATCCAAGGCCATAAACCGCCTCTGTCGGATAAGCAATAACCCCTCCATCAACAAACACCTTATTAACTTCAGATGGTTGCAATCGCTGCATGAAATACCCTTTAACCTGATTAAATTAATGGCAAATTATACAGACTATATGGATATGAACAAATACTGATATACGCTTAAGCTAATGAAAAGCTTATAGCGGACGTTTATATTTACAGGATTTTTGTGGGCACTCTAAGCGACTACCTGCAGCACCTTTACGCTCAACTAAAATACCAAAGCCACATTCTGGGCAGGATTCATTATGAGGAGGATAATTGACGAGATACTTACACTTTGGATAAGTATTACAAGCAAAAAAAGTTTTACCATATCGGCTAGTACGAGACTCTAATTGACCTTTTTTGCAATGCGGACAATTTATCACCTCAGCTTCGGCGTCATGATCATGCTTCTCGATGTGTTTACACTCAGGATAATGAGTGCAACCGATAAAAATACCGAAACGCCCAGACTTAACCGCAAGCTCATTACCACATTCGGGACATTCAGAACCTTCAATGACTTGGGTTTCAATTGACTCATGTTGTACTAATGGTCGAGTGAAATCACAGGTCGGGTAATTATTACACCCAACAAAGCCACCATGTTTACTATTTTTAACCGAGAGTTCGCAGCCACACTTAGGGCAGAGTTCAAACTCTTTTTCTAAAGCATGTTCGTGTGCGGTGAATAGCTGCTGATCAATTTTAGACATGACGCTCTCAATTAAAATGTAAGACGGAAACTAAGCTCAGCCTTTCATATGCTGTAAAGAATATAGTAGCAAAAATGAAGATCAAAAAAGGAGGCCTAGCCTCCTTTTTAGTCACTTCATCACAAATAGTGAAACCTTAAGAATGTAAACGGCCGTCAGGCTGCTCGAAAATAAGATCTTCCATCTGCTCATAAGCTGATTCGTTGCCTGGCACATTAAACAGCACCATCAACACCACCCATTTTAAATCTTCCAAGATTAAGGAGGTTTCGTCTAACGCCATCACACGGTCAATGACCATTTCACGGGTTTCAACAGTCAGCACTTGGATTTGTTCTAAGAACAATATAAAGCCTCGGCTTTCAACATCCAATTTTGCCATTTCTTCTTTAGTGTAAATACGAAATGACTGCTGAGCATGATTGCACAAGTAAGGTTTATCACTTTCTTGTAAATCTGCTAAACGCTCTAGCCACGATAAGGCTTTTAAAATGTCAGCTTGGTGAAAACCCGCACGGGTTAACTCTTTGGTAAGCTCATCTTCGTCAACTAATAGCTCAACTTCACTATGAACATAGTTCTCAAAAAGATACATGAGGATATCAAACATATGGTTATCTCCTCTCTAGTCTGACGTAACCACCAGGCACTTGCGCAACCCAGCCCTGTAATTCAAGTTCAAGCATTTCTACTAACACCAGATCTATCGACTTCCCGCTATGCTCGACTACCAGATCTAAACTGGTAGTCTCATAACCTACACTAGCTAACAGCGCAGAAAATGGCAAATTTGTTGTATTATCTTCTATATGGTGACGATTAGCGACATCTTCAAGGTGAAAGCTTGTCAATGTGGACAATTCTTCAACAACATCTGCAGCACACTCTACTAATTTCGCCCCATTTTTTAACAAATCATGGCAGCCCTGACTATATCCACCAGCAACGGAACCCGGCACAGCAAACACTTCACGGTTTTGCTCCATGGCTAATCTAGCAGTAATAAGTGAGCCACTCTTACGAGTCGCTTCAACCACAATGCTACCAAGAGAAAGGCCACTGATGATTCGATTTCGTTTAGGGAAATTGCCTGCAAAAGGGCCGATTTGAGGCCAATACTCGCTTACAACACAACCAGACTGCTGAATTTGTTGATATAAATTGCTATGCCTTTTAGGGTAAACACATTCAACACCGGTTCCTAAAACCGCGATAGTAACACCGTTATTGCCTAAAGCCGACTTGTGCGCTGCACCATCAATACCAGTTGCCATTCCGCTGGTTATCGAAAAACCTAATTGAACAAGTTCTGCAGCAAGCACATTAGCAGTATTCAAACCACTCACTGAAGCATTGCGGCTTCCGACCATCCCTATTGATGGCAAGAGTAAGCTTTCAATTTGCCCTTTTACAAACAGTATTGAGGGAGGATCGGATATTTGTTTCAGAAGCGTTGGATATTCGGGGTCAGAAAAACAAATGATGTGGTGATGGGAAGATTGCTGTTGCCACTCAAGTGCGACTTCTACTTTGTCAAAATCAACCTGACATTGAGACAGCAGCTTTGCCGATAACGGCAAAGACTGCTTTTCAAACTCTAAACGTTGTCTTAGTTCCTCAACATCCATTTGAGTTAACAATTGTTGAATCCGAGCGGGTCCTAGCCCGGATACTGCACAAACAACTAGCCAATCGACCAGGTTTTCAGATATTTACTCGCCTCTTAAGTCAGTCGTTTTGGGCGTAACCAATTTATCATCAACTCGCACAGGACGTTCGTTGGCAATCACAATCGCCATACTGGTTTTCTCAAACACTTTAAACACCATTAACTTACCGTGATAGATGTCAGGCATAGTGAACACTTCATCATCTGATATCTTTGCTTTTAAATTCTCATATGCGTTGCGGTCAATCGTGGGTACTGGTAAGCCATCGCCATTGACAACAATAGTCTCACCGTTACGGTAAATAGCAAAAACATGTCCTGTCTCGATATTGTCTTGCGCACCTTTGTCTAAATAAACAATATCAAGCTTACCCACTTCACGAATGTCTTTTTCAATCGCCATAACATTAGCAGGAACCGCCTCAGGCGCAGCTTTAGGTATGAAATAAGCCGACATTAGCGCTTCATCTTCTACAGGTGCTACTTTAAAGCCTGCTTTAGACTCACGTAAATTACTAAGTAACTCAACTTTAGAAATATCTCCTGACTCAGTCACACGGCCACTGGCGGTTAGAATGATTTCTTGCCCTAAAATATCACTCGTTTCTTTATCTAAAAACTCGCGACCTTCTTCGTAGACAGCTAGCTTTTGGCCAACAGGTAAATTGGCATTAATGTATACCACATCATTCATAACATGGTGACGTGATGGACTTTCGCCGCCAAGAATCATCGGTAAACCTTCAAACCATTCAGGATCAACGATACGGTTTTGAACTAAATAAGGTTGAATTAGTGCAAGGTCAATGGCAGGAATTGGTCCACCTTTGTCGCTAATGCGCCCTTCAGGCCCTTTTTTGATATGCTGTTTCAATACCAAACGTGGTTGGCCATCGATAAATACCAGCGTTAATCTGTCGCCAGGATAAATAAGGTGTGGATTCGCAATCTGTGGATTTGCGCCCCATAATTTAGGCCAGCGCCAAGGATCGTCTAAGAAAAAAGCAGAGATATCCCATAGGGTATCGCCTTTCTTAACGATATAAGAATCAGGGTGGCCTGATTTTAATGTTAATGTATCTGCATTAACTAACAGTGTACTAAGTGTCAAAAACGCGAGTAAAAATATCCGTTTCATGGTTCATTCCATGTGTTTAGCTCTTTATTAGAGCTTTTGCTGTTATTGATGGTCAGTAAGGATTAAAATTAACCCATTATCTAAGCCAGTATAGCTAACTGGCTGAAATTTGACAGACTTGTTAAGAGTTTATATATGCCATTATTAAAAGTTTTACGCTTTCCAGATGAAAGATTACGTACTGTAGCCAAGCCCGTCACCGATTTCGGCGACGAACTACAAACCCAAATTGATAACATGTTAGAAACAATGTACGAAGAAAAAGGCATTGGTTTAGCAGCAACCCAGGTGGATTTCCATCAACAATTGATTGTGATGGACTTACAAGACGAGGTTGAACGCCCAACCATTTTCATTAATCCTGAAATTGTTGCTAAGAGTGGTGATTTCACAAATGAAGAAGGCTGTTTATCTGTTCCTGGTATTTATGCCAAAGTTGATCGCTCTGAATTTGTCACTTTGAAAGCACTAGACCGTCACGGAGAAGAGTTCACCGTCGAAGCTGATGAGTTATTTGCTATCTGTCTTCAGCATGAAATGGATCATCTACAAGGTAAGCTTTTCGTTGATTACTTATCAAAGATGAAACGTGACCGTATTAAGAAAAAGCTTGAGAAAGAAGCACGTTTAGAAGCCAAAGAAGCATAGGACTCCATTTGAAACCGTTAAATATTATCTTTGCCGGAACCCCTGACTTTGCAGCTTTACACCTGCAAGCTCTAATCGACTCTGAACACAATGTCGTTGCTGTTTACTCACAGCCAGATAGACCTGCAGGTCGAGGCAAGAAGCTACAAGCAAGTCCGGTAAAACAATTGGCTGTTGCCAATGATATTCCAGTTTATCAACCGGCGTCATTGCGCAAAGAAGACGCTCAGGCTGAACTTGCATCTTTAAATGCCGATATAATGGTGGTTGTCGCTTACGGCTTAATTCTACCAAAGATAGTATTAGATACTCCTCGTTTAGGTTGTATTAACGTTCATGGTTCTATTTTGCCTCGCTGGCGCGGTGCCGCCCCTATTCAACGCGCATTATGGGCGGGCGATAGTGATACTGGCGTCACCATTATGCAGATGGATATTGGTTTAGATACCGGTGACATGTTATTAAAAACCTCACTAAAGATTGAAGATACTGATACTTCAGCCACCTTATACAGCAAGCTTGCTGAGCAAGGTCCTGCTGCGCTCACCGAAGCATTAGTGGGTATTAGTGATGGGTCAATCGTCCCAGAAGTACAAGATGAAGCTTTAGCTAATTACGCCGAAAAGCTGTCGAAAGAAGAAGCGCAAATCGATTGGAATAAGAGTGCTAAACAGCTGTGGCAAGAAATCCGTGCTTTTAACCCTTGGCCAGCAAGTCACTTTACCTTGCAAGGTAATACCATCAAGGTTTGGCAAGCAGGTTACTCTGCTGAGCAAACAGATCACGCTCCTGGCACAGTTATCGAAAGTGATAAACAAGGTGTTACCGTTGCCACTGGTGACGGCACTCTGCAACTGCAAATAATGCAACTTCCAGGTAAAAAACAGATGCCTGTGGCTGATATATTAAACTCTCGCGCAGAATGGTTTACACAAGGCACCAGCTTTGTGAGTGCTGATGAACAAAAAGAGGCACAAGCTTAATGAATGTTAGAGCCCTAGCAGCCAAAGCTATTTTTAATGTATTAGAAAAAGGTATCTCGTTATCTGTTGCCTTGCCTGATCAACAACAACACTTAACTAATGGTAAAGACAAAGCCTTACTTGCAGAGCTTTGTTATGGCGTCATGCGTCAACTGCCGCAATTAGATAAGTGTGTTAGCGACTGTTTAAGCAAACCTTTTAAAGCCAAACAACGCATATTGCACCAACTGTTGTTAGTCGGGTGCTACCAATTGTACTTTACCCGTATTCCTGCACATGCAGCTATTTCAGAGACAGCAGAAGCCTGTCGTCAGATGAAATTTGACGGGCTGGTCAAAGTCATTAACGGTGTTTTACGTAATATTCAACGTAAAGAAGCCCCATTAAACACTGACAACGACACCTTAAAGTACAACACGCCAGCTTGGTTTATTAAGCGCCTTAAAAGTGCCTACCCTGAGAACTGGGCAGACATTATTGAGCAAAGCCATCAACGTCCACCAATGTGGCTTCGCAACAATCAATTGTCTCAAACTCGCGATAATTATCTAAGCCAGCTTGCTGAACATGAGATTGAAGCTTCTGCGGGTGACAGTGATGATGCCATTCTATTAGCGGCGCCAAAAGATGTGATGCAACTACCTGGGTTTACTGAAGGTTCTGCATCTGTTCAGGATGGTGCAGCTCAGTGGGCTGCAACCCTGTTAGCCCCTCAAGCAAATGAGCAAGTGCTTGATGCTTGCGCCGCTCCTGGCGGTAAAACTTGTCACACTATCGAATGTGAACCAACTATCTCAATGGTTGCCGTAGATTTTGATGCCAAACGTTTAGAGCGCGTGCAACAAAATCTGGACAGATTAAATTTAAAAGCGCAAGTTATTCATGGTGATGCAGCCGATATTGATAGCTGGTGGCAAGGTGATAAGTTTGACCGAATCTTGCTCGATGCGCCGTGTTCAGCCACTGGTGTTATCCGCCGTCATCCAGATATTAAATGGTTACGCAAAAATAATGATATTGAAGAGCTCGCTTTATTGCAGCAGCAAATTATCGACCATTGCTGGAAATGGCTAAAGCCTGGCGGCACTATGCTATATGCCACTTGCTCTATTTTGCCGCAAGAAAATAGCCAGCAAATAGAACAGTTTTTACAACGCACACCAGATGCGACATTAATTCAGATTGCCCAGCAATCGTCAGCTGAAGATATTGGCTGGCAGATCCTGCCAGGTCAAAACAATATGGATGGCTTTTATTACGCCCGTTTAGTTAAAGCGGTTTAAGCGTGTTATAGCAGGGATACCAGCACAGCAATGAAGATTATTATTTTAGGCGCAGGACAAGTTGGCGGCACACTGGCTGAAAATCTTGTGGGCGAGAACAACGATATTACTCTGGTAGATAATGACCGTACTCGGGTTAAATATTTACAAGATAAGTTCGACCTACAAACCGTTATCGGCCACGGTGCTCATCCAAGCACCTTAAAAAAAGCCGGCGCCGAAGATGCTGACATGCTCATTGCTGTGACCAATAGTGACGAATGTAATATGGCAGCATGTCATATTGCCTATAGTCTATTTGGTACCCCAACTAAAATTGCTCGAATTCGCTCTGAAGCCTACCTAGACCTTCAAGATAAACTGTTCATCAACACTGAGGTCAAAGGTAGCGATGCCAAAACCCGTGGTGGTTTTGTTATTGATGAACTTATCGCACCTGAACAACTGGTGACCTCTTACATTGAGCGTTTAGTGCAATATCCTGGCGCATTACAAGTGCTACAGTTTGCTAGCGGTAAATTAAGCCTTGTTGCAGTAAAGGCTTACTATGGTGGCCCGTTAGTGGGTAATGCACTGGCGGCGCTACGTGAGCATATGCCGAATATTGATACCCGGGTCGCGGCTATTTTCCGTAAAGGCAAAGCCATTATGCCCCGTGGAACCACGATTATCGAAGCCGATGATGAAGTCTTTTTCGTTGCCGATACGCGCCACGTTCGAGCTGTCATGAGCGAAATGCAAAAGCTGGATAACTCATACCGTAATATCATGATTGCGGGTGGTGGTAATATTGGCTTTGGTTTAGCTAAGCGCCTACAAAAGAATCATTCAGTCAAACTGATTGAGCACAGTTTAGAGCGGGCTGAAAGCCTGTCTGAAAAACTCGAAAATTGCACCGTCTTTAATGGTGATGCTTCAGACCAAGAATTGCTACTTGAAGAACACATAGATCAAACTGATGTCTTTATTGCCGTCACAAATGATGACGAAGCTAATATCATGTCAGCCCTACTAGCAAAACGTATGGGCGCCAAAAAAGTCATGGTGCTGATCCAACGAGAAGCCTATGTCGATATTGTTCAAGAAGCTAATATTGATATCGCGATTTCTCCTCAGCAAACGACGATTTCTGCATTACTGACCCATATACGCCAAGGCGACATTTGTAATGTGTACTCATTACGACGCGGCGCAGCAGAGGCTATTGAAGCAATTGCACACGGAAATTCATCAACCTCTAAAGTTGTCGGTAAACAAATCAGCGATATCAAACTTCCACCAGGGACGACCATTGGTGCAATTGTGCGAAATGATGAAGTGATCATGGGCCACGATAAAACCATTATCGAAGAAGGAGATCATGTGATTCTATTCTTAGTAAATAAAAAGTTTATCGGCGATGTCGAAAAACTGTTCCAACCGAGTGCGTTTTTCTTTTAGCAACCCATGCTAAATTTCAAGCCGCTACTGTTTGTTGTTGGCATATTTCTATCTATTCTCACCGGTTTCATGCTGGTGCCAATGGCTTTTGCACTTTTTTATCATGAGGAAACCATTGGCGACTTTATGATGTCCGGTTTATTCAGTGGTTTCGTCGCCATTTTATGTATTCAAGCCGGACACACCAAAAAAGTTAACCTCAATATTCGTGACATGTTCTTGCTCACCACAATCACTTGGTTAATCGTCAGTTTTTTTGCCGCATTGCCTTTTACTCTTTATCACGGCATTAACTATACCGACGCCTTTTTTGAAACCATGTCAGGGATCACTACAACTGGGTCTACTGTGTTATCGGGGCTCGATGACATGGACCACAGTATTTTAATTTGGCGCTCCTTGCTTCAATGGCTTGGTGGTATCGGCTTTATAGTCATGGCCGTGGCGATTCTGCCATTTCTAAATGTCGGTGGTATGCGCCTATTTAGAACCGAGTCTTCAGACTGGAGCGATAAAGCAACACCCCGTACCCAACATATGGCTAAGCACCTTTTTAAGATATATGTGTTGTTAACTGTCCTGTGCGCACTGGCCTATCATTTGTCCGGTATGCATTGGTTTGAAGCCATTAATCATGCAATGACCACCCTTTCAACTGGCGGCTATTCGACCTCCGATAGCTCGATGTCAGCCTTTACTCCTTCAGCCCATTGGATTGGGGTATTGTTCATGGCTGCTGGTGGCCTGCCTTTATTAATGTTCGTTCAATCTATTCAACAACGCTCGGTTAAAGTTTGGAATGATGAACAAGTAAAAGGCTTTATCAAATTTATCGTATTTGTCTCAATCAGCCTCGGAACTTGGTTATGGCTTAAATCTGACATGACCTACTTGGATGCTCTACGGTTATCGAGCTTCAATGTGGTCTCAGTTGTCACCACGACAGGCTATGGATTAACAGATTATCAAGCATGGGGAGCGTTTGCCAGCCTGACTTTCTTATTTCTAATGTTTGTCGGCAGTTGTTCAGGTTCAACTTCTGGCGGAATTAAAATTTTTAGGTTTCAAATCGCGCTTAAAGTCATGCACCAGCAGTTGAATCAACAAGTCCACCCACAAGCGGTGATCAAAAAGCGCTATAACAATCACACCATAGATAATGATGTTATTCGCTCGATAGTGGCTTTTATTATGTTGTTCTTTATCGTGATTTTATTGATTGCAGTGACGCTAGTTTTAACGGGTTTAGATCCAGTAACGAGTATCAGTGGCGCCATTACTGCTGTCACAAATGTGGGACCGGGATTAGGCCCTGTAATTGGCCCTGCGGGGAACTTTTCTAGCTTACCAGATGTAGCTAAATGGGCTTTAGCATTTGGAATGTTATTAGGACGGCTTGAGATTATCACTGTTGCAGTGTTATTTGCGCCTAATTTTTGGAAGTATTAACCCGCTCAGCTTAAGCACTTTCCTTGATTGAAAGTAAGAAATAAAAAAGTAAAAAGGTGATGCATTGTAAGCATCACCTTTTCTTTGCTGAAGATATTGTATAAAGCGTTTAGCTAGCAGTTTCTGCCTCAACTAAGCTGACAATATGATTGCCATAAACTTTTACATCATCCCAGTCAGTGTAATCAATCACGCTTGTAGGATCTGTTGGTCCATCGGTCATTTTCATGATTAAGCGAATGGCTAAGCTGTCATACCATGTCCAAGACGGGTAATTCACTTTTCCAGGAATAATCTTCACATCTTGCGGTGTCCAAGGTGAAAGCTCGATGAACTTTTGCAGATACTTATTGTTCTCTGGAATACGCTTTTCAGGCTTACGGGCAACAACATTAACGCAGAAAAAGCTGTTTGGCTTACTGCTTAACTCAGCTTGATAGCGAGTCACAAACTCAAACACTGACTTATGGTAAGAGCCGTAAAGGACACAAGCGCCTAGCGCAATGGCGTCATAACTAGCCCAATCAATGTCAGCATGATTATTATCAAGAATATTGACCACATCGCATTGATGACCACTGTGGACAATCTGCTCAGCTATCGCACGACTAATTTGCGCCGTATGACCGCCTCTTGAGTAATAAATCACTAATGTTTTTGCCATTTTTACACCGATGGTTGCTCTAATAAGCAATCATTGTGGCAAAAAAATCCATTGCAATCGTGCTCTTTGATCACAAATTAGAAATGACTCATATATTTGAACGATAAAATTGAGATCTGTGTAAGCCAGCAGTATGATGCCAATTAGGTAATAAATTTAATGTATATAGTCAGGTAAGGTATATAGATGTCTGAAAATATTGATGTAGATTCGATGTTAGGTAACGCGGAAATGGCTGCCAAATGGTTAAAAGCTATTGCCAACCCATATCGTTTGATGATCTTGTGTTTATTACTCGACAAAGAACACAGTGTGACTGAACTCAACGAAAAGGTGCCACTGAGTCAATCAGCATTATCACAACACCTTGCAGTTATTCGAGCGCAGGATTTAGTCAATACACGTAAAAGTTCGCAAAATGTTTACTACACATTAAAGAATGAAGAAGTGACTGAAGTGATTTCGATTTTGCATCGTTTATATTGCGCTAACTAGCTCGCTATAAAAAAGCGATTGTTATATAGATCTTTTGTAAACAACTGCCCTGCTAGATCAGGCTTTGACTCTCACTCAAAGCCTAGCTTGACCCCTTCTAAAGGCTCAATGTTTAGAGCTGCTTAAACTCGTTGGCAAACTCATCCACTTTATTCCAGTCAGTAAACTCGTATGTGCCGCTGGTATCTGTTGGCCCTTTAGTCATCCACATAATAAAGCGGATCATGACTCTGTCGATAGTTCGATATTTAGGGTAATCAATTTTACCTGCAAACACACCCAACAGCTTTGGCTTCCAGCTTGTTAAAGTTAAAAACTTTTGCATATAAGGATTAGTTTCAGGGGTATTCTTTTCTGGTTTTCTTGCCACCACATTCACGGTAAAAAAGGCGCTATTGGCTTTATCTAATGTAGCGGCATGTTGATTAATAAATTCAAATAAAGCAGGTCGGTGCTTACCGTAACGAATACTTGCACCAATTAAAATCTTATCAAAGCTTTCTAATATTAATGTACCAGCTTGCTCAATAGAGGCAATTGTCACTTGCTCATCTGTTGTTTCTAATTGCTGCTTTATCTTTTCACATATTGCCAGTGTTTGGCCGTCAACGGTTGAATAGATAATTAAGTTATTCGACATTTTCATTCCTTGTAAATGATCATTCCCTGTTAGTCATTAACACATTGGTTAAGTTAGTTTTTCCAAAAAGTCGGTGTAAACAGTACTAACAAGGTAAACACTTCGAGACGACCAAATAACATCGCAAGTACTAATACCCATTTAGCGCCATCGGTCACACTCGCGTAGTTACTGGCAACATCGCCTAAACCTGGGCCTAAGTTATTAATACTTGCCGCAGTCGCACTAAATGCCGTGATGGCGTCCATCTCCATGGCCATTAGTAACACCATACACACCACAAACACTAACGCATAAGCAGAGAAGAACCCCCACACTGCATCAATCACACGATCAGGTAATGCCGAACCACCGATACGAATAGAATACATGGCTTTAGGATGAATAAGCCGCTTCATCTCGCGCGAGCCTTGTAGCAGCAGTAATACAAAGCGGATAACTTTCATACCGCCGCCAGTAGAACCGGCACAACCACCAATAAAGCTAGAGAAGATCAATAAGATTGGTAAAAACAGCGGCCATGTATGAAAACTTTCAGTACCAAAACCTGCTGTCGTTGAAATGGAAACCACTTGAAAAAAAGCGTAATCAAGGGTTTGTTCAGGCGTATCGTAAATACCTGAGCTATATAAAGTCGCAAAACAAATCGCTGTTAATGCCAGTTGAATACCAATTAAAGCCTTAAATTCTGCATCGCGAAAGTACACTTTAAAGTTAATTCCGCGCCAACTGAAGGCCGCAAAGTGCAAGCTAAAGTTCACCGCAGCAATCAGCAAAAATACCGCACAAATGACATTGATCAATGGGCTATCAAAATAACCAATACTGGCGTCATGGGTTGAGAAACCACCAATCGCAATGGTTGAGAACGAATGACAAATCGCATCAAATGCCCCCATTCCTGCAAAATAAAATGCGGTTGCACAGGCGACGGTGAGCAGCAGGTAAATATACCAAAGTGCTTTAGCCGTTTCGGCAATCCTTGGCTTCATTTTACTGTCTTTAACAGGTCCGGGAATTTCAGCTTTATACAGCTGCATTCCACCAATACCTAACAGTGGCAAAATAGCCACAGCAAGTACAATGATACCCATACCGCCCATCCACTGCAGTAGATGCCGGTAAAACAAAATGGCTTTAGGTAAGTCATCGAGGCCAACAATCACTGTTGCACCAGTGGTTGTTAGCGCTGAAAAGGATTCAAAAAAACTGTCAGTCCAACTGAGATTAGGTTCGTTGGAGAAAATAAATGGCAAAGCACCAATGGAGCCTAGAACGGTCCAGAATAGCACCACAATCAAAAAGCCTTCACGGGTGCGTAAATCGCCTTTTTGTCTGCGGTTTGGGTACCAGAGTAAAAAACCTAAAAATAAGCTAACGCAAAATGCCTGAATAAAAGCAGTACCGCCACCATCTTGATAAAGAATGGCAACCAATGCTGGCGGCAACATGGTGATAGAAAATAGTCCCATCAACAGGCCGGTTATTCTGATAATTGTTTTATATTGCATTTATTATTGCACTAGTTTGCATGGCATTGGTTTTAGACCGTGTAAATTTCACAGTTATATAACCTTATATTCTGGCATACTTTTTCCCACCATCAAACGTTAAACTTCGCCTTAAGTTGACCTTGAGTTTGAGTCGCCAGTTCACGATTAAAGTCATCATGAAAAGCTTTCGCTATTTCAAACTCAATTTCTATCATATCGGTAAAGTTTTTATTGATAATAATGCCATCAAACTGATTTATCAGATATTCGACATTATTAAGTTGAGGGTAACTGCACTGTAATGATGAGGCATAACGTATGTACTTGGTAACTGTCGTCAGTTCAGTTAAACCCGACTTTACTCCAGAAGAATAAGCGCGAACTAAGCCACCGACACCCAATTTAGTTCCGCCAAAATAGCGCACGACTATCGCACCAATTTCACCAATATTTGAACCTTGTAATGTGGCCAACATTGGTCGACCCGCACTACCTGCAGGCTCACCATCATCGCTACTGCCTATGGTAATACTATTTTGAGGATCGGACGCCACAAAAGCATAACAATAATGGTTAGCACCAGGATATGTTACCTTTGTGTTAGTAAGTACACACTTCAACTCTACTTCACTACTGCAATGAAACAGTACAGTAATGAAGCGGCTGTGTTTAATGTCTTCCTCAATCGTCAGCGTTTGATTGGGAATTAAGTATTGTTCAGTCAATCAGGCCAAGTTCTCGTGTCATATTTTCATTGTGATCTTGATGAACAATAACATTATCTTCGATACGAATACCGCCAAATGGGCGTAATTCATTAACCGTATCCCAATTAATTTGCGCTTGGCGATGGTCAGCTTTTAATTCGCCTAATAATGAATCAATAATATAAATACCAGGTTCAATGGTGAATACTTGGTTCGCTTGTATTTCACGCGTGCAACGCAGGAATGGGTGCCCATCAGGTGTTGGGGTATGAGTGCCACGTTCATCACGTGAAAACCCTCCCATGTCATGAACCTGTAAGCCAAGCATATGACCTAAGCCATGTGGGAAAAACACGCTAGTGATACCCTGCTCAACTAATCCTTGAGCATCGCCAGTGGCTAAATTAAATTCCAACATCAACTCAGCTAACTTTGCATGGGTGGTTAAATGAAGATCGGTATATTTAACTCCCGGCTTCATCATATCGACAATCGCTAACTGCATCTTGTTCATTTCAACAATCAGCTCATAGAAGCGATTTTTCTCAAATGAATAAGTACGGGTAATATCAGATGCGTAACCATTATAGTTCGCACCAGCATCTATCAAAAATGATAATCGTGGAGACGGAATTTGATGCTCAAGCGCGGTGTAATGCAAAATTGCAGCATTTTGATTAAGGGCAACAATATTGCCATACGGCACTTCATTTTCAGTTTGGCCAATTGCAGACAGATATTGCTGCTGGATTTCAAACTCACTACCACCATTATAAAAAGCATTTTTAGCCGCAAGGTGCCCTTTTACTGCAATTTGATTTGCACGACGAAGACACTCTAATTCATACTGAGTTTTATCAGCGCGGTGGTAATGCAAGTAATTCAAAACAGAATCAGGGTTGCGCTTGCTCATTCCTAATACTTCAGCGACATCAAAGTGCTCACCGAGATATGCCCAATCTGCAATATTATTAGGCAATAACTCAGCAACGCGGTCAGCTTTGGTTAATAATTTAATATCAAAGTGTTCAGCCCAAAAGTCACTAGGCTCATCGCTGACTTTATGCCAAAAATCCACTGGACGATAAAAAATTAATTGAGGCTTATCAGTGCCATTGGCCACAATCCAACAATTAGGGTTATCCAATACAGGCAACCAAGCTTTAAATTGAGGGTTAACTTTAAACGGGTAGCTTAAATCATCTAAAAACTGTCGATGAGCCTGACCGGAATGTATCACTAAACCAGCAAGTTGTTCTCGAGAGACAATCTCGGCAACCCGACGATTTAATTCTGCAATGTGCGCATGATAAAAATTAGCTAGCTGATCCATTTTTGCTATCCCTGTGATGTTATTTTTCTTGTTTAAGAACCTGTGAAGTGTATCACAAAGGGCAAAAATGCCTCTAGCAGATAAAAATTTAAACGTCCGTTTAAATTGAGTGTTGTAATTTGTCTCATTTCGTCGCACACTGTTTGGCAACTGGTCAAATGATGGCCGTCGCTGCTGTGATAAAAAGCTAGATATCAAAGCTAAATAACAACACAGTAATTGTGATGTGGAAGTCGCTTTTAGCAAAAAGGAAGCAAGCAATGATCTACCAAAGTCCTACAATTCAAGTAGAGTTATTAGAGGATAACATTGCCAAGTTGTGTTTCGATGCACCTGGCTCAGTTAACAAATTCGATAAAGAAACTCTCTCTTCATTAGATGCTGCTCTTGAAAGCATCAAGCAAAACACTAGCATTCAAGGTTTATTACTAACATCAGGTAAGAGTACCTTTATTGTTGGTGCCGATATTACTGAATTCCTAGGTTTGTTCGAACTAGACGATGCAACACTATTAGCTTGGGTTGAACAAGCAAGTGCGGTATTTGATAAACTTGAAGACTTACCTTTCCCAACAGCTTCAGCTGTTAACGGATTTGCACTTGGTGGTGGTTGTGAAGCCATTCTTGCTACTGACTTACGTATCGCAGATACCAATGCGCGTATCGGTTTACCAGAAACCAAGTTAGGTCTTATTCCTGGTTTTGGTGGCACAGTTCGTTTACCTCGTGTAATTGGTGCAGATAACGCCCTTGAGTGGATCACCACAGGTAAAGACCAACGCCCAGAAGCTGCATTAAAAGTTGGCGCAATTGACGCTGTAGTAGCTCCTGAGAATCTAGAAGCTGCTGCATTACAAATGCTGAAAGATGCTATTGCTGAAAAACTTGATTGGCAGTCTCGCCGCGACCGTAAACTTAAACCACTTACCTTACCAAAAGTTGAAGCAATGATGTCATTTGCCACCGCTAAAGGCATGGTATTTAAAGTTGCGGGTAAACATTACCCTGCGCCAATGATGGCCGTTAGCGTCATTGAGCAAGCAGCTACACTTGACCGTGCTGAAGCACTTAAAGTTGAAAACAAAGCATTCATCAAATTAGCTAAGACTGAAGTTGCGACGTCACTGATTGGTATTTTCTTAAATGACCAATTCGTAAAAGGCAAAGCAAAGAAAGCAGGCAAACTTGCTAAGAAAGTAAACAGTGCTGCCGTATTAGGTGCAGGTATCATGGGCGGCGGTATTGCATACCAAAGCGCAAGTAAAGGCACGCCAATTGTCATGAAAGACATCGCGCAACCAGCATTAGATTTAGGCTTAGGCGAAGCTGCTAAACTGCTAACTGCACAAGTTAAACGTGGCCGCTCTACTCCGGCTAAAATGGCGGCGGTATTAAACAACATCACACCAGCTTTAGATTACGCACCAGTAAAAGATGCTGACGTTATCGTTGAAGCCGTTGTTGAGCATCCAAAAGTTAAAGCATCTGTACTTGCTGAAGTTGAGCAATACGTTGCTGATGACGCCATTATCGCGTCAAACACTTCAACCATTTCAATTAACTTACTTGCGAAGAGCATGAAGAAACCTGAGCGTTTCTGTGGCATGCATTTCTTCAACCCTGTGCATAAAATGCCTTTGGTTGAAGTTATTCGTGGCGAAGACTCATCAGAAGAAACTATTGCTTCTGTTGTCGCTTACGCAAGTAAAATGGGCAAAACTCCTATCGTTGTTAACGATTGTCCAGGCTTCTTTGTTAACCGTGTATTGTTCCCATACTTTGCTGGTTTCAGCGGCTTGTTAGCCGATGGTGCTGACTTTGCTAAAGTCGATAAAGTAATGGAGAAACAGTTCGGTTGGCCAATGGGCCCTGCATACTTACTTGACGTTGTTGGTCTAGACACAGGTCACCATGCACAAGCAGTTATGGCTGAAGGCTTCCCTGATCGCATGGGTAAAAATGGCAAAGATGCTATCGATATCATGTTTGAAAGTGAACGCTTTGGTCAGAAGAATACTAAAGGTTTCTACTCTTACTCTGTTGATCGTCGCGGTAAGCCTAAGAAAGATTTAGATCCAACCAGCTACGAATTACTTGGTAAAGAATTTGGCGAACTTAAAGAGTTTGAAACTGACGAGATTATCGCTCGTTGTATGATCCCAATGGTGATTGAAACAGTTCGTTGTTTAGAAGAAGGTATTATTGCTTCTCCTGCTGAAGGCGATATGGGCTTAGTTTATGGTATTGGGTTCCCACCATTTAGAGGCGGTGTATTCCGTTACCTAGATACTATGGGCGTCGCTAACTTTGTTGCAATGGCAGACAAATTTGCACACTTAGGCGGCTTATATCAAGTGACTGACGCAATGCGCGAGCTTGCAGCCACTAACGGCACATACTACCCAGCCTAATTAGCAGTAAAGGAATAACATCATGAAAAACGCTGTAATCGTCGACTGCATTCGTACTCCAATGGGCCGCTCTAAGGCTGGAGTATTTAGAAATGTACGTGCAGAAACCCTTTCTGCTGAATTAATGAAATCATTATTAAGCCGCAACAGTAAGCTTGATCCAAACGACATTGAAGATGTTATTTGGGGCTGTGTGCAGCAAACATTGGAGCAAGGTTTTAATATCGCACGTAATGCTGCTTTATTAGCTGGTATTCCAAAAACAGCTGGTGCTGTAACCGTTAACCGTTTATGTGGTTCATCAATGGATGCGCTACATCAAGCAACTCGTGCCATTATGACTGGCCAAGGCGATACCTTTATCGTTGGTGGTGTTGAGCATATGGGTCATGTACCAATGAACCATGGTGTAGATTTCCATCCAGGTCTTGCAAGTAATGTTGCTAAAGCCTCTGGCATGATGGGCTTAACCGCGGAAATGCTTGGTAAAATGCACGGTATTACTCGTGAACAACAAGATGCATTTGCAGTACGTTCACATCAACGTGCTCATGCAGCAACTGTTGAAGGCCGCTTTGATAACGAAATCGTACCTATTGAAGGTCACGATGCAAATGGTGCATTAATTAAAGTAACTCACGATGAAGTAATTCGTCCTGAAACATCACTAGAATCGCTGTCAGGTTTACGCCCTGCGTTTGACCCTGCCAATGGTACAGTGACTGCCGGTACATCTTCTGCTTTATCTGACGGTGCTTCGGCAATGTTAGTGATGGAAGAAGAGAAAGCTAAAGCATTAGGTCTACCAATTCGTGCTCGCATTCGTTCAATGGCTGTTGCTGGTTGTGATGCTGCAATCATGGGTTACGGTCCAGTACCAGCGACTAAGAAAGCTCTGGCTCGTGCAGGTCTAAATATCGATGATATGGACGTGATTGAATTAAACGAAGCTTTCGCAGCTCAGTCGCTTCCATGTGTTAAAGACCTTGGTCTTACTGATGTTGTTGACGAGAAAGTGAATTTAAACGGCGGAGCAATTGCATTAGGTCATCCATTAGGTTGTTCAGGTACTCGTATTTCAACGACCTTGATTAACTTGATGGAAGCTAAAGATGCGAAATATGGTCTTGCGACTATGTGTATTGGTTTAGGCCAAGGCATCGCAACGATTTTTGAGCGAGTTGAAAGCTAATAGTGATTCAATATAACGCTTAAGGTTGAAAGCCGTACTCTTCTGAGTGCGGCTTTTTTGTTACAAAGCGTCCCAACCAGATAAATGTTTCACGTGGAACATCCTGTCTTAGTTCACGAAATACTAATAAAGCTAAGTTTCAGCACTTGCAACAGGCTTTAACCAGAGTAAAATTAGCGCAATTATTGTTAGTGAGTCGTATATAGAGTTGGTATGAACGAAATATTTTCTACAGCAGAACATCATTTAGATGCACTTGGTTTACGTTGTCCAGAACCTGTGATGATGATCCGTAAAACAGTTCGTAAAATGGCTGAGGGTGAAACGTTACTTATCACAGCTGATGACCCTGCAACCACCAGAGATATTCCAAGCTTTTGTGAATTTATGGATCATACTCTTATCGCAAGCGACACTAAGCAAACACCATATAAATATATGATTAAAAAGGGACTCTGATCATGTCTACACTTAAAGCAATTGCTTACAAGACAGTTAAAAAAGGCAAAATGAATCAAGTTTTTTGTGCCAATGTAAGCCTGCTTCGTGGTGTAGAAAATGATGTTTTTGGTCGTCCCAGCAAACGACAAGTGACCGTGATGTCACTTGAACAATGGCAGCAAGCCTGCCAAGAAGTAGATGCAGACTTAGATTGGCTCACCCGCAGAGCCAATATTCTAATTGATGATTACCAGTTCAGTTCAGCTGATGTCGGTAAACATATTTCTATCGGTGAAGAAGTTAGCTTACTTATCACTGGTGAAACCGATCCATGTGCAAAAATGGAAATGGCTCATGCTGGTCTCGAAAAAGCCTTACTCCCGCATTGGCGTGGCGGCGTAACCTGTAAAGTAGTTAAAGAAGGGTTAATTCAAGTTGATGATAAGGTCAGCATTGATTAATCCTCTTGAGTTAACTCACTTAAACGAATGAACGTTTAAAGTTAAATATAAAAATAACTAATAACAAAAGCTCACCAAGCCGGTACTGGTATCGAATACAGATTTTATCTTTAAATAAGTTTTAGATAACTAAACAGCGTCATGGTTTAGTCCATTAAAATATTTTAAAATTCAACAAGCTTACCTTTTACATCACCCACAGCATCCATTCTCTATTCGCATAATCTTGCCATTGATATCTGTCATCAATTGAAACAGAAAAACAGTTTAGTTCTTGCTAAAATTATGCGATAAATATCATCAGTTTTATAACTCGCAAACAACACTCGATTGATAAAAATATAACTCTACCTATAACGATAATCATAAAATGGACTGTGCATGTTTACCTCAAAAATAAAACCACTCTACACCGCAATAGCGCTGAGTTTAGCTAGTGCATCATTAGCTGTTAACGCCGCAGAAGAAACTGAAAAATGGCAAGTTAACGCTCCAGCCAATGCACCATTAGAAAAACTTCAAATTGATGTTACCGAAGGTACTTGGATGAACGTCAGTGTTTCACCTGACGGTCAAACCATAGTGTTTGATTTACTTGGTGACATTTATCAAATGCCAATAAGTGGTGGCGAAGCTAAAAAACTAGCATCAGGCATTGCTTGGCAAATGCAGCCAGTATATAGCCCAGATGGTAAATCAATTGCTTTTACCTCTGATGAAGACGGTGGCGATAATATTTGGGTTATGGATGCCGATGGTAGCAATCCTCGCCCAGTGACTACCGAGACGTTCCGCTTATTGAACAGCCCTGCTTGGAGCCCAGACTCGCAATATTTGGTCGCCCGTAAACACTTTACAGCCAGCCGCAGTTTAGGCGCTGGTGAAGTATGGATGTATCATGTTGCAGGTGGTGAAGGCGTTAAACTAACTGAAAGACCTAATGATCAGAAAGATTTAGGTGAACCAGCTTACTCACCAGATGGTCGTTATATTTACTTCAGCCAAGATGCTACACCAGGTAAAACATTTCACTATTCAAAGGATTCTGTAAAAGGGATTTATAAAATTAAACGCTACGATACCCAAACAGGTGATATCGAAGTGTTAATTCAAGGCACTGGCGGTGCAATTCGTCCAACACCTAGTCCAGATGGAACTAAGCTTGCTTATATTAAGCGTGATGGTTTCCAATCAACGTTATATTTACTCGACTTAAAGTCTGGTGAACACATCAAACTTTACGACAACCTTGATCGTGATATGCAAGAAACATGGGCGATTCATGGTGTGTACCCTACCATGTCTTGGACACAAGATAACGAAGAAATCGTATTTTGGGCCAAAGGTAAAATCAATAAATTAAATGTTGAAGACAAAGAAGTAGAGAATATTCCTTTCTCAGTTAAAACAGAATTAGATGTTCAACCATCCGTTCGTTTTACTCAAAATCTTGATCAAGATGAATTTGATGTAAAAATGCTGCGTATGGCACAAGTATCCCCTAACGGTGAGAAAGTGGTATTTGAAGCATTAGGTAAACTTTGGATCCGTGATATTGAAGACGGTAAACAAAAACGTCTAACTCGACTTGATGATGATATTAACGAACTTTTCCCACAATGGTCACGTGATGGTAAAAATATTGTCTTTACGACTTGGAATGACCAAGACCAAGGAACTGTTAGTATCGTTAGCGCCAAAGGTGGTCGCAGTAAAGAACTAACCAAAGAGCCTGGTAAATATGTAGAACCGACCTTTTCGCCTGATGGCAAAGTTGTTGTGTACCGTAAAGCTAAAGGCGGTTACATGACACCGCGAACTTGGTCACAAGAACCAGGTTTATATAAAGTTGACCTCAAGAAAAAGAACAACATAAAAATTACCGCGAATGGGTATCAACCACAATTTGGTGCAGATAACTCACGCGTATACTTTATGGATCACGGTGAAACTCCTGAACTATCTTCAATTAGCTTAGATGGTTTCGAAAAGCGTACCCATTATACTAGCGAGCATGCTACAGAATTTAGAGTGTCACCAAATGGCGAACACTTAGCATTCTCTGAACGTTTCCGCGTTTACGTTACGCCATTCGCTAAACATGGTGAAACTGTACGTATTAGCCCGAAAGCGACTAACCTTCCTGTCACTCAACTTAGCACGCGCGCAGGTGAAAGCATAAGTTGGAACAACAAGAGTAACGAGCTTTACTGGACTCTAGGCCCTGACTTATACCAAGCAGCTGTTGATACTCAATATGCAAAAGCTGATGATGAAGCAAAACCGACTGTCACAGCGATTGGCTTTAAAGAAAAAGCAGATGTTCCACGTGGAACAGTCGCTTTTGTTGGCGGTAAAGTCATCACTATGGAAAATGATCAAGTCATTGAAAATGGTGTAGTCATAGTTACTGACAATAAGATTGTTAGTGTTGGTGATGCTAGCGTAAGCATCCCGAAAGGTGCACAGGTAATCGATATTAAAGGTAAAACTTTGATGCCTGGTTTATTCGATGCCCACGCTCATGGTGGTCAAGCTGACGATGAAATCATACCTCAACAAAACTGGCAGCTTTATTCTGGTTTATCACTTGGTGTTACTGCGATTCATGATCCATCAAATGATACCACTGAGATATTTGCAGCATCTGAGCAGCAAAAGGCAGGTAATATTGTCGGTCCACGTATATTCTCAACGGGTACCATTCTATATGGTGCAAATGCTCCAGGTTATACGTCTCATGTCGATTCGTTAGATGATGCAAAATTCCATTTAGAGCGCTTGAAAAAAGTCGGTGCTTTTAGTGTGAAGAGTTATAACCAACCGCGTCGTAACCAACGTCAACAAGTGATTCAGGCTGCACGTGAATTAGAGATGATGGTTGTGCCTGAAGGCGGAAGTTTACTTCAGCACAATTTATCAATGATTGCCGATGGTCATACAACGATTGAACATTCGCTTCCAGCAGGCTCAATCTACAGTGACATCAAACAATTCTGGAGTCAGACAGAAGTGGCTTACACCCCGACTCTAGTTGTTGCTTATGGCGGGATTTCAGGCGAGCACTACTGGTATGACAAAACTGATGTTTGGGCTCACCCACGTTTAAGTATGTACGTACCAAGCGATATTCTTAATGCTCGCTCAATGCGTAGAACCAAAGCACCAGATGCCCATTACAATCACTTTAATGTTGCTCGCGTAGCCAATGAGTTGAATGAAATTGGTATTCATCCAAATATTGGTGCTCATGGTCAGCGTGAAGGTTTAGCTGCTCACTGGGAAATGTGGATGTTCGCTCAAGGCGGTATGAGCAATATGGACGTGCTTAAAACTGCGACCATTAACCCGGCCAAAACATTCGGAATGGATCATCAAATAGGTTCGATTAAAGCAGGTAAACTGGCGGATATTATCGTTATTGATGGAGACCCTTTAGCTGATATTCGCGTCACAGACAGAGTGACGTACACCATGGCGAACGGTAAGTTATATAATGCCGAAACCATGAACCAGTTAAATGGCGAAGAAATTCAACGTAAACCATTTTTCTTCGAATCAGCTAAATAACTAATCTTGTTTGTTTAGTATAAAAAAGGGATGTTCCACGTGGAACATCCCTTTTTATTTGCAAACTTAAACAGATAAATATTACTTTCCGTAGCGAAAACAGTCTGTTGTATGATCGTTAACCATACCGACAGCTTGCATAAACGCATAACAAATTGTTGGACCAACAAAATTAAAACCCTGTTTTTTAAGCGCTTTTGACATTGCCTCTGACTCGGGAGTTTGCGCTGGTACTTCTGACATTGAACTGAAATGATTCAATTTAGGTTTACCGCCAACAAATTCCCACAGAAATGTTGAAAAGTCATTCCCGGATTCGACGAAAGCTAAATAGGCTTTAGCATTTCGAATAATTGAATTCACCTTTAAACGGTTTCTAACAATCCCAGGATTTAATAATAGTTCTTCAACTTTAGCGTCATCGAATGTAGCAATAACCTTAGGGTCAAAATTGGCAAACAAAGCTTGATAGTTATGCTGCTTTTTTAAAATAGTAATCCAAGACAATCCAGCTTGTTGACCATCAAGGCAAAGCTTCTCAAAAAGTACAATGGGATCATAAACTGGCCTTCCCCAAATTTTATCGTGATAATCGATATATAGCGGGTCATCACTCAACCAAGCACAGCGTTTCAGATCCATTCCTATTGCCCTTTCAAATTTTTAATCTCTACGTTAAAAAATAACCTACATCTGTATTAATCTACAAGGTATAATCAAAACCATTTTCTATTTTCAGCCTCAACCAGTAGATAAGCGGACATGACGACGAAACACGACGTAAAGACATTCCAGGGCTTCATTATGACCCTGCAGGAATACTGGGCGCAGCAAGGTTGCGCAATCGTTCAACCATTGGACATGGAAGTGGGTGCAGGTACATTCCACCCAATGACATTCTTACGTTCATTAGGCCCAGAGCCAATGAGCAGTGCTTATGTACAACCGTGTCGCCGACCTACTGATGGCCGTTACGGTGAAAACCCTAACCGTCTTCAGCATTACTACCAATTCCAAGTAGTTCTAAAGCCTTCTCCAAGTAATATTCAAGAGCTTTATCTTGGTTCATTAGAAGCCTTAGGCGTAGATATGGGCGTACATGATGTACGTTTCGTTGAAGACAACTGGGAATCGCCAACACTAGGTGCTTGGGGTTTAGGTTGGGAAGTCTGGTTAAACGGTATGGAAGTATCGCAGTTCACTTACTTCCAGCAAGTTGGTGGCTTAGAGTGTAAACCAGTAACAGGTGAAATCACCTATGGTTTAGAACGTCTAGCAATGTACATCCAAGAAGTTGATAGTGTTTATGATCTTGTTTGGACTGACGGCCCTATGGGTAAAGTCATGTACGGTGACATCTTCCATCAAAATGAAGTTGAACAATCAACTTATAACTTTGAACATGCTGATGTTGAAGTCATGTTCAAGCAATTTGAAGATTGTGAGAAAGCCTGCCAGAAATTATTAGCACTTGAAAAGCCTTTGCCATTACCTGCATACGAGCAAGTAATGAAAGCCTCTCATGCATTTAACTTACTTGATGCTCGCCATGCTATTTCAGTTACGGAGCGCCAACGCTATATCTTGCGTGTTCGTACTATGGCTAAAGGTGTTGCAGAATCTTATTACCAAGCACGCGAAGCGCTTGGTTTCCCAATGTGTAAGTAGAGGTAAAATATGAACGTTGAAAACTTACTCATTGAAGTGGGTACTGAAGAGTTACCACCAAAAGCATTACGTAAACTGGCTGAATCTTTTTTAGCCAACTTTACCGAAGAGCTGACCAAAGCAGAATTGGCATTTGCTGATGCCACTTGGTATGCCGCACCTCGCCGCTTAGCGATTAGCATTCAGCAATTAGCTGTTGCTCAAGCTGACAAAGTAGTAGAAAAACGTGGCCCTGCTGTTGCTCAGGCATTTGACGCTGAAGGTAACCCTACGAAAGCCGCTATGGGCTGGGCTCGTGGTAATGGTATTACCGTTGAACAAGCTGACCGCCTTAAAACAGATAAAGGTGAATGGTTATTACACCAAGCCAAAGTGGTTGGTGTAGAAACCAAGTCTTTAATTGCTGCTATGGCGCAAAAGTCATTAGATAAATTACCGATTCCTAAGCCAATGCGCTGGGGTAGTAATACCACTCAATTTATCCGCCCTGTTCATACTGTCACCATGCTATTAGGTGATGAACTCGTTGCCGGTGAATTATTAGGTATTGAATCAGCCCGTACTATACGTGGTCACCGTTTCATGGGTGTTGATACCTTTGAACTAGATCATGCAGACAACTACTTAACTGAACTTGAAACTCAGGGCAAAGTATTAGCTGATTACCAACGCCGTAAAGACATCATTAAAGAAAATGCTGAAATTGCTGCCAAAGACATTGGCGGTGTTGCTGAACTTGAAGATGAGTTACTTGAAGAAGTCACCGCATTAGTTGAATGGCCTGTTGTGTTAACAGCAAGCTTTGAAGAAAAGTTCTTAGATGTTCCTGCTGAAGCTTTGGTTTACACCATGAAAGGCGATCAGAAATACTTCCCAGTATTTGATAAAGCAGGTCAGTTATTACCGAACTTTATCTTCGTGACTAACATTGAATCAAAAGATCCTCAGCAAATTATTTCGGGCAACGAAAAAGTGGTTCGCCCTCGCCTTGCCGATGCTGAGTTCTTCTTTGAAACAGATAAGAAAGAGTCATTAGAAACACGTTTAGCCAGCTTAGAGTCTGTTGTTTTCCAAAAACAATTAGGCACGATTAAAGCTCGCGTAGAGCGTATTTCTGCAATGGCTGGCTACATTGCCACCAACATAGGTGCAAACAGTGAAGAAGCTGCTCGTGCAGGTTTACTGTCTAAATCAGACCTCATGACCAATATGGTGATGGAGTTTACTGATCTTCAAGGCACCATGGGCATGCATTACGCACGCTTAGACGGTGAAACTGAAGCCGTTGCAGTTGCATTAGCTGAGCAATACAAGCCTAAGTTCTCTGGTGATACCGTACCTACAGCGCCAATTTCAATCTGTGTCGCACTGGCTGAAAAGTTAGATACCTTAGTGGGTATTTTTGGTATTGGCCAAGCACCAAAAGGCGCAGCCGATCCATTCGCGCTTCGCCGTGCTGCTATTGGTATTTTACGTCTTTGTTTAGAGAACAACTTACCGTTAGATTTAGTTGATTTAATTGCTAAAGCAAAAGAATTACACGGTGAAAACCTGACTAACGACAGTGTTTCTGAGCAAGTACTTGAGTTCTTTATGGGCCGCTTCCGCGCTTGGTATCAAGATCAAGGTGTCGGTGTTGACGTCATCTTAGCTGTATTAGCTCGCAAACCAACTGCACCTGCAGACTTTGAAAGCCGCATTAAAGCCGTTGCTCACTTTAGAACACTAGAGCAAGCCTCTGCACTTGCAGCTGCTAATAAGCGTGTATCTAACATCTTGGCTAAAGTTGAAGGTGAAATCCCTTCAGCTATTGATTCAGGGCTTTTAGTTGAAAGTGCTGAAAAGGCATTAGCGGAGAAGTTAGCTGAGTTACAACCACAACTTGCACCTTTATTTGCTGATGCTAACTATCAAGAAGCATTAGCATTATTAGCAAGCCTTCGAGAAAGTGTTGATACTTTCTTCGAAGATGTAATGGTAATGGCTGATGATGAAGCATTAAAGAATAATCGCTTAGCACTACTTAATAGCCTACGTGAGCAGTTCTTACATGCCGCTGACATTTCACTACTTCAGTAACTTTCACGACTTCAGTAACAGTTCTAACTGATATTGATGAGTCAGTAAGCTTTAATAAAAACGCGCCCTAAGGCGCGTTTTTTTATGCAATTTTTGAATACTAGTTAACGTTACTGATTAAAAAGTTATTAGCTTTTTGTGCAGTATTTCGAAAGTTTCATCATCAATACCCACTTGGGCTAGCAATTGACTCTGAGCTTCTGAGGTTAGTTTATCTACTTGTTTTAGCATCGAGCATTCACTAATAATATTGGCCCGCCACACAGCTAACGCCATTGGATCTGTTGGACGATGATGAGTGTTTGCAAGTTGTGCTAAAGCTTGTTCGAACTGAGTAGATAACTCCCAATGCTTCACTAACAATGCGCTCAATACTAAAGACTTTGTTGTCATGACTTGTTTAAACAAAACCGAACTCGGTTGCTCACCAGGTTCAGCTAGACGAAATGCTTCAATCATCATTTTAAAAATCGCAATTTTGCCAACATCATGCAATAGTCCCAAGAAAAAGGCAGTATCACTATCTTGCTCTGAAAGCTCATTTGCCAGAAAAGCCACCTGCATTGAATGACGCCAAATTTCAGCACCAAAACGCCTAAAATAAATCGGCTTAACATTGATCATTTCTTTCATCAAACTAGTGCGAACAAACAGTTGTAACTGCTTAAGTCCAATTTGCACTACCGCTTGCTGCAAACTAGTAATATCTTTATCTGAGCGTTTGAATGCACTTGAGTTACAGAGCTTTAAAACTTCAATACTTAGTAATGGATCTTGTTCAATCAGCCCCAATAGCGCTTTGGTATCCGCATCATCCTGAGCCAGCTTTCTATCTAATTCAGATAAACGGCTGGGCAACTTTAATACTTTGTCGGCAATTTGCTGTGGTGAGCTGAAAGCTTGTTCAATTTTTGCTAACACATTGCGCTCTAAATTATTCGCCATTGCACCAGTATCTTGGTCGCTTACTGGAAATAATAGACTATAAAACAGCGCTGAAGAGTCAACCGTAATAGCCAACGAAGCTGCTTTGTTTGGTACATTGCTGACAGTGGATGTTTGCGCATTTACCGGCGAGGCTTTAACCGTTTTACTCTTAGATAAAACATTGTGCTGCGGGTTCAATGCTTTCGCTTCGCTGACTTCTTGATTGCTGCGCACATTGAACATCTTATTAAACAGTTTCTTGAACATGGGAAATACCTATACTACAGGTAGTAAATTGATGTATATGATTTTTATAAAGCTGAAACAAAAATGGGCACCTAAACTTAGGCACCCACTTTAATTGACTAACTCGTTTTAAGATTACACATCTAAGTTAGCTACGTTTAACGCGTTGGTTTCAATGAAGTCACGACGTGGCTCTACTTGGTCGCCCATCAATGTCGTGAATAATTGGTCAGCGCCTACAGCATCTTCAATAGTTACACGTAACATACGACGAGTTTCAGGATCCATTGTCGTTTCCCACAACTGCTCAGGGTTCATCTCACCCAATCCTTTATAACGTTGTATGTATAAACCACGTTTTGCTTCGCTCATGGTCCAGTCAAGGGCTTCAATAAAGGTCTCAACTTCTTTCATACGCTCGCCACGTTTGATGTAACCGCCTTCTTCAATCATACCGTCTAACGCTTTACCTAACTTGGCAATCAGCGAGTAGTCGTTTGACTGGAAGAAGTCATAACTGAACAGATAGTTAGTATCAATACCGTGCTTACGAATCGTTAAGCTAGGTAAGTAAGCTTTACGCTCAGGATCTAACATTGGCTCAATACTATAGATAACACCGTCAGACTCAAGTTCGATTAAGTCAGCGACGAATGCATCACACCACTGCTTCATTTGACCTTCATCAGACAACATATCATTAGTGATACCAGGGTGATGGATCATACGGTTAGTAATCGACTCAGGGTAACGCTTAGCTAAACGCTCAATAATCGCTTCAACTTCACGGTACTGAGCCACTAAACGCTCTAATGGTTCACCTGACATACCTGGTGCACCCGCAGTCGGGTAAATATGTGTGCCATCTAACGCTTGAGTAGTTAAGTACTCAGTTAATGCTGGCTCATCTTTTAGGTACTGCTCTTGCTTACCTTTTTTCACTTTGAATAAAGGAGGTTGTGCAATATAGATAAAGCCACGCTCAATCAGCTCAGGCATTTGACGGAAGAAGAAGGTCAATAGCAGCGTACGAATGTGCGAGCCATCGACGTCGGCATCGGTCATGATAATGATGTTATGGTAACGAGTTTTCTCTGGGTCGTAATCGTCACGACCGATACCACAACCAAGTGCAGTAATTAGCGTTGCCACTTCTTGCGAAGATAACATTTTATCAAAACGTGCTTTTTCAACGTTTAAGATTTTACCTTTAAGCGGAAGAATTGCTTGGTTTTTACGGTTACGCCCCTGCTTGGCTGATCCGCCAGCAGAGTCCCCTTCCACTATGTATATTTCAGAAAGACCAGGGTCTTTCTCTTGGCAATCTGCAAGTTTACCTGGCAAACCACCTAAATCTAATGCGCCTTTACGACGAGTCATTTCGCGGGCTTTACGCGCCGCTTCACGGGCACGTGCTGCATCAACAATTTTGCCAACAATTAATTTAGCATCAACTGGGTTTTCTAATAGGTAATCATTTAACTGCTCACCCATTGTTTGTTCAACCGCGCCTTTCACTTCACTAGAAACCAGTTTGTCTTTGGTTTGTGAACTGAACTTAGGATCGGGTACTTTAACCGAAATAACAGCAGTTAAGCCTTCACGAGCGTCATCACCCGTCGCGCTAGTTTTGCCTTTTTTATTGAAGCCTTCACGCTCCATGTAGTTATTTAAGTTACGTGTAAGTGCACCACGGAAACCCGCTAAGTGAGTACCACCATCACGCTGTGGAATATTGTTGGTGAAACAGAAAATACTTTCCTGGTAACCATCATTCCACTGCATTGCTACTTCAACAGTAATGCCATCTTCACGCTCGTGGGTGAAATGGAATACATCTTTGTTGATAGGAGTTTTATTACGGTTTAGGTAATCAACGAATGCGCTAATACCACCATCGTATTTAAAGAATTCGTCACGCTCGTCACGTTCATCGACTAAGCGGATACCCACACCTGAGTTCAAGAATGATAATTCACGCACACGCTTGGCAAGAATATCAAAATGGAACAAGGTATCTGAGAAGGTTTCAGCACTTGGCCAAAAACGGATATGAGTACCGGTTTTATCAGTATCGCCCACTGGCGCAATTGGCGCATTAGGTACACCCATAGTGTAAAACTGCTCATAAATATGGCCATCACGACGAATGATCATTTGCAGTTTTTCAGACAGTGCGTTTACTACAGAAACACCTACACCGTGAAGTCCACCTGATACTTTGTATGAGTTATCATCGAACTTACCACCAGCATGAAGTACGGTCATAATAACTTCTGCAGCTGATACCCCTTCCTCTTCATGGATAGCAACTGGAACACCACGACCATCATCGGTAACAGACACTGAGCCGTCAGCATGAATGGTAATAGTAATGTCATTACAGTGACCTGCTAAGGCTTCATCGATAGAGTTATCGACCACTTCGAATACCATGTGATGAAGACCTGTACCATCGTCTGTATCGCCGATGTACATCCCTGGTCTCTTACGAACTGCATCAAGGCCTTTTAAAACCTTAATACTCGAAGAATCATAACTATTCTCTGACATATTTCTCTCTCGTTTTTATTCAACTACCGTGACTTGCCCATGTTCCACATGAAACATTTTACTTGGCGGGCTTGCCAGCGAATCGACTATTGCAACAGGATCAATCGCTGTGACAAAAATTTGTGCACCGGTTTCGGTTAACTGTTTTAGCAATAGTTGCCTATGTTGTGCATCCAACTCAGATGGAAGATCATCCACAAGGTAAATACTATGCTTGTTTTGTTGTTCTTGAAGCAATTTGCCTTGTGCAATACGCAATGCACAAACCAATAATTTTAACTGTCCTCGGGATAATGCATCCTGCACAGGGAGGTTGCCAACACGTAATCGTAAATCCGCTTTATGTGGTCCACTGCCTGTATTTCCCGATGATAAATCTCTGTGATATTGAGTTTCGAGTAACTCGGCAAAATCCGTTTTGCTATCCCAGCCACGAGTAAAGGAAACTTTAATATCAACTCGTGGTAAAAACTCTTCGATTATACCCTTAAGTAGCTCATTTAACGAGTCTACATATTGATTTCGTATCGAAGTAACTTGTTCAGCATACCGCACCAATTCCTTATCCCAAAATTGAATTGTGGCATAAGAAGAACCATCTCTAAGGAGTTGATTTCTTTGCTTTAAAATTCTTCTAGTATTCACCCATGCTTGGTAAAAATTAACGTCAGCATGAAAAGCCCCCCAATCAATAAATTGTCGGCGTGCTTTTGGGCCTTCAAATAGTAAAGAAAAACTTTCTGGCGTGATAACTTGAATAGGTAAGGTTTCCGCTAAAACAGATAAACGCTTCACTTTATCGCTATTTAATTTAACGTCAATGTCACCATTTCGAAAGCGTCGTAGACCTAATTTGGCTTCACCCGATTCCATTTCCAGCTGTGCAAACAAGGTTAAACTCTCTTGTTCAACATTAATCACTCTTTGGGATAAATGACTTCGAAAAGAACGCCCCATTCCCAAAAAGTATATCGCCTCTAAAATGCTGGTCTTTCCACTGCCATTTTCACCATAAATTAGGTTTAAACCTGGCTCAGGTTGTAATGATGCCGAAAGGATATTTCGAAACTGGGCAATATTAAGACGGGTTAAGCTCATGAGTGGTAATTTCTCAAACCTATCAGCAAAGAGGTAAAACTAAAGAAGGTGCTCTAATGTAGCACCTTCTTAGGATAAAATCGTCGCTGTAACTGCAGAAGTTACAGTAAGTCGACTATTTCAAATATGTTCTATAAGCGCATAGGCATCACGACATACATTGAATCTTCTTCTGCATGGTTTTCTATCAATGCACTCGAATTTCCGTCAATCAGCGTGATTCTGACGTCATCACTGGCTAAGTTATTTAATACATCTAGCAAATAACTCACATTGAAACCAATTTCTAAATTCTCAGAATTGTATTCAACGTCGATAATTTCTTCCGCTTCTTCTTGCTCAGGGTTATTGGCAGTAATGCGTAATAAACCGGGTTCAAGCTGAATACGAACACCACGGAACTTCTCATTCGATAGAATAGAAGCACGGGTTAACGCTTGTTTTAAGTGATTGCGGCTCGCCACAACAATCTTATTACCACCTTTAGGTAATACGCGGCGATAATCAGGGAAACGACCATCAACAAGCTTACTGGTAAATACGGCATTATCCGTTGTCGCACGAATAGCGCTATCACCAATAGCAATATTAATCTCTTTGTCTTCGCTTTCTAATAAGCGCGACATTTCAACCACACCTTTACGCGGTACGATGACTTGTTTTTCAGGTAATTCGATACCAATATCGCGATGACTCAGTGCTAAACGATGTCCATCGGTGGCAATTGCTTTTAATGAAGTCCCCGATGTTTCAAATAACAAACCATTAAGGTAATAACGTACATCTTGGTTTGCCATTGAAAATTGGGTTGAATCAATAATCGACTTAAGCGTGCCTTGCTTTAGGCTGAACTCTATCTCAGCTTGAAAAGCTTCAACATTGGGGTAGTCAGACGACGGTAATGTCGCTAACGAAAAACGGCTACGACCAGAGCGCAATAACCATTTGTTTTCTTGTTGTTCAATTTTGATTTCGACTTGTTCAGGAAGGGACTTGACGATATCTAAAAGTTTTTTAGCTGGAACAGTCGTACTGCCCACTTCAATTTCACCTTGTATAGGCGCTTGCCCTACAAGTTCTACTTCTAAATCCGTACCTGTTAGCTTAAGTGAGGACTCACTAACTTCCACAAGTAGATTTGATAAAATAGGTAAGTTATGACGTCTTTCTACTGCGCCACACACTAATTGAAGTGGTTTTAATAGGGCATCCCTATCAATTGAAAATTTCATTCGTCTCAATTTCCTGATATTAAGAAGATAATGTACGTATCAAGTTAGCATAATCTTCTTTAATGTCATGACTTTCTTCACGCAATTGAGCAATTTTTCTGCATGCGTGTAGTACGGTAGTATGATCACGACCGCCAAAGGCGTCCCCAATTTCAGGTAAGCTTTGGTTTGTCAGTTCTTTTGATAATGCCATTGCGACTTGACGAGGCCTCGCAACACTACGAGAACGACGCTTAGATAGCATATCTGCCATTTTGATTTTGTAGTATTCAGCAACGGTCTTTTGAATATTATCAATCGTCACTAATTTCTCTTGTAGCGCTAATAAATCACGTAATGCTTCGCGGACAAAATCAATTGTAATCGGTCTGCCGGTAAAGTTAGCATTAGCAATAACTCGGTTTAATGCACCTTCTAATTCACGCACATTTGAGCGTAAGCGCTTAGCAATAAAGAACGCCACTTCATCAGGAAGGTTAATACCGCTCTCTTGAGCTTTACGCATTAAGATCGCCACACGGGTTTCAAGTTCAGGAGGCTCAATCGCAACCGTAAGACCCCAACCAAAACGAGATTTTAAACGATCTTCAACACCGTCAATTTCTTTCGGGTATTTATCCGATGTCAGGATGATCTGATGATTACCTTCTAATAGCGCATTAAAGGTATGGAAGAACTCTTCTTGAGAACGATCTTTATTGGCAAAGAATTGAATGTCATCAATAAAAAGCGCATCAACACTGCGATAATAACGTTTGAAATCTTCAATCGCATTATTTTGAAGTGCTTTAACCATGTCCTGAACGAAACGTTCAGAGTGCATGTAAACCACTTTAGCATTGGGATTATTCTTAATAATTCCATTGCCCACAGCATGAAGTAAATGGGTTTTACCTAAACCGGTGCCGCCATATAAAAATAATGGGTTGTAAGCACCGCCAGGATTTTCTGCCACTTGAAGCGCAGCAGCTTTACCTAATTGGTTTGATTTACCTTCAACGAAATTATCAAACTGATAAGTCGGATTGATGTTACTGCGATGGTTCGCATGCTCAATCGGCTCAGCTTGCGTATTAAATGCAGTACTGACACGTTGCTTAGTTTGCGTACTTTGCGTCGGTCTTACTTCTGCTTTTACAGGTGCAGGTTTTTTTACTGCTGACGGACGGCTACCAATATCAAAGCGCAGTTTAGGGGCATTTCCACCTAACTGTTCTGTAAAAAATTGATTAATGATATTGATATACTTATCTCGAACCCAATCGAGTACAAAACGATTAGGTGCATAAAGTACCAAAGTATCGCCATCCATTTCAGCTTGTAGCGGACGGATCCACATACTGAATTGCTGCGCAGAAAGTTCGTCTTGCAGCCTGCCGATACATTGTTGCCAAAGTGAAACCGCCACTTAATATTCCTTAATATCGTTTGTTGAAGGAGGGGTATTCTATCGTTAGATCTCAATGATCGCTATCGATAATAAAATATTTATCCCCAGCCGGATCATTGTATGTGGATATCTGTGATCTTTAAAGATCAAAAACGATCCAATTAATCGTATTTGTTCGTAGATCCTGCTTTATTAACCGATCACTCTTGATCTATAATAGCCGCGCTTTGATCTAGTTAAACAGCCTTTGATCCACAACATGTAGTGTTGATTCACAGAGTTATCCACATCCTGTGGTACATATTTGCAGTTTAACGGAAAAGTAATTAGGTAAAAATTGTGCATATAGCTACTTTCCTTGTTGACGGTAGTGATTAAAGTGATTACAATTCGGCCTCTTTTTTGCCCTTACCTCTTATTTTAAGAATGTAAGGTTTATTAACTACTAAATATACGGATTGCCAAAATGAGTAAACGTACTTTTCAACCAAGCAACCTGAAGCGTAAGCGTTCTCACGGCTTCCGCGCACGTATGGCCACTGTAGGCGGCCGTAAAGTGATTGCACGTCGTCGTGCAAAAGGTCGCGCTCGTTTATCTGCTTAATCGGTAGATATTCATAGTGACTAGCTATGCTTTTACGCGGGAGTTACGTCTGTTAACTCCCGCGCAATTTAAAGCTGTATTTTCAAATCCCATCAAAGCATCTTCTGCTGAAATAACTCTGCTCGCGATACCCAATTCAGAACAACATCCTCGTATTGGATTAACAGTTGCTAAACGTTTTGTTAAAAATGCCAGTGACCGTAATCGTATTAAGCGAATAATCAGAACAAATTTCCGTTTAAGTCAGCATGACATACCAAACCTTGATATTGTTGTCTTGGTTCGAAATGGCGTGGTCGATATGGAAAATGCAGAACTACATAAATTAACAGAGAAGTTATGGCGCAAACTCAGTCGCCGTTACAATGGCTAGCCACCAAGGCTATTCGTGGTTATCAACTTCTTATCAGCCCCATGCTGGGACCTCGCTGTAGATTCAACCCAACGTGCTCTTATTATGCGATTGAAGCAATAAAAACGCATGGAACTGCGAAAGGTTGTTGGCTTGCAGCGAAACGCATACTAAAATGTCACCCTTTACATCCCGGCGGAAGTGATCCCGTCCCCCCTAAAAACGACAGGTGTAACAAATAGGCTATGGAATCTCAACGCAATTTAATGCTTATCGCACTACTGTTTGTCAGCTTTTTACTTTGGCAAGCATGGCAAGACGATAAAGCTCCACAACCGACAGCAACGCAATCGGTTGTTCAAACGAATAACGTACCTTCGTCAAACATTGGCGATGTACCTGATGCTGATTCAAGCATGCCTGTTCAATTACCGGCGACTCAAAATCTGATTACAGTTAACACTGATCAGCTAAACATCAAAATCGACCCAGTCGGTGGTGATATTGTTTATGCAGCACTTGTTGACCATAAAGTTGAAATCGATAGCGAAGAAGCTTTTGTTCTGTTAGAGCAAAACGGTTCTTTCAATTATATTTCTCAAAGTGGCTTAATCGGACGTGATGGTATTGATAGCAGTACTCACGGTCGTGCGCATTTTTCTGCTGAGTCTGAACTATATGAGTTAGCCGCTGGCCAAGACACTTTATCTGTACCATTAAGCTATGTAGATGCAAATGGCGCAAGCTATACCAAAGTATTTACTTTCACTCGTGGTCAGTTTGATGTGACAGTTGATTACAACGTAAACAACACCACTGCAGCGCCACTTCAAATGCAAATGTACGGTCAGATTAAACAATCTGTACAAGAGTCTGAAAGTAGCATGATGATGCCGACTTACCGTGGTGCAGCATTCTCTACTCAAGATGTACGTTATGAAAAGTATGATTTTGATGATATTGCTAAGAGTAATCTAAACCAACAAACACTAGGCGGTTGGGCAGCAATGCTTCAACATTACTACGTGTCAGCTTGGGTACCACCAGCAACAGACTCAAATACTATTTTCACAAGCATGAGTGCTGGTGGACAAGCTAACATTGGTTTCCGCGGCGCAGTACATGATATTGCTCCTGGTACACAACAAACCATTAGTGCACAGTTCTTTGTTGGTCCTAAAGATCAAAAAGCCCTATCTGATATTTCAGAAACACTTAACTTAGTAGTGGATTACGGCTTCCTTTGGTGGTTAGCCATCCCTATCTACAAGTTACTGATGTTCTTCCAGTCAATCGTAACTAACTGGGGTGTGGCCATTATCTTAATTACGCTATCTGTACGTGGTCTTTTATACCCACTGACTAAAGCGCAATACACTTCAATGGCGAAAATGCGTAACCTACAGCCAAAGCTTGCTGAGCTGAAAGAGCGTTTTGGTGATGACCGTCAGAAGATGGGTCAAGCTATGATGGAACTGTACAAGAAAGAGAAAGTTAACCCTATGGGTGGCTGTCTTCCTATCTTGTTACAAATGCCAATTTTCATCGCATTGTATTGGGTACTACTAGAAAGTTATGAATTGCGTCATGCACCATTCATGCTTTGGATTGACGATTTATCGGTTCAAGATCCTTACTACGTATTACCGTTATTAATGGGTGTGTCTATGTGGTTAATGCAGAAAATGCAGCCAATGGCACCAACCATGGATCCTATGCAAGTTAAAATGATGCAGTGGATGCCAGTTATCTTTACTGTGTTCTTCCTATGGTTCCCATCTGGACTAGTTCTTTACTGGTTAGTTGGTAACTTAGTGGCAATCACACAACAAAAGATTATTTATGCCGGTTTAGAGAAAAAAGGCTTAAAATAAGTCATAGCTCGAACTGATATAATCTTTAAAGGCGGCTATTAAGCCGCCTTTTCCTTTACTATTTTCAACAAGGTTTTCTTCAATGACAGACACTATCGTGGCACAAGCAACCGCACCAGGTCGTGGCGGCGTCGGTATCATTCGTGTATCAGGTGATAAAGCAACTGAAGTCGCACAAAGCGTTTTAGGCCATTTACCTAAAACCCGTTATGCCGACTACTGTGACTTTAAAAGTGCGACTGGTGAAGTCATTGACCAAGGGATTGCCTTATTCTTTAAAGGACCTAACTCCTTTACTGGTGAAGATGTATTGGAACTGCAAGGTCATGGCGGCCAAATAGTATTAGACATGCTGATTAAGCGTGTCATGGAAGTTGATGGGCTTCGAATTGCTAAACCAGGTGAGTTCAGTGAGCAAGCCTTTATGAACGATAAGCTTGATTTAACCCAAGCAGAAGCCATTGCTGATTTAATTGATGCCACCAGCGAACAAGCCGCTAAGAGCGCGTTAAACTCGCTCCAAGGCGAGTTCTCGGATGAAGTCCACCAACTTGTCGAACAAGTCACTAATTTGCGTTTATACGTTGAAGCAGCGATTGATTTCCCAGATGAAGAAGTGGATTTTTTATCAGACGGTAAAATTGCTAATTCTCTGTATAAAATCATCGATAAACTCGACTCTGTCCAAGCCAGTGCTAAACAGGGTTCTATTATTCGTGAAGGCATGAAAGTTGTCATTGCGGGTCGCCCTAACGCGGGTAAATCTAGCTTGTTAAATGCATTAGCAGGTAAAGAATCCGCTATTGTGACTGAAATTGCTGGAACTACCCGTGATGTACTGCGCGAACACATCCATTTAGATGGCATGCCACTGCATATTATCGATACAGCAGGTTTGCGTGACACAGCTGATACCGTAGAAAAAATTGGTATTGAGCGCGCATGGGATGAAATAGCCACTGCTGATCGGGTGTTATTTATGGTTGATGGCACCACGACTACCGACGTTAATCCACATGATATTTGGCCTGACTTTATAGACCGTCTGCCATCAAGACTTGGTGTCACCGTTGTACGTAATAAAGCCGATTTAACCGGCGAGCCAGTTATGACGACTGATGAGCACGGTTATAACGTTTACCGCATTTCAGCTAAAACAGGTTTAGGTGTTGAAGAGCTTAAACAACATCTTAAGACTCTCATGGGCTACCAAAGTAACCTTGAAGGTGGGTTCATCGCCCGTCGTCGTCATTTGGAAGCATTAGACTTAGCTTCAAGTCACTTGCAGTTAGGAAAAGAGCAACTGGAAGTGTATTTAGCCGGTGAATTGTTAGCAGAAGAACTGCGTATGGCACAAATGGCCCTCTCTGAAATTACCGGTAAGTTCACCTCAGATGATTTACTTGGCAAAATCTTTAGTTCTTTTTGTATTGGTAAATAGCCCTTATGAGTTTAGCAAATACCGTTATCGTACTCGATTTCGAGACCACCGGCTTATCACCTGATAACGCTGATAGAGCCATTGAAATTGGCGCTGTTAAGCTGGTGAATGGAGTTGTAGTAGACTCGTTTCAAGAATTAATGAACCCAGGACGTCGGGTAAATAGTTTTATTGAAAACTACACAGGTATTAGCAATCAAATGCTGCAAACAGCCGATGATTGCGAAACTGTCATGGCACGCTTTGCTGATTTTATTGGAGACTTCAACCTAGTAGCCCATAACGCTAGCTTTGATAAGAAGTTTTTAGATGCAGAGTTCGAGCGAATTAATCATCGATATTCAGGACAATTTTCTTGTTCTTTATTGTTATCACGCAGAATTAACCAAGAAGCGCCTAATCATAAATTAGGGACCTTGGTTGATTACCATCAACTACCTAATGATGGTGTTTTTCATAGAGCATTAGCAGATGCCACCATGACAGGACATTTATGGCTGCATCAACTTAATACCATTGAGCAATATAGTCCCAACCAAGAAGTCACATTTGATAAGATTCAAAAGATTACTGGTATGCCAAAAGCGAAAGTCATGGCCTTTTTGACGCAATAATCTTAAAATTAAATACCTTATGCCGCAGTTTGATGTTGCGGCATTTTACTTAACCATTCTTTAAACTTAGTAATAGCAGGTAATCTTTTATCTGAGTGCCCTAGTAATTGAACGATGGCATAACAGTATTGATAATATAGCTGAACATCATTTCCGTCCTTATCTGCATCATCACAATTAATCATCGCACCACGTAAGTAGCTCATCACTAATTCATCACGATTAAAGCCTTCAACCTTGCCTATTTTTGCAATAATTCCATGAAACCATAAAAAATAAGCATCGTAACTTTGCTGATAAGCTACCTGATACACCTCACTAGCTTGAGATAAAACATCAGAGTTAGGCATGACTCTTTCAATGACAAAGGTTTTATTAACTAAGGTATCGTGTAAACGCCAACATTGATGAGCTAAAAACTGAATAAGCGGGTCTTGATAATGTTGTTCATCAAGTGCAGCCTGAACACTCCAACGATTTAAATCATGAATTGCTACAGCAACCATTAAATCAGCCTCTGTAGGGAAGTGATTATAAATAGTCCCCTTAGATATTTGGCTAGCTTGAACTAAATGTGAACGACATAAATCAAATGTTTTATGCCCTCTTAAACAACGCTGAGATACTTCGACTAGGTATTCTCCTCTTTGCTGCCAAGTACTCATGATGTATCCCTTACTTTGAATGAAAAATATGTTACCAGTTCACATTCACACGATAACAAGCTTTTTACGTTTTCGATATTAAGTAATACTGATACCACTATGATCAATCTCAATAGCCAGATTATCTAAAGCCAATGTTAAAAATTGAATTACTAGAAAGCTTCATCGCGGTCGCCGAAAATGGCAACCTTTCAAAAGCTGCTGAGCAGATTTGTCGAACCCAATCAGCATTAAGTCTGCAAATTAAAAAGCTTGAAGAAAGTGTTGGCCAGCCATTATTAATCCGCGATAACAAAGGTGTTACGCTGACCGATTCAGGTGTCACTTTACTTAACTACGCCTATAAAATGATGCAACTCAATTCAAAGGCTTTAGATGATTTAAAAGATTGCCAAAATCGAGAAATCATTCGACTTGGTGTGCCAACAGACTATATAAAACGTTACTTGAGCAGTTGTTTATTAGAATTTATTCGTGAATTCACATGTATTGAATTGGTTATAGATACTGACGTTAGTGGAAATTTATATAAGCGCTTACAGCAAGGCGAGTTTGACGTCATTGTAGCAACTCATTGGCAAACACCTGCAAATGGTGAATTACTGTTTGAACGACGCTTTCATTGGGTCGCAGCCAAAAATGGCAATGCCCATAAGCGTAACGTGCTTCCAATGGCACTTTATCCAGAAAACTGCCCTATTCGTGCGCAAGTGTTCGCTAATCATCAGCTGACAATGCGATCAATCAACGTATTATTATCAACGCCTTCACCACAAGCATTATGTATGGCCGTCGAAAATGATCTGGCAATTGCACCTGTTGCAGAGTTTCGGATCAGCGACAAAATGCAAATATTAGATCCCATTGAACATGGCCTGCCTATTTTACCTGTGTTCAATGAAGCGCTATACCTCAATCCTGATACTCAAACTGATGCAACACAACAATTGATTACCCTAATCAAAGCCAATGTTGAGAACTTAGCCGAAGTGGCTGATAGCTAATCTATCTATTTATCTATAAAAACAGTTAAACATAAAAAAGCCCCTAACCAACGGGTTAGAGGCTTTCAAAAGACTTCATAAATGAATTTAAATGGGGAAATTAAAACTCAATATTCAATCTTCTTTTGAGGCGTATCAGTTAAGTATTATTTTTTGTGCTTATCATACTTAAATGTATGACAGTTACTACAAATCGGCTCTTTCGCTTTATGTTCACCATGACATTCCTGACAAGGTAACTCTTTACCGTAATGTAAGTTGTTATGTGGGTTTTGCCACTTATCTTCTTCACTACGAGCAGTTGTTTCAGCAAGTTCATCTACATCATGACACTGCTGACAAGCTTGATCTGATGGAAATTGCTTAATGCCATTGTCATGACAGGTTTTACAATCTTTACCAATCACTTCTTGGTGATGATCTCTAATTTCTACCGCTTGAACGGCTGCACTGCTTAAACAAAGTAAACCCATTGCAAGCATCATCTTTAATGTTTTCATCAATAATTCCTCTTGTGTTTTGGGGCTAAGCTTTCATCATGCTGCGGGCGGCTGTCATTCCCATGACCATACATTCAGGAATAGAACAACTACCTAAACGACTCACACCATGGATACCACCACACACTTCACCAGCGGCATATAAACCAGCAATAGGATTACCAGTAAAGCTGTCTTTTACTTCTGCTTTAGTTGTAATTTGCACACCACCTTGGCAGTAATGCACTTTTGGCCATAAACGAACAACGGTAAACGGTGCTTCAATATACTTGTCTTTCGCCTTGGTCATATTCTTGCCAAATTGAGTATCTTCACCTGACTTAACGTACTGGTTATATTCTTCAATTTGGGTTTTAAGTGCTTTAGTTGGTACATTAAAATGAGAGGCAAGTTCTTCAATAGAATCAAACTTCCAGCCCACATTGTACTTAATCACTTTCTTAGTATTAGGGTGCTTTTTAGAATCCTTATAACTGGTGATTAAGATTGGAGGTAGTGCATTTCCTTTTTCATCACGACATGCAAGCTCGGCATCGGCACGCGTTTTACGGTCAGCAATTTCGTTCATAAAGCGTTTACCTGTTAAACGGTTAATCGCAATTGAATGAGGGAAATTGTAAATAGAATAGTTAGACACGTAACCAAAACCACCTTCATCAGGTGATGCCCATGGACCTGATTGAATATGAGCTAAATGAACAGGTACTGCACCTAAGCGGAACATTTCATACATGCCTTCACCTGTAGCACCTGGGGCATTGGTACAACCTACTTCTGAGGTTAATGTTGGATCTTGCGCCATGCGAAGATTAACGTTTTGAGCAAAACCACCTGTTGCCATAATCACACCACGTTTGGCACGAATATTAATGACTTTACCTGGCTGCTCTTCATCAAAGTGGTAGTTATCACGCATTTTAACGCCAAGAACTTCGCCGTTACCACCAATCAAGAAACCTTCAAACTTAGAGCGGTTATGAGTATGAACACCCAAATCACGACACTTATGTAATAAAGGTTGGGTAATACCCGCACCACAACTCACGGTTGTTTGGTAAGTACGTGCAACAGAATGACCACCAAGCTGTTGCAGATATGGATGGTACTCAGAGCCCGCATCAAAAGTCATTTGTAAAGCTTCCATTGCATGCTCAGCAACATGGCGAAGTAATGCTTCATCGGCAATACCACGTCCAGCAGCCATTTGATCAGCGACCATGCGATCAACAGAATCTTTTACGCCTTCTTTAGATTGCATTGGCGTTCCTGGTGCTGCAAATAAGCCACCATTAATCGCTGAATTACCACCAAAGTAAGACATTTTTTCAAAAATATGGACATCTTTTGCGCCCAGTTTTGTTGCCTCAATCCCTGCAGCTAAGCCAGCAAATCCAGAACCAATAATAACGATTTCAACTTCTTTATCCCACTTAACACCGTCCGTTTTTTCAGAAACAGCCATCGCTGGAGCTACCATTGCAGCACCCGCTGCAGCGCCTAAACCCGCGATAAATTTACGGCGTCCTAACAGATCTACATTACTCATAGGTCATCACCCTTTGTTTAAATTGACCTAACCATCATAAAGATGGAATCAATTCCAAAAAGGGAATTAAACAGCAGTTAGATATATCTAAAGGAGTAGATTTACAAAAGTTAACTGGAGCTCATATTTTAAACAAATATGGACGTAAGATAGCGATTTGGAACTTATTCCAAATCGTTAATTAGGATTTATTAGCTAAATGGTAAAGCAAACCATTTTTGAAGTAGCAAAAATCATTTTTGCGAAAGGCACTCGGTCAGCTTATCCACCAGTAGCCTGACTTTTGGCGATAAATGACGATTGTGTGGATATAGAGCCCAAATACCTTCTTGCTCTTGCTGAAATGAAGCTAACAGTACGTTTAATTTATTATCAGCAATGGCCTGCTTAACGTAATAACCAGGTAGCTGCACAATACCTAAACCTTTTAATGCAGCATCAAGCAAACTTATGCCACTGCTACACTGCAAGTTGCCCTGCACCTTTATACTTCTGTCTTTACCTGACTCATTAAAATGCCAGTGAGGCTGAGAACCTATTAAACAGTTATGCTGACTCAGCTCAGATAAAGTATAGGGTGCACCAAAGCGATTAATATATTCTGGAGCTGCGCAAACAAACTGCTCACGACTGGTGAGTTTTTTTGCCATCATGCTTGAGTCTGCTAATCGCCCTAATCGAATAGCCAAGTCATAACCACCTTCGACTAAATCTAATTGTCGATTGGTGAGTTCACAGATGACTTCAACATCTGGATGCTGTTGCATGTAATCCGTCACTATCGGCATGATAAATTTTTCACCATAGGTCACTGGTGCTGTCAGCTTAATTAAACCTTGGGGTTTATTTTGTAAACTACTAATAGCCCGTTCAGCCTCTTCAAGTCCATCTATGACTTGCCGGCAATGACGGTAGAAAACTTGGCCTTCTTCAGTAAGCGAGACTTTTCTTGTAGTGCGGTAAAACAGTTTAGTATTTAACCTATTCTCAATTTGACTGATTTGGCGACTAACTTGAGCTGTCGAAATAGACAATCGCTTTCCTGCCGCGGTAAAACTGTCGGTTTCAGCGACTGCGACAAACTCATAAACACCTTCCCATGGCAGCATTATTACTCACTCGTAAAAGTCATTTGTTATTTAAGCTTATTATCAACTGACAGAAAATAAATACAATAGCTCTATTAATACAAAATCACATCTACACTAAGTAGATTGCTTTTATCGAACGTCATTAAAAAAGGACAAACATAATGTCAGCACAATTTATTAAGTCAAAAGCCGCTGTAGCATGGGGACCAGGTCAACCGTTATCAGTTGAAGAAGTCGATGTTATGTACCCTAAAGCTGGCGAAGTCATGGTTAAGATTATCGCTTCAGGTGTTTGTCATACTGATGCATTTACGTTATCAGGTGATGATCCTGAAGGCGTGTTCCCAGCGATTCTTGGCCATGAAGGTGGTGGTATTGTAGAAATGGTCGGCGAAGGCGTAACCAGCGTAAAAGTTGGCGACCATGTTATTCCGCTTTATACGGCTGAATGTGGCAAGTGTAAATTCTGTACATCAGGTAAAACTAACCTTTGTAGCGCGGTTCGCGAGACTCAAGGTAAAGGCTTAATGCCAGATGGCACCACACGCTTTTATAAAGATGGTGAACCAATATTCCATTATATGGGTTGTTCAACATTCTCTGAATACACAGTACTACCTGAAATTTCACTAGCAAAAGTTAATAAAGATGCGCCTCTTGAAGAAGTGTGTTTATTAGGTTGTGGTGTAACGACAGGTATGGGCGCAGTACTGAATACGGCTAAAGTTCAAAAAGGCGATACGGTTGCAATTTTTGGTCTCGGTGGCATTGGTTTATCGGCCATTATTGGCGCAACCATGGCTGGTGCATCACGTATTATTGGTATTGATCTCAACGAATCTAAATTTGAACTGGCCACTAAACTTGGCGCCACAGATTGTATTAACCCTAAAAACTACGACAAGCCTATCCAAGATGTGATTGTTGAACTCACTGATGGCGGTGTAGATTTCTCATTTGAATGTATCGGTAACGTCAACGTTATGCGCAGCGCACTTGAGTGTTGTCATAAAGGCTGGGGCGAATCAGTCATTATTGGTGTAGCAGGTGCTGGCCAAGAAATTTCTACTCGTCCATTCCAATTAGTTACTGGTCGAGTTTGGAAAGGCAGCGCATTTGGTGGTGTTAAAGGTCGCAGTGAATTACCAGGTATTGTTGATCAGTATCTAAATGGTGAGTTTAAACTTGATCACTTTATTACCCATACTATGGGCCTAGAAGGTATTAATGATGCTTTCGATCTAATGCACAGCGGCGAAAGTATTCGCTCAGTGATTCATTTCGAAAAGTAAATATTTAGTTCAATAGAATGGCGCCAACTTCATCTGATTAGGTTTAGTTGGTGTCAGCAACATGGCCTGTAAAAGGATCTCGAATGACCATTGAAAATATCAGCAGTAATAAAGTGTTTGGCGGATGGTTGAAGCAATACACCCATACTTCAACTACGGTAAATTGCAGTATGCGTTTTGCTATTTATTTACCACCGCAAGCGGCGACCCAAAAAGTCCCCGTACTTTATTGGTTATCAGGACTCACTTGTACTGATGAAAATGTGATGCAAAAGTCCGGCATTCAACGCATTGCAGCTGAACTTGGCATTGCCATTGTCGCACCAGATACTAGCCCGCGTGGAGAGAATGTCGCTGATGATACCGATGGCGCTTATGATTTTGGTTTAGGTGCTGGCTTTTATTTAAATGCCACCCAAGCTCCCTTTAATACTCATTATCAAATGTATGACTATGTTGTGCATGAATTACCTAAATTGGTCGAACAACATTTTCCTGTCACTGATAAGCGCAGTATAAGCGGTCACTCAATGGGCGGACATGGCGCCATAACGATTGGTCTTAAAAATGCCGATCGATATCAGTCCATATCAGCGTTTAGTCCTATTTGTCATCCGATCGATTGCCCATGGGGATTGAAAGCATTTAATGGTTATTTAGGTCAAGATAAACAAGATTGGCTTGAATATGACAGCGTTGAGCTAATCAAAGCATCAAATTCAACCGTACCTATGCTGGTGGATCAAGGCACTGACGATAACTTCCTTGAAGAACAACTGAAGCCAGAAACCTTAGTTGATGCTGCTAAAATAAAGAACTACCCACTGACTTTACGCATGCAGCAAGGTTATGATCATAGTTACTTCTTTATTAGTAGTTTCATTGAAGAGCACCTTCGTTTCCATGGTGAATACTTGTTAGCAGAGTGAAGCTTTAAAGCTGTTGAATAAAAAAGGAGTGAGCCTTAACAGACTCACTCCTTTTTATTATATTTAAATGACAATTAATTCATTTAGTTAGCTTTAAGTTTAGCAAAATACAGTTTCGATGCTTGTCTGACTTTTGGCGCTAATAAAATAGCTGATGTCATAGTAGGCATAGCCATTAATGCATATGCCGCATCAATAATATTGACAATTTCGCGTAAACTGGCCGTTGCAGCAAATAAAATTGCACATAAAAAGAAGTATTGGTAATAACGTAACCGCTGACGACCAAATAAAAAGGCAAAACATTGCCCGCCATAAAAAGCCTGCGTAAAAATGGTACTAATACTGAAAAAGACAACACACAGGATCAGTAAATAAGGCCCGACTCCAGGCATCGTTATTTCAAACGCTTGTGCAGACAGGTTTACCCCTTCAGCTTCAGTGCCTTGCCAAACTCCAGAAATAAGAATGATCATCGCGGTGGCCGTGCACACTATTAAGGTATCGATTGCGGGGCCAAGCATAGCAACAAGCCCTTCTTTTACCGGCTCATTGGTTTTAGCACTACCATGTGCCATCACTTCAGTACCAATACCCGCTTCGTTTGAGAACGCAGCGCGACGTATACCAATCAACATGGTGCCTAATATGCCACCACCCACTGAATTTAGTGAAAAAGCTTCGGTAATGATTAACTCAAAGTAACCAGGAACATCCTCTAAATGAGTGGCAATAACATAAAAGGCGCAGCTCATATAAATGAAGATCATTAACGGCACCACTTTAGATGCAACAGAGGCTATTCGTTTGATCCCGCCTAAAATAACGCTAGCAACAACCAACATCACCACAATCCCTAACGATAAATCGACCCAAAAAGTAGATTCATTAGCAGGGAAATGACCAGGTTTTACAATTAACCACTCACGAATAATCTGCACTAATTGATTTGAATTAAATAACGGAAAGTTACCTACTAGGCCTACAACACAAAAAAACACCGCTAGAAAATGCCACTTTTTCGATAAACCTTGAGTAATGATGTACATGGGACCACCCTGCACATCACCATTCTCATCTTTACCACGATACATAATGGCTAAAGTACAAGTAAAAAACTTCGTTGCCATACCGACAATAGCGCTGATCCACATCCAAAAAATAGCCCCTGGACCGCCGACCATAATAGCAACGGCCACACTGCCTATATTGCCCATACCCACAGTACCCGCCATGGCACTAGATAAAGCTCCAGCATGGCTAATATGCCCTTCAGCTCCTTTATCTGGATGTTTTCCACGGACAATATTGATGGCATGCCCTATATAACGAAATGGGATAAACCTAGAATAAATAAGGAAAAATAAGCCACCACCGACTAAAAGAACCAGCATGTGTGGCCCCCATGCTAAATCAGCAATTTCAGCCGTAATTGAAACTAGAGACATAAGTAAGTTACAAGTTTGTTAAAAGTTATCTTTGAAAATACGGACAAAAACCGCTTTGTGCAATGGCAAATCTGCGTAAACTATGACTTAAGCAACGGCGAATAATGATCAAACTTAGGTATTAACATGGCAAAAATAGAGATATTAGTGGGTACGACACAAGGCGGAACTGAATATGTAGCAGACGATATGGCTGCTCAATTAACCAATTTAGGTCATCAAATAACGATACATTTAAGCCCAAATCTAACCGATTTAGACCTTAATTCACTGTGGATCATTGTTTGTTCTACACATGGAGCAGGCGATCTTCCAGACAATATTGATCCTTTTTATCAGCAATTGATCAGCACAAATGAAGATCTCAGTTCATTAAAATACGCATTATGTGCCATTGGTGATTCAAGCTACGACACTTTTTGCCAAGGCCCTGAAAAAATAATTTCTCAACTCGATCTTTTACATGCAGAAGCAATTGTGAATAAGATCCAAGTTGATGTACAAATGGATCCTGTACCTGAAGATGCTGCTTTAGCTTGGTTATCAGAGTGGCAAACTGATATTAAGTAGATCTAATCTTTTAATATCTTTATTTATACTCACAGTAATAGTTAATCTTATCCACAATAAGTTAATTTAAAAGATAACTATGTGGATAAGCTATTATTTTATCCGATCATAACTTTGTATTGATCCACAGCTGATCTCACTAATGATCACCCCTGTGGATAAGTAGGCGATCTATCCCCAAGATATATTGATTTAGATCGCAGCTAGATCACAGGATCATTTTCTCGTTAACTTATGATTATTAAAGATAAATAGGCTTTTCCACAGAAAACCTCGATCCTAATAGTAACAGTAATAAAAAGATCTATTTAAAGATCTTAAGATCTATTAAGCGAAGCTGGTCTGATCAAATTGAGAAAATTGATCATTCCCGAAAGGCAAAGCAAGTGCTAAAATACTCGGCTGATACAGTCTGTCGATTTTAAAATCTAATTTATTTGTAAATTATAAAATTACTTTTACCCAAGGTTACAAAATGCATTTTCATGAACGGTTTGATGTTATTGTTGTTGGTGGTGGTCATGCCGGAACGGAAGCGGCACTTGCAGCAGCAAGAATGGGATCAAAAACCCTATTACTGACTCACAATATCGATACCCTTGGACAAATGTCTTGTAACCCAGCCATTGGCGGGATTGGTAAAGGCCATTTGGTTAAAGAAATTGATGCTTTAGGTGGTGCAATGGCAACAGCCACTGACTTCGCAGGTATTCAATTTAGAACCTTAAATTCGAGCAAAGGCCCAGCGGTTAGAGCGACTCGTGCACAAGCAGACCGAGCGCTTTATCGTCAAAAAATTCAGCAAATTCTTCAACATCAACCCAATTTACGTATTTTTCAGCAAGCTGTAGATGATTTAGTTGTTGAAAATAATAAAGTTATTGGTGTTGTCACTCAGATGGGATTAGCATTTGAGTCGCCAAGTGTAGTGTTAACTACTGGTACTTTCCTAAGCGGTAAAATCCATATTGGATTAGAGAATTACAGTGGTGGACGAGCTGGTGATCCACCAGCAATAGCATTGGCAAACCGATTGAAAGAACTACCGATCCGAGTTGGACGCCTTAAAACGGGGACTCCACCAAGAATCGATGCCAACACCATTGATTTTGATAAAATGCAAGAGCAGAAAGGTGATGATCCATTACCTGTAATGTCATTTATCGGTGATGTAAACCAACATCCGCAGCAAGTCTCTTGTTTTATCACCCATACCAATGAAAAAACTCACGATATTATTCGTGGTGGACTTGATCGTAGCCCAATGTATTCAGGGGTGATTGAAGGTATTGGTCCAAGGTATTGTCCATCAATCGAAGATAAAATTAATCGATTTGCTGACAAAAATTCCCATCAGATTTTTATTGAACCTGAAGGGTTAACGACTAATGAGATCTACCCAAATGGGATCTCAACCAGCTTACCTTTTGACGTGCAATTAAATTTAGTTCGATCAATTCAAGGCATGGAAAATGCTGAGATCATTCGACCTGGTTATGCCATTGAGTATGATTATTTTGATCCACGAGATCTTAAAAACTCGTTAGAAACAAAAAATATTGATGGTTTGTTCTTTGCTGGACAAATCAACGGTACCACTGGTTATGAAGAAGCGGGTGCTCAGGGGTTACTTGCTGGTATGAACGCATCCTTGCAAGTTCAAGGCAAAGAAGTTTGGTGCCCAAGACGTGATCAAGCTTATATCGGTGTGTTAGTTGATGATTTATCGACGCTTGGCACAAAAGAGCCATACCGTATGTTTACCAGCCGCGCCGAGTATCGATTATTACTCCGTGAAGATAATGCTGATTTACGTTTGACTGAAAAAGGCCGTGAACTTGGCTTAGTTGATGATGAACGTTGGCAGAAATTTAGCGAAAAAAGAGAATCGATTGAAACTGAATTACAGCGCTTACGCAGTAATTGGGTTCATAATAATTCGCCTTTGCTAGATGTATTAAACCCTGAGTTAAATACTCCGATTTCTCGTGAAGCCTCATTTGAAGACTTATTGCGTCGTCCTGAAATGGATTACAAAAAATTAATGAGCTTAGAAGGTTTTGGTCCTGCGATTGAAGATGCACGTGCTGCAGAGCAAGTTCAGATCCAAGTGAAGTATTCTGGTTATATCCAAAGACAACAAGGTGAGATCGATAAAGCCATACGCCATGAAACAACCAATTTACCCTTGGATCTTGATTATCAAGAAGTCGCGGGCTTATCGAACGAAGTGATCGCTAAGATGAATGAGCATAAGCCAGAAACCATTGGCCAAGCTTCTCGGATCTCTGGAATGACGCCTGCGGCAATTTCAATTTTACTGGTTCACCTTAAAAAGCGTGGTTTATTGCGTAAAAGTGCTTAATTACCAGTAAAAAGTTGTGTTTTAACTAATAAGGGAAGCTTTGAGGCTTCCCTTAGTCATTTCTGCCATTCATAATACCCGATGATTTATGATTCCCTTTGATTTTGAGGTCACTTAGCGTGTTAGCCGATCAACTTAAAACTTATCTAGCTGAAACCAATATTTCAGCGACTGAAACTCAACAGCAACAATTGGTTGGGTTTGTTACCATGCTAAATAAATGGAATAAAGCCTATAACCTGACTTCAGTCAGAGATCCTGAACAGATGTTAATCCGTCATGTTATGGACAGTTTGGTGGTTTCTCCTTATCTTAAGGGACAAAGATTCATTGATGTTGGCACTGGACCAGGCTTACCTGGGATCCCACTAGCAATTTTAAATCCAGATAAAGAATTTGTTTTATTGGATAGCTTAGGCAAGCGGATCCGTTTTCAAAAGCAAGTTCAGTTTGAATTGAAGATCAATAACATTACTTCAGTTGAAAGCCGTGTTGAGGCGTATGAACCTGAGCAAAAGTTTGATGGTGTGATCAGTCGCGCTTTTGCTTCAATTGAAGATATGCTGAGTTGGTGTCACCACTTACCAGCCGAACATGGTCAGTTTTATGCACTTAAAGGTCAATTGAGTGATGCTGAATTAACCAATATTCCTGCTGGATTTGATGTGGTAGAAACCATCACATTGAAAGTACCAAAGTTAGATGAGCAAAGACATCTGTTAAAGCTAGCGAAAAAATAATCGCACTTACAAAGAATAAATATTATCGGACATCGTAAATATGTCCTTAGGGTGAACACGTGGGTAAAATCATTGCCGTAGCCAACCAGAAAGGTGGCGTAGGAAAAACAACAACTTGTGTTAATTTAGCAGCCTCGCTTGCGGCCACAAAACGCAAGGTGCTGTTAATCGATCTTGATCCACAAGGTAATGCCACTATGGGTAGTGGCGTCGACAAATATGAAGTTGAAAATACTGCTTATGAGTTATTAGTCGAAGAAAAGCCCTTTGAAGAAATAGTCATTAAAGACACCACAGGTAAATATGATCTGATTGCCGGAAATGGCGATGTCACTGCGGCAGAAATTAAATTAATGGAGTTTTTCGCTAGAGAAATTCGATTAAAAAATGCATTGGCAGAAGTCAAAGATGATTATGACTTTATCTTTATTGATTGTCCGCCATCTTTGAATATGTTGACGGTAAATGCCATGTCAGCTGCTGATTCAGTATTAGTACCAATGCAATGTGAATACTATGCATTAGAAGGGTTAACTGCGCTAATTGATACCATTACTAAGTTAGGGGCAATGGTTAATCCTACCCTTTGTATAGAAGGGATCTTACGTACCATGTACGATCCTCGTAATCGGTTATCTAACGATGTCTCGGATCAGTTAAAGCAACATTTTGGCGAAAAAGTCTATCGCACAGTGATCCCTCGAAATATTCGTTTAGCTGAAGCCCCAAGTTTTGGCGCACCAGCAATGTATTACGACAAGTCTAGTGCTGGTGCAAAAGCCTATTTAGCGCTTGCGGGTGAAATCATTCGCCGTGCAGAGCAACAAACAGAATCTAATTAAGCGTAAGGGAATAAAATGACGTTAAAAAAGCGCGGTTTAGGTAAAGGCTTGGATGCATTGTTAAGTAACAGTAATGCTGCGAGCCGTAAAACAGAACAGACTCAAACAAAAGCTGAAACCATCGAAGCACCAAAGGAAGATGGCCTGCTAATGCTTGATTTAGATTTGTTGCAGTCTGGGAAGTATCAACCGCGTAAGGATATGTCACCTGAAGCGCTAGAAGAGCTTGCAGAGTCAATTAAATCACAAGGGGTTATTCAACCTATCGTTGTGCGTAAAGTTGATGCTGAAAAATACGAAATTATTGCTGGTGAACGTCGTTGGAGAGCATCGCAAATTGCTCAATTAGACAAGGTACCTTGTATTGTAAAGCAGGTACCTGATGAGTCAGCTGTTGCCATTGCTTTAATAGAAAACATTCAACGTGAAGATTTAAATGCAATGGAAGAAGCGATTGCATTGCAACGTTTACTTGAAGAGTTTGAATTAACTCATCAACAAACTGCTGATGCTGTCGGGAAATCTAGAGCAAGTGTGTCTAACTTATTACGTTTAAATAGTTTAAATGAGCCAGTAAAGCGTTTATTAGAGTATGGGGATATTGATATGGGTCATGCCCGAGCCCTACTTGCTATTGACGGTGAAGAGCAAACTAATTTAGCTCGATTAGTCGCTTCTAAAGAAATGACAGTTCGAGAAACTGAACGATTAGTCAATAAAGCCCTAAATCCTGCTAAAGAAGCTGAAAAGCCAACTAAAGATCATGATGTAACTCGCTTGGAGCAACAGTTAATTGAAAAACTAGGTGCTAAAGTTGCGATTAATCATGGCAGTAAAGGTAAAGGTAAAATTGTAATAAACTACCAAGATCTTGCTGAATTGGATGGAATACTTAGCAAAATCCACTAAATCTCCCAACAAAGTCATTTCAATAGTAACTTTGTAACAAGGCGTAATTTTGACTTTTTAGAAATTTAGAGCTAAATCGCGCCTAATATCACTGTTTAACCTCTCATCAAAGTTGCAAACAAGGTGTGAAAAGGTATACTTTGCATGCTTTTTTTCCAGTCTGAGTTGTTAATGATCACATTAATGGCCTAGCGGAAAAATAAGTACTAATGCGGAGATTCAAAATTGAGTAAGGTTTTAGCGCGTCGTGGCCGGTGGTCAGCCTATCGAATAGTGTTGTTACAGGCGGCGGTAGCTGGGGGAACTTCAATTTTCTTTTTCGCTCTGTGGGGAGCTCAGTATGGCTTATCTGCTATAGCAGGTGGTCTCATTGCTGTACTCCCTAATTTTGTATTCGCAACCCTTGCTTTCTCTCATGCGGGAGCTAAAGCGTCAGGAAAAGTCGTTTGGATGTTTTTCTTGGGGGAAGCGGTAAAGTTGCTGCTAACCATTGTGTTGTTTGCCATCGCATTTGGCATGCTAAAAACGCCATTTTTGCCGTTGTTTAGCTGTTATTTGCTGGCTTTACTAATACCTTGGACAGCCCCTTTATACTTCAAGCAAAATTAAGTGAGATTAATCATGGCGACAACTGGTGAAGCATTAAATGCTTCCGAGTATATCCAGCATCACCTGACTAATGCGAAAATGTGTTCTGCCGATGGCGGAATTGCTTTTAATCATGCATGTCAAGATGCCGGGTTTTGGACTTGGCACATTGACTCACTTTTGTTTTCAGTAGGTCTTGGGGTTCTATTTTTGTGGGCATTCTTCAAAGTAGGACAAAAAGCAACAACTGGCGTTCCAGGTAAATTTCAATGTTTCGTTGAAATGTGCGTGGAAGGTGTTGATAAAATCGTTAAAGACTCATTTCATGGGCGTAACGCTGTTATCGCACCATTAGGTCTGACTATCTTTGTCTGGGTTTTCCTGATGAATTTAATGGACTTAATTCCAGTTGACTTTGTACCTGAAGCCGCAAACAGATTTTTAGGTGTTCCTTACCTTAAAATTGTACCAACAACTGACTTAAACGTAACTCTTGGTTTAGCCTTGAGTGTGTTCGCGTTGATTGTTTTTTACAGTATTAAAGTAAAAGGATTTGGTGGTTTCACTAAAGAAATGACCTTACAACCTTTCAATCATTGGGCATTGATTCCAGTAAACTTAGTATTGGAAACAGTAACCTTGGTTGCGAAGCCGATTTCATTATCGCTTCGTCTGTTTGGTAACCTGTATGCAGGTGAGTTGATCTTTATTCTGATAGCACTGATGCCTTGGTGGGCTCAGTTTGCATTATCAGTGCCTTGGGCTATTTTCCATATTTTGGTTATTGTGCTGCAGGCGTTTATCTTCATGATGCTTACGATTGTATATCTAAGCATGGCACATGAAGAACATTAATTTAATAAAATTAGTTATTTATCGGAGATAAAATGGAAACTGTAATTAGCTTTACAGCAATAGCTGTTGCGATCATGATTGGCTTAGCAGCGCTAGGTACTGGTATTGGCTTTGCTATCTTAGGTGGTAAGTTCTTAGAAGCTTCAGCTCGTCAACCAGAACTTGCTCCAGCATTACAAACTAAGATGTTCATCGTAGCTGGTCTACTTGATGCGATCTCAATGATTGCAGTTGGTGTTGCATTATTCTTCGTATTCGCTAACCCATTCTTAGGTCAATTAGCTGGCTAATCGCCCCCCTTAGAAGGAGTTGTCGTTATGAGTATTAACGCTACCCTGCTAGGCCAAGCGATTTCTTTTGCACTCTTCGTGTGGTTTTGCATGAAGTTTGTATGGCCGCCATTGATGAACGCTATCGAAGAACGCCAGAAGAAAATTGCCGATGGGCTAGCTGATGCAGGACGTGCTGCAAAAGATCTAGAGTTGGCTCAAGCGAAAGCTAATGAGCAACTAAAAGAAGCGAAGGCGACTGCTAATGAAATTATTGAGCAAGCTAATAAGCGCAAAGCTCAAATAGTTGAAGAAGCGAAAATTGAAGCTGATACCGAACGTGCGAAAATTATCGCTCAAGGTCAAGCTGAAATTGAAAACGAACGTAATCGCGTTAAAGATGACTTGCGTAAGCAAGTTGCTACTCTTGCCGTAACTGGTGCAGAGAAGATTCTTCAACGTTCGATTGATCCAGAAGCTCACAGTGACATAGTTAATAAACTTGTTGCTGAAATTTAATTAAGGAATCGGAGTTATGGCTGAAATAAGCACCATTGCTCGTCCTTATGCAAAGGCAGCTTTTGATTTTGCTGTTGAACATAAAGCAATTGAAGATTGGGCAGAAATGCTGAACTTCGCGGCATTGGTTAGTGAAAACGAATCAATTAAACCGTTGCTTGGTGGTTCATTGGCTAGTGCAAAACTTGCCTCACTATTTATTGAAGTATGTGGTGAGCAGGTAAACGCACAGGGTCAAAACCTTATAAAGGTTATGGCTGAAAACGGTCGTTTAGAGATACTGCCAACAGTCTCTCTACTTTTTGCTGAGTACCGCAATGAATGGGCGAAAGAAGTTGAAGCAACTGTTGTTTCAGCGACTGAGCTAAGTTCTGAGCAGGAAGAGCAAATTAGTGTTTCTCTTGAGAAACGTCTCGCACGCAAAGTTAAGCTGAATTGTAGTGTAGATGCATCGCTTATTGGCGGTGTAATTATTAAATCAGGCGACTTAGTCATTGATGGCTCTGTTAGCGGTAATCTATCGCGCTTGTCTGATAAGCTACAATCGTAATTGGGAGTTTGAGCATGCAACTGAATTCCACTGAAATCAGCGATCTGATTAAGCAGCGGATCGAGCAGTTCGACGTCGTTAGTGAAGCTCGCAACGAAGGTACAATCGTTGCAGTAAGTGACGGCATCATTCGCATTCACGGCCTTGCCGATGTAATGCAAGGTGAAATGATCGAACTGCCTGGTGGCCGTTTTGCAATCGCGTTGAACTTAGAACGTGATTCTGTCGGTGCCGTAGTAATGGGTCCTTATGCTAATTTAGCAGAAGGCGCAAAAGTTAAGACTACTGGTCGTATTCTTGAAGTACCAGTAGGTCGTGGTTTATTAGGCCGCGTTGTTAACACCCTTGGTGAGCCAATTGATGGAAAAGGACCAATCGACAACGATGGTTACTCTCCTATTGAAGTTATCGCTCCTGGTGTTATTGAACGTCAGTCTGTAGATCAACCAATCCAAACTGGTTATAAAGCCGTTGATGCCATGATCCCTATTGGTCGTGGTCAACGTGAATTGATCATTGGTGACCGTCAGACTGGTAAAACAGCGATGGCTATCGATGCAATTATCAACCAGAAAGATTCAGGCATTAAATGTGTATACGTAGCGGTAGGGCAAAAAGCTTCTACAATCGCTAACGTTGTACGTAAGCTTGAAGAGCACGGTGCATTAGCTAACACTATCGTTGTAGTAGCAACAGCTTCTGAAGCTGCAGCATTACAATACTTAGCACCTTACTCTGGTTGTTCAATGGGTGAATACTTCCGTGACCGCGGTGAAGATTCTTTAATCGTATATGATGATCTATCTAAGCAAGCAGTTGCTTACCGTCAGATCTCTCTACTATTGAAGCGTCCACCAGGACGTGAAGCATACCCAGGTGATGTATTCTATCTACATTCTCGTTTATTAGAACGTGCTTCACGTGTAAACGAAAACTATGTAGAAAAATTCACTAACGGTGAAGTAAAAGGTACAACCGGTTCTTTAACTGCGTTGCCTATTATTGAAACCCAAGCAGGTGATGTATCTGCATTCGTACCGACTAACGTAATTTCTATTACAGATGGTCAAATCTTCCTTGAAACTGACTTATTTAACTCAGGCTTACGTCCTGCTGTTAACCCAGGTATTTCAGTATCTCGTGTTGGTGGTGCGGCTCAGACTAAGATCATTAAGAAACTGTCTGGTGGTATTCGTACCGCGTTAGCACAGTATCGAGAGCTTGCTGCGTTCTCACAATTTGCATCTGACTTAGATGATGCAACTCGTGCTCAACTTGAGCATGGTGAGCGTGTTACCGAACTTATGAAGCAAAAGCAATATGCTCCTATGAGCATTGCTGCCCAAGCTATCTCAATCTTCGCAGCTGAAAAAGGCTACTTGAAGAGTGTTGAACTAAGTAAAATCGGTAGCTTCGAAGCTGCTCTGCTTTCATTCATGAACAGCGAACATGCTGAGCTTGTTAATACTATTAATGCTTCTGGCGATTACAACGCAGACATTGAAAGTCAATTAAAAGCGGGCATGGACAAGTTCATTGAAACCCAAACCTGGTAATAATTATCGAGGTGTCTTTGGGCACCTTCGGTCCCAGATTGGAGAGTAGAAATGGCCGGCGCTAAAGAGATTAAAACCAAGATCGCGAGTGTTAAAAACACTCAAAAGATCACTTCTGCAATGGAAATGGTTGCTGCCAGCAAAATGCGCAAAGCGCAGGAACGCATGGCATCTAGCCGCCCGTATGCAGAGCATATGCGTAAGGTGATCGGTCACGTAGCGCAAGGTACTCTTGAATATAAACATCCATATTTGGAAGTTCGAGATGCCAAGCGGGTTGGTTACATTGTTGTGTCAACCGACCGTGGCCTTTGTGGTGGTCTGAACGTTAACCTTTTCAAAAAGGTTGTGTCAGACGTGAAAAACTGGAAAGAACAAGGGGCAGATGTTGAATTTTGTCCTATTGGCGCACGTAGTGTTCAGTTTTTCAAAAGCTTTGGTGGAGATATCTCTGCCCATGCCTCAGGTTTAGGCGATGCGCCTAAGTTAGCCGATTTAATCGGTACCGTGAGAGTTATGCTACAAGCTTACAACGAAGGTAAATTGGACCGTCTGTTTATTGTATTTAACAAATTCGTTAATACAATGACCCAGACTCCTGTGATCGAGCAGCTGCTACCTTTGCCTAAATCGGAAGAAGAAGTAGCTAAGTACCCTTGGGATTATATTTACGAGCCAGATCCAAAAGATATTTTGGAAGTTTTACTGACACGTTATGTTGAGTCTCAAGTTTACCAAGGTGTTGTTGAAAATATTGCGTCTGAACAAGCTGCCCGTATGGTAGCGATGAAGGCAGCAACAGACAACGCAGGCGATTTGATCAGCGATTTGCAGTTAGTTTACAACAAGGCACGACAAGCCGCGATTACGCAGGAATTGTCGGAGATTGTTTCAGGCGCTGCAGCGGTTTAGGTTAGGTAACGAAATCAAGTTTAGAGGATTAATCATGAGCACAGGTACTGTTGTCCAAGTAATTGGCGCGGTTGTGGACGTAGAGTTTCCACAAGATTCTGTACCTCAGGTATATGACGCTCTGAAGATCACAGGTGAAGGAACTTGTAATGGTTTGGTGCTGGAAGTTCAGCAGCAACTAGGTGGTGGTGTTGTTCGTGCCATCGCTATGGGTTCTTCTGATGGTCTGCGTCGTGGTCTAGAGGTCGAAAACTCAGGTTCACCAATTTCTGTTCCGGTTGGGGTTGCAACCCTTGGCCGTATCATGAACGTATTGGGTGAGCCTATCGATGAATGTGGCGACATTGGTGAAGAAGAGCGTTATGAAATTCACCGTGAAGCTCCTTCATACGAAGATCAGTCAAGCTCAACAGAACTTTTAGAGACTGGTATCAAGGTTATCGACCTTGTATGTCCTTTCGCTAAAGGTGGTAAAGTTGGTTTGTTTGGTGGTGCTGGTGTTGGTAAAACCGTCAACATGATGGAATTAATCAACAACATCGCAAAAGCACACTCAGGTCTTTCTGTATTCGCTGGTGTTGGTGAGCGTACTCGTGAGGGTAACGACTTCTACTACGAAATGAAAGATTCTGGCGTTCTCGACAAAGTAGCCATGGTATATGGTCAAATGAACGAGCCTCCAGGAAACCGTTTACGTGTAGCATTGTCAGGTTTGACAATGGCTGAAAAATTCCGTGACGAAGGTCGTGACGTACTGTTATTTGTTGATAACATCTATCGTTACACCTTGGCCGGTACTGAAGTATCTGCACTATTAGGCCGTATGCCTTCTGCAGTAGGTTACCAACCAACGCTAGCTGAAGAAATGGGTGTTCTACAAGAACGTATTACTTCAACTAAGTCTGGTTCTATTACCTCTGTACAAGCGGTATATGTACCTGCGGATGACTTAACCGATCCGTCACCAGCAACAACCTTCGCTCACTTAGATGCGACTGTTGTACTGTCTCGTAACATTGCTTCGCTAGGTATTTACCCAGCGGTTGACCCACTGGATTCGACTTCACGTCAATTAGATCCATTAGTAGTTGGTCAAGAGCATTACGATGTAGCAAGCGGCGTACAAACTGTACTTCAACGCTACAAAGAGCTGAAAGACATTATTGCTATCTTGGGTATGGATGAATTATCTGATGAAGATAAAACAACTGTATTCCGCGCACGTAAGATTGAGAAATACTTATCTCAACCTTTCTTCGTAGCAGAAGTCTTTACAGGTTCTCCTGGTAAGTACGTTTCTCTTAAAGACACTATCCGTGGCTTCAAGGGCATCTTGAGTGGTGAGTTCGATCACATTCCAGAGCAAGCGTTCTACATGGTTGGTTCAATCGACGAAGCTGTCGAGAAAGCTAACAAAAAGAAATAACTGAGCATTAGCTTAGTATTTTAGGAGATCTTGATGGCAGCCATGACAGTCAAACTTGATATAGTCAGTGCAGAGAACAGCATGTACAGCGGTGACGTAAGCTTCTTAGAAGTGAGCGGTACCGAAGGTGAGTTAGGCATTATGCCTAACCATGCTCCTTTGCTAACTAAAATCAAACCTGGCATGGCGCGCATGATTAAGCAAGATGGTAGTGAAGATGTGATGTATCTTTCAGGTGGTATCCTGGAAGTGCAACCTGATTCAATCTCTGTTCTTGCTGACGTCGCTTTGCGTGCCAATGATATTGATGAGCAAGCTGCAATTGAAGCTAAGGAACGTGCTGAAGCGAATATCGCTAATGCAGGTGCTGACTTCGATTATGAAGCTGCAACAATCGAGTTAGCTAAATCTTTAGCTCAGCTTCGTGTTGTTGAAACCATCAAAAAGAACATTGCCAGATAAAGGTTATTGTTTTAAAAAGGCGACCTCAGGGTCGCCTTTTTTGTATCTGAACTAATCTTTAAAATATAAAATAAAGTAGAAAAGATACATAAAACCCTCTTTCCACCTTCAATTCAACTATCTAAGTTTCCAGCTACAATAAAACTGCGTTAAAATACACCCAATTAAATTGAATAGTAGTTCAAGGAAACCTGATGTCATTAAATGTAGTTATTCTAGCCGCTGGTAAGGGAACACGGATGCGTTCTGATTTACCTAAAGTTCTTCACCCTATTGCGCATAAAAGCATGGTGCAGCACGTTATTGATACGGCAAACTCATTAGGCAGCGAAGCTATTCAGCTTGTTTACGGTTATGGTGCCGATAAATTGCAAGCTGCGTTGGGCGAACAGAGTGTTAATTGGGTACTTCAAGCTGAGCAGCTTGGTACTGGGCATGCTGTCGCACAAGCAAACCCAAATATTAATGACGATGACACTGTATTAATTCTTTATGGCGATGTGCCATTAATACAGCAATCTACTTTAGAGAAGTTATTAGCTGCACGTCCACAAGATGGTATGGCAATTTTGACGGTTAATTTAGATAACCCAACTGGATACGGCCGTATCGTTCGTGAAAATGGCAGTGTAGTCGGTATCGTTGAGCAAAAAGATGCCAATGCTGAGCAGCTGCTTATTCAAGAAGTGAACACGGGCATCATGGCTGTGCCAGGTAAACAGTTAAAGTCTTGGTTAGGTCGATTATCTAATTCAAATGCCCAAGGTGAATACTATCTAACAGATATTGTTGCTATGGCGAAAGAGGATGGTGTTGCAATTGATACTGCACAACCAGAATCTGCTGTTGAAGTTGAAGGCGCAAACAATCGCGTTCAATTGGCACAATTAGAGCGCGCTTATCAAGCCCGTAGCGCTGAAAAGTTAATGCTCGAAGGTGCAAATCTACGAGACCCTGCTCGTATTGATATTCGTGGTGACGTGACTGTTGGTATGGATGTGATGATTGACATTAATGTCATTTTCCAAGGTAAGGTTACCTTAGGTAATAATGTCACTATCGGTGCTGGTGCCATTTTAATTGATTGTGATATTGCTGATAATGCTGAAATAAAACCTTACTCTATCATCGAAGGCGCCAAGCTTGGTATAGCGGCGAGTGCTGGACCATTTGCTCGATTACGTACTGGTGCAGAGCTAAAAGAAGATGCTCATATCGGTAATTTCGTCGAAATGAAGAAAGCGGTATTAGGCGTAGGTTCAAAAGCGGGACACTTAGCTTATTTAGGCGATGCTAAAATTGGTTCTGGGGTTAATATCGGTGCAGGTACTATTACTTGTAACTATGATGGAGCTAATAAATTCCAAACCACTATTGAAGATAATGTCTTTGTTGGCAGTGATTCACAACTTATAGCCCCGGTTACAATCGGTAAAGGTGCCACTTTAGGTGCCGGCTCAACGATTGCCAAAGATGTTGGCGAAGGTGAGCTAGTCATTACTCGCGTAAAACAGCGCCACATTAAAGATTGGGCAAGACCTGTTAAAAAAGCTAAATAAATTGATAGATTAATCTGTTTTATCTAAACGGCCTGTTATTTAACAGGCCGTTTTTGTTTCTACTGTACATGGATATAAGTTGATTGAAATATTGTCAATAAAGTTTCGATTGATTATAATTATCTTTCGAATCGAAACTTATGGTTAATATGAACAAACGTAATACACAGCAGCGTAGACATAATATTATTAGCATTTTATCTCAGCAAGGCGAGGTAAGTGTTGATGAGTTAGCGTTACGGTTTGAAACTTCTGAAGTGACTATCCGTAAGGATTTAGCAACGTTAGAAGAAGCTGGGTTACTGCTGCGCCGTTATGGTGGTGCGATTGCTGTGCCTGATGAGGTCACGCAGCAATTTAGCGCTAAAATTGCGCCTAATAAGTTATCTATTGCTAAAAAAGCTGCGCAGTTAATCAAAGACCATAACCGCATAATTATCGATAGCGGCAGTACGACTTCGGGTTTAGTTCAACAACTCGATAATATGCGTGGTTTATTGGTGATGACCAATTCATTGCAACTGGCTAATGCCGTTCACGAATTAGAAAATGAACCCACCTTACTGATGACAGGTGGTACCTGGGATCCGCATTCTGAATCTTTTCAAGGCCAAATCGCAGAGCAAGTTTTACGCTCGTATAATTTTGACCAATTATTTATCGGTGCTGACGGGATTGATCTTGAGCGTGGAACAACTACGTTTAATGAGCTAACAGGGTTAAGTAAACTCATGGCTGAAGTATCACGCGAAGTTATTGTGATGCTTGAGTCAGATAAATTTGGGCGCAGGATCCCCAACCTCGAACTAGCTTGGGAAAACATCAGTGTTTTAGTTTCTGATGATAGATTACCAGCAGAAATGGTCGACAAAATTACTCAACATGGTGTCAAAGTATTATTGGCGTCATACAAGAAATAAACCAAATTAAATTTAAGTATTAAAAGTAGGTATTAGAATATGTGTGGGATTGTTGGCGCGGTAGCGCAAAGAGATGTAGCTGAAATTTTAGTTGAAGGCCTAAAGCGCCTAGAGTACCGTGGATACGATTCTGCTGGTGTAGCTATTATTAATCAAGGTGAACTTGGACGTACGCGCCGTGTCGGTAAAGTACAAGAATTAGATGACGCTTTAGCTAATGAATCATTAACGGGCGGAACAGGTATTGCTCATACCCGTTGGGCGACACATGGTGAACCAAGTGAACGCAATGCTCATCCACACTTATCTGAAGGTGATATAGCCGTTGTTCATAACGGTATTATTGAAAATCACAATAAGTTACGCGAAATGCTTAAAGGGTTGGGCTATACCTTTGCATCAGATACCGATACAGAAGTAATTTGTCACCTAGTTCATCATGAATTAAAGACGCATGAAACATTGCTCGCAGCGGTTCAAGCGACAGTAAAACAACTCGAAGGTGCTTATGGCACGGTTGTGATTGACCGTCGTGATAGCGATCGCATGATAGTTGCTCGAAGTGGTAGTCCATTAGTAGTGGGTTATGGGCTAGGTGAAAACTTCGTCGCATCTGATCAATTAGCATTACTACCTGTTACTCGTTCATTTGCCTTTTTAGAAGAAGGTGATGTGGCTGAAATTACCCGTCGCGAAGTCAATATTTTCGATGTTGATGGTAATGCCGTTGAGCGTGAAGTTAAAGAGTCTGAAGTCACTCATGATGCTGGCGACAAAGGTGAATATCGCCATTACATGCTTAAAGAAATTTATGAGCAACCAACCGCTATTGCTCATACGCTTGAAGGCCGAATTTCTGCTGGCAAAGTATTGGATTCTGCGTTTGGTGAAAATGCCGCAGATTTCTTAAAAGATATTAAACATGTACAAATTATTGCCTGTGGTACGAGTTACCATGCAGGTATGGCTGCACGTTATTGGTTAGAAGATTGGGCCGGCGTGTCTTGCAACGTAGAAATTGCATCTGAGTTCCGTTACCGCAAATCACACATGTTCCCAAATAGCCTATTAGTGACTATTTCCCAGTCTGGTGAAACGGCTGATACTTTAGCGGCCATGCGCTTAGCTAAAGATATGGGCTACAAAGCGACGCTGACCATTTGTAATGCTCCTGGCTCATCATTAGTTCGCGAGTCTGACATGGCTTATATGATGAAAGCGGGTGTTGAAATTGGTGTGGCATCTACTAAAGCCTTTACGGTGCAGTTAGCTGGTTTATTAATGCTGACTACAGCAATTGGTCGTCATAACGGTATGACTGAAGAGATGGAAGCGGAGATCACTCAAAGCTTACAATCTATGCCAGCTAAGGTAGAACAAGCGTTAAGCTTGGATGACGCTATTGCTGAGCTTGCTGAAGACTTTGCTGATAAACATCACGCATTGTTCCTTGGTCGCGGGGATCAATACCCTATCGCGATGGAAGGTGCACTTAAGTTAAAAGAGATTTCATATATTCATGCAGAAGCTTATGCATCGGGTGAGCTTAAACATGGTCCATTAGCATTGATTGATGCTGATATGCCTGTAATTGTCGTTGCACCTAATAATGAATTACTTGAAAAGCTTAAATCAAATGTGGAAGAAGTGCGTGCTCGCGGCGGCTTAATGTATGTGTTTGCAGATAAAGATGCAGAGTTTGAATCAGATGACACCATGAAGGTGATTCCAGTGCCACATTGTGATGAATTTATGGCGCCATTGATTTATACCATTCCACTACAGCTATTGTCTTATCATGTTGCCTTGATTAAAGGGACTGACGTAGACCAACCACGTAACTTAGCGAAATCAGTGACTGTTGAATAAAGTCCTAAAGAGTTATTAATTTTGTAGATTCTAAATAAAGTAGGAAACCATTAAATAAAGATAGAAACATCTAAATAAAGTTAGAATCAAATTCAAGGGGTTTATTTGGAACCCCTGAGTTTGACTATGACTTGTCATTATCTCATCATGTAATCTCATTTTTGTTAGCAATAAATACTATAACTAAGACCTTTAAGTTGGATAATTTTTGCATGCAACAATTATGTGTGAAAATCACTTTTTCCCCAAACCTATTTAGAGGGGGTCAGCTTTTTAGCCATTTTTCTTTACATTTTTATAAATTTATCTAATCAATTTATCGTAACAACCCTTCCGCCCCACATGAGCAAATGCCCCATATAACCATTGAAAATTCCGGGCCATATATCAGGACAAATGACATCTTATGCATAACTTCTAGTGGCTCGCTTGAGACATATCGAGTAAATTACAATAAAACCGTAGGTTAGATTTCCTTTCCCCCAAGTTCTATGAGGTAACTACCCATGGGCTTTGTATTCTGTTTAGGTTTCTAGTGGCTTCCAAGATGGGATAAACATAAAAACTAATCTATCTAGCCATGACAAATTTTAAGAATAAGGACTAAGAATTATGAGCATGAATGAAGCGGATACCCGTTATCATCTGATAGACCCAGTCTTACGTGACAAAGGATACGTCAACAAGGATCGAATAACCCTAGAAACTATTTTAACACCCGCGCCAGTTGAACCAAGCGGAAGCAAGGGACGTCGTCGCAAAGGACCTGGACGAACAGATTACCTCCTTTGTGTGAAGGTTGATCCTATGCCTAAAGCTCTCCCAGTCGCCGTTATCGAGGCAAAAAGAGAAAGCGAAGATCCTCTCAAAGGAATGCAGCAGGCCAAGGGCTACGCAGATTGCGAACGCTTTGATGTTAAATATGTGTTTTCCACAAACGGACATAGATATGGCGAGTTTGATTGCACCACTAGCTTACAGAATGGTCCATTCCCGTTCATAGACTTTCCTCCTCATTCTGATTTAACTGCTCGCTATGCGAAAGACGTTGGTATAAACATAAGCCACCCTGCCGCAGCAATGTTGTTTCAGGCTGATAGTCCTGCTTGGTCGCAATCTCGCTACTATCAGGATGCCGCTATCCGCGCAGCGTTTGAGAAAATTCTACTCGAACAACAGTCAGGTAACCCACCACGTGTCTTACTCACCCTAGCCACTGGAGCAGGTAAAACCATTATTGCCACCAACCTGCTTTGGCGTATGAGCCAGTCAGGTCAATTGCCTAAACCCGCGCTTTTTTTGTGTGACCGTGATGAATTACGCGAGCAAGCATACACAAAACTCAAAGCAGCTTTTGGCGATAATGCTCGTATTGTACGAACCGAAAAAGGTGGTAATGCAGCGGCAAATGCCCGCGTTCACATTGCAACTTATCAAACTCTGGGGCTTGATGACGATGACGGTTTTGCAAGCTTTCTCTCTGAGCATTACGGTGAAGATGCCTTTAGTGTAATCATTATCGACGAATGCCATCGCTCGGCATGGGGGCGTTGGTCGGAAGTACTTAAACGCAACCCTAACGCTATTCATATAGGCCTTACAGCGACACCACGAAAACTGGAAGAATCCAAACACGTCAGCCAAGAAGACCAAGAAATCACAGCCAATAACCGCCAGTATTTTGGTGAGCCAGTTTATGAATACACGCTAATTCAAGCTCAGGAGGATGGCTACCTCGCGGCCTGTGAAATAGTCAAACGTAAAGCTAGCATTGATAACGCCACCTTTACTAGGGACGAAATACTCAAAGCAGGCGTGAAGGATATAAAAACGGGATTACCACTTACTGAAGATGATCTCACCAACAGTGAATACACTGGCAAAGACTTCGACGATGAACTCTTTATAGAACTACGCACGCCAAAAATGTGCGCAGATCTGTTCAAACTACTGTGTGAAAATGGCGGGCCAGAGCAGAAAGTGATACTCTTCTGCACCCGTGAAATACACGCGGATCGCGTGGCTCAACATATGAACAACTTGTACGTTCGCTGGTGTAAAGAGCACAGCCAAACACCTAAAGACCACTATGCGTTCAAATGTATGGGAGGCGCTAACAACGGCTCGGACATGATTGAACCTATGCGTGGCTCCGCAGAGAGGGCATTTATTGCTTGTACCGTGGACTTGTTAGAAGCAGGCGTCGATATTGAGCGTATAAACGCAGTAGTGTTTTTCCGTTACTTGCAATCGCCCATAAAGTTTTACCAGATGGTAGGCCGCGGCACCCGCATTCACGAAGAAACCCAAAAATACAAATTCTGGCTATACGACTATACCGACGTTACCCAATTATTTGGCACTGATTTTATTACTAAGCCACCCCTTCCTGGCTCTGGTGGCAAGAGTGGTGGCGAAGAGCTTCTCGGTGGAGGCGGTGGAAATAGCGGCCCTATAGTAGCAGAAATCGGCGGGAAAAGCGTGATTATCAACCCGCAAGGGCGTTTCATTCTCAGCCGACGAGATGGACGAGACACTCCAATACCGGTAGATGAATACCGCCGAGAAGTAATGCTACGTGTATTGAGCGAAGCACGGAATTTAAACGACTTCCGTGCGCTATGGATTGAAACTCAGAAGCGCCGACAATTAATTGATCACCTGCTTAGCGATAATTTTAGCCCGGAAGTGATCCGCGAAATAGATGAAATGAACGATTTTGATTTGTACGACTTTTTTGGCCACCACGGCTACCATACCCGAGCCCTGACACGCCCAGAACGCGGTGAACAATTTATAAACAACAATCAGAGCTGGTTTGAAAATATGAATGATAAAGCTGCAATTGTTCTGAAAGGCCTTGGCCACCAATTTGCCCGAGGTGGCACCGATGCACTAGAAAGCCCAAGTTTATGGGAAGTACCTGAGATTAAACTAGCTGGAGGTTTAAATACCTTGCGTGCTTTAGGATCTCCAGTGCAGGCGATACATGAAGCAAAAGAGAGATTATTTGGATTATGAGCGTTCCCACCAAAAAAATATCTGATCTTTTCTCTGACGTAAAAATTGGAGGAACCCCAAGTAGAGGCAATCCATCATACTTCGATGGCTCTAATTTATGGGTTTCAATTCGAGATATGGAGGGTCAGCCTATACTTACAAGAACAGCAGAATGCATTTCCGACGATGGTGTAAGAAACTCCAATTGTAAGCTTGTTAAAAAGGGGAGTTTGCTTTTTAGCTTCAAGTTAACAGTTGGCCGAACGTCTTTTGCAGGAGAAGAGCTTTATACGAATGAGGCGATTGCTACTTTCGACCCAGATGAGGCTAAAGCATCTGGTATCGATTTAGACTATCTGTCTCTTGTTTTACCTATGGCAGCAAGTCGTGACGATACAAAAAACAGCATGGGAGCGGCTCTGCTCAATAAAAACAAAATCTTAAATTTAGATGTTCCATACCTTGAACTAACACAACAACGCAAAATAGCGGCAAGTCTAAAAGCGCAATTAACAGAAGTGGAAACTGCCCGACAGGCGGCACTAGTGCAGTTAAGTGATGTTCACCTGTTACGCGCCCGCATGCTAAAAGCGTTCTTCGCTGCACTTGATTCCGTTCCGAAAAAGCGTTTGGGAGACAATGCTCCAACTACCAGCGGATCAACACCATCACGTGGTAATAAGCAATATTGGAAACCAGCGGAAATTGCTTGGGTAAAAACAGGTGAAGTCGCTTTTGCGCCGATAACATCGACTGAAGAAGCTATTTCTAATTTGGCTCTTGCTGAATGCTCGGTAAAATTACTTCCACCTAAGAGCGTACTGATTGCAATGATAGGTCAAGGAAAGACTCGCGGGCAATCCGCGATTTTAGAAATTCCAGCTACGACAAACCAAAACTGTTTCGCTGTAATGCCAAACGACACTTGGGAGCCTGAGTTTTTATATCTATGGATGAAATCTTCTTATCAAGATTTACGAGAATTATCATCTGATCGTGGAGGAAGTCAATCAGCGCTTAATGGTACGCTTCTGAATGCACTTGAAGTTCCCGCTCCAACAAAAGCTGAACAGCTAGAGTTAGTTGCTCGTATTCAATCGGCTATGACAGAAATAGATGCTCTAGAGCAATCCACCAAAGCCAAATTAGTAGATATTGAAAAACTGCCCGCCCATATACTTGCCAAATCATTTGAGAATTAACTATGGCTAAAGCAACAAAGACAACTAAACAATCTAAGGCTATTGCCTCAACCCAATCCCTTTCATCTTTTGTAAAGAGCATCTGTGATGTGATGAGACGCTCAAATTGTAGCAGCGCATTACAATATGTACCTGAACTCACTTGGATTCTATTTTTACGCATTCTCGATGCGCAGGAAACCAAAGCTCGCGAAGAAGCAGAAGTATTAGGGGCAAACTTTACCCCTGCGTTAAACAGCCCATACCGCTGGCAGGATTGGGCCGCTCCCTTTTCTGAAAAAACTGACCACCCTAAAACAGCAGAAGGAAAACCGTTCGGCTGGAAAAGGCAGGAGTTATTTGCGGCAGGTGATGGCAAATTGTTTGATTTTATCAATAAAGAGTTACTGCCCCATCTACACAGTATGGATATCGACCCGCAAACAGGTTTACCCACCCCTGAAGCCAGCCGAAAACAGCGAATAATAGGTCGAACTATGACTGCTGTTGAGCGCGTTAGAGTCGATAGCGAAGCTAATCTACGTGATATTCTGGACAAAGTGCACGAGATCAATATTGACTATGTTGACGACACTCACTTCTTCACCCTATCACAAGTGTATGAAGACCTATTGCTGAAAATGGGTGAGAAAAACTCCGACGGAGGCCAGTTTTTCACTCCACGTGAAGTCATTCGCGCAATGGTTCACACTGTGAAACCGCAATTAGGGCAAATCGTTTATGACCCTTGCTGCGGTACTGGTGGCTTTCTTGCGATTGCTTATGAACATATCGCCCGACAACTTGGACAAAGCCCTGCGAGTACTGATCTCGACACACTAAAATACGATACGTTTTTTGGCCGTGAAAAAGAGAACCTAGTAATCCCTATAGCACTGGCTAACTTAGTCCTACACGGTATCGATCAGCCCAACCTTTGGCATGGCAATTCATTAACTCGCCGAGCTACTTACGCCGGGCTATTTGAGCAAGCTCCGAAGCAGTTTGATGTGATTTTGACCAATCCTCCGTTTGGTGGCAAAGAAGGCAAAGACGCACAGAAAAACTTTGCATTTGAAACCAGTTCGACCCAAGTACTTTTTGTTCAGGACATTCTAAGTGAACTTGCACCTGAGGGCTCCTGTGCAATCGTATTGGATGAAGGTCTGCTATTCCGCACTAACCAAAGTGCTTTTGTCGAAACCAAACGAAAACTTGTAGATGAATGCGATCTTTGGGCAATTGTCAGTTTACCCGGTGGTGTATTTTCAACAGCGGGAGCTGGCGTAAAAACCAATCTACTATTTTTTACCAAAGGAAAGAAAACCGAAAAAATTTGGTACTACGACTTATCACATATCAAAGTTGGTAAGAAAACACCATTAACACTAGCGCACTTTGGTTTTGCGAAAGATGGTACAGTTCTTCCCGATGCTCAACTACCCAATACACTTACCGCTGATTGGTTAGAAGATCAAACTCAATCGGATAAGCCGTTCCCAAGCTACGCACGTATGCTGCAAAACCACGGTAAACCAGAAGGTGATAGTCGCTATTCTTGGACGGTTAATTTTTCTGATCGCCGAGCTAAAGCCCGCGAAGAAATGCAGCCTTTACTTGAAGAGGCTGCTGTCATTAAAGCCGAGGTTATTGATTTAAAAGAACAGCATAAACAACTTAAAAAGGATAAAGCTGAGAAAGCAGCTCTAGATGCCGTAGATGAACAGATTGTACAGAAGCAAAAGGCAGCCAAAGCGCTAGAGACTAAGGCCTCTGATATTGATGCTGCAACGTTTGATATTAAGGCCTCCAACCCGTATGCGGTTGTAGAACAAGATACCCGAACACCGGCAGAGATAATCTCAAGTATCAAAGAGAAAGAAACGGTCATTGCAAACGCATTGAAGAATCTAGAAGGGTTACTGGCATAATCTGAGATGTATTAAACAATATAACTCCCAGGTCAAAACTATGCGGTGGTTTTGGCCTGGTTTTTAGACATTCCCTATAAACTATCTAATACAAATAAAAGACCTTGATTCAATAGTGTAAAATCAGTTTTGTCCAAAAACAAGCTAAAAATACCCTGAATCAGCGGTCATATTTCATTAACTACAGCAGTAAGAGATAATCTAAACTATGCCTAGCTGTGGTTAGTTTCTCAATTTGAATGAACCGAAAATGGTTGAATATAAGACGTATAACATTATGAAAATAGTGTAATATTATTGGATGAAAGTTCTAAATTAAAATCCCCTCTAGAAAACAGCCAAATTTGGTTCAAATATTTGTGTGAAAATAAATTTTTTTTCAAAAAATTTAAAAAAAATTCCTTCCAGTTAACTTGTTGTTCTACAACACATCTCAAAAAAATAAAAATCAATTATAGTGTAATATTGTATTATATCTTTAGTTTTCATTGATTTACAAGAAAAAGCTCAGTTGATCAAAATTTGATCTTTGCTAAGATCTATTCGTACCTAGCGTTAAATTGTCAGGATGACGAGTAGTTTAAGTAAGGAGTTTTTTATGAGTAGAAGTTGTTATGAGCAAGATGACAAAAAGTATGAGAAGTGGGCAAAAGAAGGGCGCGGACAGGGCAGGCTTGGAACTTACAAGCCGTGGTTAACTGTGTTTGATGTTGCTTCCTATGGTCGTAGTCATCGTATCCCATCATTCAAGCTAAGCCGTATAGTGCATACTTTTTCTGACATTGAAGCCGCTAGAGTATATCAACTTGAACATGACTCATCAGTTATCGACTTCAATGAACAATTTCCATTAGATCGTGAAAAAACCTTAGAAATAGCCAATCGACCTAGTGTTTCGTTTAAACACCCTAGTGTTAGAGGCTTTCATACTGTTATGACGACGGATTTTGTTGTTCATTACAAGGATAGAATTGTTGCTGAGCAAATTAAGCCATTCTCCGAATTAATCAAACCACGCGTCATTGAAAAGCTAACAATCGAAAAAGCTTATTGGAATGATAAGAACATCGAGTTCTTGGTCAAAACAGAAAAAGATTTCCCCTTAGCGCTCAAGAAAAATCTGCAATGGTTACATCAACCGCTGTGGTACAAAACTCCACCTCATAAATTAATGGGGTTTGCTGCTGAGTTTATGGCGCTATTTACAAAATACCCAAATGATGGAATTGCTGAGATAGCTGAGTATCTTGAAATGACTACTACATTGGAAAAATTGCAAGAAGGTCATGGCTTGATGCTGTTACGACAGCTTTTTGCTAAGCATTATTTAATGTTTGATTTAAATATATATTTTTCCGAGATCAAAGGAAAAGATATCTCGTTCAACGAGATTAAAATGGACTTGAGGACAGCAGGCTAATGTTAAACCTTCAACTCAATCAAGTTTATGAGATGAATGAACAAAAGCATCGAGTATTGGCATTGCCGGTGGAGCATGTCGTCCTGTTTAATATGGATGAAAGGTTAGCTGAACCTGAAACTTTCCAAGAATGCTATTTGGAAAATTTGGCATTTGAGGGCGAATTTTCAATAACTAATGACCCTTTTGCCAAGCATATTGCTGGTGCTGAATTTGCGACAGAAAAAGACAAAGAGGTTCGTGATCGACGTTATAGAGTTATCAAGAATATCGTAGAGGACAGCGAGTTTTTCTTGAGGAGTCGTCGGCGAGAACTATTCCGACAAGCCAAACGTGAGAATAACAAGAAGTCTAAGTTTGTTGGTGAAACTTGCCGAACTTTCTGGCGCAAAGGCGCAGTGCCAAATGCTCTAATTGGAAAGTATAGTAACAGTGGTGCTGCGGGTAAAGTTCGTACATTTGTCAATTCACGGACAGGGCCTAGAGCACAATTTGAAGACAGATCAAAGGCGATAAAAACTGATTTGGTTAATAAGCTTTTTAAGACTGTTATTGAAAAGCACTATCTAGCAGAAGGTAAAAAGTTTTCACAAACGCACAAGAAATTTAAAAATCGTTATCGCACTATGAAGGGGGACATCAAGGATGAAGATATCCCCACTATTGAGCAGATGCGACAGTTTTATCATACTGAATTTAATGAGATTTATGCGTTGAGAAAACGTATGGATAAGCACAAGTATGAAAAAGACGTTAAAGCAAAATCTTCTACAATCAATACACAAGTTAACGGACCAGCCGATATGTTTGGTGTAGATACAACCCTAACAAAAATTCATTTAGTTTCAGCTTTTGATAGAACATTAATTATCGGAAAACCAACTCTCGTGCTGGTTAAAGACGTTTTTTCGAGAACAGTCGTCGGTTGGTATTTAGGGTTTGAGAACCCTTCATACTACTCAACAGTATTGGCGTTAGCATCGGCTATTTCTGATAATACGGATGATTTTAAAAAAGCGGGTTTTGATAATGTTCCAGCAGGCTTAGTTCCTGTCACTATGTGTCAAAAAATATCAGGTGATAAAGGTGAGATACATACACATGCTGGCGATGTATTGAGAAATCAATTTGGTGTGACATTTACTGCTTCTCGAAGTTATGGCTCCGACGCTAATGGAATGATTGAAAGGGCTATTCGCAAGGTAGAAGAAAGTTTTGAGGATGACCTCCCAGGTGTGGCAGAAGCAATAAAAGCCAAAAAACAGGGTGGAAAAGATACTCGTTTAAAAGCTGGTGTAACACTTGAAGAGTTAAGAGGGTATGTTCTGGAAGAAATTCTAATTCATAATCAATATGCGGATTTGTCCAAAAGTTATGATCGTGACGCTGACATGCCTGTTGATTTACCGCTGACTCCGATCTCGTTATGGAAGTGGGGGGTTAAAAACAGAATGGGCAGCTTGAAGACAGTGTCTAGAAAGACTTTCTTGTTATCTATGCTCCCACGCGAAACGGCGACGATTTCAGTTAAGGGGGTTTGTGTAGAAGGGCTTTATTATTGGAGTGATGAATTAGAAAAAAAAGCCTTTTTTGAAAAAAACCGTGAATTATGTCCCTACGACAAACTCGAATGTATATATGACCCATCATGTATGAAACAAATTATAGTCATATTACCCGGTAAAGAGCCGCAATTTATCCAGTGTGAAATGTCAGACCGAAGTCGCTTTTATGATCGTTCTTATTCTTTACAAGAAATCGAGGTGCTTAGAGCAGAGACCAAGAAAACAGATCATGAAACGGGTAAGGAACACGAGGCAGTACTTGTAGATAGAGAAGTAGGTAAAGAGGACTTTTTGAAAGAAATTAGAAGCAAGGCGCCAAAAGGTCAAATGGCTTCAGATGCAGCAAGAATAGGAGCCATAAAAGCAAACAGAGTCGATGCTGTTCATGAAGAACGGGATCAAAGAATGAAAGATGGTGGTAGTATTTTTGACCCCATTGAAAACCCAGAAGAAAAAGAGCATCAGGATGACGCTCTTTATAACCCAGAAGTAGATGAACTACTTAAAAACAAAAGGACTTGATGTTATGCAATTGAATTTATTGCCCGAACTCGACAATCTGAATCGGCACTTACCTGCTGCTCATTATCAAAAAAGCCAACTTCAGGCTTATCAAGGGAATGAGTTAATAGAAGCTCTTCCCGTACTTGGTAGCGCCGACGATATATATAATCGTCTCGTGTCGTTACAAACAGAACTCATAAATAGCAGTGACTTATCTGCTCATGAAAGAGCACAGTTGCTATGTATGGCTATCGAAGATTTCTTCTTTCCCACTGATCAGCACTTCGAACTATTGTTTAAATATGATTTGATGCTTCGACAAGGCTATAGCAAGCGATCTATTACAGATATACCGAGTATGGAAGACCGTAGGGCAAGTGCAAAGCTATTGTTTGTCAAAGGTACTGCTGGTGAAGGGAAAACCCAAGCTATATTGCGCATTGGCAACATGTATGACCAAGTTATTAGTCATAAGGAATACGGAAAAGCTCAGGTGGTTCACATTGAAATGAAATGTCCTGTTGAGCCAACAGTTAAGTCGTTTTGTTATAGCTTTTTTGAAAGTATGCAAAGGGCAACAAAAACAGATGCGATGACAAGTGCATTTCGCATTAGAAATGAACATGAATTATTCTATGCAGTTAAGTATTCCGTTGAACGGTTCCATCTTGGGATCCTTGTCATTGATGACATCGAAAACCTGTTTTCAGGGAGCTCACCGCAAGGTTTGATTCGAAAAATTGTTGAGCTATCAGAGTCTACCGGCCTTCCAATAGTGTTAAGTGGTAGCAATGAATCTGAAGGGTTGTTCAAGAGCCATGCAAAAATCACCTTTGATGTTTTGGGGATGGGGACACTTGATTGGAAGCTTCTACCGTTAGTGAAAATTGAAAATGGACAATGTATTCCGTCGACGGAAAATTGGGAAAAATTTGTTTCAGCTTTATGGAAATATCAAGTTGTTACTGCGCCCGAAACGTCTGTGCCAAGTGATTTTTGTGAGGCTTTATATGAGTTATCACAAGGTATACCAAAAGTGGCTATTAGCCTTTTTGTTGCGACTCAATTGAAAGCGTTGTATTCACAAAAAGATAAAATGACAGTGCAATTGCTTAAGCAAGTGGAAAAGAAAGAGTTTGGTTTAGTTCGTACTCAAATGTCGGTGCTGAAAAGACAAGATTCTTTAGCATTGAGATCATACAAAGGGCTGACACTGCCGTCTGTAGACACGCTAATGTTTACTTTCAAAGAGGAGGTTGAACACCATACAACTCGGGATGATAAATCCAATCAGTCACGCGTTCTAAATTTCTTAGTTGACAAAAAAGTTGATGTCGAGATAGCGAAGGAGGTTGCGACGCGCATAACTAGCGATTTTCCAGAAATACCGATAGAAGTCGCTTTGGAAAAGGTTGCTAATTGGCTGCAAGATAATGAGAAAGATGTTGTCACTGAGCAGGAACTTAATAAGCGAGTTAAAAAGCGCAAAGTCACTGATGAGGACAAGCAAGATATTGACTCTACATTGAGTGACGCATCAAGAGTCAGGGATGACAAGAATGATGATTGGTTTAGTGAGTGGTAGGCACCTATGCTCAACTTCCCCTACCCATATGAAGATGAGCTAACTTACAGTATTTTAGCGCGCGCAAGCGCGCATTTTTGTAGTTTTAGTCATAAAACATGGCTTGAGCTAACACTAAAAAACCGATGTGCCATTGCAACAATAGATTTTCCTTCTCACTTAGATGAACTGACCAAGTTGTTTTTTCTAGGTGGTATTAGCTCTGAGCTGCTAATTTATCAGCACACACTATTCCCATTGTGTTCGCCCTTTATTCCTCTAGCTAGAAAAGTGAAATGTATAGATTGGATGAAAGCTAAGTCTAATGGGGGAACGCACTTGATGAGCGGCTGGGCAGCGAGTCGCTTACCTAAATTACAGTTAATTCGTTATTGTCCGATGTGTATATCCGAGCAAATTGACTCTTATGGGGAGGCATATTGGGTGAGGATGCATCAAGTCATCGGTTTGGTGAGCTGTACTAAACATAATTGTCTACTTGAAGAAGTTAGTCAATTTAATCATAAGAGGCATCGTCATGAGTATTACCCAGCCACGACCGTTAATCTGATGATGCCGCCAAGACTTGGTTATGATGAGTTTGATCAAAGGCTCAGCCTACCTATTCAATCGCTTTTAAATAGGGGGAGTCACCCTTCACCATCATATAAACAATGGACTTCTTACTATCGTCACTTAATTCAGCAATCACAATGCACTAAGGGCAAATATTGCAGCTTTGAAGCTGTGAAAGAAAAGGTCTTACATTACTGGCCAGAAGCATGGTTGAAGCAATATAACCTGTGGCCACTTGATTCATCGAATAGCTGGCTTCATTGCATAACCCGCAAACATCGAAAGTCTTTCTCATACCTAGAGCACATCGTTATTTTACATGCACTATATGATGGTTCTTGGGAGATAGAGGATGTACTTGAAGACGTTGGCTCAATCAAAAACATACATACTCCTCAGCTAGACCACGAAATAGTTTTAAATACTCAATTAAACATAAGAGAGTTAAAAGCTAAATGGTTGCAACTAGTAAAAGTGTTGGGAACTAAAGTCGCTAGAGCAACTTCAGGCGGTGGCTTATATATGCAACTTTATCGTAACCAACACAGTTGGTTGATGAAGCTCAATAAACGTTATCGAAGACCTATCGATAATATGACTAATCGAGTTAATTGGCATCAGCGAGATATTGAAACAACTAAGAGGTTGATAAAAGCCCGAGACCAAGTAGAACAAGATCTTTTATTACCTCGTCAATCAAAGTTATGGTTCATGCAGCAACTACCCAATAAGGCTGCCATTGAAAAAAACCTTCATAAATTACCAATTACTAATAAGTTTTTAAATGTATACCAAGAGACGGTTAGTGAATATCAAATTCGAAGAATTACTCGGGTTTTAACCTATGAACAGTCACTTCCTTTTTGGATGTTGATTAAGCATGCAGGATTAAGTGAAGAAAGAATGACTGATATAACCAGAAAACTATGCGAATTGCATGGGTTTGTTTAGAGTTATTTTTAGGGAGTAAATGATGTTTAGTGACGAAAACTCATTATCAGAATACCGCTTTGAAGATATATCAAAAGTAGCGATTTCGACGTATGTCGGTATTATGCAACAGTGGAATATTTCAGGTGAAGACCAGCTATTATTGCTTGGTTTTAACGGTGACGTTAGTACTGAAAAGCTTATGGAGCCTCCCTTTTCTTTAATTACGCCAGAAGTGTTAGAACGTATCTCATTCGTTTTGAAAATATACAAGTGCCTTCAAATATTATTCCCTGAGTGTGAGCAATCAAATACTTGGATTAAGAAAGCCAACGATGCTTTTGGTGGAGATTCTGCATTGGCGGTAATATTGGGTGATAGAAATAATGGCCTATTAAAAGTTGCTGAACACCTCATTAATCAGCTCGAAATACCCAATGAGTTTTTGGAAAAATCAGTCCAAAAAGAGTTCATCCTGAGCTTAGTTCTGGAATGGGCTGGGTCAACTGAAAATGCAATAAATTGGTATGAGAGTCAAATGATACCGGCTTTAGGTATGACCCCCCAGCGAGCTGTTGAATGCGGCAATTATAATCTGGTATTGAAATATTTAGAGGGCGTTAGCTTGGGTGGTTATGCTTAATGAAAATCGCATTCGGGGGGTAAATATATGTGATTTTCTAAACGTATACACCAGATAAGCAGTAGAGATTAATTTTCTTTCGGATCTTACTGATTTAGTTTTGTGAAAGTTTTTTGCCAACTCTTGATAAAGCACCGTTTTTCCTAGTAAGCCCACCGAGCAATATACTTTTTATTGACTGTTCTTGCGGAGTATAGATATTGATTTTCGATATCTGAGCTATATCAGCTTCAGTTCAACCTGCTGTTTTATAAAAATTTGTTTGGGTGCGAACCATATTGTTTCCAACTCTATTTATATGAGGGCGACTGACTTTTGAGCAATGTAGTGATACTTATATGTTTTGTTTCGATCTTTATTTAAATAAGCTTGTTTTTTGCTAACGGATGAAATGGGAATACTGAAGGATTTGGTTTCCAACTTTATTCTGAATCTACAAATTTTAAGCCTCCAATATTGGGGGCTTTTTTGTTTTTTTTCCCCGTTTAATTGTCATTTAATACGTAATTAATTTTCAATTTTGTCATTATCTGATCTCTATTGTTCAGCTTCCTTATTCATCTTTCTTTGTCCTGAAGTATCCTCTTCTAACGCTCCATGTTTTCTTGTTGTAAGGCTTGTTTGGCTTTCTTTGTCTGGTGTGGGTTTATTGTTTCTTGTGGGTGTGCAATTTGTTGGTTTTGTATTGTTTTTAGGTTTGTTTTTCATGGTTTTTCTCATTTAAATAATATTGTTTTTTTTGGTGATACAGAACACTTGAGTCTGAGGTAAACACAGATACACTGCAGGCAATTAACTATTTAATGAGTCCAAAATGTATGGAAGTTTTCATCAGTTTATTAGGTATGTGTGCACTAATTGGAATAGCCATTTTATTGTCTGAACGCCGCAGCGCGATTAAACCCAGAACGGTTATCGGTGCACTGATCTTTCAAGTGGCATTTGGTGCTTTTGTTATGTATTTGCCTATAGGGCAAAGCATGCTTGATGCAGCCTCTAACGGCGTTATGCATGTTATTAATTATGGTAACGAAGGTCTTGCCTTTGTTTTTGGTGATTTGGCCAAGTTCGGTGTGGGCTTTATCTTTGTCATCAATGTCCTTTTTGTAGTGGTCTTTATCAGTGCGCTAATTGCTGTGTTGTATTACCTAGGCATCATGCAGCTTATTATAGGCTTGATAGGTGGTGGCTTATCAAAACTGTTAGGCACGAGTCGCGCTGAGTCATTATCGGCAACTGCGAATATTTTTGTTGGCCCAATTGAAGCGCCATCTATGGTGCGTCCTTTTGTTAAGCACATGACTCGCTCAGAATTGTTTGCAGTGATGACAGGTGGTTTAGCCTCTGTGGCTGGTGGCACCATGATTGGTTATATCCAAATGGGCGTTGATATTAAGTATGTGCTGACAGCGGCCTTTATGACGGCACCAGCTGGATTACTGTTTGCCAAATTGATGTGGCCAGAAACTGAAACACCACGTAATGACATTAAAAAGGTAATGGAAGAACAAGAGGATAAACCGGCGAATGTCCTAGATGCTGCTGCCAGTGGGGCTGCTATGGGAATGCAGCAGGTATTGGCTGTATCTGCACTATTAATTGCATTTGTTGGGCTTATCGCCATGGTTAATGGCTTAATCGGTGGCGTTGGTAGCTGGTTTGGATATGGCGAATTAACCATGCAAGCTATTCTCGGCTATTTGTTAGCGCCGTTAGCTTGGATTATGGGTGTGCCTTGGAGTGAGGCTACTCAAGCTGCATCATTTATCGGTCAGAAAATGGTGATTAATGAGTTTGTCGCCTATATCGATTTCTTAAAAGTTGCTGATGATTTATCAGAGAAAACCCAAATCATTATTAGCTTTGCATTGTGTGGCTTTGCCAACTTAGGTTCATTGGCCATGGTGATCGGTGGTTTAGCGGCTTTATGTCCTGAACGTCGCCATGACTTAAGCGCATTAGGTATGAAAGCCTTAATAGCTGCAGCTCTTGCAAACTTGATGAGCGGTACTATTGCTGGCTTATTATTTAGTCTAGCAAATTAATTTCAATTGTATGTTATGCCTGCTAACGCAGCAGGCTTTTTCGGAGTAACAAGATGACACCACATATTAATGCCCCCGAAGGCGCTTTTGCTAAAACCGTTTTAATGCCGGGTGATCCTTTACGTGCTAAATACATTGCTGACAATTTCCTTGAAAATGCCGTATTAGTAACCGATGTTCGCAATATGCTCGGCTATACAGGTGAGTTCAATGGTAAGCGTATTTCTGTCATGGGTTCGGGCATGGGGATACCATCAATTTCTATTTATGCTAAAGAGCTTATTACCGAATACGGTGTCGAAAACATTATTCGTATAGGTTCATGTGGAGCGGTAAGCGATAACATTAAATTAATGGATGTGGTAATGGCAATGGGCGCGAGTACTGATTCAGCTATTAACCGTACCCGTTTTGCTAACACTGATTTTGCCATGATTGCAGACTTTAACATGTTACGCTTGGCAGCTGATGCAGCAGAAAAGCAAGGCGCTAATTACCATGTAGGTAACTTGTATTCATCTGATTTATTCTATTCTGCTGACGATTCACGTTACGATTTGATGGAAAAATATGGAATTCTAGGTGTCGAAATGGAAGCGGCTGGTTTGTATGGTGTAGCAGCTGAATATGGTGCTAAAGCATTAGCCATGATGACAGTGACAGATCATTTAAGACAAGGTTTACATTTGACGGCTGATGAGCGCCAGCAAACCTTAAATGACATGATTAAACTTACCCTAGAAGCGGTAAGCCATTTAGATTAAAACTGTTGAATTTAAGTCGTTTGTAAGCTTTGATTTAAATGTAATAATTAAAATGCCACTAGCAGTCTTTACAAACTGTCAGTGGCATTTTTGTTTATTCAATAAATCATAAAGCGTCTATACCCAAACAAGCTGAAGCTGCTGGATTTCAGCAAGAATTTACACGCGTTTAGGCAAGGCATTGATTGCGGGTAATGGTATTCCCTTTTCAAAATCAATAACGCAGCATAAACGCGTGTAAAACTTGCCCTCAGGGAGTTTCACCGTGTTCCCACTACGTTGTTGCGCTAATTTATAAGGTACCTACATTACCGCATTAACGCGCCTAGTATTGAAAACACGGTGAAGCTCTGAAACACGTATCTTCAAGTTGTTTGGGTATAGTACCAATCGGGATAAATAAGCGATCAGATATTGCGTAGGAAAAATCGCTTAGAACAAGGCAGAAATTGCAGCTAGCTAGTTGCTCTACCTACAAAATTTCTAACGAAGTTATAAACGATTTTAATCAGTAAGAATGATCACATTCCTAAACTAGCAACACTGCTATCTTGGTTAAATTGAATAGCTTGAGAGCATAAGCTAATCTTTTGATTATCATCAGATGAATTGAATTGTGAAATAGTAAGATCTCATTCATCGCTCGTAGTTTGCGTCATTATCATATCTTCGATACCGGTTTTATATTTTACTGCCGTTAGTTTTTTGATGATGTCGGCTTTGATTGCTGATTATTCAGAATCAACATCACTATAAAAACATCAAAGACCATTAATCCTGCCATGCCAATGGCATCTTCAGTTTTACTGTTGGCATTGCTTCACGATTTATAAGTGTTTCTGATAATGCAGCATCAATATTCATCAAGCCAGCGATAGCTGTATGCGCTGGAACACAGTAAGAACAACCGTATTCAGCGTTAATAGTCTGCCATACAACAGTTAACTGTTCTGCATTAAATGATGGTTTAGAAAAGACTCTGCGTAGTACTTGGTAAGCTTGAAATGTATTTCTCCTAAGTATATTTATTATGAATTTTAATTCAGGCCTTTGGGTAATCAATAGTTACTCAATATGATGTGACTATAAATCGCTTTGAGTGATCGTTTGGGGTGCAGTTGAACGTTCGTTTATTTGTGCTTGTTCGAAATCAGTTAAACGGGCTAACACTTTTGCAGAAGTTATATTTTAACCAACGAGGTTGTTTGCTACTGTACAAATAAAGTGCGATGTAAATTAGCTAAGGAAAATGGATGCGATTAATAGTTATAAGCTTGCTTTTTATTTTGATGCTGTTGGGTTGTTCGCCAACTTCAACACCTCAAGCTATTGGAACGTTAGAACGTGACAGGGTGACTTTTACGGCAACATCAAATGAAATTATTCGTGAATTACCGGTTAATGAAGGCAGTTTTGTTAACGCAGGACAGGTTCTTGTAAAGCTTGATACAAAAAATCAGCAAGCCGTGCTCGCGAGCGCCATAGCTAATGAAGCTAAAGCAACTGCATTTTTATTGAAGCTGACCAATGGTGAACGACCTGAAGATATTGCCTCAGCCCAAGCAAATGTGGCTCAAGCTGAAGCGCAATACGTAGAGGCGCAGAAAAGTTATCAGCGCCAAGTTGAGTTGATTGAGCGTAAGCTAGTCAGCCAGTCGGAGTTAGATGCCGCATTGGCCGCTAGAGATAAAGCCCAAGCGGCGTTACATTCTGCCAAAGAAGAGTTTAGTAAATTAACGGCGGGCTCAAGAGTTGAAGATATTGAGCAAGCTAGAGCTGAACTTGCTGCGGCGAATGCTGAGGTTGCACTTCAATCTCAGAAACTAGCTGAACTTACTATAGTGGCAACCCGTGACGGAATTTTAGATAACCTACCCTACAACTTGGGTGAGCGAGTGGCGGTGAATGGCATCGTTGCGGTTATGTTAGCAAATAGAGTTCCCTATGCCAGAGTGTATGTTCCAGCGACACATCGAATTAACTTTATACCAGGAAAGCAAGTGACAGTGCATGTTGATGGTGTCGAACACGCCTTAACGGGTACGGTTCGCTGGGTGTCCCATGAGGCCTCTTTTACCCCTTATTATGCACTAACAGAAGATGAGCGTGCGCGGCTAATGTATCTTGCTGAGATCGACTTGGAAGAGTCAGCGGCACAATATCCATCAGGGGTTCCAGCACAAGTTGATCTTATTGTTGATGGCATAGGCGGAGAGTCATCATGAGTGAATTCGCTATTGAAGCGGTTGATGTGGTTAAGCAGTTTGGGAATTTTACAGCAATTGAAAACGTGACATTAAGGGTTCCTAAAGGCTGTATTTATGGTTTTCTGGGGCCGAATGGCTGTGGAAAATCCACAATGATCAGAGTACTTACCGGGTTGCTAAGTCCGACATCAGGCCAGGTTAATGTGTTGGGGCTTTCTATTCCAAAGCAGGCGGAACTACTGAAATTGAAAATTGGCTATATGACGCAACAGTTCTCGTTATATGACGATTTGAGTGTGGAAGAAAACATGCAGTTTATTGGGCAAATTTTTGGAATGGGTAGCAAGTTACTCAGTCAGCGCATTGATGAACAACTTGTGACTTATGGCTTGGACTCTAAACGCAAACAACGAGTTGAAGGTATGAGTGGTGGTCAACGTCAGCGCTTGTCTTTAGCTTGTGCCACTATGCATAAACCGGAATTACTTTTTCTTGATGAGCCGACCTCTGCAGTTGACCCTGAAAACAGAAGAGAATTTTGGGAGCAGTTATTTGAACTGTCTGAGCAAGGCACCACGATATTGGTGACGACTCATTATATGGACGAGGCTGAGCGTTGCCATCGTTTGGCGGTAATGGAGTCGGGGGTGATTCGAGCAGACGGTGAACCTGATATGTTAATGAAACAAATGGGCGTTAATATTGTTGAAGTTAAGAGTGAGCAACTAAGGTCATTAAAGCAAAAACTATTGGCTACAGGCGCTGTGCGTTCTGCTGCTCAACTGGGTGTGCGGTTAAGGGTGCTTATTTATCAAGATATTATAGAGCCGATTCAATGGTTAAAAACAACTTTTCCTGAACTACAACATGCGGAAATGAACATTGCTCGCCCAAGTTTAGAAGATGTTTTTGTGTGTGTGACCGGAGAGGGACGTCAATGATCTCTTTTTATCGAATGAATGCGGTAATGGTCAAAGAAATACGCCAGTTGTCACGGGACCGTATTACTTTTGGCATGGTTGTAATGCTTCCGCTTATTCAATTGTTATTGTTTGGCTTTGCAATAAATACCGATATTCGCCAAATACCTATTGCCGTGGTTGATCAAAGTCAGAGTACCGCGGGAAGAGTGATTACTGAGTCGGTAAAAGTGACTCAAGTTGTTAATGTGGTAAAACGTTTTGCTACCGCAGAAGAGGCCGAACAAGCAATTAAAGAAGGCGTTGTTAAAGCTGCATTGATTCTGCCCAGTGATTTAACTCAACGTATGGTACAAAATCGGGTGTTAGGGCAATGGGTTGTTGATGGCTCTGATACCATGATTAGTTCAGCAATTTTAGCATTACAATCTATGCCATTAACGGACTTCGATTTTGATATTAGGCCGCCGACGGTAAAAACGTTTGAGGTCGTATTATTCTATAATCCTAGTCGGCGTTCAGCAGTGAATATTGTCCCAGGATTGCTTGGGGTAATATTGACCATGACAATGATTCTTTTTACTAGCACTGCAATAGTTCGTGAGCGCGAGAGGGGCAACCTTGAATTGCTGATTACTACGCCAATCCATTCTATAGAGCTAATGGTTGCTAAAATAGTCCCATATATTTTTGTTGGCTTGGTGCAAGTTTTTATTATTTTAGGCTTAGGGCATTTTATTTTTGATGTCCCGATTAACGGGTCGGTTGCACAGATATTATTGGGTACGTTATTGTTTATTTCTGCCAGTTTGTCGTTAGGATTAATGATATCGACTGTGGCACAGACTCAGTTACAAGCGATGCAAATGACCGTGTTTGTATTATTACCTTCAATATTATTGTCTGGATTTATGTTTCCTTATGAAGGTATGCCTGAAGTCGCACAGTGGATATCTGAAGTATTACCAGCCACACATTTTATGCGTCTAATTCGCGGTGTGGTGTTACGTGAAGCTGATTTATTTGATTTATGGCGCGATACATTGTGGCTTGCTGGTTTTACTGTTGTAGGTTTGTTTATTGCCTCAACACGTTTTAAGAAAACGTTAGACTAACAACATCATTATCAGCTTCAGTTTCCCTCTGTTTGGGTGTCGCTGACTATATAAGTCACAATGTGTGTTATTTCATAGTGACTTTGCCACCAATCATTTTAAATGCTGGAGTTCCACGGACTAAAGTGTCTCTGGCAAAAGGTGTTTCACATTGTGGACAGATACAAGGCGTTTTAGTGTAATCATCGACAATCCGTTCTTTAAAGCACTTAACTAATGCACCTTTTCCACCTTTACGATACTTAAAAAGCTGGGTTTTACATTTAGCACAGAATACATCAACGGTACGGGTTGGTCCTTTTGCGTTTGGTTTGGCCACTGTTATTTCCAATATGAATAGAAGTTAAATGGTAAATCAAACGCAAAAAAGTTTACAGTGGTGAAATAAATGGATCGGCAATAAAGAAAAAGCCTTCAATAAATATTGAAGGCTTTCATTTTAAGTTATTGGGTCATTATTTAGTAATAATACTAACCGAATTCTCCGCTCACATACCCTTGGGTCCGTGAGTCTTGTGGGTTATTAAATACTTGCTGAGTTTCACCTTGCTCAACTAACTCGCCCATCCAGAAGAACGCGGTTCTGTCTGAAATGCGCTTAGCTTGGTTCATTGAGTGAGTCACAATTACAATGGTGAACTTTTTACGTAACTCGTCCATCAACTCTTCAATCTTATGAGTCGCGATAGGATCAAGTGCGCTGGTTGGCTCATCCATTAAAATGACTTCTGGCTCCATTGCAATGGCACGAGCAATACAAAGGCGTTGCTGTTGGCCACCAGAAAGCCCGAATGCTGGGGTATTAAGACGGTCTTTCACTTCTTCCCATAATGCCGCGCCGCGCAGTGAGTCTTCAACGACTTGATCAAGTACCTTCTTATCTTTAACGCCTTGGGCTTTAAGTCCAAAAGCGATGTTCTCATAAATACTCATAGGAAATGGATTTGGCTTTTGAAATACCATACCTACACGCATTCTTAGCTGTTTTACATCAACATCGGCATAAATATCTTCGCCTTCAAATGCAACAGTACCGGTGATTTTTACGCCTGCAACCAAATCATTCATGCGGTTTAGTGTACGCAGTAGCGTTGATTTACCACAACCAGATGGACCAATTAATGCCGTAACTTGACGTTGTGGTATATCAATTGAAATATCTTTTAATGCGTGGTTTTCACCGTAAAATAAATCTAAGTTGCTTACTTGTAATTTGTTCATTTTCTGGCCTTTATCTGACACGACTTTTTGCGTGTCATTATTCTCTGTTCGTGATATTCGTTTGTGACAAATTGATATTTATCAGTATGTTTTTTACTTAGGAAGACTTATTTAAACGGTTAGCTATAACTTTGGTTGCTAAGTTCAATGCCAACACTAATACAATCAATATCGTCGCTGTAGCGTACGCTTGATCCCATTCATGTTGAGTAAACAGTTCCTGAGTTAACTTATATAAATGAACAGTCAATGTTCGGCCTGAATCCATTACAGAGTCAGGAATTTGAGTCACCATACCGGCGGTTAAAAATACCGGTGCAGACTCTCCAATAACGCGGCCAGTACTTAAAATGACTGACGTAACAATTCCAGGTAAAGCGCTTGGTAAAATTAAGCGCCAAATGGTGTAAATCTTACTACTGCCCAATGCATAACCACCTTCACGGTAGCTCATCGGTACAGCCATTAACGCTTCTTCAGTGGTACGAATGATCACCGGTAAAATCAGCATCGCTAATGTCAATGCTCCTGAAAGAATTGAGAACCCTAAACCTAAAGTACTAACAAAAAATGTCATACCAAATAGGCCGTAAACAATTGATGGAATACCCGCTAATGATTCAGTACAAAAACGGATAACTTGGACTAATTTACTACCCGGTGCAGCATATTCAGTAAGGTATATCGCAGTCATAATGCCAATCGGCGCCGCGAATGCTAATGAAAGCATTACCATATAAACTGTTGAAACAATCATTGCCCAAATACCTGATGCTTCACCTATTCGAGTATAAGCTCCGGTAATAAACTCCCAGCTTACATGGCTTAAACCATTTGAAAGGATATGCCACACAACCCAGAGTAAAAACAAAATAGTGATACCCGCTGCAGCCCAGATAGCGCCATTAAGCAACTTATCTTGATTTTCTCTCGACAGTAATGATTTAGAGTCTGATTGAGTAAACTTAGACATTATTAGTACGCTCTCTTGCGGTTTAGATATAGCAGTGAACCATTAAGTAGCACAATGAAGGCTAATAAAACGATTCCTGTTGCATATAATGCGTTTGAATGGATACCTGTTGCGTAAGCCATTTCCATTGCAATGTTTGCTGTTAGTGTTCTGGCTGGCTCAAGGATTGACCCAGGCATAGCTGGTGCGTTGCCCATCACCATAATAATGGCCATGGTCTCGCCGATAGCACGTGCTACACCAAGTGCTACACCCGTTAATATGCCGCTCTTAGCTGCAGGGATTAATACTTTAAAAATACTGTAAACATGAGATGCTCCTAAAGCTAAGGCTCCTTCTTTATAGACTGAAGGTAACGCTCTAATTGAGGTCTCTGAAATAGTAATAACGGTTGGCAAAATCATAATCGCCAACACAATAATTCCTGCTAATAGGGTATTACCTGCAGGAATATTAAATAGGGTTTCGATAGCTGGGACAATAATCACCAACCCGAAAAAACCGTAAACAACAGATGGAATACCAGCTAATAGCTCAACGGCGGGTCGAACGAGATCTGCTAACCATTTAGGCGCAATTTCTGCGAGGAATACAGCTGTAAGAATTGCAATTGGAACACCAATCATAACGGCGCCAGCAGTAGAGATGATTGAGGCTACAATCATCGGGAAGATGCCATATAACGCTGGTGGCAGCCACTCTTTACCTGTTACAAACTCAGTAACACCTGCTTCTTTAAATGCAGGTAAACCTTCGTTAAATACAAACCATCCAATGGTGGAAACCGATAGTACGCCAACCATAGCGCAACATAGGAAAAGGCCATGAAAGAAAATTTCTTTGATGTCCATGGCTTTTTTGGGTGCAAGTTGCAGTCCTTGTGATTGGACTCTAGTTGCTGTATTCATCATATGCCTCGAGGTCGTACTGATGATTAATCATTTTAATATTTGATAGAAACTACAAAGAGGAGCATGAGCTCCTCTTTAGGAATTGCGTTTATTAATTACTGAACGCGGATGTAACCTTCTTCAGCAACAATGCTTTGACCGTCATTTGACATGATGAAGTCAATAAAGCTTTGTGCATTTGGGTGTGGCTTGTTATTCACTAATACAATGAATGGACGAGCAATTTGATATTCGCCAGCTGCAATGTTTTTGTCAGTAGCTTCAACGCCATCTACACTTAGTGCAACTAGAGAGTCATCAACTGAACCTAGTGAGATATAACCAATGGCATATGGGTTATTTGCTACGATTGTTTTGATCATACCGTTACCGTTACCGACTTGAGCAGTAGGGGTAATGGCCGTTACTTTGTGGCCATTTACAGTACGTTGTAAGTCCATGATTTCTTCGAAAGCGCCACGAGTACCCGAACCGTTTTCACGAGTGACTACAACGATTGGACGTGCTTCACCGCCTACTTCGCTCCAGTTTTTGATTTCGCCGCGGTAGATTTTTGAAATTTGCTCTTGAGTTAAGTTTTGAACTGGGTTTGCTTTGTTTACTGCAGCTGCAATACCGTCACGAGCAATAACGATTTCTTTTGTATCATCGTTTAACTCATTTTCTTTAATGTTACGAGAAGACATACCAATCATGCTGGTGCCGTCTTTCGCTGCACGAATACCAGCAGAAGAACCAGTGCCTTGTACTTCAACATGCTTTTTCGCAGTGTTTTGATAATTCTCTGCTAGTACTTCCATAACCTGAGCAACAGATGTTGAACCAGATACTGTTACTGTACCAGCTTGAACAAGAGGTGCCGTCATTAAGCCAACAGCAGTTAATAAACCAATCACTTTTTTCATCACAAATTCCACTTATTATTTGTACTTAAATTTGTACTTAATACCCATCTTGGATATTGAAAGTTAGGGTGCTTCTTTCTCGCTGTAATTTGAAGCGAGTGCATTAAGACAGATCAATATGACAGTTAAGTTACAGCGCTAATGATTGCTATCTTCTCTATGAGGATTATCTAAAGTGATGTTTTTTAAGTGTTATCGTGCTGTTAATTGTCTTGCTTCATTAACTATATTTCAGCAAAAACATATCAAGATTTCTTAAATAGGAATTAAATGATGATGTCTGCAGTTAGAAAGGATGTCAGTTAGACTTGGAGTGAGAAAATTCACCAAGATGGATTTTGTGTTAATCATTGTTTAAGTCTATTTTAAGTTTGGTGGCGCCAAAAGTGGTATATTGTGCACAAATCATTTCTTATTAATTATTTTATTAAAGTTTTATTACAGTCGGGCTCGAATATCTATTTAGTTATAAAAATTACAGCCTTTATAACTTAGGCGTTTATTTCAGAGATGCCAAAACACCAAAATACATTTACCTCACTCCTAAAGGCGGCTTTATGACAACCGAGATGATCATGATTGGAATGTCTATTCTGATTGTTATTGGCATTCTATTACATCACCCATCTCGTACTCTTGGTATTCCGTCATTATTCATTTTTATGGGCGTAGGATTATCGCTGGGTAATGGTGAGTTTAACTTTGTATATGACAATCTAGATAAAACGGCTTGGATAGGTGGACTTGCTCTTAATGTGATTGTATTTGTTGGCGGGTTAAATACATCAACTGCAAAAATAAAAGTAGCTTATAAAGAAGGGGGAGTTTTAGCTTCTTTCGGGGTTATCTTTACCACATTAATATTTGCAGCCATTCTTTATTTATTGCTCGATTTTGATTTTATTATTTGTTTACTCTTTGCGGCGGTGGTTTCTTCTACCGATGCTGCAGCTGTATTTTCAATTTTGGAATCGAAAAAGCTAAAATTAAAAGAAGAAACCGATACCGTGCTGGAGTTTGAATCAGCAACCAATGACCCTGTAGCGATGTTAATGGTGATTGTATTAACAGAAATGGCATTATCTTCTAGTCAATCAATCTCTATATCTTCATTAAGCCTTAGTTTAGTGACTCAGATTTTAGTCGCCATTGTTGTAGGGTTCTTGGTTGGAAAGGTCGCGGTTACTTTATTAAATAAGATTAGCTTGTCTGAATATGGTTTGATCCCTGTATTTGTTTTAGCAAGCTTTATCATTGCCACTTATGGTGCAGAATTGTTAGGCGGTAATATTTTACTCGCTTCTTATATTGCTGGTGTTGTCATAGGTAATGGTATTAAACGTGGCCAACAGATAAATTTGCACTTTTTTAATAGTTTGTCTTGGTTAGCACAGGCACTGATGTTTATCGTATTGGGGCTGCAGATTTTCCCGCAAACCTTAATGACCGTTTTTTGGGTTTCTATTATTCCAGGCTTATTATTGATATTTGTCGCAAGGCCTCTCGCAGTGCAGTTATGCTACCTCCCATTTGTAAACGCGAGTTGGAAAAAGCGTCTATTTATATCAATGGTTGGCTTAAAAGGAGCAACGCCTATTGTTTTCGCATTAATACCAGCTGCCGCAGGTGTACCAGGTGCAATTGACATGGTGCATATGGTGTTCTTTTTTGTATTGTTCTCTATCTTTATTCAAGGTGGCGCAATTGCACCTTTAGCCAATAAATTAGGTTTAGAGAAAGAAATACCGCCAAAATAGTCAAGTATTGGCATCTAAAGCTTAGATCTGAATAGAGGTTATTAACTTGCTGCAATAGCTAAATCATTAGCCTCGATTCGATTCCAAACTTTGTCATGGAAATAATACACCACTGTATTCACTGCAGGTTCAATTAAAGCGACCGCCCCACCAATGACGATACTGCCTGTTAATAGATAGGTAATCGTAAAAGCTACGCTGAAATGCAAAATAGCAAAAGTAAGTGTCTTTTTCATGGGAGAACCTTAATGAGTCGTGTTGTTTAGTTAATTCAATGATAATAGTTCTCATTATTATTTAAAGTGTTTTTTTCCAATTACGAGAAAAGGTTTATTCGATTAAGGTAGGAATATGCAATTAAGGTTTAAAATTTATAATAAGAAATGATCAATATTTCGAATATGAAGGCTTGATTGAAAGGGATAAGTGCCCCCTCAATAAATGCAGAGGGCTGACCCGTGGGGGGGTAAACTTTTATAAAACTAATTTTGTGTGTCGATCAATAATGCCAAGGGAATTTAGAGAAGTCCTGATCGCGTTTTTCTAGGAATGCATCACGACCTTCTTGAGCCTCGTCAGTACCGTAGGCAAGGCGTGTAGCTTCACCTGCAAACAATTGTTGGCCAACTAAACCATCATCTGGCAAGTTAAAGCCGTATTTAAGCATGCGCATTGCCGTTGGCGACTTGCTGTTTATTTCTTTTGCCCATGATAAAGCTTCTGTTTCAAGGTCAGCATGAGGTATTGCGCGGTTAACCATCCCCATATCGAATGCTTCTTCTGCTGTGTAATTAAAGCCAAGGAAGAAAATTTCACGAGCTCGTTTTTGGCCAATCATTTTTGCAAGGTATGCACTGCCGTAACCAGAATCAAAACTACCTACATCAGGGTCGGTTTGTTTAAACACAGCATGTTCTTTCGAAGCTAATGTTAGATCGCATACAACATGTAAACTATGACCACCACCAACAGCCCAACCTGGAACTACAGCGATAACCACTTTTGGCATAAAGCGAATTAATCGTTGGACTTCTAAAATATGTAAACGGCCCATACGTGCTACATCAGGCTTACCTTCTTCTGCGCCCTCGTACTTATAACCATCTTTGCCACGAATACGTTGATCGCCGCCAGCACAAAAAGAGAACTGACCTTTAGCTGATGGACCATTCCCTGTCAGTAATACACAGCCAACATCGGACCATTGGCGAGCATGATCTAAAGCGGTATACAGTTCATCAACTGTTTTTGGACGAAAAGAGTTAAGACAATCAGGACGATTGATTGCAATACGAACTGTACCTTGGTCTTTTGCTCGGTGGTAAGTGATATCTTCAAAGTCGAAACCACTTACAGTATCCCAAAGTGAAGGGTCAAATATGTCAGAAACCTGTTGTGTCATTTTACTAGCCTTTTTCAATCGAATATCCAAAGGCTAGGCTGAATTAAATCTCAGGTCAATTGACAGATGTCAGGAAAGTAAAATTTATATCTTGTCACAGATTAATTGCAGGTTTTCTTTTCCAAAAACCGGGTGTTTTGCCCCAAAACCGCAATACTCATCATCAAAAGCGGCCACAGTAGCATTATCAGTAAAAATAGACTTAAATTCTAAAGCTTCTTTACTTGATAGCCTTTCAATAACCCCTGAAGGCATTGAAATAACTTTGTCGCTTTTTCTTATTATTTTTGTGCCCGTCATCGAAGTGACTTTTTCATCTGCGCTATTTAATACTGATTGTATTTCAGCAATAGGTTCATCTAATTTGTCTGTTTCAGTCGCAAAGTAGTAAATAACACCGCCAATCAGTGCAATAAGGATCCAGCCTCTCATCTTTTAGTCCAATTAAAGTGAATAACAATGAATAATACGAGTATAATATACTCAATTAACACTCTATATACGAGTGTGTAGCAGTTGATAGAGTTTTTTATCTAAAATCGATAACTTATTCCGATTATTTGTTTCGATAACATCCACTTATTTTTGCCCCATTTATATAAGTAGTAAGGCATTAAGATGACCCAAGAATCTACACCTAAAGATTACGCCAAAGAAAAACGGATCAAAATCCATCAGCCAGATGCGAGTAAAGCTGACAGGTTCAATCCGAGTAATAGCATCTATGTTCGTGCTGTAACAGGTTTGTGGACGACGGTAAGAAGGCGTATTGGTTGGGCCACCATGTCATTTTTCTTAATATTGCCTTGGCTTCCTTGGGGAGACAGACAGGCTGTCTGGTTTAATTTAGCTGAACAAAAATTCCATATTTTTGGTCTGACTATTTGGCCACAAGATTTAACCTTGTTGGCCGCACTCTTCACGATTGCCGCATTTGGTTTGTTTTTTGTGACCACTTATCTTGGAAGAGTGTGGTGCGGCTATACCTGTCCACAAACCGTATGGACGTTTATTTTTATTTGGTTCGAAGAAAAATTCGAAGGCGCGCGTAATAAACGTATCAAGCTTGACCAAATGCCATGGAGCTTCAATAAACTATGGCGAAAAACAGCTAAACATTCCTCTTGGATACTCATATCCTTACTAACCGCAATGACCTTTGTGTCTTACTTCGTGCCAAGTCGAGAAGTGTATATAGATGTATTTACACTTAATGCTGATCTGAGTATCTACTTCTGGGTGGTTTTCTTTACCTTTGCAACTTATGGCAACGCCGGCTGGATGCGCGAAATTATGTGTATTCACATGTGCCCGTATGCTCGTTTCCAAGCAGCTATGTTTGATAAGAATACTTATATAGTAGGTTATGATTCGAAACGTGGTGAAACAAGAGGACCACGATCTCGAAAAGCCGACCATAAAGAAATGGGCTTGGGTGACTGTATTGACTGTGACTTATGTGTTCAGGTTTGTCCTACTGGTATCGATATTCGAAATGGGCTTCAATACGAATGTATTAACTGCGGTGCTTGTATTGATGCTTGTGATACTACAATGGAGCGAATGGGCTATGACAAAGGCTTAATTAGTTACACTACAGAAAATAAACTAGAAGATATTAAAGAGACTATTGTTAGACCAAAACTGATAGGTTATGGAGTTGCTTTAACTGTCATGATCTTAGTTTTCATATATGCCAGTGCGACAATAGCGCCTGTGCGGATGGATGTTATCCGAGATCGTAATGCTCTTTATCGAATAACAAATGATGGACTAGTTGAAAATACCTATACGTTAAAGCTGCTCAATAAAACAGAACAGGCTCAAGAATATCAACTTTCAATGAATGGTCTTGAGGGGTATGAGTGGAATGGCCCTAAACAAGTTGCAGTAAAGGCAGGTGAAGTGCTGACATTACCTATTAGTATTGCGGTGGATCCGGGTCAATTAGAACGAACAGTGACAAAAATCAACTTAGTCGTAGAGGCTAGCATCGAAAACAAAGCCGTTATTATCAAACAAGAATCCAGATTCTTTGGTGAGTAAATAACGCTATAGCTGGATTAAGGGACTGTTTAGTCCCTTTTTTATGCGTTTCGTTTGAAAAAGCAGCTGTCATTCATATTTATGTCATTTTCTTTCAAATACCCCTTGCGGTGTTTCAGGATTTGCCTATAATGCGCATCCACTGACACGGCAGACCGCAACAGCGAAACACTGAGTCAGGTTGATTTGAGAGGGTTTTAACCACTTCAAATTAACGGCAAAAAGAAGTTTGAAAAAACACTTGACGCCAACGAGGGAAAGCGTAGAATACGCATCCCTGACCAACACGGTCAACGCTCTTTAACAATCAAACAAGTAAATCTGTGTGGACACTCACAGGTGTTGAGTTAATCGAAATTGCTGCTTAGGCAGCAATCAAAATTATTATCAATGTAACGATGAGTGTTCATAGCAATATGTAACAAACAG
>NZ_JAKILD010000019.1 GCF_023283825.1 Shewanella olleyana | reverse complement strand
CCAACAATATTGCTCAAGATGTGTTTTTAAATAAACGTCGTGAAATGCGTATAAACCAATAAAATAAAACCCCCACTTTAAAAAAAGTGGGGGTTTGTCATTAATCTGAAGGCACCTATAATAGGTGCCTTTTTAATGTGTAGCGACATATCGCTAGCTTCTTACGTAATTTTGCTAAGCTCAAACATAATCGAGAATACTTAAACGAGAAAGCTTAAGCTTGCCCTTCCCACAATTTTTCATCATTTTGCATTTTATATAAGCTCTCAGCACGAGAGACTAACAAGTTAGCAAATTTTAATTGGGTTTCATCACGAGTAGCGCCGGACTTATGCAAGTTCTCGGCTTTAAGTTGCCACATCATTGAGAAATGACGAATCGCTTCACGAGCGGTGCCAGCGACTTTCACATCGACGTAATCTGAAGGTAAATCACCGGACATAACCCAAAATGTTTGCTTAGTTGGTTGCTTAGATTCCATTTTCCAAATTGCAAGATAAGGCACTAAATAACGGCTTTCATCAGCAAGTACTTTTGACGGGATGACCCCTTTCTCAGCGAGGAAACGATTGGCTTTTTGGAATTGCGCTTGGACCCATTGTTGTCTTTGAACTTCAGGATCTTGTTGTTCTGTTTTCGGCTCAGCCACTGACTCGGTCATTCTTTCTTCCTATTTTATTGTTATATTTGTCATCATAAAAATAACATTAACACCTATAAAAAGGTGACAAATGTAACGAAACGCATAAAAAGTTTACGTTTACGTAAAGTGGCAAGCTAAATTGCCACGTAGATCACAAAATTATATGAATCTATCTTTGTTGAGAGTATCGCTAAATGCTATCGTTCTGCAATAAATAATAACAACCAGTCGTTATCCCGTATCACTCTAACGACTTTTTTATCGCACAGCGGAGATCACAAGTGGCTTTATTTAATCATGTATCGTTTGATAACCACGAACAAGTCGTTTTTTGTCACGATGAAGAAAGTGGCTTAAAAGCAATTATTGCAATTCATAACACTAACCTTGGCCCAGCTGTAGGTGGTTGTCGTATGTGGAACTACGATTCAGATGATGAAGCAGTCAACGATGTATTACGTCTTTCTCGCGGCATGACATACAAAAATGCCCTTGCTGGTTTAACTATGGGTGGTGGTAAATCAGTCATTATTGCCGATCCTAAAACAACCGATCGTGAAGCACTGTTCCGTGCATTCGGTCGTTGTATTCATACCTTAGGTGGCAAGTACTTTTCAGCAGAAGACGTCGGTGTTTCAACTGCTGATATTATGATTGCGCATCAAGAAACACCTTACATGGCAGGTCTTGAAGGTAAGAGTGGCGACCCATCACCTTTCACAGCACTTGGTACGTATTTAGGTATCAAGGCAGCGGTTAAGCATCAACGTGGCCTAGACAGCCTTAAAGGCCTTAAGATTTCAGTACAAGGTGTTGGTCATGTGGGCTACTACTTATGTAAACATTTACATGAAGAAGGCGCAGAACTAATCGTTACTGATATTCATCAAGCCTCTTTAGATAAAGTGGCTACAGAGTTCGGCGCTACCGTAGTTGCACCACAAGATATTTACACCCAAGACGTTGATGTTTACGCGCCATGTGCATTAGGTGCAACGATTAACGACACCACGATTCCGCTATTAAAAGCAACCATCGTTGCAGGTTGTGCAAACAACCAACTAGCAGAAGTGCGTCACGGTGAAACGCTAAAAGAAAAAGGCATTTTATACGCACCAGATTACGTGATTAATGCAGGTGGTATCATCAACGTATCGTTTGAAAGTGATTATGACGCGGCTAAATCGACCGCTAAAGTTGAAGACATCTACAACACGCTAATCAAAATTTTTGATGAAGCTGAAAAAGATAACCGCACCACTGGTGATGTGGCTGACGACATGGCTCGCGCTATCATTAACGCAGCTAAATAAGACTTATTTAAGAGACACTCTATAACAAGTTAATAAATCGGTTCGCTAATGGCGACTGACTTAACCGTCTTATTTAAAGGAGTAACTGGAATCAGTTGCTCCTTTTTTATATCTGTTGGCTAGTAATGACAAGAGTATCTTAAACGACTGAATAACTACCCTTCACTTTCCCTTACTCACTAACCAGTAATCACTCCCATAATCACTAACAATTATTTAACCATGTCACCAATCTGACATATTGACGTCATCTATTATTCAAAAACTTGCCATAAGCTAGCCTTGAAATCCATTGATAGGCGATGCGTAAATGTCTCAAAGTCATGTTGATAGCAAAGCAAGCTTTAACCCATTTTCCAATGCAAATCTGGCAAATGGTAATGCTCTCCCTCCTGCCAACATCAAACAAAAATTCAATGCCCTTTGGCTTTCTGATGTCCATCTTGGGAGTGTTGATTGTAAGGCAGAGTTTTTACTGAACTTACTTACTCAAACTGAAGCTAAACAGATTTATTTGGTTGGCGATATCATTGATATCTGGGCACTAAAAAAACGAGTTTACTGGCCTGAGAGCCACAATTTAGTGCTGCAAAAACTGCTTCAACTCGCTAAAGATGGCATCCAAATAAAATATATCCCTGGTAATCATGACGAAGCCTTTAAGTCCTATACCGACTTTCATCTATGGGGCATTAGCATGGCAAACCAACATATTCATCAATGTATCACTGGTGAAAAAATCCTCATACTTCACGGCGACCAATTCGACTCAGAAGTTTGTATCAGCCGTACTTACGCAAAACTCGGGGATCATTTATACGACGTTTTATTATTTCTTAATCGTAAGTTACATCAAATAAGACACACTTGCGGATTTTCATATTGGTCATTGCCGAGCTACGTAAAACTCAGGGTTAACAAAGCCCAGCACGCGATCGAAATGTATCGCGATGCAGTGCTGCGTTATGCCAAAACTCAAGACGTTCAAGCCGTAGTCTGCGGCCATATCCACCAGCCAGAACTATCGCTTCATGACGACATTATTTACGCCAATGATGGCGACTGGGTTGAAAACTGCACCTTAATTGCCGAAACCCTCACAGGCGAGCTGCAATTGTTACGTTGGAGCGATGAAGCATCCACAACAAAAGTGCTGAAGCAATTCCAACTGAATGCACAGCATGCTGATGAATATAAGCAAAAAGTAGCTTAGTCATTTGCCATGAGTAATGGTCACAGTAATGACTAAAACTCGCAAAAATAATAAAAGAATAGAAAGGTCATTATTATGATTTTTACCGTAGAGAACGTAGTTAAAAAGAACTTACCAAAACTAAATCAAACACCATGGCTTGCCACGCCAACCAAAGCCATGTTGCGCTATTTGCTTAATGAAAAGCAATGTAATGAAATTGCCGCTGAGTTTGCTTATTTAAAAGGGGGTAGATTTTGTAGAACATGTTCTCGATTGTTTCGACTTTAACTATTCAGTACCCAGTAATGAAATCGAAAATATTCCTATTGAAGGGCGCGTAGTCATTTACGCTAACCACCCTATTGGCTCACTTGATGCGTTAGCGCTAATCAAACTTATTAGCCAAGTCAGGCCAGATATTAAAGTGGTAGCCAATGAACTGCTAATGGCATTAGAGCCTATGCATTCGCTGCTTTTACCCGTAAATAACATGTCTGGTGGCACGCCAAGACAGCATCTTGAAAATATTCACCTTCATCTTAAAAATGAAGGTGCAGTGCTCATCTTTCCATCCGGTGAAGTGTCAAGATTGCGTCCCTCCGGCGTGACTGATTTAAAGTGGCATTCAGGATTTTTAAAAATGGCGAATACCTGTAATGCGCCTTTATTACCTATGTATGTTGATGCAAAAAACTCCGCTGCTTTTTATGGTGCATCAATGATTTACAAGCCACTGGCAAGCTTGCTATTAGTCAAAGAGATGTTCAAGCAATCTAAGCGGACCATGCCAGTTCGTATAGGTAAGTTAATCCCCAAAGAAGCCGTCACCAGTAATGATTTTGCCCGTAAAACTAAAGTGCAGTTACTTAAAAACCACCTTTATCGCATCGGCAAAGATCGTAGCCCAATATTTGCCACTCAAAATGCTATCGCCCACCCTGAGTCGCGTAGCGAGCTTCAACATGCCCTACAACAGTGTGAATTATTAGGTGAAACCAACGACAACAAACAAATATTTCTATATCAACACAATGATTGCAGTCCAATCATGCGAGAGATTGGACGCTTACGCGAAATAGCGTTTCGCGCGGTAGGCGAAGGAAGCGGCCATCGTCGTGATAATGATCAATACGATCCTTATTACCAACACTTAGTATTGTGGGATAAAGATGCATTAGAAATTGTTGGTTCATATCGATTTGCCAGTGCTAAACAAGTCCATCAACAACGTGGTAAAACGTCCCTGTATAGCCAATCTTTATTTAATTACAGCGAAGAATTTGCGCCTTACTTTGAAAATGGACTGGAATTGGGCAGAAGTTTTGTTCAGCCAAAATATTGGGGAAAGCGAAGCCTAGATTATTTATGGTTAGGCATTGGCGCATATTTAGCTAAAAATCCACAGTTTAGATATTTATTTGGACCTGTTTCAATCAGCGATCAACTACCTGAGCAAGCGAAAGAAATGATGGTTCATTTTTACCAACAGCATTTTGCTATGCCAGATAAGCTTGCTCAGTCAAATACCCCATATCAGTACACTGATGAGCGCCTACACCAATTAAACCGCTTGTATACGGAAGATGACTATTCAAGTTGTTTTAAGGTACTTAAACACACCTTAGCCAATATGGGGGCTGCGGTGCCACCTCTTTATAAACAATACGGTGAACTGTGCCAAGATGAAGGGGTCAAGTTTTTGGATTTCGGTATCGATACAGATTTTGGTAACTGTATAGATGGCTTGGTACTCGTTGATGTACGTGCGCTTAAACCTAAAAAAAGACAACGCTACATTGAATATCATTTAAATCACGATAGAAAAGGTTAAAGCTATACTAATTAAATATTATCAAGCATTAATAGAATCATTTATTTAGATCATTGATAAAACCTTGGGATGATTTGTTCACTTTACAATTGTCTGATATAACTAGATTAATTGAAAAGGAGGAACATCATGGTCACAATTGAGCAAATTATGAGCCCAAGGGTTGTCACCGTAGAAATGGATGATCGCATTAGCACTGCCAAAGAAATATTTGATAATGTGCCTTTTCATCACTTAGTGGTCGTGGATGAAGACAAAACAATTTCTGGGATTTTGGCCCGTACTGATTTAATCAATGCCATCAGTCCTAATTTAGGCACAGCTGCAGAACTCACTCGCGATATTGAGACCCTTAATAAACGTGTACATCAGGTTATGGCACATGGTCCGATCACAGTTCCCCCTTCACTCGATATCGATAGCGCAGCTCAACTAATGCTAACTAAAGGAATTACCTGCTTTCCTGTTTTGCAAGAGTCTGAATTGGTTGGAATCGTCAGCTGGCGTGATTTATTGGGTCATTATTGTGGCTTGACAAATATTGAATAAAACATCATACAAAAAAATTAAACCACTGTTTTAAAAGAGTTTGTAAAGCCCTCACAATAACTACCTTCTAATAAAACGCTTAGCTCAAAAGCGATTTTTGTCAATAAAAAATAATTAAAATAAATTCTTTAGCCTCAACAGACACATACCCTTTGATTCAAAAAAACTTCATTTTTCTCACTGGAAAACGTCACATTTGTCTGCTTATCTTAAGGTAGGTTCACAGGCCAAGGAGACACTCATGACGAGTTTTAAATATCATCTACATCAGGAAAAAATTGAATTACTGGCGAGTGACTGGATCGGCTTAGAGCGTGTATTAGTGAATGACAAACTTGTATCGACTAAAGTTAATTTTGGACAAAGAAGCACCCATAAAATTGAACTTAAAAATGGTAAACCTTGTCGATTACAGCTCTTAATAGACCCTCAAACTGAGCAACTTACCTGCAGGCTATATAAGCAGAATGAGTTTATCGCAAGCTTAAAGCAAGGAAAGCAAAGCTTATTGGGTAGTAAAACGTTTTTTGAGGCAAGCATGATACTGGCGTGTATGAGCAGTTTAGGCCTTTACTGGCTAAGTTAGCTAATAAAATACCGTTATTAACATAAACAAAAAGCCGCATTAGCGGCTTTTTTGTCTTTAATACACATTAAATTAAAAGGTTACACTAAGTGTGTCAGGTAGGCACATCACGAACGGCTAACTTCCTATGGCCAAGAGTTCCTATGGCCAAACGTCCCTATGCCCAAGATTAGCCGCACTTTGAAACGAGATTGTCACTAACGCAGATGAACACATCATCTTGGTAATTACCACTTCCTGCTGTAACAGTGGTGATTTTCAGTTTTTGTTTAGCAGCAGTATCTTCAACAATTGCTACTGACAATATGGTTCCGTCTCTTGGTATAATTATCCCTTGAGTAAAATCACCAACATTTAAATCTTTGTATAGCTTAATACTTATTGAACCAATAGATCTTGGCTCAATACGCCCCTCAGCAATCACAACACTCTGACCATTATCAAAATTGAACGCTTTAATGTAGGTTCCACCGTTTGACGTTGTCAGCTCATACCCTTCATGTGATTGAACCGAAATACTAGAGAGCATTATTGCAATTACCGTAATTGTCTTAAGTAGTATTTTCATCTTCTACACCTTTTTACTGCTAAATTTGAGCTTCAAGCTCTTTAGATACTCTTGTTACGAATCAAGTTATGAATCATATGTTGGCTACTGTAATCATTAATCAAAATACGCTAAATAGCGAATATAAAAAAAGCTACCTTGTAAGTAGCTTTTAATTCACTCTTCTAAACGTCATTATTCCTTTAGAAGACGCGAGCAACATGACCTTTCAAATAAAAACCTTCAGGAAATGCGCTACCAATCGGATGATCGCTAGCTTGACTTAATCTATCAATAAATTGCACATCTCGTTTAGCATCAAGTGCGGCATCTGCAACCACTTTTTGAAATAGATCTGCGGCCATTAAGCCAGAGCATGAGAATGTCAGCAATATACCACCAGGATTTAGTAATTGCATAGCAATCATATTAATGTCTTTATAGCCACGACATGCACCATTTAATTGCGCTTTATTATCGGCAAACTTAGGAGGGTCTAACACAATCACATCAAAGGTTTTACCCTCATCACGATACTGACGTAATAGCTTGAAAACATCAGCTTCATGATAGTTAACATGTTCATCATTAAAACCGTTAATTTCCATATTCAATTTAGCAGTATCTAGCGCTAATTTTGACACATCAACATTTTCGATGCTGGCTGCGCCACCTTTGGCAGCATACAAGCCGAATGTGCCTGTGTAACAGAAACAATTTAATACTGACTTACCCTTGACGAAACGAGCCGCTATAGCGCGGTTATCTCGTTGATCCAAATAAAAGCCAGTCTTATGCCCTTTAGTCACATCAACAGAAATTTTAATGCCGTTTTCTTCGATAATAACTGGCATTTCAGGAAGTTCACCGTGTAATAAACCAGTTACAGGTTTCAAGCCTTCCTTTTTACGAGAATCTACATCTGAGCGTTCGTAAATAGCGCAGTCGGGGTAAAGTTCAGCTAATACTTCTACTAAAGTGTCACGCCAAAAGTCAGCACCAGTACTTAATAACTGGCAGACCAATACATTGGCATATTTATCGATAGTAATACCTGGTAAGCCGTCAGATTCAGCTGCAATAAGGCGGTAACCCGTTAGGCCTTGTTCAGCAATTAACGCATCTCTGCCAGCTTGAGCACGCTGAACACGGCGCATGAAGAAGTCTTTATCAATTTGCTCTTCTTTATTAAAAGTCCATACACGCACTTGGATTTGCGACTCTGGAGACCAAGCACCACGTCCTAACCAATGGCCATCATGCGCAACAACATCAACAGTTTCACCCGCTTGCGGTTTACCTTTAATGTTATGTATACCACTTGCAAAAACCCATGGGTGTTTGCGCTCTAGTGATTTTTCACGCTTGGGTCTTAGCTTGATTCTGATAGCCATGATAGTGCCTTTTTCATTTTGGGATCGCGATAATAAGGATCCTAACAAGGGAACGCAAGTTACAATCGTCAATTATAGTGCTTTAGCGTTGATTTCGGGACTATCAATAGCAAATTGATTCATAACGAATTATGTCTCTATTAAATGTAAAATTAATGTATACAAAAACGCCACTTAACATCATTTAAGCAGCGTTTTCCCTAGGATGATACCCATACATTATTCTTTACCGGTCTTAAGCTAATTTAATATATTGAATAGTTATATGTTTATTTAATTTAAATATATAACACTCTATTGAGCATAAAAACTAAAGTTAATTTCAAATTATTTATTTAATAATATCAATGTAAACAATTGAGATTGGCTTAATAGTGTTACATCATGAGCTTGACCATCAATAGATAATGATAAAACAGGATTTTGCAAAAAGTCTTTTGCATCGTCTGCTGAATATAACTCTGGTAATTCAAGGTGATACTTTTCAGTGCCTGCAACATCTAGTTTTAAATATAGCGGCTTTGACTTTACCCAATGTCCTGAATCATCTGCGTTATCCTGAAACAAGTCGCTATAGCTCACCTCAATAAGTTGCTCACCGGCAACGAGGTCTACTTCACGTTGAAACTCGACAACAACACCATTGACGCTATCTACATCAAGATCATCATGGAAGGTTATGCTAGAAGATTGCGCAGTAAAACTGGTTAGCAGTAAGCCAAAGGCAGCAGATAATGTTAATTTAGTCTTCATGTTAAACTCCGTTCTTAATTAAATTATTCCGTATAAAATTATTTCACACTACACAATTTAAAAGACCAATGAATAAATAAAAAAATTTCATAATATTTTATATTTGTACTTTTTATTTTAACCCCCAATGAAATATCAATCGGTAGACTAATGAAATAACTCGAAAAATTAATTGTAAATTTTTACAATTTACAAAACTACATTTGGATTTATTGATTTAATGCAAAGAAATAATTGCAACATTCGGTAAAATCACAAAATGAAAATAACAATTAAGTAATTATTTCTAAGGTATTGTGGTACCTAAATAATGACTAGAATAAGTCAAGGGAAAGTAACCTGCACTCGTTGCCAAACAGAGATCACTGAACTTTCAGTAAGTTGTAAGTGCGCATCCCCTTATACTGACAATTGTAAAAAGCAACCTCAGTTTAAATGTGCAGCAAAATTTCATCACGTGAAAGCATCTACAATTTTAATACTTGTGCTCAGTTGTACCGCTATCGTTATGTCAGCTTATTTCTGGTATTCAGTCATGCTTGGGTTTCGTGCTCACACATTACACCAAGGCTATCCATACGATAATTATGTATTGATATGTGCTGGATGGTGTTTTTTTATAGGTTGTTATGGTCTGATCATTACAATGGCTGAAATACTCTCCTATCGGCAGTCTATAGGCATAAAACACAAGGTGTAAAAACGCTTAAGTAAGCCCAATACTATTTACCTTTCGGTTAAAATATTCTTTTAAGAAGTCAATGAGTAAACGCACCTTTTTGGAATCTGCTGCGCCTGGCGGAAATACTGCATAAATATTAATATCAGACAATTGGTAGTCATCTAGTACTATTTCTAATGTGCCTTGCTTCACCTTTGGCCAAGCATCATAAGTAGGTATTCGGCCGATGCCATGACCGCCTTCGACAAATGCGGTTCTAGCAGAAGCATTGTTTGTGGTAATGCTTCCTTTCATTTCTATACTAAATGAACGTGAGCCTTTTTTAAGCTCCAATACTCGTTTTAAAGGCTTGTATACCACCCAATCATGGGAACTTAACTCACCTGGAGTTTGAGGTCTGCCCTGCTTTTCAAAATAAGCAGGAGCGCCACACAAACACGTTTTCATTACCGACAACTTAGTGGCTTGCAAACTTGAATCCACTAATGGCGCCCCACGAATAGCGATATCTATCCCCTGATTAATAATGTTGACCACTTCATCGGTCAACATCACGTCCAGTTCAATTTTAGGGTACAACAGCTTAAATTCGTTTAGAGCTGGCACTATAGTTTCAAGCCCTGCATTAACTGGACAAGTTAATTTGATTAAGCCCATTGGCTCGCTTTTCATATTCTCAATTTGCTGATTAGCGGAATAAGCTTGCTCGGCAATAACTTTACAGGATTGATAATAAGCTTGTCCTTCTTCAGTAAGACTAATACTGCGAGTTGAGCGATTGAGCAATTTAACTTGTAAATGTTCTTCTAATTTTTTTAGATGGTAACTTACAACTGCTCGAGACAGGCCAATATGCTTAGCTGCGCCGCTTAAGCTGCCTTGCTCAACCACTTGTGAAAACACCACCATACTTTTTAATTGCTCAAAAGATACATTCATTATCGACTCTAGTCTCCATACTAAAACTCAAACTCAAACTCAAACTCAAACTCAAACTCAAACTCAAACTCAAACTCAAACTCAAACCAGCATTAAAAATAACTCAATCACATCATTGTATCAATAATTTAAACAATGAAGTCAATAAAGTCTGCATTGTCAGATTTAATTCAGGTTTCTATACTGAGTTCATTATTTAATAAGCCAACAAGTGTTTATGGCTTAATATCAGCAGCAAACAAGGAATTCATATGACAAACGTTATCGCCAAAAAAGTATTAATGGTGCTTACTTCACACGACCAATTAGGTCACACAGGCAATAAAACAGGTTTTTGGATTGAAGAGTTTGCCGCGCCATATTTTGTATTTAAAGATGCTGGATTTGATATCACTTTAGCTTCACCTGCTGGCGGTCAACCACCGATTGATCCAAGTAGTGAGCTAGCAGACTTTCAAACTGATGACACCCGTCGATTTGATAATGATAAAGACGCTCAAGCACATCTTGCTACTACGCTTGTGTTATCTGATGTTAACGCTGACGATTACGACGGCGTTTTCTATCCAGGTGGTCACGGTCCATTATGGGATTTAACAGATAACCCAAATTCTATTGAATTAATCGAGCAGTTTATCAAGCAAAACAAACCAGTTTCAGCTGTTTGTCATGCAAGTGCAGCATTGTTAAATGCTAAAAACAACGATGGTAGCTACTTAGTAAAAGACAAAGCGGTAACTGGTTTTAGTAATACTGAAGAAGATGCTGTGCAATTAACAGATGTTGTACCTTTTCTGCTTGAAGATGAATTACAAAAACGTGATGCAGATTATCAAAAAGTCGCTGACTGGCATGCATTTTCAGTTCAAGATGGCTTAGTCATCACAGGGCAGAATCCAGCAAGTTCTTCACTGACAGCGCAAAAGCTAGCTTCACACATAAACGCGTAATAAATAATATTGTATTAGGACAATCTCATGCTTAATTTTTCATTTCAAAACAATACAAAAATTCTTTTTGGCGAAAACCAAATAAGTAGCATTAGCAATGAAATCCCAGCTGATGCGCGAGTACTCATGATTTACGGCGGTGGTTCAATCAAGTCAAATGGTGTCTACCAACAAGTGACTGATGCACTTAAAGAACACACTTGGTTTGAATTTTCTGGTGTAGAGCCTAACCCGCAGTACGACACCCTAATGAAAGCACAAGCAATCATTGAAGCTGAAAATATTGATTACTTACTCGCTGTGGGCGGTGGCTCGGTTGTTGATGGCGTTAAGTTCATTGCTGCAGCAGCTAAATTTGAAGGTCAAGATCCTTGGGATATGGTAGCAAAAGGTGCAAGCGTTAATGACGCACTGCCAATTGGCGCTGTATTAACGCTTCCAGCAACAGGTTCTGAATCAAACGGCGGCTCTGTTATTACTCGTAATGGTAATAAATTACCTTTTGGTAGCCCATTACTGCGCCCACTATTTGCAGTTTTAGATCCTACCGTAACCCTATCATTATCTGATCGCCAAATAGGTAATGGCGTTATTGACGCCTACATCCACATTATGGAGCAGTACTTAACTTACAGCGTAAACGGTAAAGTACAAGACAGATTCAGTGAAGGTCTACTGCAAACCCTTATTGAAGAAGGACCTAAAGCATTAGCCGCAGAATCTAAACAAGATTTAGAAGTTCGGGCCAATATTATGTGGTCTGCGACAATGGCGTTAAACGGTCTAATTGGTGCTGGTGTCCCTCAGGATTGGTCAACTCATATGATTGGTCATGAACTAACGGCAAGTCATGGAATCGATCATGCACGCACTTTATCAATCGTATTACCTGCGGTAATGAAAGTTCGCCGTGAGCAAAAACACGCAAAACTTGTACAATATGCAGAGCGTGTATTTAACATCACTTCTGGTTCTGATGAAGAGAAAATCGATCAAGCCATTATCGCCACTGAGAACTTCTTCAAGTTAATGCAAGTTCCAACTCGCTTGAGCGATATTGATATGGGTGCAGATCAAGTAGATGTGCTAGTAAATGCACTTGAGAAACACGGCATGACCAAACTGGGTGAGCATGGTGATATTGATTTAGCCATCAGCCGAGAAATCTTAACTACAGCTTTGTAAACTGCGTTTATAAGGTTTAGGTTTGAACCTTTCGGTCTCATAACCTTTAGCTTCGATTAAAAACCATAAGGCTAGCATTATGCTAGCCTTTTTATTACCTGTAATTTAAGCCAAGGACAGTTTCTAAAGTGTGACTTAAGCTTGATAACCATCAACAATTCATCAAATGATGAATATTGATGAATTATTTTACTAAGTATTCTGCGCTGCTTGGCATACTATATTCTACACTTGAAGAATTATTCAAAAAACTGCTCGCTGATGCCTAGATTAAAAAAAACCGCAGGAAGACCGTTAACCCAAGTGGATAACCGAAGTGCATTAATTGATGCTGCAAGAGTCTTGTTTGTTGAAAATGATTACGAGAAAGTCTCAGTGCGTGCTATTGCGCAACAGGCCAATGTGGATGCCAGTTTAATCCGTTATTATTTCCAGTCGAAAATTGGCCTATTTAGTGAAATGCTAAAAGAAACCCTCGCGCCTATAACTGAGAAAATATATCAGACTAACAAAGAGTTCATCTCGAATTCTGCTGAGGATATTCTCAGTACTTATTACACCTTAATGAGTCAAAATCCAGATTTTCCAAAGTTGATTTACCGTACAGCAAGTCTGCCAGATTCCCAAAGTAATCGAGAATTACAAGCAAGGTTATTAGCATTAATGCCAGCGCCACGTTTTGCCATTATTGAACAAATGCAAGACGCCAACCTGTTAAAAGCAGATGTCGATATTATGTGCGCCAAAATGAGCTTTATCAGCTTACTCATATTTCCGTTTTTAATGCCAGATTTATTGAAAAATGCTGTCGGCATTAAAACATCTCCAGAGTTTATGCAAAAACTTGCTAAACACAACGCTCAACTTTTACATCATGGGCTTATTGCCGATGACACACTACCAAGCCAGGACCGCTAAACATGACCAGCTTAAAAAGACGCTACGTATTTCCCGGAATCGCAGCCGGATTCATTATTTTATTTGCCGCAATTGCTTTGCGCTCATCTCCTGAACTAGAAGCAGGTCACGATAAGTCACGTTTAGTGGAAGTGATAAGCCTAGATAAACAGCTAAGCATGCCAGTGATTAAAGCCTATGGTCGAGTTGCCCCTAAACACAGCTGGCAAGGTATTGCAGAAGTAGGCGGTAAAATTATCTATCGCCACCCTGAACTGGAAACGGGCCGCTTGATTAAAGCCAATACCCTAGTGCTCGCCATTGATCCTTTAGAATACGAACTAAAACTTGCCCAAGCTGAAGCTAATGTAAATGCCAGCGAAGCGCAGTTAATTCAATTAAATCAAAAAGAAGTTAACCTAGAAACCAGTTTGGAGATAGAACAACAAAAACTCACTTTGGTTGACCAAGAGTATCAGCGTAAGCAAGCGCTTAATGTTAAAAACCTAATCTCGAAATCCGAACTAGAATCCCAAAAACAAGCCCTGCTTGCACAGCGTAACTTAGTACAAGATTTAAATAGCAGTTTGAGTCTATTACCCGATGATAGAAAAGTGACTCAAGCACAGGTCAAAGTTAACCAAGCACTATTTAATGATGCTCAGCGTCAGTTAAACAATACGCGTTTTACTTTACCCTTTGATGCACGAATTGCTGAAGTAAACATTGAACGTGCCCAAGCGGTTACTAATGGTTCTGTATTGTTCGAAGCCCACCAACTTGGCGCAGTCGAGATCAAAGCAGAGCTGTCACTGCAAGATGCCGAAACCTTAATTAGCAGTATCTCAGGTATCCCACGCGATACAGCCTCACTCCCTTCGATTGAGAAGGTAAACTTTGACTCCCATGTTGAAATTAGTATGGGTAAAAAACATCATCAATGGCAGGCAAAATTAACCCGTATTGCTGATACCATTAATCCAGATCAGGCCACTATCGGTTTCTACCTTGAAGTCGAACAAGATTTTAACGAGATGGATTTGGTTAAACGCCCTCCTCTAACAAATGGTATGTTTGTCACCGCTTATATCCATGGCTACGAATCAAGACAATTTATCATTCCTGAAAAAGCCCTCCATGGAGAACAAGTGTATGTCATGGACGCTGAAGATAAACTGCAAATCAAAAAAGTAAACGTGGTGTATCGCAGTGAACACGGCGTTGCTATTAGTACTCCATTAGATGGTAATGGCCAGTTAGATGGCGAAGCATTAGCTCAAGGCGATCGCATTGTCACTAATGATCTTATTCCTGCCATAGCAGGCATGAGTTTAAAAGTTGCAGAGCAAGCAGATGAGCAAAGTGAAAAGGAGTCTAACTAGTGATTAATTTTTTCACTCGTCATCCCACTATTGCTAACTTGATGATGCTGGCGTTTTTTGTGGTGGGCCTTAGCAGTATTGGCAAGATTAAACGGGAAACCTTTCCAGAGTTTAGTCCCCCTTACATTATTGCCAGTGTGGTTTACCCTGGCGCCTCACCTGCAGAAGTAGAAGAAAGTTTATGTCTTCGTATGGAAGATGCCATTGATGGTTTAAGTGATATTGAAGAAACCAAATGTGACGCCCAAGAAGGTTTTGCATCACTCACAGTAAAGCTCACAGGCGATGCTGATATGGGGCGCAGTTTGGTGGATATTCAAACTGAAATTAATGCCATTAAAGATTTTCCATCACAAATCGACCCACCAACGGTTAAAGAGCTCGACTGGGCTGAGCCTGTTGTTGATATTGCGATTGCAGCTGACGCCAGTTTACCGCACTTAAAATCTTATGCTGAAGATTTGAAACGTCGCTTAAAGATTGATGCTGGCGTTAATTTGGTGACAGTTTCAGGTTTTTCTGACCACCAAATTCGGGTCGAATTAAACGAAGCAGATATAAGACGCTTAGGGTTAACGGTTGCTGAAGTGGCGGATAAAGTCGGCCGCCAAAACGTGCAAATGCCAGCGGGAAGTGTTGAATTATCAGATAAAAACCTGCTTATCCGCTTTGATGAACGCCGTATTACTCCTGAAAATCTAGGCAAGATCATTGTCTCATCCAATCCTGAGGGCGGTGTCGTTCGCCTGCGAGATATTGCTAAAATTGAAGATCTATTCGAACTTGAAGAAGAACATACCATCTTTAATGGTAAAGCTGCTGCGGTATTAAAAGTTCAAAAAAACAAAGCCGATGATGCCCTGCGTATTAAAGAGCGAGTCACTGAATTTGTTGCACAAGAGCAACTTGTCGCCCCTGATGGCGTCACGCTGACACTGACAAATGACATGTCTTCATTGCTGCAAGACAGATTATCCATGCTACTGAAAAATGGTTGGCAAGGCATCATCTTAGTGTTCTTTTCAATGTGGCTATTTTTCTCAATTCGATATTCGTTTTGGGTATCTGCGGGGCTACCAGTGGCCTTTATGGGCGGCTTGTTCCTAATGTGGGTCTTTGGCGTCTCGATTAATATTATGAGCCTTGTGGGTCTATTAATGGCCATTGGCATCATGATGGATGATGCGATTGTAATTGCAGAGTCAGTCGCTGCTCATGTAGAAAAAGGCTTGCCCATAAACGATGCGGTCTCCCAAGGGGTTAAAAAAGTGGCTCCTGGGGTATTCTCATCCTTTTTAACCACAGTATTTATTTTCGGTAGTTTGCTCTGGTTAGATGGTCAAATGGGTGATGTATTGTCCGTGGTCCCGCTAGTGCTCATTATGGTTTTAAGTATCAGCTTGATTGAAGCATTTTTAATTTTGCCGAATCATTTAAGCCACTCACTTAAATCCAACAAGCAAGACAAACCGCCACTTAAGTTTAAAAGAGTATTTTTAGAAAAGTTTGAACATTTTCGAAATAATACCTTAGTCGAAGCTGTTACCTTTGTTGTTAAATGGCGTTATGCAAGCCTTGGTGCAACCTTAGGATTGCTATTTGTTTCAATAGCACTCGTGGCTGGCGGCGCCGTTAAATTTGTTGGTTTCCCTGAACTTGATGGTGACATTGCTGAAGCGCGCATCATTTTGCCTCCGGGTTCAACACTGGATCAAACGAGACAAGTCGTTGCTCAGTTAGTTGCCAGTGCCAATAAAGTCGGCGCACGATATACACAAGAAAACCAAGAAGATTCTGATCTTATCCGTTTCATCACCGAGCAATATAATATGAACGCCGATGCGGGCGAATCAGGCCCACACGTTGCTACCGTTCGTTTAGATTTATTGTCAGCGGAAACTCGAAGTACCTTAATCGACAATTTCATTCAAGATTGGCGCATTGAAAGTGGTGATATTGCTGAGCCATTGTCGTTAGTATTTAAACAACCTAGCATGGGGCCTGCTGGGCGCGATGTAGAAGTGAGATTACAACACGATGATCTAGATTTACTCAAAATGGCCTCGGTTGATTTACAGTCATATTTAAGTCAGTTCTCTGGGGTAAATGGTATTTTAGATGACATGCGCCCAGGTAAAGAAGAAGTGTTAGTCAAACTACGTGATGGCGCCGAAAACTATGGTGTTGATGGTGAGATGATCGCATCTCAACTACGCGCGGCTTACTTTGGTCAAACCGCGGATGATGTTCAAGCTGGACCTGAAAACATTGAAATCCAAGTACGGCTCAATAAACAACAAGCTGGCGATTTACAGGCGTTAGCTAACTTCCCAATCATGCTAGGTGATGGTACACAGCTGCCATTAAATGCAGTCGCTACGTTAAACTACGAACGCTCTTATGTGCGTATTCAGCGTATCGAAAGCCAGCGAACCGTCACCGTTATGGCTGATATTGACAACACTAAAGCAAATGGTAGTGAAATCCTTGGTAAAGTCAGAAATGAATTCGCCCACGAATTACGTGAAAAATACCCAGGCCTAAAAGTTGATTATGAAGGTGCAGCCAAAGAAACAGCCAAAACTGGCGCTTCCTTTATGCAAGGTTTTGTCATCGGCTTATTTGGTTTATTCGCGATATTGAGCTTCCAATTCAGAAGTTACTTAGAACCTTTCGTGGTTATGCTAGCTATTCCGCTCGCATTAATCGGAGTATTCTGGGGACACCTGTTAACGGGACATAGTTTATCTATGCCATCGATATTAGGTTTTGTATCTCTTGCAGGTATTGTGGTCAATGACTCCATCTTGTTGGTGCAATATATCCGCCACCATGTGGATATTGGCGATAACATTCAAGAAGCTGTGGTTAAAGCTAGCCGAGATAGATTCAGAGCGGTATTCCTAACCTCTCTAACCACTGCAGCCGGTTTATTGCCACTATTAATGGAAACATCACTTCAAGCACAAGTGGTTAAGCCGATTGTTATCTCAATTGTGTTTGGTATTTTCACATCTACCCTATTGGTACTGTTTATAATCCCGAGCGCATACGCAGTATTAGCTGAATTTAACCTTGTACATAAACATGAAGAATTATCTGCATAAGGGTTAAGAAAAAGGCCGTTAATGATGTCATTAACGGCCTTTATAGAATAATGTTTTAAAAAAATTTAAACTAAAAGAAATTCCCATGCGCCCTATTTATTGATTAATTTTATTCAATAATTGCAATAGTGTTTGTTGCTCTTGTTCATCAAGGGCTTCAAGGCACTTTTCATTTACCCACTGCGCTTCATGGATTAAATCTTGTTCTAAAGCTTTACCCGCATCGGTTAAGAAAATTTGAAAAGCACGGCGATTATCAGACTCCTGATGACGGGTAATATAGCCTTGAACCTGAAGCTGGTCTAACAGACGAGTCATAGTGTAATTGGCGACATCACAAAGCTTAGATAGCTCTGTTTGACTGATGCCTTCCTCTTGCCATAAGGAAAATAAAACCGGCCAGAGCTTAACGTCGAGTTCATAGCGTTTAAGGCGTTCATCAAGCTCGTTTTGAAGCGTGATGTTGAGATGAGATACTTGATAATAAAGACTTTCGTAACGTTTCATAACGCGCTCCTACATGCTCATCAAATCTTAGCTACTGGTCAGTAGACGAATCAAGCTAAGAATACGACTGTTGAGTTGTACTTTAGATTACTATCATATAAACAAGTTTTCACTGAATACTGACTGTTAATACTGGCACTAATTCTAAAACATGGTACGTATGAGACCGCTGTTTTAGTCAGTCTGTTACAAATTGATTAATATATCGGTAGTAGCACGCACGCCCTAAACCAGCTATAACGCCTCTCTCAATTTGAATTTCAATGGCATCTTCCAATAAATTCACCGCTGAAGTATTAGCTATAGCATGCTCAGTACCAATACTGCTAATGAATGTTAATCCATTTTCATTTGCTTCGTAATCTACCAGTACTATCGCATGTCGTTTAACGAGCACTTTGACTTTTTCAACGGGTGTTATTAAAAAAAATTCCCCATCAATGCAATTCAGCACACTAGAAAACAGCTTGGCAAACTTGGCAGGCAGCGGACTGTTTAGATAAAACCATTCACCCTCACCGTTAATTTCTAACATAGGCGTTTCACTACATAGCTCGACACCATTGTTATCGGAGTGCTTAGTTGAAAGTTGCCCTAATTGCTTGGCAATATTAATCGGCTCAGCCATGGGTTTTATTCGCTTGTACCATCAATTGCAACAAGGCCTCAATTGGGTGCTTTGGTTTAAAGCCTGCAAAACGTTTCACTTGGCTTCGACATGAATAGCCTGAAACCAATATTTGGGTTTTGTCATCGATACAATCAAGTGTTGGTTGCCATGACATGGCAAATAATTTTGTTGAACGAGCGAGGTTATCTTGTTCATGGCCGTAAGTACCTGCCATTCCGCAACAGCCGACATTAATCACATCAAACTCTGCGCCAAAATGACTAAACACATTTTTCCATTCTGCTGGCGTTGCAGGTTTTGCAGTAGATTCTGTACAGTGACTAAACCAACTGAACTTTTGCTCAGTTTTAGTAAGTTGAGGCATTGCCTTAACCGCATCAGTTAGCCATTCATTAGCCAGTAATACTTCAAAATTACCGCGCTTATCCCCTAACACTTCTTGGTATTCGTCGCGGTAACACAAGACTAACGCAGGATCTAAGCCCACCATCGGCATATTCAAAGCATGAACCTGATTCAAGAAATCTGCACTCGATTGAGCAGTTTTGGCAAACTTGTCTAAAAACCCTTTAATGTGGGTAGGTTTACCGTTCGGTTTAAACGGTAATAACACAGGCTTAAGACCCATTTCTTTAATTAATTGAATAAAGCGATACACAAGTTCTGCATCATAAAAACTATTAAATGGATCTTGTACCACTAATACATAGTTTGCTCGTTCAGATACAGGAATGCTTTGTAATGCTTCTAAATCATAACCACGACTTTCATGACCATCTAGGCGCTGCTTTAATGTTGGTACTGACAAAGCCGGTGCATCCACATACCCGATTGATTTTTTAATCACCCATTGGCTTAGCTTATTTTGTGAGGCTAGATTTGTCACTTTTGGCATTGCAGCCATCATAGGTAACATATCTTCGATCCCCGCAACCAAGTAGTCCTTCGCTGGTCGCATATAACGTTTGTAATAGATATTAAAGAACTGCGCTCTAAACTTGGGGACATCTACTTTGACTGGGCATTGACCCGAACACGCTTTACACGCCAAACAACCTTTTAGTGACTCCATCACTTCATGGGAGTAATCATAATCACGTGTGCTGTTAATTGTGTTTTGGGCGCGCTGCATAATACTTAATGGTTTAGACTTTGCGAGTGCATCAACATCGACCCCTTCAGCTTCCAATAAACGCAACCATTCTCGCATTAAGCCGCTGCGACCTTTAGGAGAATGAATACGATCGCCCGTAGCTTTAAATGACGGACACATAAACGAATAACTGCTGTAATTAAAGCACACCCCATTACCATTACAGTTCATCACATCAGGGAAAGCATCACGGACTTGCACTGGAATTTGCCTATCGAACTTGCCGCGTTTAACGCTATCGACATTAAACATCATTGGACCATGATCTTTTGGCGACACTAATTTACCTGGATTTAGGCGATTATCAGGGTCGAATAAGCCTTTCACGACTTCAAGTTCACTATAAAGCTCGTCACCAAATACCGCAGGGCCATATTCACCGCGCACGCCTTTACCGTGTTCGCCCCACATCAAACCGCCATATTTAAGGGTTAACTCAGCAACTTGATCAGAAATAACTTTTAATAATTTCTCATCCGCTTCATCACACATGTCCAGTGCTGGGCGCACATGTAATACACCTGCATCAACGTGGCCAAACATGCCATATTGCAATTGATGACCATCAAGCAAGTCGCGAAACTCCATAATGAAATCAGCTAAATTCTCAGGTGGCACGGCTGTATCTTCAGCAAAGGCTAACGGTTTCCGGCGACCTTTAGTCGCGCCTAATAAACCAACCGCTTTTTTACGCATAGCGTAGATTTTATTAATACTTGGCTTGTCAGAGGTGAGCTGATAACCCACTACGCCGGCTTCTTCGTTGGCAAGTTGACTCGCTAGCACCGCTTCAAGTCTACTAATGCGCGCCTTAACGTCTTCTTCATCACCTGCAAACTCAACCATATTAAGCCCTTCAATGACTTTATTAGGCACAGCTTCAATGAGGTGTGAAACTGAATGCCAAATAATGTCTTCACGGGCAAGGTTTAGTACTTTTGAGTCTATGGTTTCAACCACTGTGGCACTAGCGGCCACCAACGATGGAGCATGACGTAATGCAGACTCGAATGAGTCATATTTAATATTCAGCATCATCCGCGTATTTGGTAGCGGCGTGATATTCAGTTTAGCCTCTGTTAGAACCGCTAAGGTGCCTTCAGAGCCAGCTAAAATCCGTGATAAATCAAATTGAGTTAGCCCGTCATTCCATACATGGCGAAGATCATAGCCTGTTAAAAATCGGTTTAATGCCGGAAACTGCTTAACGATCAATTCACGTTTCTCATGACAACGGTTAGCAATTTGATTAATGATATTTTGTGCAAAAGGATGTTCACCAGCTTGCTCTGTTGTAACTTCCTCTTTCCCCAATGCTATATCAGCGTCCATTGGAGATGTTGATAGCACACTACCGTCAACCAACACGCTAGTTAATCCCAAAACATGATCAGAGGTTTTACCGTAAACGAGCGAGCCCGCACCTGAGGCATCGGTGTTAATCATGCCGCCCACAGTTGCACGGTTTGACGTTGATAGATCAGGACTAAAAAAGAATCCATGAGGACGCAGTGCATCATTTAGCGCGTCTTTAACCACACCGGCTTGTACTCTTACCCAGCCTTCTTCAGCATTAACTTCTAGCACTTGATTCATATGCCTAGAAACATCGAGAATTAATCCATGAGTCAATGATTGACCATTGGTTCCCGTTCCGCCGCCACGAGCACTAAAAGTCACTTGCTTATACTTAGGATCTGATGCCAGAGTTAATACTAACTCGACGTCAGTTTGATTGAACGGGTAAATAACCGCTTGTGGCAAGAATTGATAAACAGAATTGTCGGTTGCTTGGATCAGTCGCGCGCTATAGCGCTTGTCAATTTCACCAGCAAACGATGACGCTTCAAGCGCATCTAGAAAGCTTAAATAAATAGGTTCTAATGTTTGATGATGAGATAGCAACGGTAGCATATTCGACTTCTGTTTATAGTAATTTTGTGATCATTATAAACAAAAAAAGAGCCGCTAAGTAGTTGAGTTAAAAAATTTCATTAGAAACATTAATTACAATAACAACTTAACCATTCACAACGAGCCTTTGGGTAACCGTCTGTTTTTAAGGCAATTAAAACATATAGACACTAAAACAAATAGCTATTAGTTAATTATGTAAGATTCATATTTCTTGAATACGATGATTAAGCCTCTTACTTAAATCTAGTACAGGTAATTCTTCAATTTAATCTCCGACGTTGAAGCATTAAATCAAAACATCCAAATTCATGGTAAAAAGTTTATAGTAAATAGTGCAGATTATTCATCACTATTATGACTAAATCATATACCCACAGATTGAAAACCATTACAATGCGGCGCTTTTTAGTCAACACTCCAACTTAGACTCGGATATACCCCATGAAACTCAGTAAAAGATTACAGCAAATAAATAGTATGGTCTTATCTGGGTACGATCATATTTGGGATTGTTGTTGCGACCATGGTTTTCTAGGCGGGGCTTTATTAACGCGCCAAGCGGCGCCAAATATTCACTTTGTAGATATCGTTGCTGAGTTAATGAATGAGCTCGAGCAAAAATTAATTAAACTTGATTCAAGCTCAAAGCTTAATCCTGCTGTCCCATCCAACTGGTTTACTCACTGTATGGATGTAGCAAAGCTTCCTTTAGATAAATATTGCGGTAAACATTTGATTATCATGGCAGGTGTGGGAGGTGATTTAATGAATGAATTTATCAATAGTATTCAAAAGCAGTATGCTAATTTGAATATCGATTTTTTACTTTGCCCTGTTCATCATCAATATAGTTTAAGGCAGAACCTCATTTCGCTCGATTTCAGCTTAAAACAGGAATGTCTGGTTGAAGACAACAAACGTTTTTATGAAATTCTGTTAGTTGCTAATTATACAAGCTCAGCTTGCATACCAGACTCATTAAACCCTAAGACACATAAAACTTCTCATGCAATATCTGAAGTCGGAGAGCAAATTTGGTTTAATAACATTGAAAATGAACAAAGTGTGTCTCAGCGTTACCTCAATAAAACATTAAGCCATTACCAACGAATACAGATTGGACGGAAACAAGAAGTGCAGCATATTATCGATGCTTATAAAGCGATTGATATGCCTCATACACAATGAATCATATATTGAGTGGCTATTAACCTGTAACCTCTAACCTCTAACCTCGATTTAGACGTGTTTTATCCCGCTATAACGTCCCATCGACGTTCTACTAATACTGTTTTACTGGTGATTTTTCGAGGCGAGACTTTCATACCCGAGACATTCTGAGGCGAGACTTGGGTGATGTTTTCTTGATTGAGCAACTGAGTTAAATTCGGCAAAGTTTCTAAGTTATATACCTCATAAGCTTGTTCGCTCGACCAATATGTCAATACAAGATATTTATTGGAGTCTTTTTCTTGTTGCCAAACATCACCTCCAACAAACCCTAGTTGTTTTTGTAACGCAGGAATCCCAAATTGCTTCTGCTCATCAACAAATTTTTGTTTATCAATTACACCTTCGCAAGTAACCAGACTTATGAGTTGTATCTCAGGGATATTCAGTGCTTTTAAGCTCATGGATAACACATGCTGATGTCGATTAACCTGACATGCTATAAAAGTTGACGGTTGCAGGTTTTGTTCAATGATGTCGTCATGAGTAGATTCCATAAAGTCGGTTAAATCTTGCTGTGATTGCCATAATCCAATCACAACGGCTTGATTGTGACTATCCGAATTATGTTCCTCACTAACTTGTTCACACTCCCCTTGCACCCAGCCACCTAACTGACCAATGAACCCTTCACAAGATGCAGTTAACCCCCACAGGCTTTGGCTGTGAGTAAAACTCTGTTGTTTCTTGTCAGTCACCTGACAAGTAATAATTTTAGCTATTGCCTGTTTAACTAATGCCATTTGAATCTATCCTTTTATTCATTCATCTCAATTGACATCAAATCATTAAATAGCATGTCTTAATAAAACCACTATATATGTTTAACTATTAGAGATTGCCGCTTAAGTAGCTAAACACAAATTACAGGCACAAAAAAGCCGCATTTAAGCGGCTTTTTCAAACTAACTAAGTTAGCTTAACTTAATCAGCAATTAAGCATGTTCTTCAGCTAGGTATAACCAAGTGTCGATAACTGTATCAGGGTTAAGTGATACGGTATCAATACCTTGTTCTACTAACCATTGCGCAAAGTCAGCGTGGTCAGATGGGCCTTGGCCACAAATACCTACGTATGCACCTTTCGCTTTCGCAGCTTTAATCGCTAGCGATAATAATGCTTTAACAGCGTCATTACGCTCATCGAATAAATGGCTGATGATGCCAGAATCACGGTCAAGACCTAAAGTTAACTGAGTTAAATCGTTAGAACCGATAGAGAAACCATCGAAGTGCTCTAAGAATTGGTCAGCTAATAATGCGTTCGAAGGTAGCTCACACATCATGATTACGCGTAAACCATCTTTACCGCGCTCTAAGCCCTGCTCTTTTAGTAACTCAATAACTTGAGCTGCTTCATCAACAGTACGTACGAATGGGATCATGATTTCAACGTTCTTAAGACCCATGTCGTTACGAACACGTTTAATCGCTTCACACTCTAATGCAAAACAATCGCGGAATGATTCAGAGATATAACGGCTAGCACCACGGAAGCCCAACATTGGGTTTTCTTCTTCTGGCTCGTAACGGTCACCACCAACAAGGTTAGCGTATTCGTTAGACTTAAAGTCTGACATACGTACGATAACTTTTTTCGGGTAGAACGCACTGCCGATAGTCGCAATACCTTCAACAAGACGAGCAACATAGTATTCAACTGGAGAGTCATAACCTGCGATCATCTCGTTGATTTCTTGTTGTAGCTCAGCTGGCTGTGAACTGAACTCAAGCAATGCTTTAGGGTGAATACCAATCATGCGGTTAATGATGAACTCAAGACGCGCAAGACCAACACCTTCGTTAGGCAGGCGAGCAAAATCAAATGCACGATCTGGGTTACCCACGTTCATCATGATTTTCATTGGTAGTTCAGGTAATGAATCAACACGGTTTGTGATGACTTCAAAATCTTGCTTACCGTCGTAGATGAAACCAGTATCGCCTTCAGCACATGAAACAGTCACTAGTTGACCATTTTTAATACGGTCAGTGACATCGCCACAACCTACAACAGCTGGAACACCTAGCTCACGAGCGATAATCGCAGCGTGACAAGTACGGCCACCACGATTAGTCACAATCGCGCTTGCACGCTTCATGATTGGTTCCCAATCTGGGTCAGTCATGTCAGTAACAAGTACATCACCTGGCTCGATTTGATCCATATCTTCGATTGATGCAAGCACTTTAGCCACACCTGTACCGATTTTATGACCAATTGCACGGCCTTCACATACAACATCACCCTTAGTTTGTAAGTGGTAACGTTCGATTAACTGTACGTCTTCACGGCTACGAACAGTTTCAGGACGTGCTTGAACGATATAAAGCTTACCGTCATTGCCATCTTTAGCCCATTCGATATCCATTGGACGACCATAATGCTTTTCGATGATGCAAGCTTGCTTAGCAAGTTCCATCACTTCTTCATCATTAATCGAGAAAACACTGCGCTGTTCAGCTGGGATATCTTCAATCTTCACTTGTTTACCATGTGAAGCATCGTCAGAGTAAACCATCTGAATCAACTTACTGCCGATATTACGGCGCACAACGGCTTGATGCCCTTGCGCTAAAATTGGTTTGTGCACGTAGAATTCATCAGGGTTAACCGCGCCTTGTACTACCATTTCACCTAAACCAAATGATGAAGTGATAAAGACAACGTCGTTGTTACCTGATTCAGTGTCCATGGTGAACATAACACCTGATGATGCTTTATCTGAACGTACCATACGTTGTACGCCAGCAGATAATGCGACACCTTGATGCTCGTAACCTTGGTGAACACGGTAAGAAATTGCACGGTCGTTAAATAGCGATGCATAAACGTGCTTAATAGCAAGTAGTACAGCATCAAAGCCTTTAACGTTTAGGAAAGTTTCTTGTTGACCCGCAAAAGATGCATCTGGCATATCTTCAGCTGTTGCTGATGAACGCACTGCAAATGATGCTTCTTGAGTCTCACTAGAAAGTTGCTCGTAAGCTTCGCGAATCGCGTCTTCTAGTTCTGGTTGAAATGGGGTATCAATAACCCACTGTCTGATCTGTGCACCAACTTTCGCTAATTCATTAACGTCATCAACATCCAGTGTTGCTAGAATATCGAAAATTTTCTGGTTAACACCACTTTGCTCTAGAAACTCATTAAACGCATGAGAAGTTGTAGCAAATCCGCCTGGAACTTGAACGCCTGCGTTTGCTAGGTTACTGATCATTTCACCAAGTGACGCATTCTTGCCGCCAACCTTGTTAACATCACCCATGCCTAGTTCTTGATACCAGAGTATGTATTGCTGCACAGTTATCTCTCCACAAGTTTATTTCAATGGCCCCTTCACACGAGGGCAGCGGCATTCTACACTCCCACACAAGTGACGTAAATCTATAATTTTATTTGTAATTTTATTACTACAAGAGGTCATAATGGCACCAAAAGTATTCTATATCTCAGACGGGACGGCAATCACTGCAGAAGTATTTGGACATGCTGTGCTTTCACAATTTCCAGTTGAATTTGAGGCACTTACAATTCCATTTGTTGAAACAACTCAAAAAGCTGAGAAAGTTAAGCAGCAAATTAATGATTGTTTTATTACAACAGGCGAAAGACCAATACTTTTCCATTCAATAGTCAAACCTGAAATCCGTGACATTATTTATTCAAGCGAAGGCTTGGATTATGATTTTTTGAACACTTTCGTTAGCCCGTTAGAAAAACAATTGGGTATAGAAGCGAAGCCAGTGATGAATCGTACCCATGGTAAAAGTAACTTGGGCTATGACTCTCGGATAGAAGCGATAAATTACACAATGGAGAACGATGATGGCCAAACCATGAAACATATGGATAAAGCCGACATCATTTTATTAGGGGTTTCGCGCTGTGGTAAGACGCCTTCAAGCTTGTATTTGTCGATGCAATTTGGCATTAAAGCAGCCAATTATCCGTTCGTTGAAGATGATATGGATAACTTGAAACTACCAGAAGCATTAAAACGCAATAAATCTAAACTTTTCGGTTTAACCATTGACCCTAACCGTCTCCATGAAATACGTCAGGGCCGAATGGAGAACAGCCGTTACTCGTCTTTAAGACAGTGCCGCATTGAAGTTAAAGAAGTCGAAATGATGTATAAGAAAGAGCGCATTCCTTTCGTTAATACTACTTTCCATTCAGTGGAAGAAATTTCAGCTAAAATTCTTGATATCACAGGCCTAAAACGTCATATGTTTTAAGCTAAAACATCAAGTTACAACGGTGTGAATCAAACTTGTAATAAGCCGAAAATGTTAATAACCCAACATTTTCGGCTTACTTATGTCAATTTGACCGCTTTAGTTCCCAATCTTAGTCGATTTCGACGTGTCTAACGCTGGCTAATTAGTTATAATCACGAGCAATATGATGTTAATTCATCGCAAACATGCTCGGTAAAGTGAATGACAATTAAAACAGACGAACTACGCACCTCCCTTTTATGTAAGGTAATTTCACCTGCGCAACTCGCATCTGAATATCCATTAACCCAAGATGCAGCTGATTACTTAGTAGAGCAGCGTCGTGAAGTTGAAGCCATTATTGCCGGCGAAGATCAACGTTTACTCGTTATCATTGGCCCTTGCTCAATTCATGATACTGAAGCCGCACTAGAATATGCTCAGCGTCTTTCTAAATTACACCATGAGCTTAAAGAAGACTTATGTATTGTTATGCGTGTTTATTTTGAAAAACCACGCACTATTGTGGGTTGGAAAGGCTTAATTTCTGATCCAGATTTAGACGGCAGCTTTAGCCCTAATAAAGGCTTAAGAATGGCTCGCCATCTGCTACAACAAATCACAGAGTTGAAACTTCCGATCGCCACTGAATTTTTAGACATGGTTAACGGTCAATATATTGCTGACTTAATCACTTGGGGCGCAATTGGTGCTCGTACCACTGAAAGCCAAATTCACCGTGAAATGGCGTCAGCACTTTCTTGCCCTGTAGGGTTTAAGAACGGTACCGATGGCAACATCAATATCGCTGTAGATGCAGTACGCGCAGCGCAAGTGCCGCACATCTTCTACTCACCAGATAAAGATGGCGCAATGGCAGTATACCGAACCCACGGTAACCCATACGGTCACATCATTCTGCGCGGTGGTAAAAAGCCTAACTACTCAGCTGAAGATGTTGAGTCAGTTCGTTCGCAACTTGAAACTGTCGGTGTTACTCAGCGTATTGTGGTTGATTTCAGCCATGGTAATAGCGAGAAGAAACACAAGAACCAATTGAATGTTGCAGATAGCATTATGGCGCAAATGCGCAGTGGCAGTACTGCTGTAGCGGGCATTATGGCTGAAAGCTTTATGATTGAAGGCAATCAAAAAGTAGTTGAAGGACAACCTTTAACTTATGGTCAGAGTATTACTGATGCTTGCCTACATTGGGAAGATTCAGAGACGTTATTACGCGAATTAGCTCAAGCTTCAAAAGAGCGTAAAGCACTACTTGCCAAGTAAGCATTTAATTAACAAAAGCTAATTCAATAATTTATAAAAAACCAATCATGTTAATGATTGGTTTTTTTGTTTTCTAGCCAGTTTAAGGCACAGCTTAAATAGTCGTTAAGTAAGTATAAAGCCTGCGCCTTCTTCCTCTAAAGATTGTAACGGTAGTCGCTCAAACAAGTTTTTGATTTTATATAATTTTAAACGACTTAGACTCAAAGTACTTCCCCCTTGAATTATCAATAGTACCAATGAAGTCACTTTCCATGATTGAAAGACTGCTAATAACAGCCCTGTAAACTCAGAGCTTCGTGCATATCAGCTAACGCAACAAAGCCAAACTCACATCACTTCCTCAGAAATACTTAATGAGTAAATTAAATTGTTATCAAGATGAGTAAAGGTTAATATTCGCTAATGTAACGGATAAGAATAGCTTTATTTTTCAAAAGGATTTGTCATGAGTATTAAGACTTACAAGTTAAGCAGATTAACGATTTTAATTGGCTGTTTAGTGCTTCCACTGCAATTATCTGCAACCCCATCAGAGTTCAAACAAGCATACAAAGCTTACAATGAGGCTTTTGAAGCTGGAGATACCGAGCAAGCAGCAAAATCAGCCCAACAAGCTTTTGATTTAGGCAAAGTGTTATACGGTGAAACAAGTATAGACACAGCAAACCTTGGATTTAACCTTGCGATTTCACTCGCAAATAATTATCAATTTGATGAGGCTGAACCCTATTTTGCCTCCACTCTGGCCTTATACAAAACTCATTTCGGTGAAGATAGCGTGCAGCTTGTTGACCCTCTTCTAACCTATGCAGATAAAACCAAAGACTTAAAGCTGGCTAAAAACTTACTCTCTGACGCTAGAAAAATTGCCGATGATAGTGGCAAACCAATACTTTACGCCCACACTCTATCCGCGAGTTATTCCAAACTTGTGCAAACCAAATACGATAAGAAACAAGTCCGAAAATATATTTTGCAAGCTAAAGACATATATAGTGAATTACTGCCTGCCGACTCTAACGTCTTAGTGAACTCAAGGTTTGAAAGTTCAGCTGTTTATCTAGCAAATAAAAAATATGACAAAGCTGAAGTAGAGTTACTGGAAGTCATCAATCAATACCAAGCGCTTGATTATACGCACCCATATGAACTGGCAGCTCATGCCCATTTAGTCGCTATGTATAGTGAAAAAGAAAAATCAGATCTTGCCACGCAACATTGCTTAGCCATTGGCAGTATGAAGCCTTGGAGTCAAGAGCAGCAACAAACACCTATTTACCGTGTAAATCCAAAGTATCCAAGCCGAATGGCTGCACGACGCACTGAAGGAATGGTGCAATTAAGCTTTGTTGTCGATGAACAAGGGTTTGTATCTGAGCCTGAAGTGATAATGTCTGAAGGTGGCAAAGCATTTGAAAGGGAAAGTATTAAAGTCCTTAAAAAATGGCGCTATGCCCCTAAATTTGTTGATGGTAAGCCAGTAAAAGCAACTTCAACAGTGCAGTTAGATTACAGCATGGGTTAACTCTGATATATGACCCGCTAATATCGAAATCATAAATAGTTAACTCGTAATGAGTTAACTATAAAAAACAATCAATTCCTTGGCAGGTAGCTACAACTTTCAGCCAACGACATTGCTCCATTGGATGTCAGGCATAAAATAAATGTCCAAATGCCTACATTAACCTTAATTCCTTAATACTTCCCATGCTCACGAATCAACCAATCACGCTAAAAAGTTGACTAACACGTCAACTTACAGATATGGTCTTAAACTATAAAGTGTTACTTAAACGTTAATTTTTTACGCGAAATTAAGTCAACTAACAATAATAAATAGCCATCACTCGACTTGTTTTGTATCAAAAATCGATACCATCACACTGCATAAAAAATCGATAATGGAAGGATTCCTTCTGTGTTGTATCGTTAATAAGAAAAGCTTTGAAAATAAAGAGAATAAAAAGAAAATTTGAGGGAGATAACGTGGATACAAACTATAAAAAACAAATGCAACGAAGGTACGTTACTGGATTACTTATGACCTTCGGTTTACTGGCCGTATTAAGTGTAATGATGTTCAGCAGTGGACTTATCGCAGCAGAGAAACCGAACTCTTCAAATCAGACTCTTAATAATCACTCTATTAATAATCTCTCTGAAAATCACAGCACTGATAACCAAAGCGTAAACAATCAAAACAAAACTTTTATTTTAGTCCGCCATGCAGAAAAACAAACAGGTAAAGATCCAATACTAACGCAAGATGGAACACAAAGAGCTAACCGACTTGCGAATATGCTTTCATCTGTTCCGTTAACGGCCATATACAGCACTAATTATCAAAGAACTCAATTAACCGCCCTTCCAACTTCAGAGTTAGTCGCTGTAAACATCACTGATTACAACCCTAGCCAACTCAGCTCTTTTGCAGAAAAACTGAAATCCAGCCCGCACTCACATAGTTTGATTGTAGGCCATAGTAATACAACGCCAGAACTCGTTAGTCTTCTTGGTGGAGATGCTGGAACAGAAATTAATGAAAAGTCAGAGTTTGGTCGTGTATATATACTGACAAGTAAAGATGGTGATATGAGCACCTTAGTACTGCATTATTGAAGTATTTGTAAAAGTTCTATTAATTACTGCCTGCATTTCCCCTTCTTTAAATACTTTGTTTAATCAAAACCTACCTCAGTGTAATGTAAGCAATAGGTAACACGACACAAGTCATATCGAGGATATTATAATAGCCTGCAACATAGAACAATCATATTAGCGCTACCTATTTTAAAGCCACCTCCGTATAATCCTGCATCCAGCTAGAAGTACTTAGAAGAATATTAGGTAGTTGAATGCCCTTTACTAATAACGTTTCACCAGAAAATAATCCAACATTACCAAAAGAAATTAGCGACAGAATTGACCATTCTGAGGCTAAAGTCATTAAAGCTATTTTTCCTTCAAACACTAACCATCACAACACCTTATTCGGCGGTGATGCATTAGCTTGGATGGATGAAACAGCCTTTATCGCAGCAACTCGCTTTTGCCGTAAGGCTTTAGTCACCGTTAGTTCTGATAGAATTGATTTTAAAAAAGCAATTCCAGCAGGAAGTCTTGCAGAACTAGTGGCGCGGGTGATCCATGTTGGTAATACTTCTTTAAAAGTAGAAGTAAATATTTTTGTAGAAGACATGTACCAAGACTTACGTGAACATGCCATAAGAGGTGTTTTCACATTCGTTGCTGTCGATGAGCAAAGAAACCCTATCCCTGTTTGGCCAGTAAACACTGAAGTTTAAGCTGATATTTTTCTTTTTAAACAGCAAAACATCAAACCCTGCTAATTTTAGACCTGCTGGAAAGCGAGATTCTTTCCAGTTTTATAGCCTATTGTTTATAAAACCAACCAATTAACACTCCGCTTTGGTTTCAGCAAGCAATTAATTGTTTTAGCTTTTGCCCAAAAGAGCAGCCGCATTAGACCAAAGTCTAAGCTACAATATTAATTAACTGTTTTCGTTATACTCTTGCACTTTAATCGTAGATCGATAACCAAGTTATCTGTTACATTAAAATTACCTTCACGTGCAACCAAGACAACTAAAAAGCCATGAAGCTACAAAACTTAAATATTATTATTGCAGACGACCATCCCTTATTTAGAAATGCATTGAGACAAGCATTAAATAATGCTTTTCAAGGCACTAATTGGTTTGAAGCTGACAGTGCAGAAGCACTACAAACAATTCTCGATGAAAAAGCGACAGATCTTGATTTAATTTTACTTGATCTTCAAATGCCAGGTTCTCATGGCTATTCAACATTGATTCATCTTCGTGGTCACTACCCTGATATACCCGTTGTGGTTATTTCAGCTCACGAAGATATTCAAACGATTAGTCGCGCTATTCATTACGGAAGCTCTGGCTTTATTCCCAAATCAGCTTCAATGGATACCCTTAAGCAAGCACTTGATGCTGTATTGTACGGCGATATTTGGTTACCAGAAGGAACTGAGATCCTCGAAGTCAATGACGATCCAACAAGTCAGATGGCAAATAAGCTGTCAGACTTAACACCGCAGCAATACCGCGTATTACAAATGTTTGCTGAAGGTTTGCTTAACAAGCAAATCGCCTATGATTTTGGTGTGTCAGAAGCCACCATTAAAGCTCATGCGACTGCTATATTTCGTAAGCTTGGAGTAAGAAATCGTACTCAAGCTGTTATTGCATTACAGCAACTTGAAATGGAAAAGGTAGACCTATCTTAAGTCATGCTTCACAATTGCCGTTTTCACAAGCCTGTGAAAATAATAAAGGACCGATACTTGTTGAGCTAAAACGTATTTTTGCTAATAGCCAACAAGTATTAGAAATAGGCAGCGGCACTGGACAACATAGTGTCCACTTTGCTGAAAACCTTCCACATGTTACTTGGCAAGCAAGCGACCAAAACAGTTATTTAACTCACTTAAATGCCCGTATTGAACTTTTAGGTATCCCTAACTTATTACCTGCATTTGGTCTTGATGTCACACTGAATTGGCCAACTCAGATGATATCCCCTGACCTTGATAGCATTTTCACTGCCAATACATTACACATCATGAGCAAATCAATGGTAGAAGCCTTTTTTACAGGTATTGGCCAGTCTCTTATTAAGACTTCACAAGTCGCAATTTATGGCCCTTTTAATTATCAAGGTGAGTTCAGCAGTGAGAGCAACGCATCATTTGATGAGTGGTTAAAACAAAACAACCCTGAAAGTGGAATTCGAGATATCGAATGGATCACTGCACTCGCTGAACAACAAGGGTTAATACTGCAAGCCGATATCGAAATGCCGGCCAATAATCGTTTGCTGCACTTTAGCCGAAATTAACGAACTGATACCGAAATTAGCGAACTGAGTTTAATCCAGCTAAGTTAATCGATTTGAGTCTAATCAGTTTATGTTATTTATCAAACACTCAAACCGTAATAACAAAGAGTAAATCACTTAAAATATCATGCAAAAATTTGTAAGCTAATAGCTAGATTTAAATATCTCATTACACATAAGGAAAACGCATTATGGGTTCGGTTACCACTAAAAAACACCCAAACGGTTTAGATTATGTCGAAGTAAATACTGATTTATGCCAAGCCAGTATTTTTCTACAAGGCGCGCAAATTGATTACTTTAAACCAGCAAATAATTCACCATTATTGTGGGTATCTGATGCCGATGATTACCAACCAGGTAATGGCATTCGTGGCGGGATCCCAGTTTGTTGGCCATGGTTTGGTGCAAGCGCAGTTGAAGGTTTTCCTCAACATGGGTTTGCGAGAACCAGTATCTGGTCACTCGCCTCAGTGAAAATGCGTAATCAATTAGTGGATCTAACTTTTACACTTAAGATCACCGAAGATAATAAACAGTTTTGGCCACACGACACCGAAGTTAGTGTCTTGTTTACCCTTGGGGAAACCCTATCGGTGAGCATCGTTAACAAAAATAACTGTGATTACCCTGTTAACCTCACTCAAGCTTTACATACCTATTTTCCAATCGAGGACATACACCAATTAAAAGCTACTGGGTTTTCTGGTGCAAAATATATTGAATTTGGAAAAGGGCCTTATCAACAAGATAGTGATGAAGTCAGTTTTAACAGAGAAACCGATCGCGTTTATACTGATTTAGGTGGAACGCAACTTTTACATACTCCAAATGGCACGATTGAAGTCAGCCGCGAAAACAGTCAATCCGCGGTTTTATGGAATCCATGGATTGACAAGTCACAACGTTTATCTCGCTTTGAAGACAATGACTATCTCACTATGGTGTGCCATGAAGCTGCAAATGTACTAGAAGATGAAGTACAACTAGCGCCAGGTGAAAGCCACACTTTGACCACACACATACGCTGGCGCTAATAGCGACAAATACGTGGCTAAAGCGATTAAAATAATCATGTGTGTCTAAGACTAAATCTTAGGCACCTATTTTATTGATTTCACTTATTAGATTAAATGTAAAGAGCCACCGCTGCTTAGCTATGCTATCCTTCCTTAAACTCAATAAATCAATATCTTAAAGACTACATACCCTAATGGCAGGCCGCATTTTTACAGTTAAGCGATTCCTTTTATTGTGCTTTTTTACAATCGCAATAGGCTTAGTCCTGCTTCAACAAAACTTCAGACCATTAGCACTCAACTTCATTAATTCATTAACTGAACCCTATAATGTCGAAGTAATAGATGTGAAAGTGAAGCTGACAGATCTAACCCAGTTAAAACTATCAGATCTTAACCAATTATCTTTGCCTTGGCTTAAGATGCATTATCAAGACAGTATCATTGAGCTTAAGGATATTCAGTTAGATTTATTTGATGGTTATCGTGCTATCAAAAGTATGTCTTTAAGTATTGAGGATATAAAAGCACTGCATATTGCAGATATTCAGGTCACCTTAGGTGAGAGTTTTTTACAAAGACAAGAGCAAGGCGAAAATTCTGACAATCTGGGCTTAAGCATAAATCACATACCACAGATAGCATTAGATAATATCAGTGTTTATCTGCCTAGTGCATTGCAAGATAAATTCCCCTTTCCAATCATTCAAACTCAATACTTACAACTCGCTGATACCTCATCTGAAGAGAAGCTAAACTCAAACATCACACAGCAAAGAGCGACTAAAAAATTGTCTGCGACATTACATTTAATGCAGCAACAAGCCCTTAAGTTTGACTTAACATTAGACAAAGAACATTGGCTTCTTAACCATCAAACTGACATAGAGACACTTCTTGTAGGATTAGCTGAGTTTAATGGCGCATTGGAATTAGCTTTTACACAATACTCAAGCCAAGCCAACAAACAGAATGATGTGAACACGAGTGCTAAAACAGATCACTTAACTAAAAAACCCGAGTTCATGACGGCACTTGAGCGTTTTGTGCAACATCTAGATGAATCACAAATTGAAGTTAACGGTAAATGGAGCAGCCAAACAACACTCGATTTACTTCGTGGGTCTATTACAAGTCAACATAGGGTTATGCCAGTTGTAGATTCTCGAACAGCTAATCTCGCAACGACAGCTAATACATCTAGTACAGCTAGAACATCAAGGTCGCCGATAATCAGCAGTCCATTAATCAGCAGTCCATTAATCAGCAGTCCATTAATCAGCCATCCCTTAATTAGCAGCCCATTGATTCCAAGTATTGCTTTTACGCCAGAATCACCAATTGAGTTCGCTATAGACTATAGCCCTGATACAGACAATTCCCCTGCTAAATTATCCTTTGAGTTACAACCTATAATTTGGCACCTTAAGACTCACCATCAGCAATTAGATGAATTAATCAACTTATTTAACTTATCTGATTTCACTGTATTAGATAGGCAAGCCACGACGTTGGCAGCTGAACTCACTCACCCAATCAATTGGACTTTATCCTTAGATAAGCCCTTAACGATTGAAATGCCAATTAATAACCAATCTATGGCAAATGTTCTTAATACCGATTTAAGCTTAAGTGCGAGTCATCCGGCTGTTTCAGCAACACTCAACATTAACGAACTTTCAATAGACAACTTACCAACTGATCTTATATCTAAAGGCCTCGGTTCTGTCGAGGCTAGCAACTTTCAATTACATTCAGCACTAAGCCTTAACCTCAAACAAGAGCAAAAAGTTGATTTACTGACGCATCAGAACAAAGAAAAGTCAGACGCTAATAATGAAGTCATTGATAACAATACCTTCAATAATGATAAAATTTTAATTGATGACAGTATTTTAATTAATGATTCGGAAGTTAATATTTTTGCAACTTTATCTGTAGTTCCTCAATCAGCAAAGATTACCTTACTACCGCAATCTGAAATACACACAAAGCAGCTAACGCTGCAATTACCCCATAAATCATTATCTTTTGATAACCTATATTGGCAACTCACAAAACCTGCAAGCATTCAAACCAGCTATGAGTTGAGTACAAATAATATCATTCAATCAGCAGAGCTCATGCTTGCTGATTTTATGCTTGGTTTTGAGTCATTTTCCTTTAATAACCATCAAGATAGTGCTCTTTTAACTGAAAGCTTTGAAGTTTTTTTAGGTACATTCGAAGTTAAAGCTCAACAGGCTATAGAGTTATCAGTCAATCTAGATTCAAACGTTCAAGCTGCATCATCAGATATTAACGCTGTTGCAATTAATCATTCTGAAAACCAATCAAATCAAACACTGTTTTCAGAATTACTCGCGCAGACTAACGAAACGGAGCTGGATTGGAAGTTACAAAATATCCGTATTGATAAGCTCATCCCCAATCGTTCAAAGGTACGTCGATACAAAGTGCTGCGCCTTGATGAAATCACACTCAACCAGCAACTTCGTTTACAGCAGCAGTTATTAACGGGTAAAGAGCTTTGGCAGCTTGATGATCTATTGCTATCAAGTTATCACCTACTCAGGTTACCTCAACAACAAACCCCTGTTTCTTTAGCGGGGCAATGGCAAGTTGATACAGATTTACAGTCGGTGATAAACACCTTAGGTCAAACTCAAATGTTACCTGATAATCTAACGCTATCAGGACACAATAAACTAAATGCAGGGTTCGCTCTCAACGAGAGCCAAGGTGTCTCTTTATTTGAAATGAAATTTGAGCAGCAGCTTACTCAATTGGATGCTCAATACAATGACAACTTCTTTTATGATGCTAACTTAACCTCCAACTGCCAATTCAACTGGCAACAAGTTCACAGTACTCGTAGTCAGCCAACAACCTATAGTCAAAGTCGTCTTTTATGTCAGCAAGCTGAACTCAATATTGCTGATGCTTATGTTGGTGTAAATCTTGAAAACATCAATCTTAAAGCCAACATCTCATTGGGTAAAAATGATGAATTACCCGCTAAAAATTGGTTACAAGAAATTAGCGGCCTTAGTGATACCGATGTTAATTTAACTGCTAGCGGTGATTTATTAGATGGTCAATTCCTCGTGCCTGAATTTTATCTAAAATTACATGACAGATCTGAAGGTTACTTTGTATTAAACGGCATCAGTTTAGAAGCATTGTTAGCCGCGCAACCCCAAGTGGGTGTTTATGCAGATGGTATTTTCGATGGCGTGCTTCCAGCAACATTAATCGATGGTAAAGTGACAATAAAAGGCGGCCATTTAGCCGCTAGACAACCCGGTGGGCTTATACAAGTCTCCAACAATCCAGCTCTTGAGCAAATTCGTAATACTCAACCCTATTTAGACTTTGTCGTGCAGGCTCTAGAACATCTTGAATACAGTCAATTGAGTAGTAGTTTTGACATGGAAGATAATGGCGATGCTTCCCTTAAAATACAGGTAAAAGGTAAAAGCCAAGATATTGAAAGGCCTATACATTTGAACTATTCTCATGAAGAGAACTTATTTCAGTTGTACAAAAGTACGCAGATCGGCAACCAACTGCAAAATGATATTGAACGTTCCGTGAAGTAAATTTCGAGAAGTAAAAGGACAACTCAGTGAAAATTCATTCGATATATAACTTATTACTATTGTGTTCAGGTAGTTTGCTCATCACTGCCTGTTCGCCAACGGTAAAAATTGCCCCGCCTGATAAGCCCATTGAGATAAATCTCAATGTTAAAATCGAGCATGAAATCATTATTAAAATCGATAAAGAACTGGATATTTTACTAGAAGATGAAGAGTTATTTTAATTAATAGGGATCACATTATGAAGCTAGCAATCATTGCCTTATTAACTGGGCTATTAGTATCGGTTAATGCTTATGCATTAACATTGCAGCAAGCCAAATCACAGGGTTTAGTTGGCGAGCAAACCAATGGATATCTCGGCTTAGTCGTCAATAATACTGAAGCTAAACAACTTATGACTGAGGTTAATGCGAAACGAAAACAGCATTATCAAAAAATAGCTAAAAAAAATAAACTGTCGACATCCGATGTTGCCAATAGAGCCGCCAAAAAAGCCATTGCAGCTGCTGACAAAAATCATTTCATTCAAAACTCTGCTGGTAAATGGCAACAAAAATAAACACCCATCCTCAACTTACAATGTAAATGCCAGCAGTTAATGGGCTATAATTTTTTTAAGCAAAAAGCTGACTGGCATCATTTACATTTGTAACCTTCAGAAAATAACTTTCAATTTATTACATGCTCATTTCGTCAGTTACTAGCCCTACTCTAATTTATCTCTGTATCAATTTTGCCTTAACATAGAACCTGCCAACTGCACCGTAACCTCCAACACATCTAGCTTTAGTTTTAAACGGCGAATTCTGAATCTATTAAAAATTATAGTCATAATTCAATAACCTTATTTCATAAACGGGTATTCTTTTACTCATTCAAAAGTGTTACATTTTTAACACTAGTCAATTATTTGTCTGGTGTCATTTTTGCCATTTACCTTTCTTACTTTGAGCATATGAACAAAATTCTTTCTGCTATTGCCGCACTCATAATGTTAATCAATCCCGTACAAGCTAAACCTGTCGTTAATGTCGGAGGTTATTTATTTGCGCCATATGTGAATGTTACCGAAGGGGGAATGTTCCAAGGTTTTACTATTGATTTAATCGCAGCATTTAACGAACTGCAGTCAGAAGTCAATTTCCAGTTCGTTAACACGAGTATAGGCAACCGCTATCAAGCTTATAAAATTGGTCGTTTTGATATGATGATTTTTGAGAGCCCAGTATGGGGCTGGCAGAATTTTGATACCACTTTTATTCCACTTGATATCAAAGATGGTGAAGTATTTATCACCCTTAGGGGAAGTAATAAAAATCAACGTTACTTCTCATCGTTCGCGGGGAAATCACTGAGTCTTGTTAGTGGTTATCACTACCAATTTGCTGATTGGAATACCGATGACAATGAACTTGCTAATAATTTCAATGTTCAGTTTGTGCATACTAATAAAGCATCGATTGAAAGTGTCATTAAAGGGCGAGCTGATATCGCACCTGTGACATATTCATACCTAATGCACTACCTGCAAACACACCCTGAAGCGCGATCGCAACTATTAATATCCGACAGATTAGATCAATCTTATTCCCACAGTATTTTGATTAAGCCGGATGCTATTATCTCAGCCAGTGATGTTAAACAATGGTTTGAGGAAATAAGACGTTCAGGAAGATTAAAAAGAATAGCCAGCAAATATAATGTCGATATTTGAGGTTTACGCTAAATGCTAAATCAAAAATTTGGATTAAACGTTCTAAAAAATAGTGTTTGAATTAGGACTAAAATAAAACTTGCTGACAATAATGCCGCCAACATTACTAATATCATCAACAAGTTATATTTTAAATAGGTAGATAAACCCTCAACACTCTAGCTTAAACCTTACACACTACATCGTCACCATTGCCCAATACTCAAGACGAGATTTAGGGTCAAGCACAACCTTTTTACACAAATCTTTATACTTACCCATTAATGGGCCTAATCCACTAGAACCGCCTAAACTAGCAATTTGTTGCTCTTTCGCCGTCGCTACAGCGGCTTCTACTTCGTCAGCAGCCATGTACTGACCCGCTAGCTTTTCAGCTTCAAGCCCTGAGTCTTTAAGTCTTCCACCCACGGCTTGCATTTGAGGCGCATCCATTCCCATGATCACGCCAGATGCAATTTCATAATACGCAGCGCACTGCACCAGCTCGTTACTAAAAGCTTCTTCTGCTTTGTCTTGGGCAAAACTAGTCGTGGAAGCTGTTAGCAAAACGACTGTTGCGGCTAATTTAAATCCTTTGTTTAACATGAAATATCCTTGATTGTTTTTATCATTTTATACTTAGCTAAAAGCTAAATATCTAAACCATCATGCTTAATGATTTAGTAATTAATTTCGGCATGTAAGATGGCCGTCGTATTTTGCTGCTGATAATAATCTAAGCGATGTTTTAAATGCTTTTTCACTGTGGTCCATTCAGTGTCAATAATGGAATACACCACAGTGTCTCTTACAGTGCCATCTTTAAGTAATTTATGGTTTCTTAATACGCCATCTTGTTTGGCGCCTAAACGCATGATTGCTTGTCTTGAAGCTTGATTATGCCAATGGGTTCTAAACTCTACCGCCATCACATCTAAGGTGCCAAAAGCATATTCAAGTATTAATAATTTTGTTTCGGTGTTTACAGCGGTTCGTTGCGCCCTTTTCGCATACCATGTATAGCCAATCTCTAAACGTCTGTTAGGTTGATCCCAATGACAAATACGAGTACAACCAATAATCTCGCCTGAGGTCTTTTCACGCACAACAAAAGCTAAGGCTTCACCTCGACTTTCCTGAGCCAAGGCTTTTTCGACATACGCTTTCATATCATCAGGGTGCGGCACAGTGGTAAACCACAGTTCCCATAAATTACCATCTGATGCTGCCAAGCTTAATGCTGCCACGTGCTCAAGTGTCAGCGGCTCTAAAATGACATGTTCACCTGTTAAACAAGTGTCACTGTTCACTTCTGCCATTTACTTCTCCAATTAAGTCGTTAACTTGCTCACATAAAGACAGAATACATGATCTAGAGCAGAATAAAATCACCTTTTTATTCTGAAAAACAATAACTGTATTAGTAGCTTCTGAAGATAGTTCAATTATCACTGTGCTTATATCAGTCCATCTTGCCTTTAAAATTTAACCAAATAAAAAGCCAATATTTTTCAATATTGGCTTTGCACAGCAAAAGCTGTCGTTGAGTATATTACGTCAATATGCAGTTGGGAGCTGCAACTAACGATACTAGTAAACCGTGTATATATGACGGTTTAACGATAACGAGATGACCAGATGACTAAATACCCTATAAATTTAGCAACCCGTTTAATTCTCGCTATGCCGTCAGCATTTAACGCTAGCGTTATTGATTAAAAGTCAGTTGGTACACACTCGTTGTCCCACTCACTTCGTTACCAATCACTAATAATGGCATGCCTGTAGGGTTTGACTCTGCGCTGATAAACTTCATACCTTCTGGCCCAAGATCGCCAGCTAACTCTGGTTGACCGGTAATATCATCTCCATCAATTTCAAAATCGATGTCGAAATCACGGTTAATCACATAATCAATAAAACTGACGTTGAAAGGGTTAGTAATATCATAAACCATAAAACCGCCCGTTCTCTCTAAACCAATAAAGGCATATTTTTTGTCACCAATTTCGCCAATAGCAAGTGCTTCTGGCTCAGGACCTTTATCATCACTGCGGCTGTCGCCTTTGCTTTCTTCATTATGATTATTGAAGTTATCGCCTAAAATCACAGCTGTAATACGTTCAAATTGACTGCCACTATCGAATACTTGTTGGCCGTCATGGCTCCAGATAGAGAATGAACGAGCTCCATAGGAGACGATTTTATCCATATCGCCGTCGCCATCTTCATCACCCATACTGGTAGTGATTTTCAAACGACCAAGTTGAGTTTTATCTTGAGCAGCTAAAATTTGAGGATGATTTGGGTCTAAAATTAAATCTTCAGCACGTTCTTCTTCAGAAAAACCATCATAATCTCTAGCGTCACCTTCGTTAGCCGTCACAATGAAATCTTGACCATGCCACTGATAGCTGGCGATAGTATCGGGTTGATACATACCATAAACGCCTTCGTAAGCCGCAATATTAATCGCATCATCTTTGTCGCTGGCATCAATTTCGTTACCTGCTTTTCCATAATCTTTAAGTCCAAGCCCATTGATGCTTTCAACCGAGTTATCTTCAAGGTTGATCACTGCAATAGCATTGTTTTCTTGCAAACTAACGTAGGCAAATTGATTATCTTTAGATACCGCAACATATTCAGGTTCTAAATCCTGTGATACCGATGCGCCAGGTCCGTTTAACTTAATTAAATCACTTAGCTCATCATGGCGTGCATTACCCGCATCAAACTCGTTAAAGGTAATTAAGGTCGCAGTATCTGCTGGCATGCTATCAAGGATATTGATCACTGCAACAGTCCCTTCAGGATCAACAGTGTAAGAAGAATTTGGTTCGCCTTCATTGGCAACAATGACTTTGGCACCATCATGAGTAAAGACAACATTATCAGGCAGAGCACCAACTGTGACCGCTTTAATGAAACTTGGCGCTTCAGACTCAGAAAGTTGGTAAAAAGCGATAATGCCATTACCTTGAGTTGCATTCCCTGCATCATCTTCACGCTCAACGGCTGCAGCTAAAAGGTTATCAAAAATACTAATACTATTAACGCTGCCTAAACCTGACATTTCAGCATCTGTTGCTACATCTAAACTAAATGCCTTACTCAGGTTATTGAGAGTACTGGACTCAGCATCTTCAGCGGATTCAGTACTCAGAGTCGATAAGTCAATCGCATCGACCATACCACTTTGCGCGTTGACGACATATGCGAGGTGACTAGCGGCATGATAATCGACAATCTCTGCAGCACTTTTACCAAAGATACCAGATTCATAACGACCAACTAACCCTAAAGATAATGCACCTTGTGAGGTATTACAGATAACTTGTGCTTGGTCACTAATAATCTCGTCAGCATCAAGAACACCATTACTATTAGCATCGATTCCGGTATCGATTTGCTTACCACCAAAAGGACACATGGCATGACCTGACGCTAACGTACTCGTTGCAAGCAGAGAAGTAAGGCCATTTGAGCCGTTAATACCGTCGACGCCATTCACACCATCAGTTCCATCATCGCCATCACAGCCAGCCAAAAACATCATCGAAACTACAGCTGCTAGTGGTAAAAGTTTGGTTTTCATTATCATTATCCTGTTGCGTACTTGTTATAAAAATTTCAAGTAAGCTAACCAAGTTCAATGACAGTCAAGCGACACTCTTATTAAGCTATTGTTAAACTATTGCTACATTCTTTTTCAATCATTTAAGTAAAGATTTTGATACAAGTTTTATTTCATTGATTCCCTTTTGTGAGCTGTAAACATGTTAAAATCTTTTATGGAATATTCTTAAGTTCCTTTCCTTGTTCTCTGCATTCTTTTCTATAACTGAGGTAAGTGTGAGCCCGTCTTCTAACACTCATTCTGGTGCTACGGCACAAAACTCTCCAAATCTTGCCATGTTAATTCCGATGCTGGCTGCCATTGTTGCTATCACGCCATTAGCAATTGATATGTACTTGCCTGCAATGTCGGCTATTGCATTAACTTATGATGCTCATGTCACCACAGTGCAGCAGTCATTAAGTATTTATTTAGCAGGCTACGCATTAGGTATGCTGACTTTTGGTCCACTAGCAGATCGATTCGGACGTAGACCATTAGTCATTTTTGGTTTGAGCGGTTTTACTCTTATTAGCTTATTTATCTCTTTTAGTAGCAGTATAGAAGTGTTTCTTGCACTTCGATTTGTTCAAGCATTTATCGGCGCTGCAGCAACGGTTGTTGTGCCTGGTTATATCAAAGAGGTATACGGTGAGAACACAGCTAAAGGCATGTCATATGTGAGTTTAATTATGATGTTGGCGCCGTTACTCGCCCCAACGTTAGGCAGCTTGATTTTAGAATTTGGCGAATGGCCATTAATTTTTATAAGTCAAAGCTGCTATGCCATTGTGCTATTAATGATTGTGCTGTTTAAACTTAAAATGCCAAGTGACAAAGCAAAAGACTCACGTAGCACTCAGTCATTTTTAAAGTCATATAAAACAGTCTTAAGTCGCCAAGGGGTCAAAGTTAATATCACTTGCGGCGTGTTAACTTCGTTTGCATTTTTCTGTTATCTCACTGCATCACCTTTCATTTATATGGAAGTATTCAATCTTGATAAGTCACTATTTGCCATATTATTTAGTACCAATGTCGGCGCATTAATGTTGGCAAATATCGTCAATTCAAGAATTGTCGGTCGTTACGGTTCAAACAGAATGTTATTTGTGGCAACTGTTTTTGCGACCTTGTCTGCAACCGGATTGATTATCGTCAACCTAATCGACCTCAGTTACCATTACACGGTGGCGATGCTTATCCCATTAATGGGTTGTCTTGGGATAATGTCAGTGAATGCTGATGCGATTGTTTTAATGAAATTTAAAAAAGAGACAGGGACGGCAACTGCCGTCATAGGAACACTTAGATTTGGTTTTGGCTCGTTAGCTGGTCCATTATTGGCTTTCTTTTACACCGGAACCGCTGTGCCCTTTTCCGCTATGATGTTGGTATCGGTAATCTTGGTTATGGTTTGTTTATTGTTTCAGCGAACACAGCCAAGCGTTAACCCATAACCTTGCCCGCATACTTTATATATAAGGTGGATGAAATTCACCAGCTGCTAGATTTATTCGTTCAATATAACTCCTTCCTCAAGCACTTTTAGAATATCAAAAATTTAGATAAACAAAATCAAATCAATTTCACACGAAATAATTATTTTGAACTAGAATAAAATTAATTATGTATTCTAAAACTAGAAACAGACATAAATGTAAAGGAATACAGTTCTATAACTGATTAAGCAGAACACATAGTTGGTTGACATTGGAGAGCCAAATTATAAATAAAGCTATCAAGGTTCAAATCGTTAAGGGTATCAACTCACCATCAAGTTGGCTAAAAGCATGCGCGCTTATAGCGTTAGCATTAACGTTCTCTCCTGTTTTTTCAGAGCCACTCGCCACGCCTGATATTGACGACATTGAATACCCTGAAGACGAAGCACCTAATCAAATGGAAGTTGAGTTAGGTAAAATATTGTTCTTTGACCCTATCTTATCAGCTAACAATCAAATGTCCTGTGCCACTTGCCATGACCCAAATAATGGATTTGGGGATGGACTCAAATTAAGTATTGGCCATGACGATAAACCACTCACAAGACACACTCCTCATTTGTATAATCTCGCCTGGGCTCATTCCTTATTTTGGGATGGCAGAGCGCCTTCTTTAGAACATCAAGTGCTAATGCCTGTTTTTGACCCATCAGAAATGAATTTATCTCAGAAACAAATGCTTGAAAGAATCGAACTGTCACCATTTTATAAAACACAATTTAATCGCGTATTTCAACAAGATAATATTGATACACACTTAGTAAGTCTCGCCATAGCAGCATTTATGAGAAGTATCATTTCTTCTAACTCCCCATTCGATCAATACCTAGCAGGCGACACTAACGCTATAAGCACTGAAGCTGTCAGTGGGCTCAAGCTATTTGAAGGCAAGGCAAAATGCGTTGAATGTCATGATGGTGCTAATCTCACCGACGGCAGTTATCACAGTTTAGGTATAGCCAGGTCAGATAAAGGTCGCGGTTTTGTTATCAACGACGACTCGATGAATTTTCGCTTTAAAACCCCAGGGCTTAGAAACGTCAGTCTGACAGCACCTTATATGCACGATGGTTCTATTGCCGATTTAGAGGGAGTGATTAGATTTTACAACGATGGCGGCGGAACTGGCCCAAATAAAGATAACCTGATGGAAGAACTTAACCTGACAGAGGGAGAAATAAGAGACTTAATCGCATTTTTAGCCGCATTGACTCAACCCATTTCTATCGCTCGTCCGTCTGTCCCTAACAATTTTACGACTGACCCCAGTATTCAAAAGAAGGATTAACCATATGGGCATGTCCCCTTCAAAAACGTGTCTCAGCATGTTGTTATTCTCCACTCTACTGTCAAGTTCTTATGTTAACGCTGACAGCATAAACGGTACCATTTCCTTTATAAAAAAGCCCCCTATGGTAGGGATAGCTTACGTACCATCTCAAACTGTTAGTGAATTTAGTCCTGAAATAGATCAATTGGATAAACAATTTACCACTAAAATGGCAGTGGTCAATTCAGGTAACAAAGTCATATTTAAAAACTCGGATAATGTCGAGCATAATGTTTTTGCCAATGACTTAAGTCAGTCTGCTAAGTTTGATGTCGGCTTGATGACACCAGGCGGCAAAAAAGAAATCACTGTCGATTGGCAAGACAATAGTATTGTCAGGGTCGGTTGTAAAATCCACCCTAAAATGCGCACCTATTTAGCCTCTATTAATACCCCATTTCATAAAATAATTGAATTTAGTAAAGACACTCAGGAATACACTTTTGTGATTAACAACATCCCTGACGATGCTAAGCAAGTCTTATTTGCTATTCCCAAGTATGACTTGATCACTCTGGATATCTCATCAGGTTCCGATTGGTCTTCAGACATTACCAAAAAAGGTAAAGTTCGCGGCCAAATCACCATAATTAAAAAGTAGCCTCTTATGAAAAAATGTAAAGTTGCACTTTTATCGATTGGGGTATTGATCATTTTCCCTGTGTTATTTATACAAGCGAAAACCAGCAATAGTGGTTCCCCTTATCAAATCAATATTTTTGGTTTTGATCATACATTGGTTCCTCAATCTGAAAACTATCAGTCTAATTGGCGCCGATTAACAGGGTTTGAGCATTCAGGCCTTCACTGGGAACAATTTGTCGTTATTTATACCAATAAAGGTGAACAGGTCTATCGACATAACTTTCTTCAGTACAGTGCATGGTTTGACGATCCAGAAGACGAAGACAACCAGCCGATTTACAAAATGTATCCCACCGGCACGACTTTCATTAAAGAAAATTATCATATGAAACAAGGCAAACCTTCTGACGCCGAATCCATTACCGTTATGATTAAACGTCAAATTGGATTTAATCCTGCAGGAGGCGACTGGGAATATATGCAGTTTTCTAAAAACGGTGAGCAAATTATTAAAGGTAAAGGTTCAGATAAATTAGTGCAGCAAAAATGTGCCAGTTGCCATGAAAATGTCAGTGAAAGAGATTTTATATTTTCTAACTTTTATAGTGGTACAAGTCATCAATGATGAAAATACGTCACCGTTTGAATCTTAAACAAAAAGCCATTGCCGCGACCATCGTGTTAGTGCTTGTATTGCTTTCTATCACTCTGGTATCACTTGTTAGCTTTTCCTCCACTCAAGAAAAACTCACAAAAGTTACCTCGCAATACCAACCTAAAATGCTCCGTGCGATGCAGTTAACCTCGCATTTTTATCATAGCTTAAGCGTATTAGGTAACTACCTCATCGAGAAAGATGACTACAATATGATTTTGTATCGGCAAAAAGTAGAGGATATCAATAGCACGCTAACTGAGCTGGTTAACCTTACCAATATGAACCCTGAGTTGGATGACTCTGAACAATTAGCTCGAATTCGAGTGTTAGTTGATCAAATTATTGCCCATAACCTTGCAATGTTAGATTTGGCGCAAAATAACAACAAAAATATGCCAGCCATTGGAATCGCTTCCGCGCAACTTGAGCCCATTGCTATAAATGTAAACCAAATAGTTAATGATCTACTGCTTGCTACATCCGCTAATAAGCAGTCAAACATTTTACCTCTGATAGAAGATTTAAGATTTAACTGGATCATGTTAGTCAGTGAGGTAAGGAACTATCTTGCATTTAGACAAGACAGTACGATTGATGAAATCTCTTTATTTAAAACAGGTGTAAACCAATCTTACGAGTCCCTTGAGAAATACCGCAAAGAAATGGATGCCGATCAAGAAGATTTACTCGATGAGTTTGAATTTGATATGAACACTTATCAAGAAGCGCTCGTCAAAGCGATTAATATCCATGCAGGTAATCATTGGCGCGCAGACCGCCAACTCATGAAACAAAATATTACTCCAACGCTTAAAAAACTTACCCATGAACTTGAAACCTTGGTGACTAAACAGCAACTTAGGATCCATGAAAGTAACCTTGCCCTATCGACACAAATCAGTAATGCAGAACAAACTATTAGGGTTTCTATCCAAATAGCGATCGGTATTGCGTTATTAGTGATGTTTTTAACGTTCAAAAATAAACGATTACTTAGCGATATATTGGCCCATAAAGAAAGTGAACGAAAGCTATTCCATAAAGCACACTATGACGCACTGACGAAGCTTGCTAACCGGGCATTCTTTGACGACAAACTCTATAAATTATTTTTAGAGCAAGAGAGCAATCTCAAACAAGTAAAGGATAACGGTAACGTAGGTGCTAATCCACCACGTTTTTTCGGTTTACTTTATATTGATTTAGACGGATTTAAGGCAGTTAATGATGATGTGGGTCACGATGCTGGCGATTTCATTCTTATCGAAGTTGCTCAAAGAATGAAAAACGTAGTTCGAAACTCAGATATTGTTTGCCGTTTAGGTGGGGATGAATTTGCAGTGATACTTAATGATATCGCTGATACTTCAAGTATCGAAAAAGTAGCTGAAAACCTATGTGTTGCCATTAGCCACCCCTACGAATATAAACAGCAAACCTTAAATGTCAGCGCCAGCATCGGTATTTCTCACTCCATTCACTCAAAGTTGCCAATGGATAAAAAAATTAAATTTCAGATAGAAGCCATTACTAAACAAGCCGATACAGCCATGTATCAAGCAAAAGAAAATGGCAAAAATCAATATTCAAAATACTAACTAGGTTATATTGCTTTAGGGCTAAATTTATTGTTCAGCATGCTTAAATTGGTTTCTACCCTGCTGTTTTGCTTCATAAAGCGCCTTATCCGCTTTTCCCATCATGTCATCGATTAACTCTGTTAAATTGACTTGTTTATTATCACTAAACTTATAATGAGATGAGCCTATAGATACTGTAATTGGCTCTGAAGTTACCTTGATTTCAGAGATTGATTTCATGACCCGTTTGAATACTATTGAGCTACCCTTGCTATTTGTATCAGGTAACCAAATCATAAACTCTTCACCACCTAACCTCGCGACAAATTCATAGTCGCGTAATGAGTCGTTAATTTTATTTGCGATCTCGACTAAGGCTTCATCACCTTTTTGATGACCATAAACATCATTTAACTTCTTAAAATAGTCGATATCTAAAATGGCAAGAGTACATTCCCCGCTCATGCGATTTAAGTGATTCATTCCTTTTATAAGCTTTCTATGCATGCCTCTACGATTGGGAATATTGGTAAGGCTGTCATAATTCGCTTGATACTTGAGCTTGTTATTTAACTTTCTGAGCTCAGCTTCTTGCTCACGACGGATCAATTCTACTTCTATCCAAGAAGCCATCAGCTGCAATGCGTCAATATCAATATCAAGAAACTTTCTGAAGAAAGGAGTGGGACTAGAAAAATTTAAAGTGCCATATAGCTCATCATTTAATCGAATTGGAACCCCAATATAAGACTCTAAGCCAAAGGCTTTGTAAGCTGGATGAACCGCAAACCTTTTATCACTTCCAACATGTTCAATTGCAACCGGTGCCATAGCACTACAAGTGATACTGCAGTATGTGGCGTCGTAATCAAATCTATCACCAGGCATCATTGGGACATCTTTTGGTGTAATGCAGTCCTGAACGAAATAGTTACTGCCTTCTATTTTAGAGAAAATACCAATATCTAAGCCAAATCGCTCTAGCCCCATCTGGATAAGTTCATTGACCTGATGCTCAAATCCTTTGTTATGATCGCAGGTGATTTGATAAAGTCTGCGAATAACTTGTTCGCTGTTTATCTGTGTGGTCATCAATAGTTCCTTGGTCATTTAGTCGATTGAACATCGACGACTTATCTATTTACCTGCTTGACTTAAAACAAGAAAACATAAGCACTAACTCTAATTATTATGAAAACTTAACAGAATTATAATGCAAAAACTATTAGCCATAAGTTATAGCTAATTTCAGAGTTGACATTTCTTTAGTTATCTAGCGTCCATACTCCTATCAAAACGAACATCAAAAGAATGTACCTGCAATTTTATGCACAAATAGAAATTTAAATCCTTTATTCAATATTGTGCAGTTTATGATGTATTTAATGGTTATTGATGACTCAATAATTAATTATTTTAAATATTCATGAAATACACTCAAGTTTCTGAATAAATTTCCAAATCCCTCTTGTATCAAGTTCAAAATAAATTATGATGAAATCATCTTGTTTCACTTAGTGTTGTGTAAACAACTCATATAACAGGACAATTATCTAAGGCGGTTATCGACTGCAAAGATAAACGAGTTCGAACTACCATTCGGGCTTACTTTTAAAACGATTACCGTCGTTGTAACAAGATACTGTTTACCCACAACGGTAACTTAAGAGGATTTAGCAATGGAAAAATTATCCGGCGCAAGCATGATCGTGCGCTCGTTAATCGATGAAGGCGTAAAACACATATTCGGCTACCCTGGTGGCTCAGTTCTTGATATCTACGATGCACTTCATAAAATTGCAGGTGTAGAACATATCCTTGTAAGACATGAACAAGCTGCAGTCCATATGGCTGACGGTTATGCCCGCGCTACGGGTGATGTTGGTGTCGTGTTAGTGACCTCAGGTCCAGGTGCTACCAATGCTATTACAGGTATTGCGACTGCGTACATGGACTCAATCCCAATGGTTGTGCTTTCAGGACAAGTTCCGAGTAACCTTATCGGTAATGATGCCTTTCAAGAATGTGACATGATTGGTATTTCTCGCCCAATCGTTAAACACAGCTTTTTAGTCAAAGATCCTCAAGATATTCCTGAAATCATCAAAAAAGCGTTTTTTATTGCCTCAACAGGCAGGCCAGGTCCAGTGGTTGTCGACTTACCAAAAGATTGTTTGAATCCTGAGTTACTGCATGACTATGTATACCCAGAATCAGTCAATATGCGTTCGTACAATCCAACAACGTCTGGCCACAAAGGTCAAATACGTCGTGGTTTACACGCGTTATTAGCCGCTAAAAAACCGGTACTTTACGTTGGTGGCGGCGCGATTATCTCAGAATGTGATCAACAGGTTTTACAATTAGCAGAACGTTTAAACATTCCAGTGATCAATACCCTAATGGGCTTAGGTGCATTCCCAGGAAGCCACCCTCAATTTCTTGGTATGTTAGGTATGCACGGCCGCTACGAAGCCAATATGGCAATGCACGAAAGCGACCTTATTTTTGGTATCGGTGTACGTTTTGATGACCGGACAACGAATAATGTCGAAAAATACTGTCCTAATGCCACCATTTTGCACATTGATATTGATCCCGCATCAATTTCAAAAACCGTACGAGTTGATATTCCTATCGTTGGCTCTGCGGAAAACATATTAGACAGCATGCTAAAACTGTTAGATGACACCCAAAAAACCAATGACGCTGAAGCGCTTGAGTCATGGTGGGCAGATATCAACAAATGGCGTGAGCGTGACAGTTTAGCTTACGACAAAACAACCGATCGTATTAAGCCTCAGCAAGTAATTGAAATGCTGCACAAGCTTACTGATGGTGATGCTTACGTTACATCCGACGTTGGTCAGCACCAAATGTTTGCCGCTTTATACTACCCATTTGATAAACCTCGTCGCTGGATTAACTCTGGTGGTCTCGGCACCATGGGCTTTGGTTTACCAGCCGCCATGGGCGTTAAAATGGCAATGCCAGATGAAACTGTTGTGTGTGTTACTGGTGATGGTTCAATTCAAATGAATATTCAAGAGCTTTCAACAGCACTTCAATATGACACCCCAGTAAAAATCATCAATTTGAATAACCGTTTCTTAGGCATGGTAAAGCAGTGGCAAGATATGATTTATTCAGGTCGTCACTCACACTCTTATATGGACTCAGTGCCTAATTTTGCCAAAATTGCTGAAGCTTATGGCCATGTTGGCATGACTATTAGCGATCCGAACGAACTTGAATCTAAGCTTGCAGAAGCATTAGCAATGAAAGACAAACTTGTATTTGTTGATATTAGCGTTGATGAGACTGAGCATGTTTACCCTATGCTGATCCGTGGCGAGTCAATGAAAGATATGTGGTTAAGCAAAACGGAGAGAAGCTAATGCGTCGTATTATTTCTGTATTACTTGAAAACCAACCGGGCGCATTATCCCGTGTTGTCGGTTTATTCTCTCAGCGTGGTTACAACATTGAAAGTTTAACGGTCGCGCCAACAGAAGACACCACACTGTCGCGCCTTAACATTACCGTGAATGCTGAAGCCAATGTACATGAGCAAATCGAAAAACAATTGCATAAACTAATCGATATTCTCAAGGTATCTAACATTACTGAAAATGCGCATATTGAACGAGAGTTAGCCTTAGTAAAGGTTAAAGCACAAGGCGATATGCGTGAAGAAGTGAAACGCACTGCGGATATTTTCCGTGGCCAAATCGTTGATGTGACATCTAGTTTGTACACCATTCAAATGGCAGGAACCAGTGACAAAATTGATGCCTTTATTAGTGCACTCGCTGAAGTGACTAAGGTGATTGAAGTATCACGTTCTGGTGTTGTTGGCCTTGCTCGCGGCGATAAAGCCATGAAAGCCTAATTTAAAATACTGTTTGAACAACCTAAAGGGAGCATTCGCTCCCTTTTCTTTTCAATTATTGCTAAATACCTGTGCAGTAATTTAAACAAATGTCAGTTGCCAGCAAGCAAACGCCCTCACATCTTAAATTTTAATCCTTAAGCTGCACTCTAAACTCGCTGTCTGATATACTTAGCCTCTACTCTTTAAGCTGCTATCACTAAGCTAGCAGTCACTGTTGACACTTTACCCGAGATAACACATGCCATTTGCTAAGCTAGGATTAAGCGATCCTATTATTAACGCCCTGAATTCTTTAGGTTATAGCCAACCTACACCAATTCAAACCCAAGCGATCCCAGTGGCTTTATCGGGTAAAAATATCATTGCGGCGGCGCAAACTGGTACAGGTAAAACAGCTAGCTTTGTACTGCCGATTCTTGAGCGTTTTAAAGAGCCTCGTAAAGTGCGCGGTAAACGCGTTAAAGCATTAGTGCTTGCTCCAACTCGTGAACTGGTTGTTCAAGTTGAGCAAAACATTCAGCAGTACAGCAAAAACTTATCAATTAACTCGATGGTCATGTACGGCGGCGTAGACAGTAAACAGCAAAAACAGCGCCTTATTGAAGGCATTGATATCCTTGTTGCAACACCGGGGCGTTTATTAGATTTATACACTCAACGGGCTGTTCATTTTGATGAGCTTGAAGTGTTAGTCCTTGATGAAGCTGACCGTATGCTTGATATGGGCTTTATCGAAGACATTAACCGTATTATCGAGCTATTGCCTGATGAACGTCAGAACATGCTATTTTCTGCGACGCTTTCAAATCAAGTACGTGCATTAGCTAAAACAGCGATGCAAAAACCGGTACAAATCTCAGTTATCGCTGATGCCGACGCTGCGCCCAAAATTGATCAATGGCTAGTCACTGCAGATAAAGATAAAAAATCTGCATTACTGAGTCACTTGATACAAGAAAACGATTGGAAGCAAGCGTTAATATTCATTGAAACAAAGCATGGTGCAGCTAAGCTTGTCACTCAGTTAGAAAAACGCGGCATTATTGCAGAGTCATTTCACAGTGGTCGAAGTCAGCCGATACGCGAGCAAATTTTGGCCGACTTTAAAGCTGGCAAAATTACCTACTTAATTGCCACTGGAGTCGCTGCTCGTGGTATCGATATTGATGATTTACCGTTAGTTATCAACTACGATCTGCCTTTCCCAGCCGATGATTATGTACACCGTATTGGTCGTACAGGTCGCGCTGGCGCGCAAGGTACTGCAGTTTCATTAGTGTCTAAAGATGACTTTAAAAACCTTTGCGCTATCGAGCGCCGTTTAGGTCATATTATTGAGCGTAAAGAAATAGAAGGCTTTAGCCCAAGAAAAGAAGTGCCGATTTCGATTTTAGACTTTGTGCCTAAAAACCCTAAAACGCCGAAACCTAAAACTGACCAAGACCAGCCTAAGATGTCACGAGGTAAGTCAGATAAACCCAAGAATAACCACTACAACAAAAATAAAGCACGTAAATTTAATCAAGAAGAAGCAAGTGGTAACTCGCGCTCAGCTTACCCTGCCAAAGATAAAAATAGCGCTTCTGAAGGACAGCGACCACAGCGTTCAACTGATGCTAAACCTGAAGCAGTACCTAATGGCAGCGGCAGCGTAAACCCTTGGAAGCAATGATTTCATTGAGGTTTATTTAATCGTTATTGATTAAAACTTTATTATTTCGAAATATACCAGCCCACTGTGATGATAAATTCAGTGGGCTTTTTAATGGGTAAAGCTCAAAGGTAACGACTTAAGTAAATCACCAATCAGTTAAAGAGCCGCTTTAATATCGACTCGCCACGGCGGGTTTAGTCGATTTTCGCCCGCCCAATACAATTTAATTTTGTTTCCAGACGGATCAAATAGAATCGCTTCTCGCCATAGATAGGACTCATCCACCGGAAGTTGGCTAAACTTTATCCCTTTGCCGACTAGCTTATTTACCCACTCATCTAACGCTCGATGCTCAAAATAAATGACGCTGGTATTAATATTTTCTACAATGTCATCAAAATTAGCGCTTGATTGGTTTAATGATAGCGAGAAGCTAGCCTCTCCTTCAGGGCATGCAAATCGCGCATAATGATTGCCGCTATTTACGGTACTCACAATTTGAGTGAAGCCTAAGCTAAGGTAAAAATCGCAAGCCTTAGTCATGTCACTCACCGTCAATGTCACTTGATTTAATCGCATTTCCTCTCCTTAATTCCCTTTGTTTCATCAGCGTTATTTTCATGCCTTATTTTTATTTACATGCTTTGGCTTCTACTTCAATCTTGAATGAACTAACTTGAATGTACTAGCTTGAAAGAAAAGTTAAATAGGTTAAGCATAGTGATTTCGGTCACTGGGAATATCAGTTAAGTATTCGACAAACTCTACTTCGTAACCATTTGGGTCGATGTAATAAACACTATTGTAATTAGCATCTTTACCGCCAAGGATATCAATTTCAAAACCTGCCGACGTTAACCTTTCAATTAGGCTTTCTAAATTGGTGACCACATATGCAAAATGAGCCAAGCCCAAATCGTATCCTTCAATCGGACGTATTTTGCCTTTTCCATTATCATTAAAGGATAGGTAATTATATTCATCACCGAAATGGATCCATTTACGCAGTACCCCATGCCACTCACCTTCGCCTCCACCTCTTACTTTCCAATGCGGGAATGCGGCTTGGTAAAACGCTAACGTAGTGTCTAGATCGTTTACGACTAAATTTAAGTGTTCTAAGCGCATAATATTGTCCTTATTTTGTATTCATCGTTTGGCAAAACAGTAATTGGCTCTTAGCAATTACATCGTCAATCGCTTTTTGGGTATCTTCATTCGTCATCAGTTTTTGCTTGATTCTCTCGCTTACTGAACCTGTCAGTTTTAATTGCTTACTTATGTGATTGTTTAAGTGATTGCTATTGCTCGCATTCTTGTTAACGCTAGTGGAATAAGTCATCGCTTTACTCATATCTGCCTCCTGCAAATGGCCATTAATTGCCTGAATAACTGTTAATTAAGTGGATTCCTGTCAATTTAGTGAATGGTTATATAAGATGAAGTCACTATAAAACCTCAACCTAAGTTGAGGTAAAGTACTTTTTATAAAAATATTAATTAATTTTTAATGTGCCAATCATTTGGAGTCGCAGCGGCTTAAAAAAGGAAAGGAAGTCATATGTTAAATGAAGCAGATTTAACTGTCGGTCAAGTTGCCAAACGTTGCGGTATCAAGGTTTCTAGCCTGCACTTTTACGAGACTAAAGGTTTGATTAGCAGTTTACGCAATCAAGGAAATCAACGTCGATATCGCCGTGATGTGATCAGACGTATCTCAGTAATTAAAGCGGCGCAGAAAATGGGCGTCAGTTTACAAGAAATAAAACACGCCTTGAGCTTTTTACCCAATGAAAGAACACCAACAAAGGAAGATTGGGCTAAATTATCTCAAGCGTGGCACGATAAACTGACTCAGCGGATTAATTATTTAACCGAACTACGCGATTCACTCAATGGTTGTATAGGGTGTGGGTGCCTTTCAATGAAGACTTGCCCAATTTATAACCCTGAAGATGAGCTTGGTATTGATGCTGTTGGCTCAGTAATATTAGATAAAGCCCTATCAGACTAACAAAGTGATGATTGAAGTGTGAAGTTTGAAGTTTGAAGTTTGAAAATCGAAGAGTCGCGAAACTAAAAAGCCCAACAAGGAAATTGATTCTCGTTGGGCAAAATAATCAGGGGAGATGTGAAACCTGTGCTATTGATGCGCATGATGAGTGCATAGGAAAATCAAATAACACAGTCAAACTAATGTCTTGCAAGGTTTTGCCATCTCTCACCATCAACAACCTCTAATGACAATGAGTAAGAGATAGCGTCGAAAGGTTAGCTTTCGATGGTATTGTTTACGTTAGCACTATTGATTTGAATCTTACGTGCTTTCATTGCTTCAGGAATTTCACGAACTAATTCAATATTTAATAGGCCATTTTCTAAGTCTGCTCCCACAACATTTACGTGATCAGCTAACTGGAAAGTTCGTTCGAATCCGCGTTCAGCAATACCTTGATGTAAGTATTTACGTTCATCGTTTACTGCAGCGACTTTACTGCCTTTGACGAGTAACTTGTCACCTTCGCTAGTGATATCAAGCTCATCCATGGTGAAACCTGCAACAGCCATTGTGATGCGATAACGATTTTCGCCAAGTAATTCGATGTTATAAGGAGGGTATCCTGTATTACCATTTTGTACTGCGGCGTGCTCAGCCATTTTTGCTAAGCGATCAAAACCAATCGCACTACGGTATAAAGGAGTTAAATCTGGAGTTAAGTTAAATTTGCGCATGTTCATATCCTTGTCTAAAGCAATATGTAAAAAATAATATGCCATTATTGGCGTTGGTCATTACCCTTGCGGCGTAATGTAAGTTAGACCCTCTATTGAGCGTGCCTAACTTATAACTAGATATGAGAACGATAATTTTATTTTCAAGTAAAAAGCGTAAATTAATTTGAATTATTTTAAGGGGTTTTTAATAAGCTATTGAAATTAATCAACTTAAATAATTATTTTTTCCCAAATAAAAAGGCAACCTTGCGATTGCCTTTCGTTTTTATCTGATTAAATTTGATAATTTCAAATCTAAATTAGTAGATACTGCAGCCCAAACTACTCTTAGATTGCTCAAACTTTAGCTCTCCGTTAGGCGCATAATCAGCAATATTAATTTGCTGTTTGTGTTTTATGTAGTCATACAACTCAATAGCATCAACATAGCCTGCTTCTAAAATATTAATCTTAGGATAGTTGTCACCACCAGCAGCACTAAAACTTGGAATAGAGAAAGTATATTGGGCATTAATATCAAAGGGTTGATTATTAATGCTGTGTATTTCAACATCTTGATCGCGGCACTTCACCGTCATATCAATCCCATAAAACTGTGCATATGCGCCACTGGTACGGGTATTTGTCGCCACTTTCGATAAATACTTAACTAATTTTTCACCTGACATTTCAGCTAAACCGATCGTATTTGAAAAAGGTTGCACTGTTAAAACATCACGATAAGCCACTTCACCAGCTTGAATAGATGCACGGACCCCACCTGAATTCATAATGCCGAAGTCGGCACGTACTTTCTCGCTGTGAACTTTAGCAATTAACCGACCTAGGTTAGTTTGCTGTGCACGTACCACTTTACGGTCACCTTGTAATAGGCCATCAACACGTCCAATAATCACGTCAAGCTCAGCACTGCCCTTTTCTTGATAAGGTAACAAAGCAGCCTCAACATCTGCATTTCGTTCTATCGGCTCACCTACTGGCCATGCTAACTTTTTACCAAAAGCCATTCGTTTCAAGTTAACTGGAATTAATTGATAATCAATTAAATACAGCTCGCCATTAATATACTCAAAATCAGCACGTCCTACATAACGTCCCCATTCGTGGGCCTGCATGATATAGGTACCATTTTGTTTATCTGGGCGGCAAGAATCACCCGGCTTAAAGTCCTTATCATATTCACTTTTACGACCGCTCATGCACACTGGATTTTGAGAATGGCCACCAATGATGGCATCTAAATCACCTTCATTCAAAGCTCTTGCCATCGTCACATCACCAGGCGCATTACTTCCAAACTCGCCATTTTGATAATGACCCATATGAGTTGCCGCAAATACCAGTTCAATACTGTCATCAGCGTTAAGCTCTGGTAATAGCTTTTTCATTTCATCAATGGGATTGGTAAATAACAAAGAATCAGTATGCAATGGGTTAGTCAATTTTGGGGTGTCATCCGTGGTTAAGCCCACGACTGCTATATTGATATTGCCTAACTTAAATACCTTGTAAGGGTCAAAGTATCTTTCATTAGTATCTTTTCGGTAGATATTAGCCGCAAGCATCGGAAAATTAGCTAACTCAGCCTGCTCATCTAAAACCGAGAGTGGATTATCGAACTCATGATTACCCACAGCCATTGCATCATAACCAATCATATTCATGCCAATAAAATCAGGTACTGCTTTTTGTAGATCTGACTCTGGTACACCTGTATTAATGTCACCACCTGACAATACCAAGGTATAACCACCTTGCTGCTCTACTTCTTTGCGAATGCCATCAATAACAGTAAAGCGAGCAGCCATACCCGCTTCACCCGCTTTGTTTTGCCAGAAACGACCATGATTGTCATTGGTATGCAGCACGGTAAATTTAGTGCAGTTATCGTCATCACAGGTTGGACGCTGTTCACAGCCACTGAGACTCATTAAGCTTACTGTCGCGACAACTAAACTTAAGCCCAGAGTTATCCGTGATTGCTTCGGAGTATTTCTTATCATTATTCTATCCGTATTCTATCCGTATTCTAACTGAGATCTGAGCCTCTACAATGTATCGCTCATATATTGGATTCACATAAATTGGCAAGGATCTTAACAAAATACCAGCAATATATGTCAATTTTTTGAAACCAAAGTCATAAATAACAATAGTTTACAGTTACATACTCAGGCTTGATTGTGCGGTAAGAAAAACAAGCAGGGTAAGCGGTTTAGCAAAGTAGAGGAAGAAATAAAGCTTAGCTTACAACGACTAAAAAACGCTCAAGCTAAGCTTATAATTATACGGCAATTATTTGAACTTAAATATAATGAAACTAGACAGCCAATTGTACTAACTGCCGAACAACTAGCGGGTTAATTTATTTGCTATCCATTGACCAATTTCATGTAATTGCTCTGGAATAACACTATGCGGCATTGGGTATGTTTTCCAGCTAGAGTTATAGCCTGCGGTAATTAACGCATCATAAGCCATTTTACCAGCAAATAATGGCACCACTTCGTCTTGCTCACCATGGTGTTGCAATATTGGAGTACTCGCATTAGCTGGGTGTAACTCCTCAGGTAAGCTTTCGCCTGCAGGTAAGTAACAAGATAACGCCATAATCCCTGCGAGTTTATGCTCAAAGCGTAATCCACTAAACAAGCTCATTACCCCGCCTTGGCTAAAGCCAGCCAATATAATGTTTTCAGCTGAAATACCTGCTGCTATCTGCTCATTGATCAGTGCTTTAACTGCTTGTTCAGAATCCAGAACCCCTTTGATATCCGCTCGGTCGTGAAGATCCATACTTTTGATGTCATACCAAGATCGCATGATATAACCACCGTTAATCGTCACAGCTTGCTCTGGTGCATGGGGGAAAATAAAACGAATAGAATGGTTTTGCGGTAAACCTAAAACAGGCACTACTGGCGCAAAACCTGCTCCTGAGTCTCCAAGACCATGAAGCCATATAACACAAGCTGTAGCTGAAGTGGTAGGTTCTATAGTGATACGTTCTAGTGCGGTTGTTGCAGACGGCATAGTTTAATCCTTTATTATTTCTTGCCGCTATCTTAACTGAAACAATTTAACTCGTTAACCCTTATATTTTGCAGGCATTTAAGCAATAAAAAAGGTAGCCTAAGCTACCTTTTGTTCAACCATTATCTAAACAATAGTTTTATTGTTATAGCTTATTCAGCACAACTTCCAACAAGAGTATTATTACGATAGAAGTTTAACTGTCCATCTACTGGCGCATAATCTTCAGCAGAGATTTCAGGATTAACCACAAAATACTCACGGAATACAGCAGCGTCAGTTAACTGAGTGTCAATGTAGTTAGGGTGTTGATTAATCACTGGGTAATCATCACCACCAGCAGCACTAAAGTGAATCATTGAGAAGGTGTAATTTTCATCTAAGTCAAATGCACGGCCGCCTAGGCTCGCGATATCTACAGTACCTGCATCACAATCAACATCCATGGCAACTTTATTTAATTGTGGATAACCGCCACCTGTCTTAACAGCGATATCAGCCAAATATGCTTCAACTTCGGTACCTGTCATCGTGACGTATGCAACAAAGTTTCCGAAAGGTTGAACTGTCAGTACGTCGCGGTAAGAAATGTCACCTTCAGCAATTGATGCGCGAACGCCACCTGAATTCATGACGCCAAAGTCAGCTGTAACATTGAAGTTTTGAGTCACAAACTCAGAATAAGCTGTAGTCAGTAAATTACCTAGGTTAGTTTGTTCTACACGAACAACTTCACGGTCTCCTTCTAACTTGCCATCAGTGTAAGAAATCACTACATCAAGTAGTTCTTGTCCACGCTCTTGGTAAGGCTTAAGCATGTCATAAACTGTTTGGTTCTTTTCGATCTCTTCAGTAATGAATACTAAATCGCCGTTATCATCTTCTTCTTTCAAGTTGATAGGGATTAAAGAGTAGTTCGCTAGTGTTAGCTCACCATCCATGTATTCAAAGTCAGCACGACCAACATACTTACCCCATTCATGAGCTTGCATGATGTAAGTACCATTTTGCTGATCTGGCTTACACTCTTCTCCAGGGTTAAAGTCAGCATAATCATCGCCTTCCATACAAACTGGATTTTGTGAATGACCACCAATAATTGCGTGTAACTGACCTTCTTCAACTGAACGCGCTAACATCACATCACCAGCGGCTTCAGTGCCATGGTTACCATCTGCGTAATGACCCATATGAGTCACAGCAAATACCATATCTACTTCTTCATTGGCTTCAATTTCAGCTAATACTTTCGGTAGTTCTTCTTGTGGGTCGGTAAACGCTAAGTTTTCAACATTCTCAGGGTTAACAATTTTTGGAGTTCCAAACGTATTAGATTGTTGAATGTGGATTAAATTAGGGGATATTTGGAAGTTATACACACAAAAAAACCCTCACTCATAAGAGCAAGGGCTATTATTTAATCAGATAGAAAGTCAGTCTTGATTTTATACACTCTACTTCTGTGTACTCCATACTTCTTAACTATTTCAGCAACAGACAATCCTTTTAATAAATCTCGGATAATATCAATCGTCTTAGCTGCTCCTTCAACATGGTCTAGGTAAATCTTTGTTGCTTCATCCATCTGGCTTAATCCTTAACTTCGCCTTATTCATTTATTACATATCAGAGACAAAAATAAGACTTAAACACAGAAATAAACATTCGAATCTTTTGTTAAAAACATGCTTAAAGAAATGTTAAGGTAAATATATTTAACCAATAATTCCTGTTCCTTAGGGTCAACCATCTGCACCGATGAGTAAATATCATAATCTTTATTTCTCTGCACTTTAGTAGATGTAAAAAATAGACCATCCTCTTTATTACGCTTCCTCACCTCTCCAGCACAACCTAGCTCACCAATAGCTCGAGTACCTGATTCTGCCAGACTTACCCCCCCCACCTTGTTGTTCAGTTCAGATTTTAACCAGTCAGGTAAGGTCAAGAATAATTTCATACCCTCGGTATAAAGTTTATATTGCTCACCAAATTCTGCAGATTCAATCTCTTTCTCCCATATCTTAAATTGCTCATTGTCAGCATTAACATGGAAGGCGAATGCCAGTAGGATGATAATTAAATGTTTCATAGTTCACTTTTCGGTTTAGGCGACTACTGCCGCCTATTTTAATGAATTATTTACAGGTGGTTCTTATACTGCCACCTACCACTTGGGAATTGCACACGGTTGCTGGTTGTGTGCGCTGCTTGTGGTCATCCATTAGTCCTTGAAGCGCATCACGTGTAGCCTGCTTATAGCGCTGCATGTCGCTCCACCCTTCCATAAATATAACAGCCGTTTCAGCACAGTATTCAAGAGTCAGTTCATCATCAATATACTGTTGCACATCTTCTTGAATGCTATCCATAAAATCCTTAGATTCTTGAGTAAATTCGTAATCCTCAGTGAGCCATCTGCGATACTCGCTAGACTTAAGGAATACATCCTCTGATGTAAACCCTCTAATATAGCACTGCTTAATTGTTGCGTCAGTGTACACATGAAGGCCTAATTCCTCCTGAGTCGATGGTGTATAAGTTGACTGACAACCTGTAGCTGTAAAGGCTAAAGCAAGGATGATTAATAAATGTTTCATGGTTTCTCTCTTTTATGAACAAGGGTGAAGCGTGCCACCCTATTTGGGCTTATTTAATTGTTACTGTTGCGTGCTTTATGGCTTCTTCATACTTGGCTTGATTCATTTCTATATCAGCGTATTTAAAGAAATCATCCCACTGCTCAGACCCTTCGGCATACCAAGTTGTGTATTCACTTAGTGGGTCGGTAACCGTTGCAGTTACACGGTCAGGCTCACTAATTAACCACTTTATTGAAACCACCACTTCCCACGAAGAGCTACCAGAGACATTGGTGGTGAACATTTGCTGAATTTCACCTGTTGACTTCGAATAGTTGTAACGATGCTGGTAACTATCTAAGTGAGTATATTCTGGTCTATCATCTGGATTGCTACTACTAATCACAAGCACCTTCCCTGCTGCTGCATGGTCGCCTGTGCTTACTTGGGCGTAATCAATTTCATTGCAGGTGTTTTCTGTGAACTCATAAGTGGTGCTAACGTTATCCACGGTTTCAGTTGCTTCGTTATTCCAAGAGCATCCGCTTTTGTCATCACCCCCTCCACATGCTGTAAGTAGTAATACCGATGCTGCTATAAATAATTTTCTCATTGATGCTGACTCTTTTATGAATTAAAGGGTGTAACGGTTAATAAATTATTAAGTTGGTTAAAGCTCAGTCTCTTTGTCTTTTGGTCGAGTATTTTCTTCAATCTGGATTAGGCAAGCACCCATTCAAATCTTTAAAGTAACTGTGACCCACAAACAGAAAGCTAGTAGCCCAAATGCTGCTATAACACCTATATTCAAGTTACTAACAGGTGCATGTAAATTTCAGCGCATTGTGCCTATTTGCATTTAAGCACTCTACAATTTATAGACATTAAAGTGAGTAACATGACCATGGTCACACGAGTCTAAGGACTTGTTAGTAAAGAGTTTGAAAGAGTTGCTCAATTCACTGCTGAATTGTTAACCATATATAGGTGGGGGGGGTACTTCGCTGCTCAGCGTCTATATGTATAAATAGTGAGGTGATACTTAGATTATGTATTTTTCCCTTAAGCAAAAATATTATAAAAAATTCTGCCTTTAGGTTTTGGATAGAAAAAAGCTCATACCCTTGCCAAAAAGGTATGAGCCTCAGAATAAGCCTAAGAAAGCGCCTCCTGCTAAATCCACCTAAAGTATTACCTAGTCACTGTTTTGGGGCAAGTGGTATGTAGGAGGTAGAGACAGGTTTTCATGCTTTTGAGGCTGGTTCATATGTAAGTATTGAATGAATTAGGACTTATCAGTATATAAGCAGAAGTATGGTTTTAGATGGTAGGCATTGTGTAGGTAGGGGGGCAAAAGTTGTTAGTGTGTAGTTTTTACCCAGAATACCCCAGAATATCCAAAACTACCTGAGATGACACCAAAATCACCAATTCTCTCTATAGGAAACTTGACTCATATAAGGGTAAAGATATCATAGCCCCTGTAATTGGTGCTCTGGCCGCACTTGTAAATAAAAGACCCTAGATACAGGTTTTCGTCGACCTTCAGCCTAGGGTTTTTTTATGCCTATAGTATGGCCTGATGAACAGGCATCATATATAGTTATTCTCAGATACACGGAGCATCCTTCAAGGCATTGAAGCGTTATGGTTCAGGTAATCTAGCCTACATTCTAGAAACTGTAGGTGATGGCAATAACATCAGAGGTAGTTGGATTGATTTGCACTCATGAAGATACCCAAGATGGAATACAGGTATTGTGTAGGTCGTTACAACCCTTAACGGGGCAATGGAACCATCCACACAATATGACAACACCAGAGCGTATTGATTACATCATGCAAAGATGCTCAATATTAACTGGCTCAGTCAGTATGACACTGCTGTTATAAAGCTATCTGGTTCAGGTATTTGCCTTGCAAGTAATTATCTAGCCATGGGTGTTCCTCCCCGCTAAGGAGGAGCATTCAGAAGCCTTTGGTGAAAGCCTATGCAATGGCCGAACCATGACAATAAAACCTCCTGTACGGGCTTAGATTTGCCCTCAGGAGTATCCACAATTAATGTAAGGTTATTACTCCCAAACCCTTTATTGATAAGGGTTATCAAGATACTATCACTTGGACATTACACGGTTCATCGGTGAAGTATCTCAGTGTAGCAATGCAATATTCTGGGTTCCTGAAATGTTATTAACGTTAATAACTAAGGAGCCTCAACGCTATGGCTAAATCCCCTATTACATGGCAAAACATAAATGCAGTGAACCATAATGCTGCTAACAATCTATTTGCCAACAGTGCCAATCAAGTTAATGAAGGTGTCGCATCTTTGCGGGCATTAGCTAACCAACAGGTTACTAATCAGCAACAGCAGCGAGCACAGACAGTTAATGATAATACTCAAGCTGCTATCGCTAACCTAAGACAGTACGCAAACCCTAACCAGATGAATCAGAACCTAGGCCAAGACTTAGCCCAATATGGTAATGATATTGATATGGCTCAGATTAATGAAGCTGCTAATGCTGCTCCTCAACGTATGATGCAAGAAGCTGAAGCTACTGAGTTCTTCAGACAACAAGACTTTATAGGCCAAGCAAAGACACAGTTATCAGACTTGAATGCAACCTTCACACCCGACATGACAGCTATGCAAAAGGTTGAGTCTTTAGAGAAGGCAATGATAGGTCAAACACCAGAAGTACAAGAACAACTACGCTTGCAGTATGCGAACCAACTACAAGTAGATGCAGGTTTAAAACCTCAGTTTAGTGAGCCAGAAACAGTAGAGTTAGGTGGTAGCAAAGTGATGCTACAGACTAATAATATTACTGGTCAAACTAAACAGATTGGTACAGCTACCGACCCAAGAATGAACATTGGTCAAGGTGGTGATGTGTTTGCTACTGACATCAAAGTTAAGGATGCAGACGGAAACATTAGCCAAGCATCTAAAGGTAAAGACGGTAGAGTTTATGACCGTAACGGTGAAGTAGTTGATATGACCAATAACACTGAGGTAGTTCCTGAAATCATGGACTATCACATGCAAGTGTTAAGTAATCCTCATGAATATACAGATGAACAGTTTACTGCTGCTCAAGAGTATATCGCAGAGGAATCAGTTAAAGAGAATAACCGTGGACAGTTTAGTGCTGACCAGTTTGTTACTCACGTTACTGACAAGAACAACTATGAAGCTGAGATTCAATACTTAGATGAAGGTTTAGAAATCATCTCATTGATGCAAGACCAGAATGCTTCTCGTATTGGTTCAGGTGTTAAGCAAAGCCTTAACGGTATCTTGGAGCCAATGGGAATGCAGTTAGGTGAGTCTGAACTTAATGACCTTTACGCTTTAAGTGAATCAAGAAAGCTTGAGATTGTTCGTAACATTGTTCGAGCATTCGCACCTGTATCTGATACCGCAATGAACCTAACCATTGAAGCATTAGAGGGTAAGTCTTTTGCTCAACAACTTATGGCAGTTAAGGCAACTAGAGATAGTATCGCCTCTGTTAGTAATGCCAACACCAAGACTGCTAAAGAGTTAGGTGTAGCTGAACAGTACCAAGGAACCACATACGACAATTGGACTAAGCCAGTTTACGAAAGTAAGCAAGAGATTGAGGCTAAGACCAATGCAGCTATTGGTAATCCTACTGAGATTATTCAAGCACCTAATGAAGCTATCCAAATGTTGATGAATGACCCTAGTCAGGAAATGCAGGACTACTTCATGAATACGTTCGGTTACTTACCTGAGGAGTTAACTAATGGCTAATCCATTTGAACAGTTTGTGAATGGTGGCAATCAACAACCTGCCACCACAAAACCACAAGATAGTAATCCATTTGCACAGTTTGTAACTCAAGAGGAGCCAAATACAACTGAGCCTATTAATGGCTTTATGGATGGTGCAAGACAGACAGCTAACTTCGTTGGTTCAGTAGCTGACAACGTTAGCTTACTTGGTTTTGCTAGGCGTAACTTTAATGAAAACCTGCCTGAATGGTTACAGCGTAGTGAAGAAGGTCAAGAGTATGACCAAGGCATTCGTGATTCATTACAGCAAGGTTTAACACTTGGCTTTAGTGATGAAATCAAAGGTGCTGCTAACGCTGGTGCTAAAGCCTTAATGGAATTTGAAGCGACCAACTTCAAAGAGAACTACGAGCAAGCTAGAGATGCTGAACGTTTAAGTATGCGTGAGTTTGCTGAGAAGTATCCTAATTCTGCTGTAGGTGCTGAGTTACTTGGTGGTTTAGCAGCTCCTGCTGCTGGTGCTAACTGGGTAGGCCAAGGCGCTAATGCTCTTAATCGTGCAGGTAGAACAGCTATGGTAGGTGGTGTTTATGGAGCTACTGAAGGTGCTGGTTCGAGTGAGGGTAAAACTGCTAGTGAAGTAGCTAGTGATGCTGCTGTAGGTGGTGGTATCGGTGCAGTCCTCTCCCCTGTTGTTGGTGGAGTTGCTGAAGGTGCAACAAGCTTGGCAAGTAGAGTGCCATGGTTCAGACGTATGCTAGAGGGTAGTCCTGAAGCGGATGCTCAAAACACCTTAACCAGATACCTAAATGAGGAAGTTAAAGCAGGTAGATTGAACGCTGACCAAGTAGCTGCTGATTTAGCTGAATTGTCTAGAGGTGGTAGAGGTGTTGATGCAACAGGTAATCCTCAAGCTGGTACTGGTTCATCTGTAATGCTTGCTGACGCTGATGCAATGCAAAGCCTGACAGCATCAATTAACCGTAATGCAGGTACGCCAAGAGTCGGAACTAGTGTTACTGGTGATAAAAACCCTACTGGAACGTTACTCGAAAGACAGGCAGCAAGACAGAACCAACAACAAGCAGATATCACGGAAGCTGTAAGCCCTACTGTTCAAGCTGGTGATGATTTAGGTGTTAGCCCTAATACTGCAACTAGAACGTTGAGCACTGGTGAAGTGTTAGATAGTGGTTCGGTCAACTTTGAACGCTTAAACCAGAATCAACGAGCAGAGTTAAACCAAGAAACAGCAAGCATGTACCAAGCTGCATACCAAACACCTGCTAGTGCTGTTCAATTACCTAAAGAGCTACAGCAGTCTAAGGCTATGAAAACTGCATTCAGTGAAGGTAGCCGTATTGCTAAGGAATTAGACCCTCAGGCTAGTAGATTTCAGATACTGGATGAAACAGCTAAGGCTTTATACCGTAATGGTAGTAGAGCATCTGGTTCAGAGCGTACAGCCATCATGAATCGTTGGGGTGAGCTAAACGATATCCTTACCAATGCCTCACCTGATTACCAAGACGCTAAAGCTATTCAATCTTGGTACAACGAAGGTGTATTGAAGCAAGCTGGTAAAGGTCGTGACTTCTTCGGATCCAATGAAGAACAAGCAGCTAACACGTTCCAAGCTATTAAAGATGGTAATTGGGACTTAGCCAGTGCTGGTATTGGCCAAGCTGCTAAAGAGCAGATTCAGAAGATAGCTAATAGCCCTCGAGATGCAAGAGAGGGAGCCACTAGACTTCTTACTGACCAACAGCTTAAGAATGTTGAAAAGGTATCTGACCTTTCACCACGCATGCAGACAGGCAACCTTAAGGAAATGCTCAACCTTGAGCAGCGACAAGAGAGAACCAGACGCTTAGCTGAGTTAACTACGGGCAAAACCATGGACGAAAGCCTTAAGAGTAGCCTTACCACTGTATTAGGTGGTGATGATTTGCTTGTAGGTACTGTTTTATCATCTGCCATGCACCCTACTGCTGCTGCATTACCTTGGATGATTAACCGTGGTATTGCATCAAGTAAGGCATCTGAGATTCAGCAAGAAACCTATCGTGAAATACAACGTATCTTGTATAGAGATATGACGGGTTCACCTCAGGAAGTTAAAGACTCAGTAGCCAAGATATTCTCTTTAGACTTTGAGAAAGTACCAGCAGACCACATCAGAGAGTTTGGTCACTTAATGGGACAAATGGCAGGTATCACCCTTGCAGGTGAAGCCGAACCAATACAATAACAGGCACTAAAAAGGGAACCATTGAGGTTCCCTTCTTTTTATCTATGGCTCAATCTATCGACCTGATAGGGCAAATCGAGAGGTAACATCAGTATTCATGCCATGAACTGTACCACCGAAGAACTCAGTCTCAGGGTAAACACGATTACCCAATTCATCAGTTACTTGTAAGGTGATAGTGTCACCCTTCTGACGTAATACCTTAGAGGCTAGGTTTAGTGCTCGGTCTAACCATAGTTGGTCTACATCATAACCTTCAAGCATTAACAGAACGTGCTCAGCAAATGTATGTACAGTCTGACGTTCAAACCCGTTGATACCTTTAACACGTTTATCAACCTCAATGTCTATAGAACTAAATGATAGGTCAATGCTGGTGGCTTTACTTGCATAGTTACCATTGTCGTACTTATCAAAACCAACATTAACATCATGAAGAAGGTTCTCAAGGAATGTTTGAACGTCTTGAGTATGACCATTCTCTAAGTGCCAATCCATATTAGCTAAGGTCTTGAGTGTTACTGTGGTTCTGCTTGATTTATCTTTAGCGATAACTGTATCTAATACTTCACCAATTGTTTTCATATCCAACCCCTTATAGTTTGTAGGGCTATTATTGTCTTTTGCTATGGCGTTGCAAATAACCCTACTGATATCATGGTTATTATTGTTATAGGGGGTGAAGATGGAAACAGGCGTAAACTTTAAGCACTTTGAGGCAGTGTTTAACCCTACTCAATTACTCGATGTGTTCGGAGAAGGTAACGTATTCACACTTTTGGATAAGTGCTTTGCTATTCAAGTGGTCAAAGGTGTTTATCAGTTTCACTTCTTCAAGCGAACCAAGCGTAAAAACTGGGAAGGTACAGACGATATAACAGATAACCTGATAGACATTGCGACCTATGAAGCTATGTGGATGCACTGCGATAGTTTAAATGAAGGTCATGCCATTGTTAGCCCTTTCATGGTAGTTGCACCACCACTAAACACCGTATATTCGACAACCTCCTCAAGCATTCCATTTCCTGTTGCACCCAAAAACTATGGCAAAGTTGATTACATCAGACCACCAATGGTCTGGTAAACCTGCAAATCGTGCATGCCGAATTGGCCTGCACCTGCTTGATTCTTCATGACTCCAAACTTGCGCGTACGATGAAATGCCAAGAGCGGTAAATCACCGCCCCTTCAGATAACAAAAAGGATGCCTAAGCATCCTCAAGATGAGCCAGTAACAGCTTAATAAGCTCATGGTCAGCAGGAAGCTTTTCAGTGCGAGGCTTAGGCTCCTCACCCTTCCTATGAGTTCTGACCCTGAGGTTGTATGGTTCCAGCATTTGGGCTAATGCAGCATTAAGCAACCTATCAGCAGTACCTAAAGAGATAGTTATGGTTTTCTTATGTTTGTACTTCTGGCTCATAAGCCTCAGCCCTCTTAAACGCTTCTGTAAGGGGAGAACTCCCATCAAGCAATTCAATGTATGCCCCAACAGCTAAACACCACAATTCATGTATGAGAGACTCTGGTACACCCAAATGAGCAGATACATCAGGAATGGTCATGCCGTGGATGGTCATTAAGTCTAATGCTTCTTTATGCTCATTTGATAAAGCCATAACCTACCCCTATCTGATTTGAATTAGTGTACTAATTGCTTTGTTCAGCGCCTTAACTCTCTCAGGAGAAAGGGAGCCATGAAGCTCTAAGTATCCGTGTATGGACTCAAGCGCTTTAGGTAGGTTATTTGATACATCAGGCTCATCAATAAACCTAAATGCCAAACCATAAGCTACAACAGTCAGGTTCTTGATATCGTCTACTGTGAGTGTTCGAGTGAGGTCAGTGGTCAGTTCATCTAACAAGGTATACCCTAACTCTCTTTGCTTAGAGCTCAAGGTCACTTCATCAATGATGGATTGTCTTTCAACGATGGTTTCAGTTAGATGCTGCTCAACAAAGGTATTAAGGTCTAACTCGGGGAATAAGTGAGTAAACATATTAGCTACTTCACTTGGGATATTAACTTGCTTCATGGTTTGTTTCCTTGAATTAAAGTGTGACTTCCTGCCTGATGGTTAGTTGTTTATGAGCTCTGTTTAACTAAAGCTTTAGCCTCGTCTGTTGCTAAGTAGCGTTGAATAGTAGCTGTACCTTTACCTGTTTGAACTGCAATCTTTGCATTGGTAAGCCCTTCCGCCTTCATCTTAATGGCATCTCCCTTCCAATCAGTTGGTGCTTGTAGTTGTGACTCAAGTTCTTGGATGCGTTTGTGTGCATCTGCAAGTTCAATCTGTAATTTGGCTGACTTCATAGTTTCTTCCACCTGACTCTTTAGTAAACGTAAAACAGTACTTACCTTCTTAGAGCGACATACCACATCAATATCTAATGCGCTTACCGAAGTATCCTTAAGTATTCTAAACATTGGCGAACTATCAATAAGGATGTTCAGTATGGTTCGTATCTGCTTTCTCTCGCTGTCGTATACATTTCGTTTGCAGACCGCTTTAGCCCATCCTCTACTTAGGTTGAGAGACTTAGCTAATCCCCACATTAAATCCATTGATGATAAATCGGGTCGGATAATCGCTGCTTCAAGTAACCCCTCCACTTATCCTCATCAAGAAACTTATTAATCTGCGCCTTGGTAACACGTCGCTTACGCACATCAGCAAGCATAGCGTTAGCTAATAATTCTTGTTGTGCCGTAGTCATAGTAAGAGATAGGTCTTTTTGCAATGCCGATATATCAATACTACCCTCTGCTTCGTTAACTCCATCGGGTAGTTTAAGGTGACTTAACATGCTTATCTCCTTGGTTGTAAGGTGCGGTGATAGTATCAATTATATCAATTGAGTCAATAGTTGTATCAAATGATTTACTCAAGGCTAAAAGTATCAAATGATACAAGTGATACATTGTAGTCAAATACCCCCGCAAGCCTTGCTGTGTAAGGCTTTCAGTGTTTTAGGCTCTTAAGGTAAGGGCGATTTAGTATGTAGGTAGGGGTCTATTAAAAGAGAATGCATATACACCCTCTTACCAACTTCATAGGGTTTTGAGTCAAAAAAGAGGTCGGTTATTTGATATTTAACTTTGGGGTGTCACTTTTGGCACCAGAGAAAAACATCTAACCCTTACACCTCAAGGGTTGTAGAGCATATTAGGAATTACTAAGGGTCATTTTCCCCTAATAAGAAACATATATATAGGGGAATTTGCAGAGGCTTTGCTTTTGTCTCACATTGGAGACAATTATTCGAAATAATCTCACATCGGAGACAGTGCAGCTTAATTGTCTCGGATAAGGGAACCACATAACCACACCCACCACACACCAGTACCACATTCGGGACGGGTGAAGGGTTCGAGCGCAGCGAAGCGAGCGCGGTTCCTAAACCCTCAATGCCGAATTGGTACGTCATACATCGTAGATATAAATCTATTTAAACCATCCTAAAACTCATTCTAAGCAATGATATTTAGTTGAAGGTTAAATGGTATTAATTGGTGATTATGGACGCTTACAACCACTCCCCTGCACTTCACTCAATCGAGGTCAGTCGCTCCGCTCCTTCACATTCGTTGAGCTTGCACAGCGTAGTGTTTGACGCTTGGAGGGAGGGAGAAGCGAGAGAGGTTTAAAGCTACCTGTAAGGCTTTTCAAGGGCTTTTAAGGTAAAAGCAGTGCAATGATAGCCATTTAGGGCTAAAACCCACTACAGAGGCTTGAGGAGGCTCTTAAGGTTATGTTATAAATCAGAAAAACTTACATTAGGGCTACATGCTATGAACCATCAGAAGCAACCCAAGGCTGAATCTTGTGATTACTACATGAATGCCTTCAAAATTACTTATCGTGCTGCTCAGAGACTTAGAGAAGGCTTACTTACCTCATCTAAAGTACATATCAGACGCAAATACTTGGATGAAGCGTTACAGTCTAGATGCGCTTAACCTTTGGCAACCTAACTGCAATCGACAAAGATGGGGGACCATGGTTTGTTGGTAAGGAAGTTGCTGAGAAGTTGGGTTACTCGAATGCCCGTGAAGCAGTCAGAACCCACTGTAAAAAGGCTAAAGATTTAGGGGCGGGATTCGCTCCCCTAAGCCATCAGGCCAAAATGGGATTTTAGAAAGGGTCAACCAAATTGGATACCCCTAAAGGAGTGCAGTAGCCAGACACTGCAAAAAAGGGGTTCCAGTAGGGAGCATGAAAAACGTACCCCTTAACCACAGCCCCGATTCAGGGTAATGCAAAAGGTAAAAAGCTGAAACCCGTCCAGTAGACGGGTCTGGTCAGAGGCAACGATTCGTTATCCCCAAATGGGATTACCCTTGACTCAACACTTAAGTGGTATATAGTCTACATAACACTTAAAACAATAGAGAAGAATCATGAGCAAAGGTTACGGTAAGACACAATTGGCAATCCTTGAGAACTTAAAGCATATCGGTATAGAGGATGGATACGATTCATCAATCGGCTACATTGCATATGACATAGGTATGAGTCAGCCTTCAGTAAGCAGGGCTATAAAGAGATTGGTGCAAGATGGTTTGGTCTTCACTGAGCGTAGATTAAGCGATAGCACTAATGGAATGAGTTACATGACCACATTCGTTATCCATGCCGACAATGTGGAACTACGTAACCAGTACATTAAGGATGAGGAAGATGCATCTGCGGCAACAAAGGCACGACAACGGCAGGCAGCACTACACAGAGGTGTTGATATCTCGGTTATTCAAAGTGAAGGCATAGCTGCGGTATTTGATAGGGCATTCAGTTAGGGCAGCAAAGGTTTGTGCTCACCTATGAGAGGGCAGATTTGCCCTCACCTCTGGAACCCCTGCACCATAAGGGTTTGAGGAATTACCGATTAGAATCCATGGTTCAATCGGAGATTTATATTAAACTTTCTTTCTCAGAAAAATCATGCACTTAACTAAAACCTACATGATACCTACAACTATCCTTCATCGCAGACCACTTGTACTATTCATCTCAATGGAGCGATAAGGGCGACTAACCTAGCTGTTAGTTAAGAGGCTTTATCCCATCCTTTACTTAACCTGAGCAGTATTAGCATTCAGGCCAATCAGTAATAAGCCGTTGGGCTTAACCTGTAACAAGGTTGATTGGTTCCTAATTGGATTAAGTACAGGAGAACCTTTCAAGTGAATATCCAAACACCAATACTTCAAGAACAAACAATGACCTCGTTGGACTTCCTCAACATCATCATTAACCCTGCTCGTTTGGCAGAAGGTGAAAATAAAGTTCGCAATAACGAGTTCATGAAGAAAGTAGTGGACGAGATAGACGATTTAGTGACGTACGAAAAAACCGTACGTGGAAATATTGTACTATTTGCCAACCTTACCCAAGACCAAATGATGTTAGTTGGTATGCGTGAATCGAAAGCTGTACGTAAGAAAGTACAGGCCAAGATTAAAGAGTTTGAGTACATCACATCACCATCAGCAATCCTTGGCTCGATGAACTCAGCTCAACTTGGTTTGCTTACTAGAGAAGTTCAGCAGCGTGAGATTACAGAGAAACAGTTAGAGCTTGAACGGAAAGAGAAGCAACGCATTCAATTAAGTTTACCTAACTTGGCTAATGACCTTCGTAAGCATGTAGTTAACCCTGATTCATCTTTTGCAGCTTTAGCGGTTGATGCTCCTAGCGATATTGGTAAACAGCTTGGTATCTCAAGAGTTAAGGTTATCACTGCTCTTGTTGATTGTGGTTTGATGGATTTTAACCACGATGTGCCAGATATTGTAAGTGTTTCTGGTTTAGGTCGTAACGACAAGAACGGCACAAGTCGATGGAGTCACCTTCTTATTTCATACCATCCATTCAGAAAGTCATTAGGTTTAATTTAGGGGTAAGCAATGCCATTTATACAAGTAGAATGCTCGAACCATGCCGAAGTTAGTAACGCTTTAGTCATGATGGACAAACAAGGTATGCAGTCAATTGATATGCTTAACTTCTCAAATCCTCATTTAGTAAATGAGTATGCTGAAATGTTAGCAACAAGAATTATGACTTCTTTTAATGAAGGTTCGGCTATTGTCGAAGTCATCAACAAAGAAGAACGAGTTAGCACTCTTTGTGCTCCAGTGGAGTTATATAAAAGATTGTTAGACGTTTAGAAACTAAAAAGCCTTACCCGATTAAGGTAAGGCCACAAACAAGTTAGATAAGTTAGAGCAAAAAGACTTTAACAGATGCTACAAAAAGATTAAACGCTAGGCTTAACTGTAGCAGAACACTTTTGGACAAAAATGAGTTACGACATCCTGAAAGCTTCCATATTTCAAAAAACCTAAGCTATAAAAGTACGAGTATTACCTACGAACAATTTAGAAGTTTATGTAATTCACTTCACTACTGCCGCCAAAGGGAATCGGCACAGTGCACACCTTAAAAGCGTAAGTTCTTACGCCGATATTTTCTATATAAAGGTATCACTCGGGCTTGTTCAACACTTGGGATAAGGACGCGGCTGCGCGCGGCCTATCCTTATTCGTTAGGTTCTTTTTCAATTTGCTTTGCAACACCTTTAGCTTTGAATACTATTTGATTTTGTTCGTTAACTGTAGGCGTAAACCAAACGATTACATCGCCAAACTCTCCCGTTGCATGGGCTGTTAATGTAGGGCTACCTAATCCATCTATTAAATAATCTACCGAACTCACATCCAGCTTACCAATCAAGCCATTAACACGAATTTGGTTCTCATTAATTTCATCAGACGAGATGCTTTTAGTCAAATATCTTGTTAATTGCTCAGGTTGATTAAGTACTGCATTTGGGTTTGACACTTCGGCACTAACAATAGCCAATTGTTCACTATTTTCATTGGAAATGGATGTGTAGTCAGGGCCATTTGGTGTTTGAGTTATTGAAGGGCTAACACTGTAACCAATGAAAGCCCAAAGAACAGCTGTGGACATAGCTACAGAGCCACTTCCCCGTGAAGTAACCTTAAAGCTCCCCCATTCGATTAGCTGTTTGTCTTTAGGGTCCGTGTCATCATTTTTGTATACTTGAAATCCCCAATATGCGACAACTAACCCAATAAAGAAACAAACTAACATTCCTATTCCGTTAAAAACTATAACCCCTAAACCTTCCATTACTCTCTCCTTAGAGCCTAGCAGTTTATTCAATAGCAGCACGATAACTTTCCAAGCTGCTCAATCCATGCAGAAAAGATATCACTGTTAAGTGATTGTTGTAAATCTAATATGTTTTTCAAATACTTTAGCGATATTCAAAATACAACCATAGAAAGAATGCGTCTTTGCTTATGAGGTCTGCGCAGCACTTAACCAAAATGACAGTTAAGGTCGAAAACTGCATTGTGAAGCGTCCGATTAGGTATAAGCTAATACGGCTTAACCATTTTATCTAATAGGTGTACTAAATGGTTAAGCTTTTCATCTTCATTTGGTGTTGCCAAGTAATGACCATCTGCATTAACCGCAATTACCCTTACAGTGCCATTTCGTAACAACACCTTCAGGCTGAAATCTTTAGTGCCTTTGAACTTCAACACTTCCATTCTCTCAACAGTATTCTGTATTAGAGTTCTCAACTTCAATCTATCTTCATGGTGATAGTCTTGCGTAACTTCTTCTTGTTGCTGGCTCCACTCATTTAGAATTTCATCATCATCTGGAATAGCAGAACCAATGAGGTGAGATTTAAGTTCAGCCTCTTTATCTTCAATCTGAGTTTCTAATTTGGTCATGGCTCCAAATAGTGACTTAGGCAACTCCCCTGCTTCTGCTGCCTCAACATACTCATTTAAACGCTGTTTAAGAGCCTCTAATTCGTTAGCAATACAATCAGATTTATCTGGCTCCAAGTCCTTGCTATGAGCTTGTTTGAGGGCATCTTGAACCAGTATGAATAGGTGCTTGTCTAGTATTCGGGCATCACATGAAAAACCTGTACAAGTTTTAAGTGTCAATTGGGCTTGGCAACTGTATGACATTTTATCTCTGGTATGGTCGTAAGTAACCCTTGTAGGTGAGCCACAGTGAGCACAGAAGGCAACACCTATACCAGAAGCCAATGAGACTACTTTTTTACCTACCCTTTTTTTATGTCGCAACTGTTTTACATGTTGCATCTGTAGCCATGTATTTTTATCAATTGGTGCAGGATAGTAGTCTGGCGTTTCTGTGCCATTGAGAGAAAGTGCCCCATACAGGCTTATGTGCTTATGAAACCTAGCAGCAGAGGCATAGCCCCAATTAGGCTTACCTTTTGGCTCAGGGTGATTCTCATTAAGCCAATCTAAAAGTGCTGTAGTGCCATAACCATCTAATAGTAGCTGGCTCATTTGTTGTACGACTTTAAAATAATAATCATGAGGGCGCACATATCCACTGGACGCATCTAACCAAAAAGGTAAGCGTCCAACACCAATCCATCGTTTATACCCGTCTGCATCGGTATCAGTGCTTTCAAGCTTACCTTGATATGCTTTCGTCGTTCTAACTGACTTCTTTTTAGATTCTTCATTTGCTACCTGAAAGGCAATGAGTGACATAATCAAATTAACGAATAGATTAGGGTCACCTTTCTCATATAAACGTCCATCAATGGCCGTGTATACCTTCACATGAGCAGTAATGATATTAAGCAGTAATGATGCTGCTTCATCTACTTCAGCCCTTGAAAGCCTATCTAGAGCGAATACAACAATGATAGAGCCTTTGGCAATAGAGCCATTATCAATAAGGGATAGAATCTTGCCTAGGTCATTCTGTAAGTGTTTACCATGATATGCAGACTTACCGATATCGCTAAATGAACGAGTATCTAAAGGCATATCATAGGTAACACTGAGCGTATTTAGTAACTCGTGGTTATTCTGTTGGCTTAAGCCTGTACCTTGAGACTGTTTAGCACTACTGATACGGGAATAATTAATGATAGTTGGTAGGTTTGGTAAACTTTGATCTTCTTTGTTCATATTTATTGTCGTAAATATACATTAGGTGTAAAGAACAGGCATATTAAACATAAACAAGGTTTCTTTCTAGTACTTTTGGTGTATCTACAGTAGTAAAACCAATAATAGCAACTTTTAGACCGTTAATTTCGAATACGCGGTATGGTTCAAAGTAGCGTTCTTCAGCGTTTTTGTCGTAGATGTTAGCAGCAAGCATTGGGAAGTTAGCTAGCGTTGCTTGCATATCTAACGTGCTTAATGGGTTATCAAACTCATGGTTACCTACAGCCATTGCATCATAGCCAAGTAAGTTCATCCCAACAAAATCAGGGATAGCTTCTTGCATGTCAGATTCAGGTACACCTGTGTTAATATCACCGCCTGATAAAAGAATCGTTTCGTTACCACGGCCCTCTACTTCAGCGCGAATTTGGTCAATAACCGTTTTACGTGCAGCCATGCCATATTCACCGTCGCCGTTTTCCCAGAAACGACCGTGGTTATCATTGGTATGAATAACGGTAAAGCTAGTACAAGCATCACCAGCAGCTTCACATGCAGTTTGATCGTTATCATCGTCACTGCTACAACCAGACAATGCTGCGATCACAGCCGTTGCCACTAATCCTTTGTATAAAGTGTTTTTCATTATCTAACCCCTAATCAAAATATTTTTATAGTTACGAGCTACCCAGCTCTGCGTTGAATGGTAGCAAACACTGGACTATTTATATGGCATTTTAATTACAGAATGTGATATTTAACCCAACAATAACAATAAGTTGCCATTACAATTACATTCACAACAAAGACAATGATTATTCGGTTTTCAATTAGCATACACCTTAACTAAAACAATCAATTAATATGCTAGTTAAGCTTTTATTTACTCATCATTTTAATCAAAACAGCTAACTAAATTGATTGTCTGTTTATACAAACATCCACAGTTGCCTTTTACATTTAGAGCTGAGTCACGATTTGACATTTTTACTGCATGATGTAGTTCAAATTTATTCAGCCTACAAACCTTTCAAATTAATCGAATGAAAGAGACTAATTTATGAGGTTTTATTCGATTTAACGCTAATTTATGATTGTTTTTTAGCATTCATCGGTAGAGGGTTTATATGGGATTATTACAGAATGGTCAGTGGGTTGATCAATGGTATGCCACCAAAGAAAGCGGCGGTAAATTTCAGCGAGAAGATGCCCAATTAAGAAATTGGATCACCGAGGATGGTCGTGCAGGCCCTACTGGTTTAGCCGGTTTCAAAGCAGAATCTGGTCGTTATCATTTGTATGTTTCATTAGCCTGCCCTTGGGCACATCGCACGTTAATTTTCCGAGAGTTAAAACAGTTAACCGAGCACATTAGTGTCACAGTTGTTGAACCTCATATGCTATCAAATGGTTGGGAGTTTAAAGGACCTAATCAGTCAGGTAGCGCAGTAGCTATTGATGGTGCACAAGTCGATCCGTTATTTGCTAAAGACTTTATGTATCAGATATATCAACAGGCTAAGCCTGACTATAACGGACGAGTGACGGTGCCAGTATTATGGGATAAACAGCAAAATACTATAGTGAGCAATGAGTCCTCTGAAATCATCAGAATGTTTAACTCAGCGTTTAATCACATCACCGGTAATACAGAGAATTACTATCCGTTAGATCTTCGAACAGAAATAGATAAATTGAACGAACTTATTTATCCCAACATCAACAACGGGGTTTATCGCTCAGGTTTTGCCACCACGCAACAAGCCTATGAAGAAGCTGTTGTGCCATTATTTGATACGCTAGATACTTTAGAAGCTTTATTGGCTAACAAGAGATACTTGCTAGGCAGCCAAATCACTGAAGCTGATTGGCGCTTATTTACAACGCTTATTCGTTTTGACTGCGTGTATGTGGGACATTTTAAAACTAACTTACGCACGATTGAATCTTATCCAAACCTGTCGGGGTATTTACGCGACTTGTATCAGCAACCGGGTATCGCAGCAACGGTTAATTTTGAACATATTAAGCAGCATTACTATTTTAGCCACCAGCAAATTAATCCCACACAAGTGGTCCCAGCTGGCCCTATCATTGATTATATGCGCCCGCATAACCGAGGTAGTTTATAAGTCGTTAATAAGAGGCTCTAATTTAATGACTGATAGCACCAGAATGAACATTATTCTGGTGCTATGCCCATAACCTCAATCACTTCATAAAACTGCTGGTTATTATCGAGTTGAATACTCCAGCGCACCGCCCCCGCATCTGCAATAAGTAATAATCTGTCAGCAATACACTTCATATCATCAACCATTGCGGTTAATACAATATTATTCACATTTAAACGGCATTGTACTTCAAATGGGGTGACCACTAATTTGCCTTGTGAATATTCAATAATCATTAATACATTCCAGCCTAAAAATATAAAATCCCAAGTGAATTAATCACTTGGGATTATCATTGTTACATCAGTGTAAGTTAGCTTAACGCTTTGCCAAATTAGTGCTGATGACCACCTTCACCATGTGAGTGACCGTGAGCAATCTCTTCATCAGTCGCTTCACGAACATCAACAACTTCAATATCAAATGTTAGTTCGCGTCCAGATAAAGGATGGTTAGTATCGATAGTTGCCATGAACTTACCGACTTTAACCACAGTGACTTGGCGCTGTCCCTGTTCTGTATTAACGATCGCTGGCATTCCCGCTTTCCACACTTTCGCACCTTGTAAATGCTTAACAGAAACACGTTGCTCAGCAGCTTCCATACGCTCGCCATATGTATCAGCGGCAGGAGGCGTTACACTGAATTTTGCACCAGTTTCTTTACCTGTAATAGCATCTTCAATACCTGGCATCATGTTGTCATGGCCGTGCAAATAAGCGATAGGCGATCCGCCCTCGTTAGTTTCAATCACTTCACCTTTCTCATCGCGAAGCGTGTAGTTGAAACGTACAACCATATTATCTTGAGCTGTCATCGAATGTCCTTAATTTACTTCGATTTCAATAATTGCCGCAGCTTAACAAATCGTCTAACGAGCTGCTAGCAAAAAGCCGAGTTAAAATCGGCTTGAATCTATATTTACAAAAACTAGTGGTTAATTACTGAGGTTCATTCCTAATGCAGTAAAGGTTTTTTCATCAGGGAACCCATCAGCTACTAGATTTTTACTACGCTGAAAAGCTTGCACACCCGCTATTGAGTTTCTGCCTAATACTCCGTCAGGTTTACCAACATCAAAACCTAACTCATTAAGCTTAGCTTGCATCACTTTAATATCACTGCGGTTAAACATCCCATGCTCTGGCGCACTGACATGAAGCGGCGCAGCGCCATTAATTCTATCAGCCAAGTGCCCTACAGCAATGGCATAAAACTCTGAGCGGTTCCAACGCATGATCACATCAAAATTGTCGTAACCTAAAAATGCAGGCCCAGTATGACCCGAAGGAACATATAACGATGCTTCCATATCAGGGGTTGATAAAGGTTTACCGCTTGTTTGGGTGATATTCATCTCTGCCCACTGCGTTAATGGTTGTGGATGCTTACGGCCCAGATATTGGTAGTCATAATCTGCAGGTAAACTGACTTCTCGTCCCCAACGCTCATTTGCCTTCCAACCTAACTGTTGTAAAAAGTTCGCCGCTGAAGTTAAAGCATCTGCGGTGCTGTTCCATAAATCGACTTTGCCATCACCGTCACCATCAACAGCATATTTAGCATAATTAGTCGGCATAAATTGAGTATGCCCCATAGCTCCGGCCCAAGAGCCCACCATTGTGGCATCATCGAACTGATACTTTTCTTTCAGTTTTAATGCCTGCATTAACTCATTAGTAAAATAGTTACTACGGCGAGGATCGCACGCTAATGTGGCTAAAGAGTTGAGCACAGACATCTTGCCTTTATAGCCGCCAAAGTTAGTTTCCAGTCCCCAGAACGAAATAATATATTGACCAGGAACACCATACTCTTTGGTTAATTTATTTAATAACTCACGGTTTTCAGCAAGTAAGCGACGACCTTCTTTCACACGCCAATCGGTAACACGTTTATTAAAGTAATTACCAAAGGTCTGACTAAATTCAGGTTGTTGATTATCGAGTTCAATCACTCGGGGAATAAATTTAAGGTTAGCAACACTGGTATTGATCGTTTGTTCAGACAAACCTTCACTGCGAGCTTTGACTTTAAGCTTATCAACACATTGAGAAAAGTCGTCAGGCGCTGCAATCGATTGAAGACTAACAAAGCAACTAGAAACTAATAACGCTGACTTAATAAACGGGGAAAATTTAAAACGCACCATAAATGAATACTTCTACAAATAATGACTGTCCACATCGTGACTGATAGCGATTCAGGAAACAAGAGCCTTTAAGTCTTAAATATTGAAAATATGTGTTTATCTGGTTAATTTCAGTTCATGTTTGCATTGATATTGTCACATTAGCTTAATAGTGTTTTGTATTGATTAGAGTTACCGTATAATCGTCACGTTAATTGAATTCATCAAAGAGACTAATCATGATTGAACAAACCCCAGCTGTTGCAAGCTTTATTGAGAACGTTAAAGAACATCAAGTCCTTTGGGGCTTAGCGGATGAAACAGGCGAAGGTTGGGTTGTATGTGACTCTTCTGAATTTGAACAAACAGATGTCATGCCTTTATGGTCAACTGAAGCTGCGGCTTCAAGCCATTGCACTGAAGAATGGGCTGAGTACAAAGCGGTTAAAATTAGCCTAAATGAATTTTTAGAGTACTGGGTTGGCGATTTAAATGACGACGGCGTACTCGTTGGTTTAGATTGGATTGCTGATGAAGAATGCATCGAAGTCGACCCAATTGTATTAGCTAAAGAATTAGTTGATGTAGAAGCTGAGTAATCACTTCTTATTCAATTGTTATAGCAAGTAACGGCTATACATTAAGCTGCTAAGAGACGTAAATAATACGAAACTCGGGCAGCTTTTTTATTGAATGACTATTTAATACCAATCAGCATAAGAATGTGATCATTCTTACTGGTTAAAATCGCTTATAACTTCGTTAGAAATTTTGTAGGTAGAGCAACTAGCTAGCTGTAATTCCAGCCTTGTTCTAAGCGATTTTCTCTACGCAATATCTGATCACTTATTTATCCAGATTGGTATAACCTGAATTTTGCATAGGCTTGTTGTGAATAATCTACCTCCTTTAGTCGATATCCCTTTTGACCTTCGCCATCAATGTTGGTTTTGTGCAGAACCGTCAAATGACGTTTTTAGCTATTATGCGAAACCAAGTACGCCGCATCCTTCTTTGACTTTGCCAGCCTGCACTGAATGTGCAAGGTTAGCTAAAAAGAACCAGCTCACCTCAATATGGGATTGCCGCGATGCTGTAAAAGATGAACTGATGCGGATTTATCACAAAGATTTAGCTATCGGTATTAACTGGACCGAACAAGAGCTAGCAGAGTCAGGCTTTGATTGCAGAATTCTGTCAGGCTTTAAAGAAAGTGCGTGGATGATGTACAACATTGCTAAAGGCCGGATTAATGCTAAAGGGTGGCCGTTGGTACTAAATGCAGTGGACATAGAACAAGGCTATAGTGCTCAGTTTGAATTCGATGGCTTAACCTTTAACTCGCTCACCAAAGCCATTAATCACTATTGCGACACCTTAATGCTTAACAAACACTTGTTATGTGAGCTTTTGAATATTGTCGGTAAAGAGAAGTTTGCCTACGCGGTAAGACTTTGCAGAATGAATATCGGTATCACCCGAGAACATCAAAAGCTTTTATTACAGCAAGTACAGGAAGAGTTTGAGCAATAAAAAGCGGTATAAAAAAGGCTAATAACTCAGTTATTAGCCTTTAGTTTTAAATTGAGGCAGATGGATTGAAGCTTAGTTATATGAGTTATGACTCCGTGACTCATTACTCATTACTCATGAATCTAAAAGAGTCTTTAATCTTTTTTGTACTACACCCACTAATAAGTCTGGTTGAAACTTAGAAATAAATTCATCACAGCCCACCTTTTCAACCATAGCGTGGTTAAAACTGCCACTCAATGACGTATTCAGCGTAATATACAAAGAAGACATACGGCTATCCGCTCTAATCTCAGAAGTTAACTTATAACCGTCCATTTCAGGCATTTCAGCATCGGTTATCATCATAAGCAGTTCAGATGTCACGTCTTTACCGTCATCCGCTAAACGTTGTAATAATTGTAATGCCTGTAATCCATCAGAGGCTTCAATAATTTCAATCCCTAACTGGCTTAGGGTATCTCTAACTTGTTTTCTTGCCGTTGAGGAGTCATCAACAATCAGCACTTTCTTACCCGGCATATGTTGAGCTAACTGCTCATCAAGTACCCCTTCAGATAAGCTAATGTCGTAATCAATAATCTCTGCCAGTACTTTCTCGACATCAATGATCGACACTAAACGCTCAACATCATTATCCAGCAACTTAGTGATAGCCGTTAGGTAATTATTGGCACCTGCTGACTTTGGCGGAGGCATGATATCGCTCCAAGTCATATTAACAATGTGCTCGACTTTACCAACAAGAAAACCTTGTACACTGCGGTTATATTCAGTAATGATTAAATTACAATCCTCAGATACAGGCATTGGGCTAAAACCGATTGCACCACGCAAGTTAATCACCGGAATCGACATTCCACGAATATTGGCGACACCGCTGATATTGTTATTACTGCCAGGTAACGCACTTAAAGGAGGTAACTTAACCACTTCTTTGACTTTAAAAACATTAATCGCAAATAATTGAGTCGCACTTATTTTGAACAGTAGTAATTCCAACCGGTTCTCACCCACTAGTTGGGTGCGTTGATCTACAGTATCAAGAACTTTCTTCATTGTTATGTCTCAGTTAACTCAACATCGATTTCTATAAATTATAAATGATTCAAACAAAAAAACTGCTGACTTTATCTTAATAAAGCTACTTGATGTCAAAACAATCGTTTTTTAGTATAAATTAACAACAATCATCATTTTATTAAGATCTTATCGGCACGAAACCCCGTATCATTAGCTATTAATCAATAAGCCATATTTAAGGCTTTGAATCATCAGGTAAACATCCCTATTAAAAGGAAATAAGATGCGTACAAAAACAGTAAAAATAATCGCTTCTGCTTTATTACTTTTATCTACCAGTGCCTGCACTATGTTAGACACCAAAGTTGCTGTTGTAGAAGACTTTAAGCTCGATAACTACCTAGGCACTTGGCATGAAATAGCACGATTAGACCATTCTTTTGAACGCGGTTTAACCCAAGTTACAGCTACCTATTCATTAGAAGGCGACAAAGTAGTGGTAATTAATAAAGGTTTTTCGGAAGAAAAGTCAGCTTGGCAGCAAGCTGAGGGTAAAGCCTACTTTATTGAATCAGATAATATCGCCCGTTTGAAAGTTTCTTTTTTTGGCCCGTTTTATGGCGCATATCAAGTTCATGATTTAATCACAGATGCACAAGGTGAATATGTCGCGTCATTGGTCATTGGCCCAAATAATGAATATGCCTGGATTTTAGCGCGAGATAAGGCAATTTCTGCCGATGTTAAACAAGGTTTTATCAATAAAATGATAAAACTAGGCATCGAAGAGCAAGACTTAATATGGGTAAAACAAAACTAAATGATTATTAGTGATCATAGCCAAGTTCAATCTCGTATACATACTTGATTTAACAATAAACCTTGGCTCGATATTCGAGCCAATCATCATATAGGTGCTGTTATGATTTTACCCTTGTTTCCATTATCCATTTGTTTATTGCCACAGGGTTTTACCCAACTCAGAATATTTGAGCCTCGCTATAAACGCTTAGTCACTGAGTCATTAAAATCTGGCGAAGGTTTTGGTTTATGCATGCTTAACAGCCAAAATGAACTCATGCCTATTGGTACTTGGGTACATATTATCGACTTTGAAATGCTAGAAGATGGTTTACTCGGTATTAGTATTGAAGGACAGCATCGATTTAAAGTGAATAGTTTCGAAGTTGAACCTGACGGTTTGAAGCGCGGCGATGTGAGCATTATTCCAGACTGGCCAAGCCGTGACTTAGTCGACAATCAGCAATACTTGAGTGAATCATTACTGCAAATTTTAGAGCAATACCCGACTCATTTATCTCATTATAATAAGCAAGACTTTGATAACATTTCATGGGTTTGTCAGCGTTGGTTAGAAATCATGCCTATTACAGCTGAAGAAAAATACCAATGTATCAATAGTCACAACCACGAAATGACCCAAGAATTGATTTCAAGCATCATTAAGTAATGGTGCTTAAGTCCTCATTCATTCTCAAAGATTACTATATATCGCTTTTACCTCAGTTTAGTTTTACATACAGGCATCACCTATACCCAAACAACCTGGAGATGCTCGATTTCAGCAAGAATTTACACGCGTTTAGGCAAGGCATTGATTGCGGGTAATGGTTATTCCCTTTTCAAAATCAATAACGCAGCATAAACGCGTGTAAAAATTGCCCTCAGGGAGTTTCACCGTGTTCCCACTACGTTGTTGCGCTAATTTATAAGGTACCTACATTACCGCATTAACGCGCCTAGTATTGAAAACACGGTGAAGCTCTGAAACACGTATCTTCAAGTTGTTTGGGTATATAAACAGGTAACGAAAAAAATAAAAAAATTGTGATCTTTTCTACTTAACGCCCGTATTAAGGCATAAGTGACTCGTTTGAGTTTATCGATATAGATGCAAGTCCTAACAGATTTGTCCACTACATCGAATAACCAAATACCTAAGTCTTTGTCGAAGCTTTCTTTTTGAGACTTCTTTTGAAAATGCGAGTGAAAATAAATGGAAAATTTTCAATCACAATCTGTTCAAAATCGTTATGATAAAAGCATGTTATCTAAAAATACTAAAGTAATAGATACGGCTATGAAATCAGACGATACCGATAAAAACGAAGCACAATACCTTGCCCAACTTATGGAGCAAGTGGCAAACCAGCGCAGTAAAGCCGCATTTGCTAAATTATTTGCTCATTTCTCACCTAAAATCCGAGCATTTGGGGTTCAACGTCTAAGCCAACAAGGTTTAGCGATGGACTTAGTTCAAGAGACCATGACCCGAGTTTGGACAAAAGCCCATTTATATAATGCCGACAAAGCAGCAGTGAGTACTTGGGTGTTTACAGTGATGAGAAACCAATGTTTTGACATGCTACGTAAAGTGCAAAACAACCGCGAAGATGCGTTCGGTGATGATATATGGCCATTGTTTGAGTCTGATGAAAGTGATGAAACCGATAATGACTTCAAGCTTTCTGCTACGTTACTTAAACATGTTGATGATTTGCCGCCACTTCAAAAACAGGTAGTTCAAGGTATATATATGCAAGAACTTACCCAGCAAGAACTTGCTGATAAGTTAAAAGTGCCAATTGGTACCGTTAAATCTAGATTAAGACTCGGCTTAGAAAAGTTAAAAGGCTTCATGGAGAAACATTATGATTAAGTATCACCCCAATCAGGACTTGTTAACACTCCATGCGAAAGGTGAATTGCCCTTATCTTTATCAATCGCAGTTTCTGCGCACTGTGAGCTTTGCCCAGAATGTGCTGAAAAAGTCGCTGCTCTGACTATAGCGTCATCTGAAGAAAGCTTCTCACTTGCTCAATTATCTACGGATAATGGCAATATGGACGAGGTTTTAGATACTGATTTAGAAGCACTTTTAGCTGACATGATGTCAGATGACACTCTTGAATCAGCAGCGATTAATCTACTACCAGCCGAAGACACAGCCCCAACACGTGCTGTTACAAACATCAAAGGACAAGATTACACATTACCATGGGCTTTTAGACAGCAAATTAATAATCAATGGCAAGGTATAGGTAAAGTCAGTCGCCTACGATTAGAGACGGGTGAAGCTAAAGCCAGAGCCAGCTTATTACACATCGCTGAAAATGGTGAAATACCGCAACATAGCCACAAAGGTGAAGAGCTAACCTTGTTACTGGCTGGTGAGTTTAGTGATGAATACAACACTTATACCGCAGGCGATTTTATGGTGCTTAATAGTGAACATGAACATAGCCCTAAAACGATTGAAGGTTGCTTGTGCTACACAGTCGTTGATGCTCCACTTTATTTTACAAAAGGCATAAGTAAATTACTTAACCCTATTGGTGAATTGATTTATTAACGGATAGTTTTTAAAAATATGACAGAGCAATAGACAGTTGTACACCCAGCGTTAATTGTAACTATTGCTCTTGTTTTACACTTTTAGATGAATAAGCAATCAAAAAAATACTGATTAGTTCACCTTTTAGCCTGAAACTGTTTTATTTTAAAAAAAATGTATTGCTATATAAAAAATATACGCATATCATCCTGTATGTTATTAAGTTAACTTGTATTTATTTGTTTACCCTTCTGTTAGTCATAACCGCAACTGTAAACCCACACTACAAGTCATTCTGCTAAGTTCTACATTGTCATTAGTTTGTCATATGCCTATGTTCAACTATTCATAGCAAGTATGTTGGCGATTAAAAAATTAATCTAATAAGCCTACTTGCAAGTGTAATAAGCGCAATTAACTTAAGCACACAACTAAACCAACACACAAAGAAACTTATGCAACACAACTGCTTAAGGATATTTATTGTTATTACTTACTCACCATAAGGTGAAATTTTAAACAAGGAGTGTGGCATATGTCATACAACATTAATGGTCATGAAATTACAGTTAATTTTCCTGTAAATTCAATATCATCAAACAAAAACTCAATAGCTTTTACTGACAGCCAAGGTAAAACTAAAACAACTTTTTCAAAGCGCACAGAAGCGTTAAAATTTATGAAATGGTTGATTACGGCTAACAAGTAACACTTTCTATAACGCTTGCGTTATTCATTTGCTCAGTTACTCAATAAACATCGCTTCTCGGTATTCCATCTCACACTTACCGGACGTTTATTAGAACTGAGCAATATGAAAAGAAACCTCATCATTGCAACTTCTCATACTTCTCTAATATCACCTCAATTAAACAGCCCTTTTAAGCAACTTACTGTTTGTACTAACCCTTTAGAGCATTTATAGAGTTACACTTCTGTTGCCTTTCAAGGTATCGTCTATGATCCACAAATAAAAGTTACGCACAGATAAATTACCCACACAGATAATTTAATCCGTACCCTCTAAACCAAATTTACGTTGATACCTGGCTAACATGCTTGGGTTACCTAACACGCCGCCTTGATGCACGTATAACACTGGCGAGGATTTATCGACTTCAGGCAGTGATGTGGATGAGTTTAGAAAATGTTCAAGCATAATAAATCCCACAGGATCGTATAATAGTTCAAACTCAATGCCGCTTTGACAGACACGTTGCCACATTTGATAACACTGGCGCTCTAGCTTGCCAAAATGAAATTTTTTGCCGTTTGATACTATGTGAGGGTGATATTCTTTCTTATTAGTCAGCTGGTTAAATTGTAGCTTTAAGTAATCATCTCCACCGACACAGCTGCAGGTTAATACCTTTACACTTGGACAATGTTCATCTTTGTGCATTTCGCTCTTTTGCACAAAAAAACGCTGTAAAAATAATGCTGTTGTACCGGTTCCCGATGGTAAGAACACGTTTAAACCAATGTAGTTGTTCTCGATTGCCCAATCTAGAATTTGTTGACCAAGTTCTTCAATACCTTCAGATGCATATTCACAGCGCCCTCCTTCTGGTATATACAATTCATTAGATAAGGCTGTTTTTGATAAATGAGTAACATACTCCTCAACACTTAGCTTATCGGCATTATTATCTTTACTAGGCTTATCTGTACTGGTATTTGTACTTTCACTACCAGTACATTCAGTAATAGAGCTCTCAGCTTGCGAATTTAACTGAGGTGATTTATCTACATCAGTAGGCATTTCGATAATGTTAGCGCCATTATTAAGCGCTGCGAGATAATTTCCTTGGGGGTTTTGTTTCAAATAACTGGCAATATGATCAACATAATAGTCAAGTTGCCAACCACGCATTTTTGCTAAGGCTGCTAGCGAATGCAGAGAATTAGCCTGTGCAGAACCATAGCCAATCACTTTGGTAATATGTGAAAAGTCATTACCTAGAAAGTATTGAAACTTCCGCGCCTTATTACCGCTAAAATCAGGGTGAATAAGATCGTCACGTTTTATGAAAATTTCACGGTTTGCGAATGTCATTGATTCAACAGGCGTTACAGCAAACATCGATGTCACTTAATAAGTTATTGAAGAACTGAAAACCATTTTACCTAAAATGTGGTTAAAATCGCTATATCAAGTTAATTTCCAAATTGAACATTAGCCATTATGCGAGCTGGGCACAAAAAACTAATATTTTTTAAATTCAATTAAAACAATACCTAATAACTGAAAACAGCCTAAAAATTTCCATAATTTAAAATTTGGCATATTTCTCGCTTATTCATAGATAAGTTAACTATTTCAGTTAATAACCTATTCATATGTTACTAAGGGATTATCAATGTCAGTGTTGAGATTAATATTTAATATTGCGTGGTTCATAATGGGCGGCTTTATCATGGGACTCGCATGGTGGTTTGCAGGATTATTATGTTTTATCAGCATAGTAGGCATCCCATTTGGCCGAGCTTGTTTCGTGATTGGTGAAATGGCTTTTTGGCCATTCGGACAAGAAAATGTTAATCGTAAGCATTTATCGGGGATTGAAGACTTTGGTACTGGCCCGTTAGGAATGGTAGGTAATGTTATTTGGTTTTTATTCTGTGGGATATGGCTCGCAATTGGCCACCTAACTCATGCGCTAGCGTGTTTTGTTACTATTATCGGTATCCCTTTTGCAATTCAGCATGTAAAACTGGCTCTATTAAGCCTTACGCCGATTGGTCAGACGATTATTACCAAAGAAAGCTATTAAGCAGGATGACAAACATAAGTCGAATCAACGGATGTTTTCACCTTATGTAAAACGTAAAAGGAACTCAACTGGGTTCCTTTTTATTAACTGACCTTTTTATTAACTGACCTTTTTATTAACTGACAGTGCTTACTACCTATCTCTATACTCACTATTTCTTTACTGCCAGTTTCTTTATTGCCAATCCCTGTATTTCTGATGCCTTTAATGCTAATGGCTTTATTGCTAATGCCTTAATTGAGGAATATTTACTCAAGCTCTAGTATGTATTCAAATTCTCTTTCGGTCACAGGTTGAACGCTCAGTCTCGCGCCCTTACTGACTAACACCATATCAGCTAAATTGGGGTCGGACTTTAATTCAGATAAAGTAATGACTCGAGAAAGTTTAGCTTTAAATGTTAAATTTACCGCGACCCAACGTGGGTTATCTCTAGACGATTTTGCATCAAAATACGCTGAGGTGGGATCAAAAGCACTTTCATCAACAAAAGGAGTTGATGTCACTGTAGCTAAGCCAACAATACCAGGGACTTTGCAGCTTGAGTGATAAAACAAAACAGTATCACCTTGCTTAACTTTATCGCGCAGAAAATTACGTGCTTGATAGTTTCTTATTCCATCCCAAGGCTCAGTTTGATTATCGCATGCTGCTAAATCATCAATACTGAATGCGTCAGGTTCAGACTTCATTAACCAATAAGACATATTAGGCTCCATGTAACAGGCGCTTTTCATCGAATAAAGCGAATTCTTCTAAAATTAAGTCAGTAAACAATTGCCCTGCACGGCCTAGAGGTCTCTCGAGGGTCGACACTAATTGCGGGGTAAAACGAAAACGATGCCCGCCAGCAAAATCAACAATCGCTAATTCATTCTTATCTAGTTCTTCAGCAATTAAAAACTCAGGCATCCAGCCAAAGCCTAATCCTTTTAATAACGCATTCTTCTTCATAATAAACCCTGATAGATAAAATACTTTATCACCGCCAAACTGTAACTCATCTCGTTGCTTGGTCGGAGCTGAATCTTCAATGGTTAATTCTACGTGCTGCTGCAGCTCTGATAAACTTACAGATTTGGCCGCAGCTAAGGAGTGCAGTTTTGAACACACCAGTAAACTGGTCACAGTCGGCAATTGTTTGGCTGAAAAGTATGGCGCTGCAATATAATCTTTAACCAACATTAAGTCGGCTTTATCTCGTTCAAAGCGATGTTGTACACCACCTAAAAACTCCATATTGAGTTGGACTTTGGTAGGCACATCATTTTCTGACATACGCTTTAGCGCATTCATAATTGGCTCCATCGGCAGAGCACCGTCAATCACGAGTTCAAGTTTTGGCTCCCAACCTTCACTAAATCGACTGGCTAAATGTTCAATATTCGATAAATGCTGCAGTAATCGTTGGCCTTCTGCCAAAATCACTTTGCCTTCGGGGGTTAACTCAGCGCGGTATTGATCTCGATTAAATAATTGTATCCCTAAATGCTGTTCAAGCTTTTTGACTTGATAACTAACCGCTGATTGCGCCTTATGTAATCTTTCAGAAGCCTTTGAAAAACTTCCCTCTTCAACAAGCACTTGCAGTACATTAAATGCTTCAACATCAATTTTCATACTTCCCTCTGCCTCAAAGCCTGTTCAATTGCTGTGACACTCTTGTAAACTTTTTAATACCATCTAAAAAATTGATTGAGTTACGTGATTTATTATTCTTTTTTTTGCTCATCTTAGCAACTAAATTGATAACTAGATCACAAAGTGTTTGGTTTTAGTGCGCTAGAAAACACCAATAATAATAGCGTTATGCACGGCCAAACCGTATTCAATGAGTTAACTGGGTGAGGAGTTACTATGCCTTCTTATGTTCAGCAAGGTCAGATACCTGCTAAACGTCATATCGCTTTTAAGAAAGAATCAGGCGAGCTTTATCGTGAAGAACTATTTTCGACTCATGGCTTTTCAAATATTTACTCAAACAAATATCACCATAATATGCCAACAAAGGCACTAGCTGTAGCTCCTTATGCTGTTGACCACGGTGATGCTTGGCAAGACTCGTTGATACAAAACTATAAATTAGATTCACGCCAAGCGGATTGTGAAGGCAACTTTTTTAGTGCGCGCAATAAGATTTTCTTTAACAGCGATGTGGCGATGTACACAGCCAAAGTCACTGAAGGTACCGCTGAGTTTTACCGTAATGCCTATGCAGATGAAATCGTGTTTGTTCATCAAGGCGAAGGGAAATTACTCAGTGAATATGGCGAGCTTGAAGTTAAGCAGTGGGACTATTTAGTTATCCCCCGCGGTACGACTTATCAGCTTAAATTCAGTGATTACAATAATGTGCGTTTGTTTGTCATTGAATCATTTTCAATGGTTGAAGTGCCTAAGCATTTTAGAAATGAATATGGCCAAATGCTTGAGTCTGCGCCCTATTGTGAGCGTGACTTTAGAACACCTACATTAACAGAAGCCATCGTTGAACAAGGCGAGTTCCCGTTAGTGAGTAAATTTGGTGATAAATACCAAGTGACAACACTTGAATGGCATCCGTTTGATCTTGTTGGCTGGGATGGTTGTGTTTACCCATGGGCATTTAACATCACCGAGTACGCTCCTAAAGTCGGAAAAATTCATTTACCGCCTTCTGATCATATCGTATTCACAGCTAACAACTTTGTTGTATGTAACTTTGTGCCACGTTTATACGACTTCCACCCAGAATCGATTCCAGCGCCTTATTACCATAACAACATCGATAGCGATGAAGTCTTATATTACGTTGATGGCGACTTTATGAGTCGCACAGGGATTGAAGCTGGCTATATGACCCTTCATCAAAAAGGGGTACCACACGGCCCACAACCTGGGAAAACTGAAGCGTCTATCGGTAAAACTGAAACCTATGAATATGCCGTAATGGTCGATACCTTTGCGCCACTTAATCTCACTTCTCATGTTAAAAGTTGCATGAGTGATGATTACAACCGTTCTTGGATTGAATCATAACAATAAGATTTGATGCATCAATACGTATTTAAAACGTCACCAGAGAGTGACGCTCAGAGCAAATAAAATTAAGGAAAACACAATGGCGAGCGAAACAAATCCACTTGGTCTTTTAGGCATCGAATTTACAGAATTTGCCAGCCCAGACACTGATTTTATGCATCAAGTGTTTATTGACTTTGGTTTTTCTATGCTTAAAAAAGCAAAAGCGAACGATATTGTTTACTACAAACAAAATGATATTAATTTTTTACTGAACAAATCTAAGCAAGGTTTTTCAGCTGATTTTGCTAAATCACATGGTCCAGCTATTTGCTCAATGGGCTGGCGTGTTGAAGATGCAGAGTTTGCCTTTAACGAAGCGGTTGCTCGTGGTGCAAAACCTGCTGATGATACAGCAAAAGATATGGCCTACCCTGCAATTTACGGAATTGGCGACAGTTTAATTTACTTCATCGATGTATTTGGCGAAGTGCAAAATATTTACATTAATGACTTTGAAGATCTAGCAGAGCCAATGATTGTTAAAGAGAAAGGCTTTATGGAAGTCGACCACTTAACTAACAATGTCTATAAAGGCACTATGGAAAAGTGGGCTAACTTCTATAAAGACATTTTTGCTTTTACAGAGGTACGTTACTTTGATATCAGCGGCGCTCAAACTGCGTTAGTTTCTTATGCACTTCGTTCACCAGACGGCAGCTTCTGTATTCCAATCAATGAAGGTAAAGGCAATAATAACAACCAAATTGATGAGTACTTAGGTGAATACAATGGCCCAGGTGTCCAACATTTAGCTTTCAGAAGCCGTGACATTGTGGGCTCATTGGATGCGATGGAAGGCACAGCGATTAAGACACTGGATATCATCCCTGAATACTACGACACGATTTTTGATAAATTGCCACAAGTGACTGAAGATCGTGACCGCATTAAGCATCACCAAATCTTAGTTGATGGTGACGATGATGGTTATCTATTACAAATTTTCACTAAAAACCTATTTGGTCCAATCTTCATTGAAATTATTCAGCGCAAGAATAACTTAGGATTCGGTGAAGGTAACTTTAAAGCGTTATTTGAATCAATCGAGCGCGATCAAATGAAGCGTGGTGTTTTGTAAAAAACACTCTCTTCTTTAGATAAAGATAAAGCCCGTTGCAACCATATGCAGCGGGCTTTCTGTTTTGGTATCAGGAACATGAAATTGGCGGGATTTTAAACGGCCAACAGCAATTAAAATGGTAGTTCACAATTAATCTCAAACGACTCAAGCGAAACAGGATGAATGAAGCGCAAATAACTTGCATGCAATAACAATCTAGGTGCTAAGTCTTGAGAAACTTGATTACAATATAAATCACACCCTAAAATTGGATGACCGATATGTTGACTGTGAATTCTTAATTGATGGGTACGGCCCATTATCGGTTTAAACCTGACTTTAGTGACCGGAACCAAATCGCCCTTATCAGCACTGACTTGCCATTGGCCACGCTCAATCACCTCGAACTCTGATAAAGCAACTTTACCCGTTTCGTTACAGATTTTCATGTAAGGAAAATTATCAGTATCTTTGGCAATTGCTGCATTTATTACAGCGGAAGCTTCTAATTCTTTTGAAACGTGGCCATATAAAGTCGCATGATAATTCTTGATAATCGTTTTATCTTGAAACTGTTTAGTTAACAAACCATTTATCGATTTATTCAGCGCCACCAGCATTATGCCTGATGTGCCAAAATCTAACCGATGAACTAACGTTGCACTTGGAAAGTCTTGCACTAACCTGAAATGAACAGAGTCTTTATTTAAAGGGTTTTTACCCGATAAACTTAATAAGCCACTCGGTTTATTGATCAAAAGGAGGTGTTCATCCTGGTAAAGGATTGAAATCTGTTCGTCACAAGGTGGGGCTATAAATTCGGTCATTACAATCTTAGGTGTATAGTGAGGCAAGAATGGTAATAAAAAGGTAGCCATTAAGCTACAATTCAAACTCAATCCAATGCCCTTTAATCTAATAAGCTAACAGTTTATCCCGAATTCAACTCCGAAGTGCGACACATTAACTTCCCAGCTTTCATCTTCACCTATAGTCAATCAAAGTACGAAAGCTTAAGTTGCCTGTTTAAATAAAAATATTCATTAGAAGGCTGTCGATCATCAAAGCTATCCAATCACCTGAGGCCGCAGCTATGCCAATATTACTAGCAGCAGAAACACCATGGCTTCTTACACCATGGTTCTCGTGATGGATAACAATAACATTTATCAGTAGAGCCATCATTGACTATCACTTTTTCTTTTGGAGTTTAATCCTTTTAATTAATTCAACAACTTACTTTACAAATGGCTCACCGTTGAGACAAAGGATTACTGCACTACTGACCATTAAAACTTCCCAAATCCATTTATCTAAAGTATCTAATAATCCATTTTCTCTATTGTTTTTTAGGTTTAAATTTATAACCTAAGAACATCAATATCATCACTATCATTTGAAGAGAGATGAATAGCATTATTTCCAGATCATGACTCAACCCAAAGCTCATTGAAATTAGATAACATAAGGCTAAAATGAAGCAAACGATAATTGCTCCAGAAAAAATCGATGTGGAAAAAGAAAGGATAGAATATTTAAATAAGCGACATACCAATACAGGTTGAATCACACCACGGATTAATGATAGCGAAATTAATAATGCCCATGCAGCTCCAAGAACGCCATAAAGATTAACCAACACTAACATTAATATAAGTGTCGTTACTGTTTCCATAACAGATAATTTAGCACATTTCCCATATTCACCTTTCGCAATGAGTAATGAATTAACAGGCCCCTGCATGTTTGCAATTGCATAACCTACAGCCATTATCTTTAGCACACTCCAAACCTTATCAGGAACCTCTCCCAGCCAAACCTGTAGAAACAGCTCCCCTACTACTAGGAGGTTAATATATATCAAGGCTGATAAAGCAGAAGCGCACAAAATACTAATGTAAAACTGTCTTTCAAAAGTAGAGGTATCACTAGAAACTTTACTAAAATAAGGCGTTAATACGGAGTTTAAGGTGATAGAAATCTCTACGTAGATTTCCATTAATCTTCCTGAAATCCTTAGTGGCGCGGAAGATGCTGAATTTATCATAAAACCAACAAATAAAATGGAAGAGTTATTTCTAAAATAATCATTCAGCCGCATAGGTAAAAACATCACGCCAGAACTCATAATTTTTTTGATTTGCTGTCGGTTAATTGAACTTGTAGTGAACTCGCTCTTCAAGCCCGAAGATAAAGACCAATAAAGTTTTAATAATAATTCTATGATAGAAATCGAAACAAATACTAAAGCAATGCCGAGAACACCTAGCTCATACTTTATAGAAAAAAGAAGAAAAACCAGCCGTAAAATATTACAGGATGCTTTAATGACATTATTCTGAAAAAACTTGAACTTAGCATTTAAGTAACCCTGCAATGTACCTGATATTAAATTGAGTGAATAGGAAATAGAGAGAAGTGAAAAAATCAAAAATACTGACTCAGATGTATTAAAACTCATCCCACCTGAATAGGCATCCCAAATATAACAGACAGATATAGCGACCAAAAAAAATAAAAAAGCCATTAATGTTATTAACATCATGACATTAGATACAATAATTTTTCGCTCGCCTTCGTATTCTTCTTTTTTAGAGACATGACGCCCAATAATTGAGCCCATTCCAAATTCAAGCAAATTTACTTGAGCTACAAAAGCAATGAGGATAGCCCATAAACCGAAGTCCGATTCTCCTAAAAAAGACAGTAATGCTCTTACAACAAATAGACCAACGAAAACTTGTATAAATACATTAACAATATTAAAAGCAACACCAGATAACAATTTACCGAACACTATAATATCCCTATTAGTAACGATTCAATGCTTAAAAACAGCCAAACCATTATAATTAACCCTCAAAAACAGCACGCAAGATTAAATCACCTAATATCGCCCGACTGCAGGTTTAAATGACTATTGGGTTATTAAATAAGCAAGTTTTCAAACCCATGATTGATCATACAGTTAATTAGTTACAATTACACAACAAAACACTAAGGCAACGGTTCAAAATTGATAATTGCAAAGTGCAGAGCTTGTTAAATCGGCATAAAAAAAGCCACTATGGATAGCGGCTTTGTATTATGTGGACTTACTAGCTGCGAAAAATCACATATTCACATCAACAATATAATGACCTTGTAGCCAGTTTCTGCCAATAAGCAGTTTATAAGTCATTTTGCTGCGATCTCGCAAGTTAACATCAACTTTAAACTCTTCTCCAGGCTCCCCTATGGTTAATGTCACCATATAACGGATTTCACTTCCCTGAGCATTGCGGATGAGTGATGTGTTATGTATGCGTGCTGTAACATCAACAGTTTCACCTTTTTCATTCATTGTTGTGAAAGTGACATCTTTACCAACATTATTTTCCATGTTGTCTTTGTCTTCATCTTTGATCCTTAAATTGACTGCATGCAATGAGTTTTCGACTGCGCCAGTATCAATTCGAGTATCAAAAATTAAACCTGATTCGACAATGCTTATCCCAGCGGTAGGGCCGATAAACTTTTTCTCTGATACATCAACAACATATTTACCTTTAAGCCAGTTACGACCAATCAGTAGTTTGTAATCCATCGTCGTTCTATTTTTCAAATTCACCTTCACTGTACGGGTACTGTCTCCGTAGGTGATTGGAAGCTTAACAGCGTAACGGGTTTCTGTGCCCTGGGAATTACTGACTGTTGAAGTACCTACAATTTCTGCAGTTACCTTTTCTTGGTCGCCTTTTTCATTAAAAGTATTAAAAGACACATTTTTTCCAATGTTATCTTTCATTTTCTTAGCACTGCCGCCTTCTACTTCAATATCTAAGGCATGAAGAGATGAATTTACAGCTCCTGTATCCATTCTTGCCTCAAATACGATGCCATTTTTACTCACTGACATCATTTCAGTTTGGCCGAGTACTTCTTTATCTGCGGCAAAACTCGCAAATGAAATACAACTCAATAAGGTGGCAGTAACGATTGTTTTGAACATGCAAAAATCCTACAAATAAGATGAATTGGTAAAGTTATAATGAAGTTTATCTAAGAATGTGTTCGATTTCTTTATCAAACAGATTTTTGATTAGCCCTGAAAACTCAGTAATAAAGACGCTTTGATCTGGAGTTGCGTTGTGACTGGCTACACTTGCTAGAATTTCTTCTAAATCATAAACGATAGCATCAATCTCTCGAATCACCTTATTGCGTTGTGCAAATGAAAGTTTAGGATTCTGACCACAAACCATAATGATTTGCGCTGATAATTGATCTTCAAATAATTCCATTACGGTTTGGCTGTTAATACTGGTATCTTCAGAGGCTTCAAATAGGCCTAAGTGTTCAGTTAAATATTGAATTAAATGAATGTAGCCATCTTTATCAGTGACCATTATGTCCCCTATTAATGTGGCTTTTGAATGACAAAAGCCACAGTGTATTCTTTATGGATGTGCTTAAACACGCTGATTATTGCGACAACGTCAGTACAAAAGACACTGGCACCGCTAAACTGATACTACTTAACCCAGCGATTTCACGGAGTTTATTAATGCCTTCAACTAAATTAAAGTCACTTGCTTGGATGATAACCGGTGACATACTGCTGACGACCATTTTTTTATCCGATAACTTCGCCACTAGCACATCAAAAGTTTTTTGACGGCTTTTTCCATGTAATTCAATGGTGCCATCAATTTGCGTCACTAACGTTGATCCTACGCTTAAATCAGCCAACAATTTTGGATTAACAACTGCCGATAGCGTTAACTCGGGATATTTAGCCACTTCAAACAGCATGGTTTGCATCCGTTCATCACGAATTTCAATTCCAGTGTCGACACTATCTAAATCAATCAATAAATTAAACGCGCCCTCAGGCGTTAAACTACCGCTAACTTTCTTAAAGTCATGTACTTCAGCAATATCTCCTTTTTTGACTGAAATAAAGCTGACCTTTGAATGCCCTTGTTTAATTTGCCAATCTGCGGCAAATGCAGCACAAGACAGCAAAGAAGTAGACAATAGCGCTATAGGTAGTGCTTTAAGCCATTTTTTCATCATTAATCCCTTTTGTGAATAAAAACAGTTAAATTATAGATTAAAATTTATTAACTCGACGGTATAAAGCCAGCTGAGTCATTTCTTCTAATTATAAGCGGCTTAGCCACTTATCAAGAGCCTTTGCAAATGCATGCTTATCAGCTTGAGAGAAGCTATTAGGTCCATTTGTATGCACTCCACTACTTCTTAGCTCTTCCATAAAGTCACGCATGGTTAAGCGTTGTTTTATATTATCAACGGTATAGATATCGCCACGAGGGTTAAACACCATAGCGCCTTTCTCGATGGCATCTGATGCTAACGGAATATCTCCCGTAATGACTAAATCGCCATCCTGTAATTGCTCGACAATATAATTATCTGCTTCATCAAAGCCCGAACTAACTCTTACGACCGAGATATTAGGTGACGCCGGTACTCGAATAAGTTGATTAGCCACCAAAATTAGCGGCACAGACTTTCTGTCAGCGGCTCTAAATAACATCTCTTTTACTGGATTAGGACATGCATCGGCATCGACCCAAATTGTTTTACTCATTAATATTTCTCAGTAAATTCTTTAAAACGAGCTACCGTCCAGACTAATCATGCCCAAGCAATAGGCCAGACTTTGGCTTCTATTTATAGCTCTGAACTTATAGCTTCGAAGTTATAGTTCCTAACTTATAGTTCCGAACTTTTAGCCCCGAACTTATAGCTCCGAACAATGGCTCTTATCTATGGCTCTTACTTACGGCGCCAATCTATCAATATCCCAACCCGTTGGGCTTTTTTGATAAATAAAACGGTCATGAAGTCTGCGCTCACCGCCTTGCCAAAATTCGATGCTTTCAGGCTTCACTCGATACCCGCCCCAGAATTTCGGTAAAGGCACCTCACCCTTAGCAAATTTATTCTTCATTTCATTAAACTTGCTTTCTAAAGCTTGGCGAGCACTGATTTTGCTGGACTGTTTAGATACCCATGCAGCAACTTGACTATCTTTCGGTCGACTCATGAAGTATTTAGTCACTTCCATTATTGATAATGGTTCAGCTTCACCTGTAATTGCCACCTGGCGTTCTAGTGGATGCCACGGAAATAATAAACTGGTTTTGGCATTCGACGCTAAATGAGTGGCTTTACGACTTTCTAAATTGGTAAAAAACACAAAACCATCATCATCAAATTTTTTCAGCAACACAATCCGTTGAAATGGCTGCCCGTCTTCATCAACAGTGGCGACACACATGGCTGTTGGATCGGTTAGCTCAGCCTGTTTTGCTTGTTCAATCCAATGGGTAAATAAATCCATCGGATTTTCAGGTAAATCATTGCGACGCAATCCACCTTGAGTATATTCACGGCGGATATCAGTTAAATCATTCATTTAGATACCTCTTTAATTACACTCATTATACTCTCTGTTGCTGATATATGATCATGAGATTGCTGATAATTACACGCATTCATTTAGATACCTCATTACAGATATTAAAAAACCAACGACATGCGTTGGCTTTTTATTCACTGAAACGGTTTGAGTAAGGCTTTTATGTTCAAGTACAAGTTTATGCTTTAACTAAACCCTTACCTTCAGCCCAAACGTGAAGCAATTCAAGGCCTAATGTCGCACCCGCTAATGCAGTGATATCAGCAGAGTCGTAAGCTGGTGCAACTTCAACCACATCCATACCGACTATGTTCATACCACGTAAGCCACGAATGATTTTCATCGCTTTATCACTGGTTAGGCCGCCGCATACTGGCGTACCTGTACCTGGTGCATAGGCTGGATCTAAACAATCAATATCAAACGTGACATATAGCGGCATATCACCCACACGTTGTTTAATTTGCTCAACAATTTGGTCAGCAGTTAAGTCATTGGCCGTTGCTGCATCAATTACTTTAAATGCATGTTCTGCAGTATTATATTCAGTGCGAATTCCCACCTGAATTGAGCTCTCAGGTGCAATTAAACCTTCGTTTGGCGCATGGAAAAACATAGTGCCGTGATCGTACTTGCTCCCCTGACTATAAGTGTCAGTATGAGCGTCAAAATGAAGTAAGGCCATTTTGCCGTACTTTTTATAATGTGCACGCAATAAAGGTAAAGTGACAAAATGATCGCCACCAAAACTTAATAACGCTTTATCACTATCAAGAATGCGTGTAGCAAAACCTTCTAAACGTGTCGTAAAGTCTTCTTGGTCACCACAATCAAACACTAAATCGCCAGCATCAACAATATTGATGGTTTCACTAATCGAAAAGTCCCACGGCCAGCGTGTTTCTTCCCAAGCAAGGTTGACTGAAGCGCGGCGAATCGCATCAGGCCCCATACGACCACCTGAGCGACCTGTTGTTGCCATATCAAATGGCAAACCAATCACAACCACATCAGCATCTGTTTCAGTGGGTTTAAAGTTTAATGGCTGGCGTAAGTAACCAAACGCATTTGAATACAATGAATAATCTGCTTTTTCAGCAAAAGTGCTCATAAAATCTCCGTAAAGGCTAGTGCCAATAACTACAAATATTCTGGTATCAGTACTTCATGACAAAGTTGCTGATAGTGACTGAAGTTAACATCGTATCCTTGCTCTATTGCAAGCGAGCAGCTCCCCAAACATAAATGCGCTGGGAATCCTTCAGTGTTTTTAGGTGAATTAAAGCCAATCACATCCCAACTACCTGGGTTAAGGCTACTCAGTAACCTTGCATATATATCAACTGGATGATTGGCCAAGTTCACGTTAGTCTCTAAGCTCACATAAGAACTCTTTTCTTGCGGGGTAATATGAATCGTAAAATACTCTTGCCCCTTGATCCCATTTATCGAATAGCCAAACGGTTCAAACAGAAAATCGTCGACGACAAAATCAGGAAATAATGCTGATAATTGTAATAAATCGCGGATCCCTTGGGCCGATTGATTAACCCCACGTAAGTAGTCAGCAGCATCACCATTAATATGGTACATCAACAATTCATTGGTCACGTCAGTTGTTGGCGCAGTAAAAGGCTTTTTAGTGCTAAACATATAATGATGGTGTGAATCTAAATGACCAATGCGATATGCATTACCTGTAATGGTTTGTCGAATTTTTTTCAAATCATCTTGGAAAGAGCTTGATTGCAGATGCGATAAATATTCGTTTTTACGCTGATAACTTGCAAATCCAATCGCTTCCTCACCGACATGTTCAATGAACGACATAACAGCATCTGCAAGTGTGGTTGTGCCACAAGTGAGCATGACAAAACGGTCATCCCACACAAATAAACTTGATTCACTTAATAAATAGGCATCACAATATTCATTGCTGACCGACGATAAGATTTCAGCGTTTGCACAAGCGACAATTTCAGCCCAAAAAGGCTTGCCAAAACTACGTAATTTTTGAGATGAGTCAGCTAAAATGACTTCAATCTTTTTTTCAGAACCTTCAAAAAACATATTTCAAAACCTAAAAACGCAGAGTCAGCTAGCTGACTCTGCTGACACACTTTTTACGAAAAATCTTCTAAATAGGTGTAACCCTTTAGACCTAACTGTAACTCTTCCAATATCGAGGTTCTTTCATCTTCAGCAATATGCTGATTGACTAACTCTTCATAGGTGCGCATAAATGCCACAGCATCCAAGTTTACATAGCGAAGAACATCAGCCACAGTATCACCTGCTAACACCGACTCAATATTCGGGATACCATGTTCTTCAACGCGAACCACAGCTGAGTTAGTATCACCAAATAAATTATGCATATCCCCCAAGATTTCTTGGTAAGCCCCCACCATGAAAAAGCCGATTAAATATGGGCTTTCAGGAGTCCATGCAGGTACAGGAAGCGTGGTTTCAATCCCTTGGCCATCAACATATTGATCAACAATACCATCAGAGTCACAGGTAATATCCAGCATAACTGCACGTCTTTCCGGTGGCTTATCTAAGCCACTTAATGGCAGCACAGGGAACACTTGATCGATTCCCCACGCATCTGGAATTGATTGAAACAATGAGAAATTAACAAAGAATTTATCTGCCAGCTTTTCATTTAACTCATCAATAATCGGTCGATGAAATCGATTGTTGTTACTTAATAAACTCTTTAATGCATGACACACTCGTAAATTAGTTTGTTCTGCCCATGCACGCTGCATCAAGGTCAACTGCCCTACCGAGAACAAGGAGTGCGCTTCAGCAATGTCACTTTGAGTATCATGGTAAATCTCAATAATCGCACGATTATCTGGACGTTCACTCATATCCGTCCATGATTCCCACATGTTATGTAATAGCTGTGGTGCGTTTTCTTCTGGAGGTTGAATATCTTCAGGCTTGTATGACTCAGTGCCTATCACATCGGTAATTAATACTGCATGATGCGCCGTTAAATGGCGACCAGACTCTGAAATAATCCGTGGCATTGGCTGTTCATATTCATTACAAATATCACTTAGCACGCTGACAATGTTATTGGCATATTCAGTTAAGCCATAGTTCATTGAGTTATTACTTTGGCTACGAGTACCATCGTAATCAACCGCTAAGCCGCCGCCGACATCGAAAGTGTCGATCAGCGCCCCTAACTCACGTAATTCACAATAAAAACGCCCTGCTTCACTCACACCTTGGCGAATATCACGGATATTGGCGATTTGCGATCCTAAATGGAAATGAATTAATTGCAGCGAACTCATCATATCGAGTTGCTTGAGTTCATTAAGCACTTTTAACACTTGCGCGGCAGATAAGCCAAATTTTGATTTTTCACCGCCACTTGCTTGCCACTTACCCTTGCCTTGGAAAGCCAGTCGGGTTCGAAGACCTAATCTAGGAGTGACCCCTAACTTTTTAGACTCTTGTAGAATTAGATTCAACTCAGAAATCTTTTCTATAACGATATACACTTTATGACCCAGTTTTTCACCAATCAAAGCTAAGCGCACATATTCTTTATCTTTGTAGCCATTACACACAATGACTGAACTGGCTTTTTGTGCCATAGCAAGTACAGCCATTAACTCTGGCTTACTACCTGCTTCTAGCCCTAGTTGAGGGACTTCTTTTGACTTCTGACTTGCCAGAATTTCTTCAACGACCGTTTGTTGTTGGTTAACTTTAATTGGATACACCAACAAGTAATCGTTCTGATATTCATACTTTTGAATCGCCTCATTAAACGCATCACATAGGTTTTCAACCCTACGGTGTAAAATCTGCGGGAAACGGACTAGCACTGGTAAGGCGACACCCGCTTTGACCATATCTTTAGCAAGTTCATTTAAACCAATTGTACAATCTGGCTTACTTGGATCAGGGGTAACGGTGACTTCACCTGTATCATCAATACCAAAATATTGTTGACTCCAATGGGTCACGTTATAGCTAGAACGTGCGTTTTCGATAGACCAATCTTTCATATTCTTCATTCCGTCTATTTAGTAGAACATGCAGTCACGCATTGAGCGTTTTTAACTGCACTTTCAACAAATGCGGGCAATGCAAAGCTTGCCATGTGTAAAGCTGGTGTGTAGTAACGAGTGCTAATATTAGCCTGTTCAAAACGTTGCTTTAATGTCGTTAAATCATGTTCTCGAGCAGATACATCATTGGTGGCCCAAGCAAATGCCATGGTGCCACCAATGTAAGTCGGCACAGCTGCATTATAAAACCAACAATCTTTCACGTATGGGCTCATACGTCTTACCGTGTCTTGAAGCTCTTCAGGTTGCATAAATGCCACCCCGTTTTGAGCAACAAAAATGCCATTGTCCGTTAGACAGCGTGTACAGTTTTCGTAAAACGCTGAACTAAACAACACTTCTCCAGGTCCAACAGGATCAGTACAGTCTGAAATAATCACATCAAACTGCTGCTGACAATGTTCAATAAAATGCATTCCATCATCAATCACCAAATTCACTCTTGCATCTTCAAATGCACCTTGTGAGTGTTGTGGGAAATAGGTTTTACACATTTCAACTACATTAGCATCGATTTCAACCATAGTAACCTGCTCTATAGATTGATGTTTTAATACCTGCCTTAACATACCACCGTCGCCACCACCTATGATAAGGACTTTCTTAGCCTTACCATGTGCAAGGATAGGTACATGGGTCATCATTTCATGATAAACAAATTCATCTTTTTCAGTTGTTTGAATAGCACCATTTAATGCCATTACACGGCCGAAATTGGCATTTTCAAAAATACTTAAATGCCACTGAGCTGTTTTTTGTTCAAACAGCACTTGTTCAACTTCAAAATACTGACCATAGCCAGCATGTAATGTTTCATAATAAATATTTGATTTGTTTAGCATGCTAAGAGTCCAACGCAGGCATAAATACAATAACCTTTACAGCGTAGATATAAGTTTAAAAGAGTGAATCATTAAGAGTTTATTGCAGTTTACATCTCAGCACACTATTAATGCCAAGGGCTTATCTACAAGTTTCAATCAATGCTTCCATAATATGTTTTCACCAGGGACATAACAGTCGTTTTACGCTGCTTATCAAGGCAAATCGTTTGCACATTTACCACGCTGAGCCAACCCAAGTTGATAGCTCTATGTACAAATAAAAAAGCGGCGCAATTAAACCCTGCAAACCATTATAATGCAAGGATGAATCAACAATTTAAGTATAAATTTAATTCATTATTTTTGCACATCGACTTTGTTATGTTTTTTTTGTTAAAAACCAGACGGTTCACCGTCTAAAAATACGCGCAAGTACTGCATATTATTAACCTAGTATTGTTTATTACCACTTTCAGCTTGAGTTTATGACCTCAATTCAGAAACACCTATATAAGCACAGTTACAAGTAACGTTATTGAGTATATAATTACCCTGTTTTCTCCTTATCTTTAGTTAAATAGAGCCGCAAATGATACAAATCGGAAAGAATTACTCCCTAGAAGTCGTTAAACAAGTCAGTTTTGGCATTTATGTGAATGCACAAGAATTAGGTCAAGTACTATTACCTAATAAGTTCGTCCCTAAAAACTGCCAAGTTGGCGATATGGTTGATGTCTTTCTTTATCTTGATTCTGAAGATATTGTTATTGCGACTACCCAAAAGCCTTATGCTCAAGTTGGCGAGTTTGCTTATCTTAAAGCTATCGCAACCGGTCCATTTGGTGCGTTCTTAGATTGGGGGTTAGATAAAGATTTATTACTGCCGTTTGGCGAGCAGCATAGAAGTATCGAAGAAGGTAAATCTTACTTAGTCTATGTTCATGCTAACCATGTTGATGAGCGTATTATGGCCTCATCTAAAGTCGACAAGTTTTTAGACAAAACACCAGCTGAATATGAAGCAGGTCAAGAAGTGGATTTAATCATTGGTGGTAGTACTGATTTAGGTTTTAAAGCCATTATTAACAACGCTCATTGGGGCGTGTTATTCCAAAATGAAGTATTTCAACGTTTAAGCTTCGGTCAATCAATCAAAGGCTTTATCAAACAAGTTCGAGAAGATGGCAAAGTTGATTTGATTTTACAAAAAGCAGATCAGAAAGGTTTAGATAAAAACGCAGAAACTATCATCAATAAGTTATATCGTGCTGGCGGATTTTTACCGTTAAATGACAAAACTGATTCTGCCATTATCTACGAGCAATTATCGATGAGTAAGAAAGCGTTCAAGCGCAGCATTGGTGGTTTGTTCAAAGGTGGACAGATCAGCATCGAAGATGATGGAATTAGATTGCTCAAATAAGCTACATACAAACTGAATTATTTGATAAAAAGCATGGTTCTGTTATAACAAACCATGCTTTTTTATTTGGAGTAATTTATGGAACTTAGCAAGCAAGAAGCCCGCGTTATCGGCTGTTTATTAGAAAAAGAAATTACTACCCCCGAGCAATACCCTCTCTCAATCAATTCTTTAACCATGGCCTGTAATCAAAAAAGCAGCCGTGAACCTGTCATGAGTTTATCTGAGCAAGAAACCCAAACCATTATCGATGATCTCACTAAAAAAAGACTGATCAGTGAACAGACTGGATTTGGCAGTCGCGTTGTCAAATACAAGCATCGTTTTTGTAATACTGAATTTAGTGATCTGCAGTTTTCCAGTGAGCAGCTTGCGGTCATTATTGTGCTGTTACTGCGCGGTCCGCAAACACCGGGAGAATTAAAGACCCGTTGTAATCGATTGCACGAATTTGATGGCCCACAAAAGGTCGAAGCAGCACTGCAATCTTTAGCATCACGCGATGAGCCGCTAGTGGTTCAATTACCTCGTGAAGCTAATCGTCGTGATAGTCGATACGCTCAGCTGTTTTCAGACAAACAATACTTAGAACAAGGAAGCACAGAATTTGAAGTCAGTGCCGCACCTGTAAGTAAGGCTGTAGGCGCTGAAGCTAACAGTGCCCTTCTTGAGCGAGTCAGCTGTTTAGAAAACCAAGTGAATGATTTAACTCAGCGCTTAGCTGAACTTGAACAATTACTGGATTAGCCAATAAAGTCACCATTAACACTGACTTAACAAAAATTAATCTTCTTCTGGTTCGCTATCAAGTATGATGGCGAACACATCATCGTTTTCTCAAGGATATTTATAGCTTATGGACTCATCTCCTCGGTCTTCATCACTTCGTCAGACCTGGCTTATTGCTAGTTATGAACTGACGAAGCGATTTACTAATACCAAAGGTATTGCGGCTTTAATCGCCTTCTCACTGCTGTGGGCGATAATTTTATTGTATCCAGTGCAAAGTGCGTCTGTGTATATGCTAGAACCAGGATTTAAAGAATTAGTTCAAGGTATTTATGGCCCTGATGCACTAAGTCAGCTATTTAGTTGGAAGGTGGCTGAGTTTGCTGTTTTTTGGTGTATCGCCCTTTATGTATTTCCTATGTTTAGTATTTTTATTACTGCTGACCAATTTAGTTCAGATAAACAACGTGGATCATTTAGGTTCCTGACTTTAAGAGTTAGCCGTGACAGTATTTTCTTTGGCCGTTTTCTAGGTCAAATGTTAATTCAATCATGTTTATTGCTGTTAACCATTATTGCCACAATATTAATGGTGATAACTCGTGATGCTAGCTTATTTAGCGATGCACTTTTTAGCGGCTTTACTGTATTTATCAACGTCTTTATTGCCTTATTACCTTATACAGCAGTAATGGCAGTATTGTCTTGGTACGCTAATAGTGCACGCCAAGCCAGCATTTACGCTGTGATTCTTTGGGCTGTTAGCGGCATATTAATCATGATAATTAATAGCCAAATACCTGCTATGTCATTTTTAAGCTGGGTATTACCTGGCTCGCAATTATCTCTAATGATAAACACTCAAGGATTAGGCTCATTAATCTATGCTCCTATCCCATTAATTCAAGCACTTGCTGTATTAATTGCAGGTCGTATTTATATGCAACGGAGTGCACTATGAAGCTCATTACGTGTGAAGGTGTCTCAAAACAATACGGCTCAAAAGCGGCCTTATCTAATATCAACCTATCTTTAGATACTGGTGCCCCTATTGCTCTTGTAGGCCCTAATGGTGCAGGTAAAACAACACTGTTTAGTTTGCTTTGTGGTTTTATCCATCCCAGTGCAGGCAATATAACAATTTTAGGTGAAAAGCCTGGCAGTCAACAATTACAAAACCTAGTCTCTGCGTTACCGCAAGATGCTGCGTTAGATCCAAACTTTACCATCGTGTCGCAGCTTACTTTTTTTGGAAAGCTGCAAGGCATGAATGGTAAACAAGCAAAACAAGAAGCACTTAGAGTATTAGAACTGGTTGATTTAACCGCTTCTGCACTAATGCTACCCAAAAGTTTGAGTCATGGCATGAGTAAGCGTGTTTCTATTGCTCAGGCCTTAATGGGGTCGCCTAAGTTAGTATTATTGGATGAACCAACAGCAGGTTTAGATCCTGCTAATGCCAAAAAAATACGCCAAATCGTGAAAGACTTATCTGCAACGACGACATTTGTTATTAGTTCGCATAATTTGGAAGAGTTAGAAAAGCTTTGCGATCAAGTTTTATACCTTGAGCAAGGGCAACTTCAACAATCAGTGTCGATGAAAGCTGATGCTGAAACAGCTTTTTTAACCTTAACGATGCAGCAAGCTGATATTGAGTTGTTAAGTGACAAAGTGAGAGGCATGCCCAATATAATCAACGTAAAAATCAATAACGATGAGCAAATTATTATTGAGCACCACTTTGATAGCAGTTTTAATTTAGAAATGTCGCTGCTGGGTCTCTTTAGCGAAAACGGCTGGCAATACAAGGCTATAATGAAAGGTCGGAGCTTAGAAGAAACCTTATTCTCAAGCTAAGGTTAAATTAGGCGTTACATTAAAGCTCAGTACTCGTACTGGGCTTTTTTATTTAGGTCAGTTTAATGTCGCTAACTCAGTCAAGTACACTCTCGCTTGAAAACATCATGTCCAGAGAAATCATGCTCATTAAGTAGTATTGCTCATTTTCAACCTGAAGAAACCGCTTCTCCATATCGGATAATATTAACCCTTACTGAATCTACTTAGCTCATACCTGAGCCAGATTTGAGCACATGCCGCGTTAAAGTTACTGCAGCACCCAAAATGAAAGGATGAATTATACCAATCCGCATTAGACTTTGCCCATATTAGCCCAGTCTCGTGTACATAAACTTTTTACCCTATCTTTGCACTGAATAAATATATTCCAAGCTTTACAACACTGCTC
>NZ_JAKILD010000018.1 GCF_023283825.1 Shewanella olleyana | reverse complement strand
ATATTGTTGTGGACTAGGCTCTCGAAGCATGATGATAAACTTGGTTATTATCTGTACTTCTATTAGATCAAAGCCCTAGACGAATGTCTAGGGCTTTGTCAGCAGTCTGAAGCACTGCAATGGCAGTGCTTTTTTTATGGACCATTCTTACAGATTGATTATAGGTTTAGCGGCTTTACGCTGGCTTTCTTATCTTTACACTTCTTTACGGTCACTTACATCCTAGCTTTGTCCTATCTCCTGAGAATGTAATTAAATAGTTAATGGAGTAAGTATGTTTAACAAAAATGTGTGCAGTTTGATGATGGTTTGCATGGGAAGTGTAGCTTTGGTTGGGTGCGACTCAAGTGATGATAGTGACGAGAGCTCCGACAGTTCGGCATATGTTCAATATTATAATGCCTCTGCCAATAGTACTGCAACATCACTTGTTTTAGACGACTATGAATATAGCGACATTGAATTTGGAGATTCAATGCCGCGTTATGGCTACGATACCGGTAGCGTTGAAATGGAAATCTATGGCCAAGATGAAAATGAAGATACTGTTACTATCTACAGTGAGGATATGAATTTCAGTAACGGTGATAATCATTTATTTGTACTGTATGGCGACTATCATTCACCTGAATTATTAGACATTAGTTACGAGCGTAGCGATATGGATGATATGAATGATGACGACGATGAAGATTACAGCAAAATGCAGGTATTAATTGCCAATGTGACTTCTGAAGATATGGCGTATGACGCTTATATTTCCCTTGATAGCGACGAGTACCAAGATGCGACAATGCTAGGCAGTATTGGTTACCGTGGCTACACAACAGAGCTTATGTTAGATACCGACGAATATGTTATTTACTTAACCGAGCAAGGCACTGATGAGGTGGTTTACACCACAGAAAGCATGAGCTTAACTACTGAAACGGTGTATAAGTTTATTTTGCGTAACAGCTTTGGCTCTGGTGATTTAAAAATAACGTTAGACAGTGTGGACTCAACCTCTACGCCTGTTTCTTATACCAATATTGATTCAACGGCTGATTTCAGAATTTTTAATGGCCTTGAAGACGTTACGGTTAATGTGGATGTAGAAAGTAAATTAGAGTCACACTACTTGCGCGATATTGCTTCATTCACAGTGAGTGATTTCCAGCAAACGGGTTTTAATGACTATGGGGTGACAGTAACCAATACGGACAGTAGTGAAACCATTTTAGATAACGTACTCGTGACCTTTAACCAAGACGATATTCGTACTTTGCTGCTGTACCAAGATGATACCGTCAAGGGCATGGTGATTGAACATGATATGCGTCCAAGAGCTTACGAGTACAATGTCGATGTGGTGAACTTATCGCAAGATTACGATGACTTAACGGTGTATTTTGTGAATAGCTCAGAAACGATTGAGTCTGCGGAATACACCATTGAAGATATCGACTTTGCTGAGCAAGAAAGCTTAGTGATGCCGCAAGATGATTATGAAATTAATGTGGTTTATGAGTCTGATAATGGCACTCAAACCTTATTGTACCAATCTGAACTGATCAGTTTTGATGGTGATACTAATTACAGCTTTGTACTGACAAAAGATAGCGAAAGCCAGTTTGGTTACACACTGCATCAGCTATAAAGCGAGTGAACAAATTGGGTTAATTTAAGCCCATTGGGTGAACCACTCGTGAGTAAAAACAAAAATGCCGATAAGTGATTATCGGCATTTTTGTTGGTATAGGTCTTACTACACAATGTTAAGCTGTTTGGTAGTTACTCAAAATACGACCTAAGTTAGCTGAAGCTTCTGATAAATCTACCACGCCACTTGATGATTGGTTGGCAAGATCACGAATGGTATTTGATTTCACTCGAATTTCCGTTAGCTCTTTAGCAATGTCATTCGCAACAGCACTTTGCTCTTCTGATGACGTTGAAATATGAAAACTCATGTCCATGATAGAGCGTGATGATTCAGCAATTGCATTCACATCAGTACCAATATTGGTGATTAAGTCACTGCTACTTTGAGCTTGCTTGACCGTATCTTGAGTGATGCTATCAATATTTTGAGTTTCAGATTGCAGCTGTTCAATCATAGACTGTATTTCAACTGTCGCAGATTGAGTGCGACTTGCTAAGGTACGCACTTCATCAGCAACTACCGCAAATCCACGACCCATTTCACCCGCACGTGCAGCTTCAATAGCAGCGTTTAATGCAAGTAAGTTAGTTTGTTCTGAAATCGCGTTAATGGTGGTAATCACTTCATTAATTTTGGTGGCATTTTCTTTTAAACTGCCCACAGAGTCAGAGGTTTTTTCAATGTAAGTAGATAACTGCTGAATTTCTTCAATAGCACGTTTTACTCGGTTATAACTTTGCTTAGTGTACTCAGAATCTTGCTCTACTTGCTGGGTAGTATTCTTGGCAATATTTGATACTTCTAAAGAAGACGCTGTCATTTCTTCCATTGCAGTTGCAACCGAGTCCAATGAAATATATTGCTGGTCGATTTGTTCAGCACTTTGCTGAGTTTCATCGGCAAATGATGTTGAGGTTGTATGCAGTGTATCGGCGCTTTGTTTAACCGTAACAACAAGCTCGGTTAAAGTGTCCATTGCTTGGTCTAAAGCACAACCAATGGTACCAAACTCATCACGACCTGGGTGGAAGCCTAAGCGAGAGGTTAAGTCACCTTTACCAATTTTGGCAGTGGTATCCCATAAAACCCATAATGCGCCACCAATAAAGGTCGCATTCCAGTAAATCACCAGTGCAAATGGCAATACCCATAAAAATGACAGTAACAAGCTATATAAGGCATCTTGTTTCGCATCATTTTCGAGCTGGTAAACAGACTGATTTAATGAGTAATATTGCCCATTAGACTGGACGACAGCAGTAATGTTGTTGCCATTACGCTGGCTTTGTTGATTAAAGTTAGACACTGACAAACCAGCTGAACTAGCTTGCTCAATTTGCCCTGTAGCCTCTAAAGCATTAACTGTCGCGGTCACTTTTTCAGTCAGCACAGTCATAGAGTTTTGTTCTATTTGATTTATGCTATTGAAGTAATTGTTTACTGAAATGCTGGTAACAATGAGCATAAACAGCCCAAAAATAGCCCAGAACTTATCGTTAATAGACATTTTGATAAATAGCTTATCAATATTGCGAAATTCAACCTGTTTCATAGAGTCGGTGCTTCAATGATGAAAAGTAACCAAATTTTAGTGCAGCTAGTGATGATTTGATACGACTTTTTGACAAAAAACTCTATTTTTTATGCTCTTTTTTACATTTTGTCGTATTGGCAACATGATGAAAAATAAGTTTATTGTATCTCACTGAAAACAAGCTGGTTTCAAGTGTGTTTTAACACTATTAATTCATTATTTTAATCAAGAACCGTCTGAAGGCATTTTCAAATGCGGTAACCAGCTCTGGCGTTTCTTCCTTTGACAGAATATGGAGCATGCCTGCATAGGAAACAGCTTGATGAGCGTAACAAATGCCTTCAGCGAGTTGCCAAGCTTGGCTGAGTTCATCTTTTGAACCGAATTTATCCCATTGAGACAAGTAAGCATTAATCACCGTATGCTTTTCTGGGCTATCGTTCATTCTGAATAAGTAAGTGCCATCGATAAAAGGATGGCTAATACAGGCATCACTCCAATCAAAAAAGATAAAACCCACATGCTGATTATTTACATCATTTCCAATCGTGCTGGTGGCAGGGTTAAAAGGTGCAATATTCTCAATGTGTAAGTCACTGTGAACCAAAGTATTGGGCAATTGATATGCTGATAGCGCAGTAATGTCATTATCAAGACGGCTGAGTACTTGTTGTAGATTCTCAGGAGACAAATCGAGATCTTGGGGTAACTGAGAGCTCACTGAGATATCTTGAAAAATATCGCTTAACTGCTGAGTAAGATTAATGATTTCACGGCGTATGCAACCAGCACTTTCTAATTGCTCGATATGCTTTACTGATTCGATTTGTAAACCGGCAAATGCGGCAAATGGTTTTGACCAGTCAGAAAGTGGCACTGTATCAACAAATGCCTCGCCAAAGCTTTTGGTTAACATCCATTGTTTGTTTGCATCGAATGCGATGACTTCGGCGCTGTTTTGTGGAAATAGCTCAAATAGCTTGGCACATAAACTGGCTTCATTGGAAAACATATGAAGAAGGGCAGTGGCTTTAAAAAACACCTCGCCAGAATGAGTCGATTGCCTTAACACGTGACCTAAAGCCCAGCCTTTAACTTGCTGTAACTCGCCAATTAAGCGGATGTTGTGTTTGTTTAATTCAACCTCAGTCCAATGCTTGGCGTTTTGTGGCCAATCATTTTGTTGCCAGCATTGCTGCTTATTTACTAACTGCTTATTTTCTAGGTGCTTAGCTTCTAACTGCTTAGCCTCTAACGGTGAAGTGTTCATATAAGGTGTCTTCGCCCCCAATTTTCTTATCGCCTGATTTTCATGCTTTAAAATAAGGATTAAAATGTGAATGTACGTTTGCTTACGATTCTTACTTTAGTTATAAATTCATTTAAATCAATGTTTTGATATTTTTTGTGTGCGGCTTGTTGCGATTAGGATAACACTTTGATTGCACTCTATCGCATTTGGACATTTAATAGACTCACACAAATACCCAAGATAGATAAAAAGAGAACAGGTATGAAGGCAATTCCCCTCGCAACGACCCTCGCAGCAACCCTGCTTTGTATTTCTCCAATGTTGGTTTCAACTGCAGCATTAGCGGAAGATAACGATAAAAACAGCGCTAATCAGTCATCAATGGCCGAATACAGCCGTAAAATAGCGGTTGACGAAACCGTGGTGACTGAACATAAAACGAAAGCCAATGGTCAGAGTTTTTCTTACACTGCGACAGTTGGCACGCAACCGGTTTGGAATGAAAACGGTGATGCTGTAGCAACCCTAAGCTACACCTATTACCAGCGTGACAGTGTTAGAAACACTGCGAAAAGACCATTATTGATTTCATTTAATGGCGGACCTGGTTCAGCTTCAGTGTGGATGGATATTGGTTATACCGGCCCCCGTGCAATTAACGTTGATGATGAAGGTTATCCTTTACAGCCTTATGGAGTTAAAGCCAATCCATATTCAATTTTGGACATAGCTGACATTGTTTATGTAAACCCTGTTAATACAGGTTACTCAAGAGTATTGCCGAATAAAGACGGCGAGATGCCATCTAAAGATCAGCAGCAAGAAATGTTTTTTGGTGTCAATGCTGATATCAAATACTTAGCTGAATGGCTTAACACCTTTGTAAGCCGCCATGAACGCTGGCGTTCACCTAAGTATTTGATTGGTGAAAGTTACGGTACAACTCGAGTGTCAGGTTTAGCGCTAGAGTTACAAAACCGCCAATGGATGTACTTAAATGGCGTGGTACTCGTATCTCCAACGGATATTGGTATCGAGCGTAAAGGACCTGTTAAATCAGCTAACCGTTTACCCTACTTTGCCGCTGCCGCTTGGTATCACAAGGCTTTATCAGCTGATTTACAAAATGCCGATTTAACCGAGTTCTTGCCAGAAGTTGAAGCGTTTACCATTAACGAATATATTCCTGCATTAGCGATGGGCGGCTTTATCGCCCCTGATCACAAACTTAAAATTGCTGAAAAAGTAGCGCATTTTTCTGGTTTAAGCGTTGATGCGGTATTGAAATCAAACCTTGATGTCTCTACGCGCTTTTTCTGGAAAGAGTTACTGCGTGAGCGCGGCCAAACCATCGGTCGTTTAGATTCACGCTATTTAGGTATCGATAAGCAAGATGTCGGTGATAGCCCTGATTACAATGCAGAATTGACCTCTTGGTTACATTCTTTCACGCCAGCCATTAATGCTTATATGCGTGAAGAGCTGAACTATAAAACTGATATTAAGTATTACATGTTAGGTAATGTACATCCTTGGGATCGCACCAATAATAAAACAGGTGAAAACTTACGCCTAGCGATGGCGCAAAACCCATACTTAAATGTGATGGTACAAGCGGGTTATTACGATGGCGCGACCAATTACTTTGATGCTAAGTACAGTATGTGGCAGTTAGACCCAAGCAGTAAAATGAAAGACCGCTTGAGCTTTAAAGGCTATCGTAGTGGTCATATGATGTACCTTCGCTCAGAAGATTTGAAACAATCGAATCAAGATTTACGTGAGTTTATCCAAGCGACAATGCCAAAAGAAAATGAGGCTGCTAAATACTAATTCTAGGGCCTGTTATTAAAAAGGGGCCTACGGCTCCTTCTTTATTCGAACAGATAAAAATGAAAGCCCACCTTTTGATTAAATAACGGCCTTTAAATAACAGTTCTTTTACTTCAGAGCTTAATTTTATTGGCCCCGGATTAAAGTTAAGTGTTTGGTTTGTTTTATGTGGCTGGTGGTCGGGAAAGGTTGGTTAGTTTAAGTGAAGAGCATTGTCGTTTGTATTTGGTAAGTTTTGTAAGTTTTATGAAAATATTTCATTGCGGCTTCGTTGGGGTTCTTGAGCTATTTACTATAAAGAACAATGATTAGGTCAACGGATTGATATAGTGATAAGTCGTACAAGTATTGTTGCTTATTTTGATTTTTAAGTTTTTAAAGAGAGTTCCTAAATGAATGCTGTGAGTCCGTCGGTGTTGAAAAAACGTATCGATAGTATCGACATCATGCGTGGCATCGTCATGTTAATTATGTTGTTAGATCATGTCAGAGAGCGCTTTTTCTACCATGAACAAGTGACCGATCCAATGACACTTGATAGCACCAGCCTTGGATTATTTTTAAGTCGGTTTGCTGCTCATTTCTGTGCTCCTACTTTTGTATTTTTAACAGGTGTTTCAGCATGGCTTTATAGTCATCCTCAGCATGGACCACAGCGAAATGGACGTGAGTTCTTAATTAAGCGTGGACTATTTATTATTGCTCTGGAGTGCACGGTAATTACCTTCCAGTGGATGGGAAATTACGAGATGATCTGGCTGCAGGTTATGTGGGCTATCGGTATCAGTATGCTCGCTCTTGCTGCATTAATTAGCTTGCCAAGAGTATGGCTGGCAGTTATCGGGTTAGTGATTGTATTTGGTCATAATGCGCTGGCACCCATTAATTTTGCACCGGGAGAATGGGGTTATACCATTTGGGCAATCCTGCATGATCGCGGCAATATTTTCCCTAATGATTTCATCGGTATTCGAGCAAGTTATCCAGTGCTACCTTGGATTGGGGTTATTTTACTCGGGTATGCTATGGCGCCGATTTATAGTGCGAGTTTTGATGATGCTAAACGCCATAAAATCCTAATCGGGCTCGGGTTAACCTGTTTTGCTTTATTTGCCATATTACGAGGCTTGAATATTTATGGTGAAACCTTAGATTGGCAACAAGGCGAAAGCTTAACAATGACATTGATGTCGGTGTTTAATGTCACTAAATACCCACCGTCTTTAGCGTTTCTGTTAGTGACAATTGGTGGCACATTATTGTGTTTACGGGCGCTTGAAAACGTGAAACCGAAATATGGCAAGGTATTATCTACCTTTGGTTCAGCGCCAATGTTCTTCTATATTGTGCATTTGTATTTACTATTGTTTATGTACCAATTTGCACTCAATGTCATTGGCCCAAATTACGGTGACATATACGCCTTTACTGACATTACTTGGGTATGGTTAGTCACTCTTGTGCTGGCAATATTATTGTATTTTCCAACAAAGCGTTTCAGCCAATATAAGCACCAAAGTAAACAAGCTTGGATAAAGTATTTATAAGCTTTGTTTGCGGCTAGCCCCCATTAAAGGACACATTTAGTGTCCTTTTTTGTGCCTGCTTAACTGTAAATGTTAAATAAAAGCAGTTCAGTAACAATTATTTGATACTATTTGATTCGATTAATTAAAATAGCAATTTCATAGTGTTATAAAAACAATAATAATCAAAGGGTTGAATATGAAAGTGAATAAGCTGACAGCCATATCGTTAGCGATTGGTTTAGCGTTACCCGTCATGGTAAATGCGAAAACGACTAATGCTCAAAGTGAAACTAATGTTCAAAGTGAAACTAAGGCTGAGCACGCACAAGTAACTTCTGGTAATAAAGCATTATTACAAGATGCTTTCTCCTGTGAGGGAGAGACTTTAACGCCAATTTACGCTATTCAAGGTGATGGCGCGTCTAGTCCGTTAGTGCCTGATGGTGCTTATGAGTCTATAGAAGAGTACGTGGCTAAGGGCATTGTGACAGCCAGAACTGAAAGTTTATATAAAGGCTTTTTCATTCAAGATGCCAAAGGTGATGGGTTAGCCAGTACATCTGATGGCATTTTTGTCCATTGGGGCGAATCAGCTCCTGATGCGATTCAACCCGGTGTTGAGGTCTGCGTTAAAGGTAAAGTGAAGGAGCATTATGGCTTTACCCAAATCGATATCAAAAATGAGCAAAAAGTTGATATTGGTGAAATAGTGGGTGAGTTACCTGCAAGGCCTCTTCAAGTTAAAGTCGGAGAAACCCTTACACAAGCATTAGAGCGTGTTGAGGGCATGAAGGTCGTGCTTGATACTCGAAGTGATATGAAAGTCACGCGGACATTCAGCTTCGATAATAGCATCTACCGCAACAACATGGTGTTGTCGCATAAAGCACCACTGTTTAAAGCGACGCAAGTTCATCAACCGCTTTCAGCAGAAGCTGTTGCGCTCAATGATGCTAATTTACTGAATCAATTATTCATTGATACCGATATTAAAGCCCCAGCAGGGGTTGTGCCTTACTTCCCTGGCTTTAATGCTGATACTGGGTATATCCGTATTGGTGACCAAGTTACTAACCTAGAAGGGGTTGTTGGCTTTAGCGATGATCAATATCGTTTGTTACCGCTCAATGAGCTGACCGCCAAAGATTTTATTCGTAAAAAGGACCGTAAAGAAATACCAGCCATTGCCCAAATGGGCGACATACGGGTTTCAAGCTTCAATGTGTTGAATTTCTTTAATAGCGAATTTGGTGGCGATAAAAACCCTTTAGGGCACAATCGTGGTGCAACTCTTGAAGCAGAAATGCAATTGCAGCGGACTAAAATCGTGAACGCTATGGTGGCGATGAACGCCGATATTATAGGTTTGATGGAAGTTGAAAATAACGGTTTTGGCAAGTTAAGTGCGATTCAAAATTTGCTTGATGCTTTGAATGCAAAGCTTCCAGAAGAGCAAGCTTATCAGTTTGTTGAGCTAGATGCTGCAGATAAGGCTAAAGGTAAGTTCGTTGGTAATGATGCCATTAGCGTGGGCCTTTTTTATCGTCCAGCTGTTGTGTCTTTAGATGGCAAAGCAAAAATGATTATGACTCCTGAACAACATGCTAAAACAGGTGCTGTAAGTCGCATGAATGGCGATGTGGAAGAGTTGAGTCCTGCTTACGATAAATACCAACGCCACAGCATGATGCAGACTTTTTTGATTAATGAGCAAAAACTAACGGTGGTTGTTAATCACCTAAAATCGAAAGGCTCTGGTTGTTTAGAGGATTGGGTTAACTTCAATGAAGACTCTGAACCTGAAGATCTTCAAGGAAAATGTAATGCTTTTCGTGTTTCTGCCGCGCAAGTTATTGGTGAAGCAGTAAAAGGGTTAGATGGCGATGTACTGGTGATGGGTGATATTAATGCCTACGCTAAAGAAGATCCGTTAGCTGTGTTAACTGATTATGATTCAGCAACCACAGAACGTGTCATTCGCACTGCATCTTGGACAACACTTGATGGTGTGACGCATCAAAATCAAGGCAGCATTATTGATAAAGGTTATGGCTTGATTAACTTAAGTACTCAAGCGCACGGACCTGAAACATACTCATATAGCTACAATGGTGAGCTAGGCAATTTAGACCATGCTTTAGGCAATAGCAGTTTAGCTCAGCGTGTTGTTGCAGTGGAAGATTGGCATATCAATGCGGTGGAATCTAACTTGTTTGAATACAGCAGCAAGTACACAGGTGAATTATCGAAGTCTGAAAACGCGTTTTCATCTTCAGATCATGATCCTGTGATTATCGCGCTTGAATATCCACAAGTCGCTACTGAGAAAGATAATCGCGGTGGTAGCTTGGGCTATTTAGGTTTAATGCTATTAACTGCATTAGGGCTAAGTCGCCGTAAAGTGTAGCTGGCTATATTAAGAGTGAGCTGTACGAGCTTATATCCCATCGGGCATTTCACAATGCAGCTTTCGCCCTTAACTGCCACTTGTGATTAAGTGTATTTAACACGTTTCTGCCCCTAAACTTGTTTTATCATTTTGAAAAATCAAAGTCGTGGCGTTTCGCCAAAAACAAAAGAAACATCGCAGGATTCCATCCTGCACAGGCCAAAAGGGTATCAACAGCAATACCCTCTTGGATCACCCTGCCGCCCCAGACGAAAAATGCTGAAAAGCGCATATTTTCGATGGGAATGTATCCAACTTCTGACTTAGTTTGTCGACTGCTTCAGACTTATTCGAAAATGCTAACGCTTCCGATGGGCCTTCCATGGCCCCACGAAAGCTAGCCTGACGTCCTGTCAGGCTCACGCTATTTTCTTCAACGCCCTCAATTCAACTGGAGTCTTTTAGCTGATCAGATTCTTGGTTTTTGTAGCTTTTTTAATTACGACGAATATAGTCAAATCGAAGAGACAATAATCCCAGTGTAGATGCGTTCAAGACCTTCGAAAACATGGATGTTTTCGCAGAGCCCACATGGATGTGTTTACGGCGAGTCTTGGATGCATCTGCACATAAGCCTGCGGCAGGCAATGGATTAGATTGAAGTAATGGTCTTCAATAATTGAGTAAATATAAATGAATTATAGAGTTGCTGTTCGTAACTCACTTATGCCCCATTGCAAGTCAGCGGTAACAACGAGGCTATTTAAAACGAATCAATATAGTCTTAGTTTTTGTAATCATTTTTTATGGCTTTACTTGCCGCTCAAAAGACTGATTATCTATACAGGTATAACTGAATTGCTCCAAATTGAGATAACTTGGGAGGCAAAGGATGCGAAAAATGAATTTTCTACGCATCGATAATTTTGTAACTATCGAGAAAACACATATATATATATCAAGGCACTGAAAAATGTTAAAAAGTGTTGTACAGACCTCGTAAACAAAGACGCATTTTTTCTCCGGCTGTATTTTAAACATTACCAAAGTATTTGTAAAAATTATTCGATTTACAACAATGAGTTAGCGATGGTATCTTTTCTACATAAATTGAGCAGTCTGGAACGTTATCGTGCTGCTATTGAATAAGCTGTTATATTCAAAGGTAGTCATGAATAACTTTTTTAGTGAACATCCGTTTTTAGCAACCCCTAGCTCGATTCTTGTAATCACCTTAATTATCATAGGATTAGGGCAATTATTTATACGCAAGGTATATAATCCAAGCGCTCTTGAATGGAAAAAAGTAAACACCATTGTATTAGGTGTAGCACTGGTGGGGGCATACGGTGCAATTTTAGATGTACGAGCCTCATTGGCCAGTAATTGGGCAAACTCGGAAAAAATACCACTTGTAACAGAACTAAAGAATATTGGAGCATACCTTGAGTATGAATCTACTGAAGGAGTTTGTTCAATACAAGATCATGCCTATTGGATAGATCTATGTGAGTGGTTTAAGAGTGCTAGCGCATTTTGGGCGACTATTGAAATAGACTCTGTACCCAAGATTTTAGTTAAAGACATGCCCAACGTTGAAACCGAGGAACAGTCTGTTACCTTGATATTTGAACGGTTGAACTCATACAATGATCATCGTGACAATTTCATAAAAACCAATGAAGCCGCAGATGACAGCTTAAACTTTCTGAAGTTTTTTTATCCATTTTTTCTTATGGGTTCTATCGCGGTAACTATAGTTAAAAACTCGAGTGAAATTATCGCATTGAAAGAGAAATGAATATAACAAATTGCTTAACAAAGACTCCTAACGCTTGGCGACTTCAGTCGCAATTTCAGCTCTGTGTTTATGGCTCAATATTCAAGTTAAGCGGCATCGCGTTGTCGCTTGTTAGCAAGGCGTTAGGTGTTTAATTGAATTACAGAGGTTTAATACAATATGAGCAATGAAGTATCAATTGCTGAAATCGTAGTAGGTGAAGCCAGGATCAGTTTTGAAATCCCAACTACTTTGTACAATATAATATCAGAGCATGCAAAAGCAGATGACTTAAAGTTGTACAGCTACAATACAGAACAAATTATCGACATACTAAGAAGCTTTGTTCCTGAAGATAAAAAGCCACCAACACATCGGCAAGAGTCTTATGCGAAGTCAATTGCGAAAGCACTAAATATTGACCTATCAGACGAAGTATTGAGCTCCAGTGAGTCTTGTAGCGAGTTTCTTGATACTTACTCAGAGCAATACCAAGAACAAAGGGCAAAAATAGCGGAATTTCGTTCAAGAAATAAGGCTCTAATATCTACTGCAAATAAGGTTGGGCGTTGGCAATCTGCAAAAATCCTACTTGAGCAGGGAACACCAATAGAAAAGGTTGCCGAACAGTTTGGAGTTAAACCGCCAACAATAGAAAAATATGTAATGCAATTCAACGAGTGGTCCTTCGTAGCTAGCGCAAATGGCACATACGATATAGTTCAGAATTTGATTAAAAGACAAAGTGCTGGTGAAGATATCTATACCTTATACGACGAGAACCTCGTGTAAAAACACATAACTAATAAGGATAGGCCGCGCGCAGCCGCGTCCTTCTCCCAAATGTTGAACAAGCCCGAGTGTACCTTTATATAGTAAATATTTGCGTAAGAACTTACGCTTTTTATGTGTGTGCTGTACCGCCAAACCCGAATACGGACTCTTGTCATATCGCTTATGAATGATCTTGCCATCTCATAATGCATAACTAGCTTCTGTCCAAAAATGAGCTAGTACAAGTGAGCAGTTAGCAAAAAGGATGGCAATAGCCATCCTTTTTAATTCAACTAATTAAATTCTCTTTAAAAAAATCTAGTCAATCAAGTCGTAGTTTTCACGCAACACTTTAATGATATCGGCTTTTGGGTTTTCAGGAAGCTCGATACTGCTGCCGGTGACTTTTTCTGCCACACCAGTATAGGTGCGAGACACATTCATCATCGCCTCTAATGGTAGGTCATTATCACGGGCGAGTGCTTCACGTTCAGGCATTCTGTCTTTATTAAGCAAGATGTCAGCATCGTCAAAATGATTCAGTAGGAATTGGCGGAAACCTTCTTTTGAGTTTTCAACAATTTTACCGTCACGGTACGCTGCACCATCCCAAATACGAGATGAATCAGGGGTTCCGACTTCATCCATGTAGATAAGCTTTGAATTGCCATCTTTATCGTTAACGTAACCAAACTCAAATTTTGTATCGACAAACATTTGGTCATGTTCGCTTAATGCATCAGAGATAACTTTAAAGCCTTCTTTTAGAAGCTTTTCATATAAGTCGATATCAGAGGCTTGCTCAAACCCAAATGCGGCAACGTTCGCTTCAATATCACTACGGCTGATATTGACATCGTCTTGTTCAGGCACACCTGGGATCCCAGTTAAAATACCTTTAGTCGATGGTGTGATCAGTAGCTCAGGTAGTTTTTGATCTTTTTGTAAACCTTCTGGCAAGGTAATGCCGCAAAACTCACGCTCACCTTTTGCGTATGCACGCCACATTGAACCAGTAATGTATTGACGACAAATCGCTTCCACTTTAACTGGGCGAGCTTTTTGTACAATCCATACAAATGGGTGTGGAATATCTAAGATATGGCTATCTGCTAAACCGTTTTCAGCAAACAATTTAAACCAATGATTTGAAATGGCATTTAGCGCCGCGCCTTTGCCAGGGATACCTTGCAAATTACCTTCACCATGAAAAATACAATCGAAGGCAGAAATGCGGTCACTGATGACCATGATGGCTAACGGCGTATCAGCAGGAACGTTATAACCTTTGTCACTAATGAGACGACGGCTATCAGCTTCAGTAAGCCAATATACACTGCGAACTTTACCGCTATGGACCGGTTTATCGGTACGGATAGGCAAATCATTGTTAATTGCGAGAACTGAATCAGCAAGACTCATGACCAGTGTTCCTTAGATGTTAAGTGCAGGGACTATCCTTGGTGAAGCAGGATATATAGGTATTTTAATGGCGGCTATTTTACCTGTATTCATCGAGATTTCCATGGTTATCAGGCGGCTAAACTCTTAATCCTGTATAGCGAAAACTGAGTCTAGCTATTCCGCGTTTTATTGGTTTATAACGCTATCACTTTCAGGCAATATGTTGCGAAATTTAACGTCTATTTCAATTGAGAAGCAAACCAGTGAGCCATACTCGTTTAGGATTCATTTTTGTTTCCGTCGCCGTCATTTTTTGGGGTATTTTACCCATTGCCTTAAAGCTCTCTGGCGGTTTTATCGATCCTGTCACACTCACTTGGTTTCGATTTTTGGTGGCGTTTGTGGTGACGTACTTTTTGCAGTGGCGATTTGGTGCTTTGAGACAGTTTGCAAATTTAGCAATGCAAGATTGGCTGAGATTATCAGCCGCCGCTATCTTGTTGATGTGTAACTACACATCGTTTGTATATTCACTGGATTACTTATCACCTGGAACTGCCCAACTTAACTTCCAAACTGCGCCTTTTTATTTGGCATTTGGCGGCGCATTATTTTTCAAAGAGCGCTTAACTGCGTTGCAGCTAACTTGCTTTGCCACCTTAGCCCTTGGGGTATTATTGTTTTTTCACCCAAGTTTGGACTTGTCTGCCACCGATGCTAGCCAAGTTGGAATTGGAGTGTTAATTGTCCAGTTCTCAGTGTTATCTTGGACGAGCTATGCACTGTTACAGAAGTCGCTTATTGCCAAGTTAACGCCGAATAATGTGCTGCTGTTTATTTATGGTTTAGGTATTTTGGTGATGGCACCCTTTAGCGACTTTAGTCACTTTGGTTCGATGACCAATGATGAATGGGTAGTGATTGTTTTTTGCGCCGCGAATACTCTGATTGCATATGGGTGTTTTGGCCAATCAATGAAGTATTGGCCTACCGCTCAGGTCAGCGCCATGCTGGCTTTGACTCCGGTGCTGAGCTTCGCTGCCAATGCCATGGTGGTAAAGCTAGGTTTATGGCCAAATACCTTTAGTGCCGACACGCTGGATACTTGGTCATTATTAGGCATTGTTTTGATTGTAGGTTCAGTCTTTGTGGTTCAAATATGGCCTTTATACGCTGCCCAAAAACGTAAAGGAAATAGTAATAAGAAATGAAGTTAGCTTAGTTTCAAATTTTATTGAAAATGAGCCAAAGCATGGAAGTGCAATATGAAATATTACCCTTGTTTGTTCAGGCTGTTTATAAACTTAATATAGAGCAAAAAAAAATGGAGCCTAAGCTCCATTTTTTATCAGTTATTCAACATTAAGTTGATACTGTGAGCGATTACTCGCTGTCACGTGGCTTACGTGGACGGTCTCCACGAGGACGGTCACCACGAGGGCGATCACCACGAGGACGGTCACCACGAGGGCGGTCATTGCGTGGACGACGTGGACGGTCGCTTTGCTCTGGGAAAGCAGTATCGCCAGCTTCTTTGATGTTCAGTGGCTTGCCACATACACGTACTTTACGTAAGTGAGTCAACACATCTTTTGGCATACCGTCTGGTAAGTCAATTGAAGTCACTTGATCAAATAATTGAATTTGACCAATGAACTGGCTGTCGATGTTTGCTTCGTTAGCAATAGCGCCAACGATGTTACCTACACCAACACCATTATCACGACCTACTTCGATTACGTAACGGCACATCTTAACATCTGGCTTATCTTTTAAGCCTTCAGCACTACCAAAGCTCGTTGGCTGTGGACGACCACCGCGTGAATCACGACGTGGACGCTCACGACCACCATCACGGCTACCACGATCATCACGGTCACGTGAATCACGTTGACGCTCTTGAATCGCAGGAAGTTGTAATGGACGCTCAGCTTGAACTTGTTGTAATAATGCCGCAGCTAATAAATCGGTATCGATTTCTAGTTGTTGACATAATTCTGCAACAGCGTTTTTCATGAAATCTAAGTCACCGTTAATGGTTTCTTGGATTTGCTCGCCTAAACGAGATAAACGACGCTCTGCAACAGTCTCAGGGCTTGGTACTTTCATTGGCGAAATGCGGCTTGAAGTCGCACGCTCAATGGTACGTAACATACGCATTTCGCGGTTTGTTACGAAAAGAATCGCCATACCTGTACGACCAGCACGGCCTGTACGGCCAATACGGTGAACATAAGCTTCTGAATCATATGGGATATCGTAGTTAACTACGTGTCCGATACGCTCAACGTCAAGACCACGGGCCGCAACGTCTGTAGCAATAAGGATATCTAGCTTGCCACGCTTAAGCTGCTCAACAGCACGTTCACGTGCTTGTTGGTTCATGTCACCATGTAATGGTGATGAAGCGTAGCCACGGGCTTCTAGTTTTTCAGCTAATTCAACACAGCTGTTACGAGTACGAACGAAGATGATAATACCTTCAGTATTTTCAACTTCTAATACACGTACTAAAGCTTCAAGCTTGTTGTGTTGAGACACTTGAACAAAACGTTGGTCAATAGACTCAACAGTTGAGTTAGTGGTTGAGATGCTGATATGAACAGGGTTTGATAAATGCTTATTAGCAACGCGCTTAATTTGCTCTGGCATGGTCGCAGAGAAAAGTGCAAGTTGGCTGTTTTCAGGCTTATGTTCTAATACCCATTCGATATCGTCAATAAAGCCCATTTTTAACATTTCATCAGCTTCATCAAGCACTAATGCTTTTAATGAATCTAATTTTAATGTACCGCGACGCATGTGGTCCATAACACGACCAGGCGTACCAACAACAACTTGTGGGCCACGACGTAGCGCACTTAATTGTTGATGCATGCTTTGACCACCGTAAATAGGTAGTACATGGAAGCCTTTCATGTGTTTAGCGTAGCTACCAAATGCTTCAGCAACCTGAACGGCAAGTTCACGAGTTGGTGCAAGCACTAGGATTTGAGGAGCGTTCAGCTTTTGGTCAACACTGTTTAGTAAAGGCAGTGCGAAAGCACCTGTTTTACCAGTACCAGTTTGAGCTTGACCTAAAATATCTTTACCTGCCATTAGCGGGTCGATACTTGCAGACTGAATTGGAGTTGGTTTTTCGTAACCTAGATCGTCAAGGGCACGAAGCAAATTCTCGGATAAACCAAGTTCGCGGAAAGTTCTTTCATCGGATGACATTGAGTTGTAGCCTTGTGGGTATGCACGAATTTAGTGGCATTCGCGCTAAAGTTTCACAGACAGAAAATCAACCCCGTGTCGATTTCCCGCGTCAAAGGGGCGATATTATAGCAAGCTTTCACCCATATGACTATATATTTTCAATAACTTTTTAAAATTGGCCTGATTATTGTAAAGCAATTTGCTGCTTATTCACTGTGATGAATTCAAAAGCAGTTTCAGTTACAGCAGCTAAAAAGCCGATATCAAGCGTATCAATCGTATCGTTTACCGTGTGATAGTATTTGTGTGTCGGCACCCCTAAATAAAGCCAAGGTATACCTGCTTTATGAAACGGATAATGATCCGATGCACGCAACCAATCAATTTTGACCATGCTGCCGTTTTTCATTCTCGAACGGCTCTCTCTCACACACAATTGATTATAGTCTTGGAGTTGAGTTTTTAGCTGACTAAATTCAGTTAAATTTTTCTCACCTTCAATATAAATGGCTTTAGGTCGAGAAGGGTTGCCTATCATATCTAAGTTAAGTGACAGTTCGATGAGTATTTGTGGTGTGTTTTGTAACTGTTCGACTAAGGCGTAGGAGCCGAATAAACCTGGCTCTTCGGCATCTGTGGCGACGAGCATGAGATTGATATCTTCATTGCCTTTCTTTTGCCATTGCTCAGCAATAGCAAACATGGCTGCGACACCTGAAGCATTGTCATCGGCACCTGTAAAAACCTTATTTCCTTTTTTACCTAAGTGATCATAATGCGCTGTGATGACTCGCCAGCGCTGGCTAGGTTGTTTTGCTTTAATCGTGGCAATTAAATTGATCCCTTGTTTATCTGAAAAGCTAGACCGGTAGTTAAAGGGAACCTCAAACTCATCTTGCCATGGGCTCAGGTTTAACTCAGTAAATCTTTGTTTAATGTATTCCCGGCTGAGCTTCGCGCCATCTGTTCCCGTTTTTCTTCCTTCAAATTCAGGGCTGCTCAACACGCGAATATCTTCAAGAAGTTGGCTTTGGTTGCTCCAGTGATTAACGGGTGAATTGCCACAGTTTTGTGTCGCGCAACCCGTTATGGCGAAGGTAAAAAGTAACGTTAATAATGCGGCAGGTTTTAATAGCGGCGTTGGGAGCTGGCGTAACTTAGATGTACAGCAGCTTATTTGAGCTGGTGATATTTGAGCTGATGAATAGGCGATAAGCTCAACTTTTTGAGCTAAATAGCGCCCAAAAAGTTGAGTCAGAGCTAATGTTAACGTTACCGACAGAGCAAATACCGCGGCTAGAACTAAAACCAGAGCCGTTAATTGAAAATCCATTTCATATCCTCTGGTTAATCATTCCATAAGATTAAGCCGACTTGAGTTAATTAGATGACTAAATTAGCATCATTATTTATCTGTTTTCGTAGCAACCTTTTTTACCGTTTTCTTGGCTGCTGCTTTTTTCGCGGGTGCTTTTTTAACTTTAGCTTTTGTAACTGTAGGTAGTTTCTTTAATAATGGTTTCAAGAAATGCGCTGTGTGCGACTCGGTATTTTGAGCCACATCTTCAGGCGTACCACTCACTAGGATCATGCCACCGCCAGAACCACCTTCTGGGCCTAAATCGACAATCCAGTCTGCGGTTTTAATCACATCTAAGTTGTGTTCAATCACCACAATCGTATTACCTTTAGCTTTTAATCTATGTAATACATCAAGCAATAATTGAATATCGGCAAAATGTAACCCTGTAGTGGGTTCATCGAGAATATATAAGGTTTTACCTGTATCTCGCTTAGACAGCTCTTTAGATAGCTTCACTCGCTGAGCTTCGCCACCCGATAACGTCGTCGCGCTTTGGCCTAAGCAAATATACGATAAGCCAACATCAACTAAGGTTTGCAGCTTGCGAGCAATAGCTGGAATTGGATCAAAGAATACACGGGCTTCTTCAATGGTCATTTGCAAGACTTCATGAATGTTTTTGCCCTTGTATTTCACATCTAAAGTTTCACGGTTATAACGCTTACCTTTACATGAATCACAAGGTACATACACATCTGGTAAAAAATGCATTTCAACTTTAATCAGCCCATCGCCCTGACATGCTTCACAGCGGCCGCCTTTAACGTTAAAAGAGAAACGACCTGGCAGGTAACCACGACTGCGTGACTCTTGAGTCGCGGCAAATAATTCACGGATTGGAGTAAATATCCCCGTATAAGTGGCAGGATTTGAGCGAGGTGTGCGACCAATTGGGCTTTGGTCAATGTCGACAACCTTGTCACATTGCTCCATCCCTTTAATGCTTTTGTGAGCAGCAGGTTCGTCTATGGTTGCGCCATTGAGCATACGATGAGCGATTTTATAAAAGGTATCATTAATCAGTGTTGATTTACCGGAGCCAGAAACGCCTGTGACACAGGTGAATAAGCCAATAGGGATAGTTAAATCGACATTCTTAAGGTTGTTACCCGTGGCGCCGCATAGTTCAATGACCTTTTTCGGATCCATTGGTGTACGTTGCTCACTGACGTGAATTTGCTTTTTACCGGAAATATATTGGCCAGTAATCGACTCTTCACACTCGATTATGTCTTTTAGTCCGCCGGAGCAGATGACTTCACCGCCATGAACACCCGCGCCTGGACCGATATCAATCACATGATCTGCCATGCGTATTGCATCTTCGTCATGCTCAACCACGATAACCGTGTTGCCTAAATCGCGAAGGTGGATCAGAGTTTTAAGTAGGCGCTCGTTATCACGTTGGTGCAAACCAATAGAGGGTTCATCTAACACATACATAACGCCTACAAGCCCAGCACCAATTTGGCTGGCTAGACGAATACGTTGAGCTTCACCACCAGAAAGGGTGTCGGCTGAGCGGTCTAAACTAAGGTAGTTAAGCCCCACATTGACTAAGAAGCCAAGTCTGTCGCCGACTTCTTTTAAGATCTTTTCAGCAATCTGGGCTTTTTGGCCAGTAAAGCTAATATCTTTGAAGTAACCCATGGCTTCGCCAATAGACCATTCAGTTAGTTGAGGCAGAGTTAGATCGCCAATAAACACATTTCGCGCTTCTTCACGCAGGCGAGAACCGCCACAGCTTTTACACGGCTGTGTATTGATGAACTTAGATAGCTCATCGCGAACTGAATTACTTTCAGTTTCACGATAGCGGCGGTCCATATTATTCAAAATCCCTTCAAAGGGATGATTGCGGATGACGACATCGCCGCGATCGTTAATGTACTTGAATGCAATGCTTTGCTTGCCAGAACCGTGAAGTACAATTTTTTGCACTTTGTCAGTGAGTTTTTGAAACGGCGTTTCGACATCAAACTTGTAATGCTCAGCTAATGAACTGAGCATTTGGAAGTAGTAAAAATTACGTTTATCCCAACCACGAATAGCGCCGCCAGCCAATGATAATTCACTATTAGTGATCACGCGGTCGGCATCAAAGTATTGCTGTACACCTAGACCATCACAGGTTTGGCAGGCTCCTGCTGGGTTATTGAATGAGAAAATTCGTGGTTCAAGCTCCGCCATTGAATAGCCACAATGAGGACAAGCAAAGTTTGCTGAAAAAACAATTTCTTCAGCTTCACCAGCCATATCTGCCACAACCGCGATACCGCCAGACATTTCTAATGTGGTTTCAAATGACTCAGCTAAACGCTGCTTTAAATCATCACGGACTTTGAAACGATCCACGACCACTTCAATGGTGTGTTTAACGTGTAAATCAAGTGTTGGCGGATCGGATAAATCACATACATCGCCATCAATACGTGCACGGACATAACCTTGGGCGGCTAAGCTTTCGAGTAGTTTTACATGCTCGCCTTTACGGGCCTTAACCACTGGAGCCAGCAGCATTTGGCGGCTACCTTCAGGCAGCTCCAATACTTTATCGACCATTTGGCTGACAGTTTGCGCTGTTAATGCTTGTCCGTGAGTAGGGCAGCGAGGTTCACCCACACGGGCAAACAATAATCTTAAATAATCATAAATCTCAGTGATGGTACCCACTGTTGAACGTGGGTTATGTGAAGTGGATTTTTGCTCTATCGAAATCGCTGGGCTTAAGCCTTCAATGTGGTCAACATCAGGCTTTTCCATCAAACTTAAAAATTGACGCGCATAGGCCGAGAGCGATTCGACATAGCGACGTTGCCCTTCTGCGTATAAGGTATCAAAGGCTAATGAAGATTTACCAGAGCCTGATAAACCAGTGATGACAATCAATTTGTCGCGAGGGATTGTTATATCGAAGTTTTTTAAGTTGTGGGTTCGTGCACCGCGAATTTCAATTGTATCCATTCTTCACTCTGATGTTGTACTCGACAGCAAAGACTCAAGAAAGAGGAGCGTGCTATCGAATTTAAAATGGGTTTAAGCGCTATGTGTAGCAAGTCAATGTCACAAGCGTCTAGATTTTACACTGTATTTATACAGTATTTCATACAGTGTTGTATAGGGTTTAATTTACCCTTATTTTCGAGATTTGTTGGCTTAAATTAATAATTTTTACTGGGACATAAAACACATTATAACCTGTTTGTTTAACTTCATTAGCAAATACGATAAACAGTTGCACCTTGGTTCATTATTCCTTTTGAGCTAAATTAGGACGCTGTGATAATATGCGCAACTCAAAATTTTTTATCGATACAGTATTAAGGGCAATTGAATGGCCAAAAATGGACTATCCGGCATAGAGAAGAAAGTCGCATTTTCGTTAGCTAGTGTGTTTGGCTTACGAATGATGGGCTTATTTATGATCATGCCCGTGTTTGCGCTTTACGGCCAACACTTGGAAGGATTCTCGCCATTATGGGTCGGGATTGCCATTGGTGCCTATGGATTAACTCAAGCCTGTTTGCAAATTCCAATGGGCATGTTGTCAGATAAATATGGCCGCAAGCCGATCATTCTTGGTGGCTTAGTTATTTTTGCTATCGGTAGTATTGTCGCTGCCATGTCAGACCATATTTATGGTGTGGTATTTGGTCGAGCACTGCAAGGTATGGGGGCAATCGCAGCTGCGGTACTTGCTCTTGCTGCCGACCTTACACGAGACGAACAACGTACAAAAGTGATGGCGATAATCGGTATGTGTATCGGTTTTTCTTTCGCTTTATCTTTATTAGCAGGGCCAATCGTTGCCCAGTATGCAGGTCTTGAAGGCTTATTCTTTTTAACAGCAATTTTGGCTGTGCTGGGTATGGTTATCGTGCAGGTATTAGTGCCAAATCCGGTATCACAAGCACCTAAAGGCGATACTGTTGCTACGCCAACTAAGCTTAAACGCATGCTGATGGATCCGCAGCTGTTTCGCTTAGATGCTGGCATTTTCATATTACATTTAGTCCTTACTGCCGTGTTTGTTGCACTGCCGCTGGATTTAGTTGATGCAGGTTTAGTGAAAGAAAAACATTGGATGCTGTATTTCCCAGCCTTTATTGGTGCATTTTTCTTGATGGTGCCGTTAATCATCATTGGGGTTAAACGCAATAACACCAAAACCATGTTCCAAATTTCGCTAATGATTATGATGCTAGCGCTTGCTGCGATGGGGTTTTATGCGGATAACTTATGGGTGCTTAGTGGCGCAGTAGTATTATTTTTTACTGGTTTTAACTATTTAGAAGCTTCATTACCTAGTCTTATCGCAAAATTTTGTCCAATGGGTGATAAAGGCTCTGCGATGGGGGTTTATTCAACCAGTCAATTTTTAGGTGCATTTTGCGGCGGTATGTTAGGTGGCGGCGCTTATCAGTTAGTGGGTGCTTCAGGGGTGTTTTTTGTGGCATTAGCGCTGATGTTTGTTTGGCTGTTATTAACCATCGGCATGGAAAAACCTGTACTACTAAAAACCTATACGCTTGAAGCAGAAGCGAAAGATAGAAATCATGCTAAAGATATGGCAACTCAACTATCACAGCTTGCAGGTGTTGCAGAAGCGATTGTGGTGATAGAAGAGAAAGCCGCTTATTTAAAAGTAGATGATCAATTCGATTTAAGAGAAGCCCGAGCTGTGTTAGGCTCTGTCAGCTAAGAATTAATTTGGGCTTATTTGTGGAGTAGCTGATGTTTCAGTAACCATAAAATGACATAATTAATTCAACAGAATTTGAACGTAATTAAATTTAGAACATGGTAAATCGCAGGAGATTTCAATGGCCAGTCGTGGTGTGAATAAAGTAATTTTGGTCGGTAACCTAGGAAAGGACCCAGAGGTTCGTTACATGCCAAATGGTAACGCCGTAGCTAACTTTACTGTGGCAACGAGTGAGTCTTGGAAAGACCAACAAGGTCAACAGCAAGAACGTACTGAATGGCATAACATTGTTATGTACCGTCGTTTAGCTGAAGTAGCAGGCGAGTACCTGAAAAAAGGTTCTAAAGTTTACTTAGAAGGTAAACTGCAAACCAGTAAGTGGCAGGATCAGACTACTGGCCAAGACCGCTACAAAACAGAAATCAATGCGATGGAAATGCAAATGCTTGATAGCCGTGGTCAAGGCGGTCAGCAAGGTGGCATGAACCAAGGTCAAAACTTTGGTGGCAATGCACCGCAACAAAGCGCTCCTCAGCAGTCTGGTGGTTACGGCCAACAGCAACAGCCTCAAGGTGGTTACCAGCAACCTGCTCAACAGCAAGCGGCTCAAAAACCAGCTTATACGCCTAAGCCTCAAGCGCCAGCACCACAGCAACAATCTGGTGGTTATGGTCAACAGCAGTCGGCACCAGCGCAGCGCCCAGCTCAACAGCAGCAAGGTGGATTCCAACAACCTGCACAACAGCAAGGTGGTTTCCAGCAGCAGTCAGCTCCTGCACAGCGTCCAGCACCAACGCCGCAACCACAGAACACGACACCTGATTTAGGTGGCGATTGGGATGACGATATCCCGTTCTAATTCACAGTATATTTAATATTGTCGATGAAAATTAATCCCTGCTACGCAGGGATTTTTATTTGCCGACCATGCCTTTAAGGACAATATCATCATAGGTCACGAAACCAACAATGTTATGGTTTTCAACGACCGGGGCTTTATTGATTTGGAATTGGTCAAATAATCTGGCGGTATAACGAATGTCCATATCAGGGCTGACAGACATGACCGGCTTTATCATAATTTCGTAAACATTGACTCGCTCGGGTGACTTATTGGTTGCCAGCACTTTTCTGGCGATATCACTCAGCAGCAGCATCCCGTATTCATCGTGTTCATGGCGTTTATTTACTACCAGAATAGATACGTCATGTTCGACTGCAATGGCGATGGCCTCGCTAATCGTCAGCATGCCGTCAATCATGGCATATTGATTCATTAATACGTCGCGATTTTTAATAAGCGTCGATTGCTTCATATTTGATCCTTAATCTCATTGGTGAGTTTTTCGACTTGGTGTGCAACACCAACGGCATCTTCAACATCAATTTGAATAGCAATACCCTGCCCTGGGTTGGTATTAAAACTGCCAACATCACAAATCGTTTCTAAAATATGGCGGCTCATATGTTCTTCGACCAGCCATAAAATGACATCTCTTTGTACGTCTAGCCCCAAGCCCATGAAGGTTTTCTTTTTCTTTAGCCCTTCACCTCTGGCATGGTTGATAACAGTTGCACCAGTTGCACCGGCTTCTCTTGCTGCATCAAGCACTGTGTCAGTGGTGATGTCGTCGACAAACGCGATAATTAACTTAAATCGCATGGTTTACTCCTTAACGGATCGATTCGATTCTAATTTTGATATAGATGATGGTTTACTAATAGCTGATTGTGTTTCGGTTTCTTCGTCACTTGATTGATCTCTGCGCTTATCTAACCAAGCTACAATTTGGGCATATGTCATCACGGCGATAATGGGAAATAGGCTTGCAAAAGCAATCAGCCCAAAGCCGTCAATTAACGGATTACGTCCTTCAACATTGGATGCCAATCCTAGGCCCAAAGCTGCCACTAAAGGCACTGTTACAGTGGATGTGGTGACGCCACCTGAGTCATAGGCGAGGGGAATAATTGATTTAGGGGCAAAGAAGGTTTGAATCACCACCACCACATAACCTGCCATGATGTAATAGTGAATTGGATCGCCGACCACGATACGAAAGCAGCCGAGCGAAATACCAAATGCCACCCCAATAGCGACAGAAATACGTAAACCTTGGGTGCTAATAGTCCCACCAGAAACCTCATTGGCTTTAATCGCAACAGCAATCAAAGAGGGTTCTGCAATCGTGGTGCTAAAACCAATTGCAGCAGCAAATACATAAACCCAAAAATAGTCTTGCCACAAGTAAGGTCCACCAGAGCCGTCAGGGTGTAAAATTTCAGGAGAGGTCAGTTGGTTTGCGAGATTCTCACCAATAGGAAATAACGCTAACTCTAATCCCACTAGGAAAAAGCTCAAACCAAAGGTGACGTATACAAACCCTAGCACTACGGTTTTCCAATTAGCGATAGGTCGTTTGAGCACACCTAACTGAAAACCAAACAATATGACCGCAATTGGGATCACATCACGCATAGTCAGTAATAAGGTCTCGAATAACTGGTTAAGCCACGCCATGAGTTACTCCCAATGAGATTAATCTAAAATCGGTGACAGACGGGTTAATACTCATAGCTAAAGCACCATGCCATATAGCAAAACGAATATCACAGGGGTTAGGCTGGCAAAGGCAATTAAGCCAAAACCATCAAGCATGGGGTTACGACCTTTAATCACGGTGGCTAAACCTACACCCAGTGCGGTGACTAAAGGGACGGTAATCGTTGAGGTTGTGACGCCACCTGAGTCGTAGGCGATGCCGATAATGTTATCTGGGGCGAAGCTGGTGAGGATCATCACAATGACATATCCGCCGATAATCAAGTAATGGATTGGCCAGCCTTTTACAATGCGGATCACCCCAAGCAAAATAGCTAAACCGACTGACACCGCTACTGTGAGTCTGAGTCCTAATGCGTAAATATCCATCGCATCTTCTGAGCTTGCTATCGCACCACCTCTGGCGGCAACTTCTGCGGCTTCGGCTGCAACTGCGGTGAGGGCAGGCTCGGCTAAGGTGGTACCAAAACCTAAAGCAAAAGAGAAAATAACTAACCAAAAGGTGCTACCTTTTCGCGCAAGGGCGTGTGCTAATGATTCACCAATGGGGAAAAGTCCCATCTCTAAGCCAAACACGAAAAAGGTTAATCCTAGAACAATAAAGACGACCCCAACGAGAATTGAGAACAAGTTTGCAGGGGCTTGCTGAAGAATAAAGATTTCAAAGAAACTGACCACCAATATAATGGGGACTAAATCTCGAAAACTGCCGAGCATAGATTGTAGTAGTTTAACTAATCCGCTCATTCCACCTCCTGTGAATACACATAATTAAAGAACAATATTACAACAGCTTAGGTGATAACTAACTGGTTCTATCTGAAGTATATTTATAGCTTAATTTTCTATATCACTATCTTCAGTGTGCCAACCTGATAACTTTAAACAACAAGAATTTAACAAAAGTTGCGCTATTTTTGAGCTAGATCAAATTATGAAAACAAACGTGCGCTAGGTAAGGTGAGGGTAGCTAAAGCGAATAAAAAAGAGACCCTAAGGTCTCTTTCAAGTGTTAATGATTTTGAGCTAACTGTTTCGGGTTCGCCGCTAATAGCTAAAGAGTTAAGTGCTGCCATGCATCGCCAGCACCAAGTCTTAATGACTTCACCTGCTTTTCACGTTCAACATTAATGTAGTTAAGCTGGCTTGGCCAAAGCTCTTGCAAGCTTTCCATTTTAATATAAAAGCTATTCATGGTTTGATGATTAATCTGGGTTTCTTGATAAACCCATAGGTATTTACCTTCTACCTCAGTACCAACAAAATTGAGCTTAATCACTTGTTGGTTATTATCGGCAATATGAAACTTATCTTGCACGTAATAAGCAAAAGCTTCTCGGCTCACTGGCTCTTTCAATAAATCAACATTGCTATCGAAAAGGCGTTTAGCAGCGTGCTCTGCATCATGTAAATAGAACCTGTGCTGAACTTCTAAATTGCCAGTTCGCTCGTTAAATAGCACATTGCTGTAGCTTTCTTTTTGTTGGTGCGCCCAGCTTTTGCCGCAAATGCTCATTGCGGCAATAAGTATCAAAAAGGCGACAGCGATAAATTGTCGTGACATTACTTCTTATATTCCTTCGCCTCAGGTTCTTTCACTTCGGTGTTGATGTCATGCATCACATCACGGCGGTGCTTACCCTTACGTTTTTCTTTTTTATACGCTTCAATACGTGACGGGATAATTCTACGCGGATAATGGTTGTTTTCAATATCCACATCAGCGGTTTCCCAGCTTGGATCGACTTCAACAGAGACCAGTTGCTGTGACTTTTCAGTGACAATCAATTTACTCACAGCATGAGGTGAACGGCGCCAGATTTCGGCAGGTAAAGTGAGCTTTTCTGTAGTACCGTCAGCATAGGTCATCTCAAGTAATATTGGCATAACCAGACCACCAATGTTAGAGAAGTTCATCACATAGTAGTTTTTGTCTTCTTCTAATGCTCGAGCGAGTGCTTTACGTTCCCATGGCTTAAGTTTAGCCATGGTCGACTGGTACTTATTACGCTCTTTATTGGTCACAGTAAAGCGGTCGTTTTCGTCATGAAAATCGGCTAAGTCACCGTTTAAGTCTACCCAAGGCTTCATGCCTGCTTGCTGGTTATTTTGAATAAATAATGAGGTTGGCTTATCGGCTTCTTCTTGGCGTAGACGATCAAAATCGATATCAGGATTTTTGGTGTCTAAACGTAATTGGTACACCTTATCAATGCTGATATCCACATGATCTGTGGTGTAGAACCAACCACGGAAGAACCAATCTAAATCCACGCCAGAGGCTTCTTCCATGGTGCGGAAAAAATCATAAGGCGTCGGGCGTTTGTTTTCCCAGCGGCGAGAGTACTCTTGAAAAGCGAAGTCGAACAGCTCGCGACCTAACACCACTTCACGCAAGATATTAAGCGCAGCAGCAGGTTTAGTATACGCGTTAGGCCCGTACTTTAAGATGCTATCGGATTGCGTCATGATAGGTACTTGCACGTTAGACTTCATGTATTCGATGATGTCACTTGGCTCGCGCCCCCAAGCTAAATCAGGATCCCACTCTTTACTGGCTACGCCGTCTAAAAAGCTGTTTAAGCCTTCATCCATCCAAGCCCATTGACGTTCATCTGAGTTCACAATCATCGGGAAGTAGTTATGACCTACTTCGTGAATCACCACGCCAATTAAGAATTGTTTTTCAGATAAGGTGTAACTACGAGGACCATCTTCATGCCAAATGGTTCGTGGACCATTAAAGCTGATCATCGGGTATTCCATACCGCCAACAGGCCCGTTAACACTAATGGCTGTTGGGTAAGGGTAGTCAAAGGTAAAGCGTGAGTAGACTTCCATAGTATGGATGACAGACTCAGTGGAGTACTTCTCCCAAAGTTCACCACCTTCTTTAGGGTAAAACGACATGGCCATGACTTCAGGCATGGTGTCGCCACCTTGCTGATAGCCTTTAGCATCCCAGATAAATTTACGTGATGATGCCCAAGCAAAGTCACGGACATTTTCAGCTTTAAAGTGCCAAGTTTTTTGGCCTGACTGAGTGCTAGATTCATTCTCTAAGGCTTCATCCGCTGAGACAATAAACACAGGGCGCTTGGCATCTTTCGCATCTTCTAAACGATTACGCTGAGTTTTCGTCAGTACCTTTTTCGGGTTTTGTAATACGCCAGTTGCGGTGACAATATGATCGCTAGGCACGGTCATTTTTACGTCGTAGTTACCGAACTCAAGGGTAAATTCGCCACGACCTAAAAACTCTTTGTTATGCCAAGCTTCGTAATCTGAATAAGACGATACGCGTGGAAACCACTGGGCTAGTAAGAAGATATCATTGCCGCCTTCACGTTTATCATCAGGGAAGTGCTCGTAACCTGAACGTGCGCCTACAGCATCTTCTTCAAGGATATTAAACTCAAAATCCATTTTCACTTTGGTAGTTTGATTTGGCTTAAGTGGCTTGGGTAAATCAATGCGCATTTGTGCGCCATTGATAACATAACGCAAGGCTTTGCCTTTGGCATCGGTGATATTGGCAAGCTCGTAACCTAACTCAACATCGTCCATAAACTGCTGGCGACGTAAGGTGGATAAGTTAATCTTAGCAGGCGCCTTATCCTGAGCTTTCGCTGAAGCACTGGCGTTATTACCAAGGCCTGAAAAGGTGCTACTGCGTTCAGCAATAGAGTCAGGACTGAAGCGGTTTTGCTCGAGCTGGATCCATAAATACTTAAGTGTATAAGGTGAGTTGTTATGGTAAGTAATGGTTTGATTTGCTGAAATGCGGCGCTTAGTTTCATCTAGCTTTACGTTGATGTTGTAATCAACCTGCTGTTGCCAATAATCCTTACCTGGCTCACCCGCAGCATTACGGTAATCATTAGGTGTTGGGTGACTTTCTTCTAATTGACGAAACTTATCTTCAAAGTCACCTTTAGTTTGTTCAATAGGGGATGCACTCACTAAAGGAAGATAAATTAGGCCAAATACTAGTGCGATAGCCTGAGAATACAGTTTCATGCTTGCTCCGAGGTGGTCACTTTTTTAAGCTTAAATGCCACATGTTTTTATAATTTTTAAAGATGGTTCAGGCAGAAATAGCAGTGTCCGACTCATGTGTTCGTGACGTTTATTTTCAATTTAAGGCTATCAATGCTGAGTGATGTAGAGGCTTTATAAAACCGAAAATAGATTGTACACCCAGCGATAACAAATGTGTTAAAAGTACACATTTTGTAACTTATTTTGATTAGTGCGGTTAAAAGCTTTGCTAATATCAGTAATGGCTAAATAAAATAGAAGAGTTGAGGTAAGCTTTTTTATTAATAGCTGCTAATAAACAAGTGGTTACATGGTAAAAGTGCTTTTTTGATGGGTTTTCAATGAAATGTAGTTAAGTCTTACTCGTGACTGAGAAAACTATTCGTTACAGGAAAGGAGTCGCTGCAGTTTCTTCGATGTTGTACTTGTCCAAAATTTGCTGGAACTCGCCAGTTTGCTTTAGTTTCTCTAAGCCACTCGCAAACATTTTTGCTACTTGGGTGTTATTTGCATTAAAGCCGACATACAAAGGTAATGGTTCACCAAAAGAGCCGACATAACGGATTTGGTCTGCTAGCTCTAACTTTTCTGCAGTGTTTTCAATGACCACTTTATTACCAAGCAGGACTTGGAATCGACCTTTGATAAGGCGCTGGATATTCATGGATAAAGGTTGATTACCTGAGGCAAAGTAAAAACGATTTGAATGAGCTATTTTATTGTTTAAGCGTTCGCCGTAATCATAGCTACGAATAATGCCAACCTGCACATTATCTAAGTCTTCCAATTGGGTAAATTTCCAAGGAAAACTCTTAGTGGTGAAAAAGTCCTTACTGGCATAACCAATAATGATTTCATCGGTGAATAAATTATATTGGGCTACATGCTCAGGGGTCACTGCTAAAATGCCGTCAATATTACCCTGCTGTACTTCTTTAAGTGCACGATTAAACGGTACGGCTATAAAATGTACCGGCTGATCCATTTCTGCAAAAGCACGTTGAGTTAACTCGGTGACGTAGCCCGTTTGACCTTCGCAAACATAAGGACACCAAATATCGGAGGCGATTAAAAGGGGTTTAGCTGAAACAGACGCAGAGAATGCGCCAAAGCACAGCAATAAAGTGATGCAATATTTTACAACGTTGGCTAAAGCTGTTTTTAGTGTCATTTTCACAATGATGTTATTTCCAGTTAGTCGAAGTAGTTTGGCAAAAGTGTCACGTCAAAACCTTTATTAACGAGATTATACTCATGGAAGGGTATTTGAGAGATGTTAATTGCGAAAAAGTCGTTAACGTTAAGCATATTGGTATATATAGTAACTCATGTCGACACTATATACCCAAACAACCTGAAGATACTCGATTTCAGCAAGAATTTACACGCGTTTAGGCAAGGCATTGATTGCGGGTAATGGTTATTCCCTTTTCAAAATCAATAACGCAGCATAAACGCGTGTAAAACTTGCCCTCAGGGAGTTTCACCGTGTTCCCACTACGTTGTTGCGCTAATTTATAAGGTACCTACATTACCGCATTAACGCGCCTAGTATTGAAAACACGGTGAAGCTCTGAAACACGTATCTTCAGGTTGTTTGGGTATAAGATAAAGTTTAATAATAATTACCTTTATGCGCCTACCAGATACAAACAACCCATTGAAAAATGACTTTGTAGTGATACCAGTCATTATTTAGGTTGTAGTATCAGTAGTATCAGTAGTATCACTGGCGGGTGGCAATGTCAGTAGAGTTTACCTAATTACACTTTAATAAGGATTTGCTGTATGAAACATGTCTCGTTTGACAAAACGGGTAGTGCTGAAGTGATGTCTTTTAGTCACAGTGAGCTTGCTCCGTTAACTCAAGGCCAAGTGTTGATAAAAGTATATGCTGCAGGTGTAAATGGCCCTGATATCAAACAGCGTGAAGGAGCTTATCCTGCCCCTAAAGGTGCAAGCGCGATTTTAGGGCTAGAGGTCGCGGGGGAAATCCTTGAAGTAGCAGGCGATGTTAGCCAATGGAAGGTCGGAGATAAAGTTTGCGCCCTGGTGCCAGGTGGTGGTTATGCAGAGCAAGTTGTTACCGACGCCAGTCATTGTTTGCCTATACCTAAAAACTATAGCTTTGAGCAAGCCGCTGCATTACCTGAAACCTGTTTTACCGTTTGGGGCAATATGGTGGTAAGGGCTGAACTTACGGCTGGTGAAACTGTGCTTATTCATGGCGGCTCTGGTGGTATTGGTACCACTGCTATTCAAATGGCCAGTGCATTAGGCGCTAAGGTTTTTGTTACATCAGGTTCTGATGAAAAGTGTCAATACTGCCTTGAACAAGGCGCGGCAGTGGCGGTTAATTATCATCGTGAAGACTTTGTTGAACCCATCTTAGCAGCGACAGCAGGCGAAGGCGTTAATGTGGTATTTGATATTGCTGGTGGCGATTTTGTTAACCGTAACCTTAAAGTGGTGGCGATGGACGGAAGAATGGTGTCAGTTGCGATGCAAAGAGGCATGAAAGCTGAAGTGGATATTTTTAGATTAATGGCTAAAAGGATCCGCTGGACAGGCTCTACGTTAAGACCGCAAAGTATTGAAGCTAAAGCCGAAATTGCTCAAGGGCTAAAACTGCACATATGGCCTTTACTCGAGCAAGGTAAAATGAGCATTAAACTGGATAAGGTTTTTGCATTTAATGATGTTATTGCGGCCCACCAATATATGGAGTCTGGCCAGCATCAAGGGAAAATCGTCCTGAAGTTGATTTAGTCATTAGGTTAGCAGCAAAGTCATACCTGATGGTTTTGCTGCTGTTAATGATAGCTCCATGGCTGTTAATGTTAGTCCCAAAGCTGTTAGCGCCATTGCCTATCACTTATAGTTAACCTGCTCCATAAAGTCACCAGAGACTAATTTTACGCCCTCTTTTTATGCTAAATCACCGCAATGTAATGATTTTTAGCAGATATCCTTTTTCTGTTCTCAATTGATGTTTTTTAAAACAGTATTTTTCAAAATATCGACTTGAAGGCTGCCATTTTTCAACTAAATTTGAAATTGACGGCGCTGGTTGATTTTTGAACGATATTGTTTTAGGCCGAAAGATTGAGCAGCTCTGTTTAAAAAAGAAAATACTGACTTCAAAATATCAAAAGGTTCATAAATCAATGATTGATTTTTGCAGCGTTTTTTGATTAATTATTCCCATTAATCATGCTCTCAGAACATGGTTTAATTATTGAACTGTGTGCTTAACAATAGCGCATTATCAAAGGTATGTGTTGATTTAAGGGCGTTAGCATATATGTATAACACTGCAAAAAAACAAGTTTGGTTTGGTGAGCTTCGTACCTCAAGAGGCACGTCTATTGTTGTCCACGACAACGCGTTACCAGACGCTTCTCCAGGGCGGATATATTTATTCAATGCAAACCGAAATACTATCGGTGAATACGTTGAAGATATCGTTAAAGTTAACCTACACGAACTGGATAACGAGCAATTAAAATCAGCCAAAGCTGAGCATGAGGCTGCATGGTTAGAGGCAAGAACTGAATTTATGGCTAAGCATGAAGCACATATCGAACTGTCTTCAGTACCTGATTCAGCACCAGAGCCCAAAAAGAAACCATCAGCTGCATTAGATGACCCCATTGATGACAGTATGGGTGTTAATGATGACGATATGGATTATGAAGATACTGGCTTCGAAGCGAGTATGAGTGAAGATGATGATGATTAACGTCATGGTATGAGATAAATAAAAATGGCGCTAATCCAAGGGATAGCGCCATTTTTGTTGGCTGACTTTAATTGAGTTTATAAGATACCAAACTCATAACGGCTTGAGTGATGATAGGTGCCGCCTGCTGGTATCCAAGGCTCGCCAGGTAACTCTGGTTGGTTAGGGGAGTCTGGCAGCATTTGTGGTTCAATACAGATGGCTTGGTGTGATTGATAGACTTCACCATTAAAACCAACAGCACCTTCAAGGAAGTTCGCGCCGTATACCTGTACTCCAGGCTGGTTTGTGTAAATAGTCATTGTACGGCCGCTTGCTGGCGCCGAAATAGAGCCAAATCTGACTATCTCGTCATCATTATTTAATACATAACAATGATCAAAACCATTGGTTGCAGATAAGACTGCACGCTCCGTTTGCACTGCAAAGGATGTTGTTTGCGATAAGTCTAGATCGCTGCCTGTGACTGAGTTAATGCCAATCGGGACGCCGACATCATTCATTGGTAAATACTGCTGTGCATCCACTTGGATCTGATGTTGGGTATTGGTTTTACTGTTAGCGCCTTCCAAATTGAAATAACTGTGCTGGGTTAAACTAATTGGGCACGCTTTATCCACCTTGGCTTGCATATCAATAAGTAAGTTATTGCCATCTAAGCGGTAGTCAAGCTGCACTTCACAGTTTCCCGGAAAGCCCATTTCACCATCAGGGCTGGTAACCGTTAGTCTGACTCCATCTTCTATGGCCTGCATGTGCCATTGCTTTAAATGAAAACCATCAGCGCCGCCATGTAAGCAGTTAGTCGCTTGATTTACGTCTAACTGGTAGCTTTGACCTTGAAACTGCAATTGGCCGTTAGCAATCCGATTTGAGTATCGCCCCGCAATCGCACCCAGATAGGCTTGTTGAGAGAGATAATCTTCAATACTGTCGCAACCTAAGACGATGTTTTCATGTTTCCCTAGGCTATCGGCAGTTGATAATTGGCGAATAATGCCACCAAGACTTAGGATTTCGATTGCGATAATGCCATTATCTAATTGAACCCGCTCAATCTGGCCACCACGGGGATCTTGCCATGGCTCCAATGCCGTAATTTGAATCATTTATGCCTCTTCCTGATGAGATTATGAAGGAGTATGTCCTGTTTATGGCCTTTACTAACTTGGTTAATTTAGCTGATAAAAAAGGCTTAATAAATAAGCCTTTTTTGATTGTTACCTAACGTCGCTTTGATTGAAACTAGTCAATTCTTCCTGCGCCATCACTGGCTGAACATAAGTAAATAATGGCTTCAATTGCCGTTTCTTTAAAGTACTTATCTTCAATGGCATTCACCACTTCATCAGTGAGTTCATGATCGATTAATGCGACTATGCAACCATCGCTCATTCTCACGCCGCCACGATTGCCAATGACTTGCTTGATGATACTGACTAAGGTGTCGATTTCAGGGGTGGTAATGTCAAAGTCGGTTTTCATCGACTCATGAGATTGCGCCATTAATTGGCTAAAGCGAGGCATATCATTTTGGCCAAGGGCTCTAGCGGCATTAACTGTACGCTGGTTTTCACTCAGTACGTGTTTAGCTCTGGCAAATAGCTCGTCACCTAATCGATCTTTTTCACGATTAAGTTGTACTAGGCTCACTTCACGTAATGATTCTATAGCGAGTAACTCGTTGATTTCTGCACACTGTTGTTTGCGTTTATCAAAACGCTCAATGAGGCTTTGACGATCAATGTTTGGATCAACGATCAATAAGCTTAGGTTTTCTGGGATCGAGACTGGATCGCTATCAAGCTCTAAACAATCAATCAATAAAGCATGATCGGCCTCAGCTTGGGCACTAATGATTTGATCCATGATGCCAGATTCAGTCTTGATGAATCGATGTTCACCACGCTGGGCAATTTGAGCAATCGCGAGAGGCGACAGGTGCAACTGACTGGCGTAGCTAATCGCAGTACCAAACGCGACTTCTAACGCAGCAGAAGATGACATGCCAGCGCCTAAAGGCACATTGCCGACAATAGCGAGATCAAGCCCTTTTGCTTTAAGGCCTGATTGATACATTGACGCGGTAAATCCTTTTAAATACTTGCCCCAGCTGCTTTGGTCTTGGGTAGAGCCTTCTTCACCAAACTTCCACTGTTCAATTTGACCTGGAAAAGCATCAGTAACAGCTCTGAAAGTATTATCGCTACGTTCTTTAACGGCGATAACAGTGTGAAAATTAATTGCAGCGGGTAAAACGAATCCTTCGTTATAATCCGTGTGTTCGCCAATGATATTGACGCGACCTGGTGCTTGATACAGGTCATCAGCCGTAGTTCCAAATGTTTGTACAAACAACTTCATGGCTTTTTGAGCAGGATTAGACATACAGTTACAGTTCCAAAGAATGCCGAGTTACGTAAAAAAGCTACGCACTTAGTTACGTACTAAGTTACTTATATCGTATTGACTTACTTAACCTTAAATCTAGTCGAAAGTGAGTTAATTGCGCGATAGATATGTGATTTATATCACGATTGGTCCGAGGTGTAACTAGGATTACTTATTTTGATTCCATTTGAACATCAATGTGAGTATTTTTTGAGTAAATTCATGTTGGTTAAAGTAATTTGTACTCACAAAGAGGTATTTGGCTGGCTGGATTATTCTATTTTGCGAACAATATTAGGTATTACTGATGTGAGCTGGCATATCGAGAAGGGAGAATATGCCAGCAGGTTAAAGCTTAATCAGGCTTTAGTCTTTTTTAGTGATCCGTCGACTTAAGGCTGACTGACTAATACCCAACATTTGCGCCGCAGCCGTTTGATTATTGGCTGTACGGCTCATGGCTTCATCAATCAATGCTTGGTTCATATCAGCGAGTGTCGGCAGTACTTGCGGGAATATGATGCCGCTTCCGCTATGCTCACCCGCAGACTTATGTTCATTAATCGCTTCCATAAAAGGTGATATATTAAGTTGTATGCCATCACTACGGCTCACAGCATCAAATATCATGCCCTTTAGTTCATGCAAATTGCCCGGAAAGTCATAGCACTGCAATTGGGTTGCTAAATCACTTGGCTGTAATGGCGGCGTTAGATTCATCTCATCAGCTGCTAATGATATGAAGTGATTGATCAACATGGCGATATCCAATTTACGCTGCCTTAATGGCGGTAAATGAATTTTATGGGCGCGTAAACGATATAAAAGATCGCGTCTAAACTGGCCCGCTTGATTAAGTGCAAGTAAGTCATGTTGAGTGGATGCAATGATGCGGCAGTGAACAGGATAGGGACGGTCACTGCCAATGGGGTAGTATTGTTTTTGCTGTAAAACATCCAACAGTTTAGCTTGAGACGACAAGGGCAAGTCACCAATTTCGTTTAAATAAAGCAGCCCCTTTCCTACTTGGTGCAATGCGCCAGCTTGTGATTTACCCGGCTCTTGGCTTAACTGGCCAAACAGTTGTAATTCAAATGCGCTCTCACTGATACCCGCTAAATTCACGTTTACAAAAGGGGCATCAGCACTACACAGCTGGTGGCAACTTTTAGCAAATTCATCTTTGCCGGTGCCGCTTTCACCGTAAATTAAAATAGGTTCAGGACTGAAGGCGACCGCCTCTAAATACCTAAATTGATCGAGTAAATTGGGCTCGCAAGTGAGGATGTTATTAAATGCGCTTGGCTGGCTGAGGGTTTTACTTAAAAAGCTTTCTTTAATGCGGTGGTAATTACGCTCAAGACCAACGACCTCTAGAGCTTGTCGTACGGTTAATGCTAAATCAGCCACATCATCAGTTTTAATAAAGTAGTTATAAGCACCATTCTTTATACACCGAACGGCAGTATCAACTTCATTCACACCCGTGACAATAATCACTCGAGTGTTAGGGTGGTCAAGGCGGATTTGTGCTAATAAATCTTCCCCTGAATGAAATGGCATGGTTAAGTCTAATAACACTAAGGCGTAATCAGTGCCCTCTAAACGGTTCATCACTTGGCGGCTATCCACGCAAGTATCAATCACAGCTTCAGGCACTAAACGATTCAAGGTTACCGCTAAGGTTCTTAACCAAGGCGCTTCATCATCAACTAATAGAATATTACGTGCGAGTTTCACGGTTTAGCTCCTTGCTGGGCTTGTGTTAAATGCTTTGGTGTTCAATGCTTCGGTGTTCAATGCTTCGGTGTTCAATGCTTCGGTGTTAAATGTGTCGGTGTTCAATGGTGGTAGCGCACTGAATACGAGGGTAAAGCAACTGCCTTCATTAAGGGTGGAAGTGACTTTCATATGGCCATGGTGTTCTTTCAAAATTCGGCTACAAACAGATAAACCTAAACCACTACCGCCATGGGAGCGCCTTGTAGTGAAAAAAGGTTCTGTAATCCGTTTGAGAGTTTCTTTGTTCATGCCGCTGCCGTTATCTTCAACACAAATATAAGCAGCTGTTTCAGTGCTGAAGGTTTTAATCGAAATAAGCCCTGTTCCAGCAGGTGTGGCATGACAAGCATTTTGGATCAGGTTAATCATCACTTGATGCAATTGCTGCGCATCGCCGTTAATCAGCGGGCTAGGTTGCTGTAATTCAATATTCACTTGATAGCGTTTTAACTGGTTAGATGTCAGACGCTGCGCCACTTGTACCACTTCATTTAAGCTAATGGATTGATGATTTGCGGCAATGTTGGGCAATGCATAACGTTTTAGGTCGTTCACAATGCGAGAAATACGTTTAGCGCTTTCTTCCACTACTTCAGTGCTGTGGCTTATTTCATCAAATGCTGCTTGAGGCTCAAGTCCTGCCACTAACCAAAAAGGGTTTTGTTGTTGGTAATAGTCAGCAGCGGGGCGTAAATCTTTCATCGCCTCAGCAAACAGCGCAATAGAATGAATGATAATCCCAGTGGGGTTATTAATTTCATGTGCAACACCTGCGGAAAGTTCGCCAAGTGAAGCCAAACGGCTTGCTTCGTCATTGGCTTGGCGAAGGTGTTGCTGCTCGGTGTTTTCTTCTAGCAATACTACGGCTTGTTCATCAGCAATGGGGTGAATTTGCACTTGCCAGTATTGGGCTAAATAACCCATATCGGCGATGAGTGATTTTTTAGACTCAATCACCGATTTTACACTGGCACTTAAATCAAATGGGGTGCCATCGACATAATGAAACTGACTGTGGGTCAATAACTGATTATTATCGTTACTCCACAGGCACTTCATCTGATGATCAAATATCGTCATCCCATGAGGAATACCATCAAGTACAGCCTGAAACTGTTGTGATAAAGAGCGAATTTTTTGCTCGGCAATTTCACGCTGCTCTAGCTCAAGAGCGAGGGCTTCAGAGCGATACTTTAGGCTGCGACTTACTGAAAAGGTATACAACATCCCCATGGCCGAAATAATCGAAATGACGATGGATAGGGTAAGCATTTTTCTTTGGGTCGAGGTTATGTCGAATTTTTCTCGGCCCATACCAAACCATTTATTGACCAGTCTGTCGTATTCTCCCGAGATTTTTAACTGTCTTAATGCATCGTTAATTTCTTTTAGTAAGGCAGCATTTTCTGGGTTACTGACAAAGGTAAATGCCCCGAAAATCAGCGCGTCACTTGAACTTCGTACCAAAGGATATTTGGGTTGCAGACGCCGCGCGACGAAGTTTTCAGCCAGTACCACATCGACTTCATCAGTCATTAATTTTTGAAAGCCCGTTTCATATAAATCGACTTTTACTTGGGTAAAGTTTTGCGGTTGATTAGTTAAAAACACATCCACAAAAGCGCCACTTTTGATCGCGACTCTTTTACCGACTAAATCAGACCAATTGTCGATGTAATCTTTGCCTTGCAGGGTATAGGCCTTGGCATGGGTGGCATAAATTGGATCTGATTGGCTTAATTCACGTCTTACATTGGTTGGGCTCACTACTGCAACAACATCAATCTGGCTGTTTGCATCATGCATGTCTGTCATCAACTGCTGAAAAGTCTTGCGTCGCACCATTATTGGCTTATCTAGCAATTGGCCAATGCTGTTCATTAATTCAACATGAAACCCTTGATCAACGCCGTTATCTCGCCACTCCAAAGGTGCAGTTGTGGAATGCACGCCAAAGACGATGGTTTCCTTTGCGATTGAAGGAAAACTGAATAGTAACAATAAGCCGAGCCAATATTTCATCAAGGTTAATCAATCATCAGCAGTTACAACGTGCTTGCACTTTAGCAAATCGTAATCTTCATAACTGTGGCATTGAGCGTAAATTTGGCAGAAAGGCTGAGCCACTTAGATAGCAAAAATGGATAATTTGATAAGTGACATTAGTTAAAACGAGTTTGTGAAGATGATCACTTAGCACTATGCAAAACCGCATAGTGCTGAATTGGGCTATGCGGTTTTGCATAGGGATAAATGCTATATGTGATCGGCTGTTAATTTTGTAAGTATGTCTGATAAGTTCGGTTGAGTGATGGACCAAACAGCGTGAAAATTAAGTTAAATCAGGTTCAGTAGCAAATGTGATGACCAAAAGGCATGGCAGAGAATGGCGAATTAGCGTCATGGCTACATTAAAGGAGTTACCATGAAATTAACACGATGCGCAGCGCTATTAGCTGCATTACTCGGTTCAGCTGGCTTAGTTGGCGGCGCAATAGCAGCAGACAATCTTGCTGATTTTCACTCTGAAAATCAAGAATGTGAAAGTTGTCACTTACCAAGTGGTGAATTATCGAATGACAGCCTTACATTTGAAAATGAGCAATGTGTTTCGTGTCATGGCACGCTAGCTGAAGTGGCGGAAAACAATACTCGTGAAAACTACAATGCCCATGAATCTCACTTTCCCGGCGATGTCGCATGTACGACTTGTCATAGTGGTCACGAAAAATCAGTTGTTTACTGTGACTCTTGCCATAGCTTTGATTTCGATATGCCATTTGGTAGCAAATGGGAGCGTTACGAGCCTTCAATTGCTGAGCTAGCTAAAGATTCTGCAGACCGAAAAGCGGCATTAGCAGCAGCGCCGAGTGACACAGTAAATGTTGTGGTTGTCGGTTCTGGTGGTGCAGGCTTCTCTGCTGCAGTGGCTGCAACAGACAAGGGCGCTAAAGTCATTTTAGTTGAGAAAGAGCCTGTCATTGGCGGTAACGCTAAACTTGCAGCTGGCGGCATGAACGCTGCTTGGACAGATCAACAAAAAGCCAAAGATATCGTAGATAGCGTTGAGTCTATGTACAAAGACACCATGAAAGGTGGCCGTGACTTAAATGACCCTAAATTGGTTGAAGTACTAACGTCTCATTCTAAAGGTTCAGTGGACTGGATGACTGAAATGGGCGCCGATTTAAATGATGTTGGTCGTATGGGCGGCGCATCAGCTAATCGTTCACATCGTCCAACAGGTGGCGCTGGTGTGGGTGCTCACGTTATTCAAGTGCTTTACGATAATGCTTTAGAGCGTAAAGTCGACATGCGCATGAACACTCGCGGCGTTGAAATTATTAAAGATGATTCGGGTAAAGTAGAAGGTTTACTGGTTAAAGGTCAATACACAGGGTACTACTGGATTAAAGCTGATGCCGTTGTGATGGCAACCGGTGGATTTGGTCGCAATAATGAGCGTGTTTCTCAATACGATCCTAAACTGAAAGGCTTTATTTCAACTAACCAACCTGGCGCGACAGGTGATGGTCTTGATGTTGCTGGCAATGCTGGCGCAGGCATGACTGATGTTAAGTACATCCAGGCTCACCCAACCTTATCGGTAAAAGGCGGCGTGATGGTGACTGAAGCAGTACGTGGTAACGGCGCGATTTTGGTTAACAAAGAAGGTAAGCGCTTCGTCAACGAAATCACCACTCGTGATAAAGCGGCGGCAGCGATTTTGAACCAAACGGGTAAAGTAGCATACTTAGTCTTTGATGACTCAGTACGTAAATCACTGAAGAAAATTGATAAGTATATCCAACTGGGTGTTGTGCCTTCAGCTGACTCTCCTGAAAATTTAGGTAAGGTAGCAGGGATTGATGGAAAAGCATTAACGGCATCAATTGCGCAGTACAACAAATTGGTTGCCGCAGGTAAAGATACTGACTTTGAACGTCCTAACTTACCTCGCTCTCTAAATGAAGGTAACTATTACGCTATCGAAGTCACACCAGGCGTTCACCATACAATGGGGGGTGTATCGATTGATGATAAAGCTGAAATCCTATCTGAAGAAAAGAAAGTGATTCCAGGTTTATACGGCGCAGGTGAAGTGACTGGTGGTGTTCATGGTGCCAACCGCTTAGGTGGTAACGCAATCTCTGACATTATTACTTTCGGTCGCTTAGCAGGTGAACAAGCGGCTGCTTACTCTAAAAAATAAGCAGTAAACTAGACTGTAAAAGCGAGTTTGTAAGAACGAAATTATAAAGTTAGTGATGTCCTTGTCCCCTTAAGGGTATCAAACCAAAAGTGAGCCTATTGGCTCACTTTTTTATTTGTAACGCACTAAAATACAATGGCTTGTTTGGGTATTAAGGTTTTTTTGAACAGAGTATTTATTTAATTAACTATCCTGAATTGAGGTTAACTAAGCGCTTACTCAATATCGCATAGGTTGCGCTTTTTATGCCTGACTTCAAGCTTAAGTTGTGATCATAAATAGGTTAAGACTTTACAAACTATCATTATCATTTTCATTGAGGATGATTTTATGTAAAAAATTAGTTGGGAAAATCTTTATCTGTATCGTTTGATTTAAAAAGCGTGAAACCTTTCACTATTGTGGATATGCTTTAAACACAGAAAAGGTTTATTTTACTCGTTTAAAAATGGAGCAGTATTTGTGTCCTCGCTTAACAAAGTCATATTAGGTAAATTCGTCCACATTGTATGGCTGAGCACCATAGCAAGTTGCTATTCTAGTTACAGTCATGCTGACCAATTTGAATTAGAAATAGGGGCTTTCTTTTCTCAAGCCAGCACGAATATTCGTGTGTATGATCCTATTAATGAAAAGTATGATGACCTTAATTTCGAATCAGATTTGAATTTGCCAGATGACAAACACCTACCTTATTTCAGCGCTGAATACCGTTTTAATGATCGCCATCAGATCTATCTAGATTGGCGTGGATTAGAGCGAAATGGCATTCAAGAGCATGTTCACCACCCATTTCAAATTAAGTTAGACGGCAACCTTTACCATGTTGATGCTTCAGCGAGCTTATCTACAGAGCTCGACTTAGACATTATGAGGCTTGGATATGGATATCAGTTTTTTGCGTCAGAACACCTTAATATGCACTTCTTGGTTGGAGTACACATTACCCGACTTGGCTTAGGGTTTGAGGGTGATATTGATATTATTGCTGAAGATGCGAGCTCAGATACAAGCGTTGAAGGACAGATTTATGAATCTGTTACCGCCCCTTTACCCAATATGGGCTTGTTGATTGAACATCATTTAAGCGAGAAGCTGATGCTGAAAAGCCATTTACATGCTTTTTATTTAAAGTTTGATGAATTAACAGGGTGGATGTATGAAGTTGAATTTGGCGCTAAATACAATGTTACCGATAATTTTAGTGTGACAGCAACGTATAACTATTATGAAATAGGAGTCGACTCTCAAACGGAATACACTGAATTAGATGTCACGTATCAATTTTATGGACCTATGCTGAAAGTAGCTTACCAGTTCTGAAAATAAACCCATTAAACATATTAGTTCATTGCAGCAGCGCCTTTATATGAGGAGCTGTTGCATATTAGATTAACCTGAGCTCGGGATAACAACTTGCTTTCTAGAGGTTATTTTTACTGATAACGGCGTTAAATTTGTTTGCAATAGGCCAGCTATTGGCGCACAAATTTACCTTGTTCTAAGCAAAAAATATCTCTCTAGAATAAGATTGAAAGCAAACATGTAATAATTCAACAGTTTAACTAACTTCTTATCCCGAGTTCAGGTTAGATTCTACGGCTTACTTAACGTCTGGGTTATTTCAGGTGATGCGCTGGCTTTATCAACTTCTGTATCTACTTCTGTCTTAGGCTCCAGTAACTCGTGGATCACGTTATCAACGAAACCTGCACCAGCTGCTTCATACAAGTTATAAACGCTGTTTACCCCTTGCTCTTTAAGAGATTCTGCATCTTCAGAGTACTGAACAATCGCGCTGATTTTTCCCTTGTATTCTAATTTCTTTAATTGTTCTACTGCAAACATATTACCCACGTGATGTGGCATTGCTAATAGCACTAATTCTAGGCTCGGTGCCCGCTCAAGCTTTTCCCAAAAGTCGGTATCGCTTGCATCACCTTGCACAACATTACGGCCTTCTTGGCGATGAAAGTCGACTAACTCTTGCTTGTGCTCAATCCCTAATATCTCGCCACTGTATTTGCTGCGTAGCTCATCATAAGCGCCGGAACCAATACGACCCATACCTAAGATTAAGAAGCGTGGGTTACCCACTGGGATTTGTCTATCTTCTGGATGAAGTGGATGTTTTTCAAGTGTGGTGAGAGTGGCTTGAAACTTTTGATATAAGCGATTCACACTGGCATTTAGTGGCGCTGCAATTAAGAAACTGATACTTAATGCAACCGCTAAAATAATTAACCACTCTGCTGGTAGCCAGCCTTTTTGCGCCGCAACGGCAGCGACAATCAAACCGAATTCACTGTAATTGCCTAAGTTAAACGAGGCGAATAAAGAGGTACGCGCACGCAATTTAAAGCGGGTGAGGATGAAAAAGAAAAGTAATACTTTAAAGGGGATCAATAAGACCAGTAAACCTGCGAGCCCAATATCTTCGATGGTGGGTAAGCCATTTAAACCAATGGTTAAGAAGAAGGCGACTAAGAACAGTTCTTTAAAGTAATAAATTGATTTAGCTAGTTCAGAGGATTTTGCGTGACCTGCCAGTAAAATACCCATGATCAAGGCTCCTAAATCGGGTTTTAAGCCAACCGCTTCAAACAGCCAAGCACCCATGACAAGTGCCATGGCGAGACCAAATAAAATCAGCATTTCACCGTGGCCGACACGATCAAACACTTTATAAATGACGGGCTTTAGCAGTGGTAGTAACAATAAACCAAAGGCATAAACCGAAGGGAAATCACCTTTAGAAATCGTTAAAAACAGCACCGCGAAGATATCTTGCATAATCAAGATACCGATAGCGATTCGGCCATATAGTGCTTGGCCATCACCGTTTTCATCTAACACTTTTACCGCAAATACCGTACTAGAGAAGCTTAGCGCAAAACTTAATAGCAAGAGCTGGTTAATCTCAAGATCAACCAATCTATCCAAGCCTACCAAACCTAATAATTTAAGGATGGGTAAAAAGAATAGAATCGAGCCAACTAAGTGGAGGCTGGAACTGGCCCAAATTTCCGATTTCAGTAAGCTTTTAACATCCAATTTTAAGCCAATGGCGAACAGTAACAGCATGACACCCAAGTCGGCTAACTCTTGTAGCAGTGGAACACTTTCATCTTGTATGCCAAAGATAAACAGTAAAAAACCAGCCGCTAAATAACCAATGAGCGGAGGGAGTCCCACTCGGCTGACTAGCATGCCGCAAAGAAGGGTGATGATGAATATTGCAGGTTCCATAAAGCCTTAATTCTAGTTGTTGAAAAGGGGTTGTAGATAAGTAGATTGTATAAGAAAAAAGTTAACTTGATATTAAAATGTCATCATAAAATAAAAAAAAGACCAATTTAAAAATTAAATTGGTCTTTTATCATTGGGTTATAAAACCCTGAAACTACTTTTCAAGTAATAAATCCAAGTGTTCAGCAAAAGGTTTAGGTTTCATAAACCCTGTTACTCGTAGATCTTCACGTTGGTCAGCATTTTTATCGAACATGATAAGGGCTGGTAACCCAAGAACGCTGAAATACTCCATCAATTCGACATCAACTGCATCGGTTTTGGTGAGGTCAGCCTTAAGTAAAATAATTTGCTCTAAACGTTCAATCACCATAAGGTCTTTAAAAGTGATATTTTCAAACTCTTTACAGGCCACACACCAGTCAGCGTATAAATCTAGCATCACGTTTTTACCGCTAATGCTGGCTTTATCTAATTCAAGTTCTAAATCTTCTACTGACTTAATCAGTTTAAATTTTACCTGTTTAGCTGGCGCAGTTTGGTTTATTTCATTGCTGATAGATGGCGCTTGTAAGCCCATCGCAGACATCACAGCTTGGAAACCGTAAGAGAAACTCGCCAATAATGCCAGCATGAGTACAATGCCACGGCTAGTTTGCTTCCAGTTAAACTCTGACAGTTTGTTTTGGTGGATAAGGTAGCCTGTTAAGCCAATGCCCCATAGTGACCAAAGTACATCAGAAACAACGCCTGGCCAGATACGATCAATCATGACGATAGAGACTGAAATCAGTAAGAAACCGAATATGGTCTTAATGATATCCATCCAAGCGCCTGCTCTTGGCAATAACTTACCGCCTGATGTGCCGATAATAAGCAGTGGTACACCCATACCCATGCTTAATACATAAAGGGCTAAGAAACCTTGGAGTAAGTCGCCACTTTGAGCCACGTAGATCAATGCGCCAGATAATGGCGCTGTTGTACAAGGTGAAGCCACTAAACCTGAAATTACTCCCATAAAGAACACCCCAATCAGGTTGCCACCTTTTTGGTTATTCGACAGTGTATTCATCTTATCTTGCCATTTACCTGGCAGACGTAATTCGTACATACCAAACATAGATAAACTTAGTAGCACAAACATCACTGCTAAGAAAATCAGAATGGCGGGGTGTTGCAGCGCTGCTTGGAACTTAAGCCCAGCTGAGGCCACCACTAAACCCAGTAGTGAGTAGGTAATGGCCATACCTTGAACATAGGCCATCGACAAAGTGAAGGCTTTTGCCGTTGATAATTGCTTACCTTGGCCAACAATAATGCCAGACAAGATGGGATACATTGGGAAAACACACGGAGTTAAGGCTAAACCAATACCTAAGCCAAAGAAGATTACCAAGGTCCACATTAAACTGTCGTTAGCCAACATTTGGCTTAAGCTATCTTGTTGGGTGATAGGCTCAGAAGTGTTTGTGTTATTTGATTCAGTAGCTGTGCTATCAGTAGCAGTATCGCTAGGTGCACCACCAATAATGGCTTTCTTTTTTGGCAGTTTGCCATCATTTGCAGCAACGGCTTCAAGGTCTACATCACGTTTAGTTGGTGGGTAACATAATTTGCCTTCAGCACAGCCCATAAAGGTGACTTGTACTTTAGAGCCTGCTGCAGCCTCTTTTAGCGCTAACGGTAACTCAACATAAGAGTAGTAAACTTGTTGTTCACCAAAATATTCATCATCGTGCATCTTACCTTTTGGTAGCGCGATATCACCAATTACAGCGCCATCGGCACTAAAGGTCAGTTTGTCCCGATACATGTAATAGCCTTCGGCTATGACAAAATTAATCGCGATTTGATTACCATCTTGCTTGTAATCAAACACAAACGCCTGCTCAACAGGCATTAACTCTGGCTCGTCCTGCAGGAAACTAAATTTATTGCTGTTACTAAAAATGTCTTCACTGTGTGCTAATGGCGATAGCAGAAGCAAACTGGTCAATATAAGCGCAAATATTCTTTTCATGATTGAGAGGTTTCTTTTATCCAATGTAAATAATTTGGCAAGCCTTGAGTAATAGGCGTAGCGATTAATTCTGGTACTTCATAGGGATGTAAATCGATCACTATTTTTTCTATCGCATCATAATTACCTGCCATGCATTTTATGTGCATAGCGACTTCACTACTATGACAAATCTCACCTTCCCATATATAAACTGACTCAACTTGAGAATGCAGTTGTACACAGGCGGCGACTTTAGCATTAACTAATGCCGCGGCGAGCTTTTAGCACTGGCGATATCTGGACAAGTTGTTATAACTAATAAATAGCTTGCTGACATAAGGTATCTATCATCCTTGGTTTCTCTTAAAGTTAGCTTAAGCTTAATAACCTAAAATAGGTTAATGCCAATACTTTTTGAATTTAATCATAATTCGCTAATGTATCTCACTTTTGTTCAGTACCATTTTGTTAAGTACAATCTTGTTGAGTACAATAGCAAATTACGTGAGCATTGTTAGTCGCCTAATTCAGTTGCGATTAACGATAATCTCGATGCGTCTTGAATTAAGACCCGATTACCCCCATATATTGTTCATACCCAATGAAATAATTGAGGCCAACATGCTGTTAGTTTTGTTTTTAGTTTTTATTCTTGTTCCTGCTATTGAGTTATCGGTATTGATCTCAGTAGGGGATGTGTTTGGCCCATTGAACACTGTCGCGTTAGTTTTTCTAACCGCAATTGTCGGTGTTTCATTGGTTCGTAGCCAAGGTTTAAGTACCTTAATGTCGGTGCAATCTAAGCTTGAGCGCGGTGAAGCGCCAGGTAAAGAAATTGTCGAAGGCATGATGCTAGCGGCGGCAGGTTTATTATTATTGTTTCCAGGTTTTGTCACTGACTTTATCGGTTTATTACTGTTAACTCCAATTACACGTTCACCGATTGCCAGTTATGTATTTAAACGGATGCAAATGCGTGTGGTTGCTGGTGGCGGTTTCCAAGGTCAAGCAGGTCAAAACCCTTTTGGGAATGGCAGCCCATTTGGCCAAAATCAAAATCCATTTAACCAAGATGGCAATACCTTTGACGGCGACTTTGAGCGCAAGTTTGATCCAAATGATTTAACCCCTGAGTCGCATCAGGTTGAAGTGAAAGATATTACCCCAGCAGATAGCGGTGATAAAAACGCCAGTGTTGAAAAGTCTGATGATAAAAAGTCTGATGATAAAAAGACGAGTGAGAACAGCGACGCTGATAAAAAATCATAAGCTGGTCTGGCAGATTAAAAAAGCCGCTTGAGTCATTGCCTCAAGCGGCTTTTCGTTATCTTTTTAACTATTTCATAGAGTGTAAGCCTGTTTAGCATTAACTCTTTTTTTGCTCATCCATTTTCTTTCCCATCAAATAAGCACTAACAGTACCGCCTATCCAGCAAGCGAGTAACACAAACCAGGCAAGGTTTAATGACTGGGGTAAATTAGTCGTCATACTTTGATGAACCGCGTCGTAAATACTGTAAAAATCCATTGGCATATTGCCAGCGACAATCTCATCGGCAATAACTTGGGCACGTGTCATCACTTCGGTCATTATCACGCATAAACTCACGAAACAGGCGGCGATAATGCCCCAGCCAATGGCCTTTTTACCTAAATATAAATGGCCTGTGCCAGGACAGACAAAAGCGTTTAACAGCGCTGCATTGACCGATTTACTCATGAACTTTCCTAGACTATGTTGATTGGTTACTGAGTCAGCATTATCTTAAAGAATGCCTTTCTCTCAATACACCATTAATTATGGAATGCTGCAATAGCTGATTAATGAAGCTTAATCATGACTGCTGAGTTAATGCTAACGATAAAGAGCTAAGCTTAATTTAAGCTATTGATTCTTTGAGATTCAATCTACAAAACTTGATTCACAGTTTTTAATCAATAGTTCTTAATCAACAGCTCTTTATCAATAACGCTGAAACTATAGCGCTGAAACTATAGCGCTGAAACTATAGCGTTGAATCCGCAGAGTTAGTTATTTTATCGCTATTGTAGTGCTTTTGGGCTGTGTCAGGTTCAGTTATCCGACTGGCCATCATGTAGCAAGCAATGCCCATGATGGTATTGGTCACTGGCAGTGCAATCAGCAAACCTTTTACCCCACCTAAATACAAACCTATCGCGGCTAATGGCAGCATTAACACGAATAGGCGTACCAAGTTAATCACTAATGACATCATTGGGCGGTGGTAGGCATTTAAGCAAGTCGCAAAAATAATCACTACCGCTAATGGACCATATGCAGCAGGCAGCACTTGAATGTAAAAGCTTAACCAGTCAACAACTAATGGGTCGTTACTGAATAGCTCAGCAATTCCGTGGCCGCTAAAAAAGATAGGCACATACAGTAAGGTTTGAAAAACTAAGGCAAAGCGAAGTGACATCATCATGCCGTCTTTAGCGCGCTGATGTTGCCCCGCGCCTAAGTTTTGGCCAACAAAAGGCATTAAGCTTGAAGTGAGCGACATGCACACTACGATGAATAAGGTTTCAAGGCGAATACCAGCGCCAAATGCTGCGACAGCCCCTTGGTCTGCACGGGCAAGCATCGCCAAAATAACCCCATTAGCGATTGGGTTAAGCATGTTCATTAATGCTGCAGGGCGGGCAATGTGGCCGAGTCTTTTCCAATTAGATCTTATACGCAGCTTACACAAGGTCATTAATTCAAGTATGCGCTTTTTCCAAATAAGAATATAAGTGGACACTGTGAATGCAACGACCCAGGAAATTAATGAAGCAATGGCAGCGCCTTGAATTTCTAATCGAGGAAATGGGCCCAAACCAAAGATTAAAATGGGATCAAGCACTAAGTTGATAATGGCTGCAACAGACATGATGATAGCTGGAGAGCGGGTGTCACCCGTTGCTCGTATGCCTTGGTTACCGACCATCAGCAGCACCAGTAGCGGTGCGCTGCAAAACCAAATCAGCATATAGTCGTGGATCAGCGGTAGGCTTTTTTCATTGGCGCCCATTAAGGTAAATAAAGGGTCGATAGTCGCAATGCCGACGGCCACCAAAACACTGATGAGTAAGAAAGTCAGTAGCATGGCATCAAATAAAAAGCTTTTGGCTTTATCGGTATTACCGCTACCAATAAGCCGCGCAAGGTTGGTGGACACTGCAGCGCCGATACCAATGGCGATACTGGCAAATACAATGGCAACAGGGAAGGTAAAACTGACAGCCGCCAACGCATCAGTGCCTAAACGACTAATGAAATAGGTATCTATCAGGCTGCCACCATAAATGGTGAGGATACCGATAAGGTTTGGGAGGCTCATTGTAAAGAGTACGCGACCAATTGGCGCACTTAGCAACCCATGTTTATCTTTCATCAATCTCGGCTTTAACATGACAACGGGGGACAAATTCTATCAGCATTCATCATGCTTTAAAAAATACTAGCTACAATTTTTACAAAAAAATCGCAGTTTTTTTATTGCCGCCCTTGGAACTGTGATCATCAACCCCCATATATCAAACATTAAAGGGATTTATGCCCTTATCATTTGTTTAAACCGCCTCGTTTGTGGGCAGCAATTATTAGGAGAGTCCGTAGATGAATATTCGTCCATTACATGACCGTGTAATCGTTAAGCGTTTAGAGGTTGAGTCAACTTCAGCGGGTGGCATCGTATTAACAGGCAGTGCTGCAGAAGTATCAACACGTGGTGAAGTCCTAGCTGTGGGCAATGGTCGCATCTTAGAGAACGGTACAGTTAAAGCACTTGACGTACAAGTTGGCGACGTAGTGATTTTCAATGAAGGTTATGGCGTGAAGAAAGAAAAGATTGATGGTGAAGAAGTACTTATCCTATCTGAATCAGACTTAATGGCAGTTGTAGGTTAATCCTCGTTATTAACTCGCTTTCAAACATCTCAAATTTTAAGGAACAGACAAATGTCAGCAAAAGAAGTTAAATTTGGCAGTGACGCTCGCGTTAAAATGCTAGACGGCGTAAACATTCTAGCTAATGCAGTTAAAGTCACTTTAGGCCCTAAAGGTCGTAACGTTGTTTTAGATAAAAGCTTTGGCGCACCACTTATCACTAAAGATGGTGTTTCAGTGGCTAAAGAAATCGAACTAGAAGACAAGTTCGAAAACATGGGCGCACAAATGGTGAAAGAAGTTGCTTCTAAAGCCAATGACGCTGCTGGTGACGGTACTACTACCGCTACTGTTCTTGCTCAATCAATCGTGACAGAAGGTCTTAAAGCGGTTGCAGCTGGCATGAACCCAATGGATCTTAAGCGCGGTATCGACAAAGCGGTTATCGCTGCTGTTGCTGAGCTAAAAGCACTTTCTCAAGAGTGTTCAGACTCTAAAGCGATTGCACAAGTTGGTACTATCTCAGCTAACTCTGACGAATCAATTGGCGAAATCATTGCAACAGCAATGGAGCGTGTTGGTAAAGAAGGCGTTATCACCGTTGAAGAAGGCCAAGCACTAGAAAACGAATTAGACGTTGTTGAAGGTATGCAGTTTGACCGTGGTTACCTATCACCATACTTCATCAACAAGCCAGAAACTGGCAGCGTTGAGTTAGATTCTCCATTCATCTTATTAGTTGATAAGAAAATCTCTAACATCCGCGAATTATTACCAATCCTAGAAGCGTTAGCGAAAACAGGTAAGCCATTGCTTATCGTTGCTGAAGACGTTGAAGGCGAAGCATTAGCAACATTAGTTGTGAACAACATGCGCGGTATCGTTAAAGTGGCTGCTGTTAAAGCACCTGGCTTTGGTGACCGTCGTAAAGCAATGCTACAAGACATCGCTATCTTAACTGGCGGTACAGTAATCGCTGAAGAAATCGGTCTAGAAATTGAAAAAGCAACCCTAGAAGATTTAGGTACAGCTAAGCGCGTAGTTATCACTAAAGATAACGCAACCATCATCGATGGTAACGGCGAGCAAGCTCAAATCTCTGGTCGTGTTTCTCAAATCAAGCAGCAAGTTGAAGAGTCAACTTCTGACTACGACAAAGAAAAACTTCAAGAGCGTATGGCTAAACTTGCTGGCGGCGTAGCTGTTATCAAAGTTGGCGCAGCGACAGAAGTTGAAATGAAAGAGAAAAAAGCCCGCGTTGAAGATGCACTACACGCAACTCGCGCAGCAGTTGAAGAAGGCGTTGTTCCTGGAGGTGGGGTTGCACTAGTACGTGTTGCTTCTAAAATCTCTGAAGTTGAAGTGATCAACGAAGACCAAAAACACGGTGTAATTATCGCACTACGTTCAATGGAAGCGCCACTTCGTCAAATCGCAACTAACGCCGGTGAAGAAGCGTCAGTTGTAGCTAACACAGTTAAAAACGGCACAGGTAACTTCGGTTACAACGCAGGTAATGACACTTACGGCGATATGCTAGAGATGGGTATTCTTGACCCAACTAAAGTAACCCGTAGTGCACTACAGTTTGCTGCTTCTATTGCGGGTCTTATGATCACAACTGAAGCAATGGTAGCTGAAATTCCACAAGACGCAGCAGCGCCAGATATGGGCGGTATGGGTGGTATGGGCGGTATGGGCGGCATGGGCATGTAATTTACTGGTCTAAATCGGTGATTACTGCGTTGCTTCACCACTCGTTTATGAAAAACTAAACGTCGTGGTAAAGCGCCTTGTACTAACACGATTTATCCTACGTAAATGCTCTGTCGGTCTCTAGCCTAAAAGCTTAGAAACTAAAAAAATTGAAAGCCCCGATTCCTAACGGTATCGGGGCTTTTTAGTGCTTTTAACATTAGTTTATTTTGAAGTTATGAGACTTATTCTTGGCACTGAGAGTTTTCTTATCATTAATTATCAACTGGTCGACCAGTTGACTGGTATGACCAGTCTGATATAATCTTCTTACTGAGAATAACTGAGATTTTGGAATGAAGAAACCGACTTGGGGCAACCAAATTTCTGCTCATGCTAAACAAGGTGAAATTGCTTTGAATAGTATGACCTTGACGGCATTATCAGCTGTAAAATTGATATTTGCTTTTAAAAAAGTTTGGTTTGCTGTATTCGGGTATTCCATATATTCCAATATAGAGTGGAGTTGGCTTACTAACATTACCACTTAAGTCGTGGGCTTTTTTAGGTACTCATTTTTATTTATGATTTACTTTTGATCGTTTTTTATCTTTTACCCATAAAACAGAGCCATGTGTTTTTTTCATTTGAAAAAGATCTATTGATGCGAACAAGTCGCTTAGCTTTTTAAACCCGTAATTCCTCTGATCAAAAGATGCATGGTTAGAAATATGAGTTCCTATGGGACCGAGCATTGCCCAACCATCATCCTCTTCTACTGCTTCGATTGCTTGCCTTAGTAGAGTTATAAGTTTTGTATCTCTATTTAAGTTTTTGGGCACTGAAGTTTTAAGTATCTCTAATTCTACTTTTTCGTCTAGAAATAGGAATCTAGAACAGCTATTTACAAATGCAATTGGTGTTTTTCTCTCACCGAAACCAATGACCATTTTACCGTCAGCTAAAGCGCGTGTTACTAAAGGAGTAAAATCACAGTCTGAAGAAACTAAGCAGATTATGTCTACATTTTTAGTGTATAGAACATCCATAGCATCTATAACTAAGGCCATATCTGTAGCATTTTTACCTTTTGTTAAATCGAACTGTTGAATAGGTTGTATAGCAAATTCATGTAAAACATCCTCCCAAGACTTTAAATTTGTACTTTTCCAATTCCCATAGGCTTTACGGATGTTAACGACGCCATATCTCGCTAGCTCAGAAAGTACTTTGTCAATTTTTTTGGAAGGAGCATTATCAGCATCAATAAATACTGCTATTTTATCTTTATCTTTCATTTAAATACCTAACTCTACTTCGCTACTAAAATTTGTTGATTTTGACAATCTTGGCAATTCAAGGTGTAAGTCTCTTTGCGCTTTTACACTTTAGTTTTTTTGCTGTGGCACATGGAGCAGGGTTGCTTCATGGGCGTATTTTTAGTGCATTGATTACAGTTAATGTAATAACCAAACTTACCGTACATTGGGGTGTAGTTTGTTGATTCTCCACAATGTTTACAGCTTAGTTTTACTTGAGGAACGGGTTGAACCTCTTGATAGACATTTGGAGTTTGAGGCTTTGCTATTGGAGTAACTAATTCAGGTATAGGACTTACTGTTTGTTTATGGCTATCAATGTGCTGACTGAGAATGAAGTGTCCAATTGAGTCGAGCTCTTGTTGGCTAAAATAAGGTCGAGTGTCATACACATTAACTTTGCGTAAAAGTTTATTTCCTAGCTTCATTATTTTATGAAGCTTATCGACTAAAAATTCGGATTTCACTAATTGTTCTGATACGACTTTTGGCATGCTATTTCTATCAATAACTGCATCGCTTGATACCACGCAGAGGTGATCCCAACAACGTCCTTTAATACCTTGCTGAATACCAAACATTTTCCCAAGTATTTCGATTTTATGGTGGTTTAGTAGTTCTTTAAATAAGATCTGTTGCTGCTCTACCTGCTTGATTGACGAAGGCATGCCAGACCATTTTTGATTAAAGCTTCGAGTCCATTCACCCTGTTTATTAACCTCCACATTGCCTTTAATACTTTTTGATTCAACGAGTACAAAGCCATAGGGGTAAACGATTAGGTGATCGATTTGAGCGGTTTCATCATTAAAAGTGAATTTGAAATCATTGATGATAAGAATTTCAGGGTTGTCTTTGAACGCTCGGCGAAGAAAAAATGCCACATTCTGCTCTTGCTTTTGACCAGCGACAGCTTGAGGTGTTTGAGCATTTTGAAGTGTTTTATTTTTGAGAATCATTTATCAACAGCATCCATTCATAACTTGATAATAATCAGCACCATAATACTCATAAACAGGCTTTGAAAGCTATAGCATGACTTCCTATTAATAAGGTAAAAATTCATTCCTTAAAAATGCTCTGTTGGTCTCTAGCCTCAAAGCTAAAACGAAGTTTCATGCAAAAGAACTCTTGGTATATACAAAAGCCCAGATATCTAACGGTATTGGGGCTTTTTAGTGGCTTTGAATGTTGGAGAGTTACCTCAAGGTTTATGGCATACTTGTTTTCATGCTATGGATCATTCTAATTATTGTCATTGCGGCCTGCGTATTCTTGCCTGGCTTGTGGGTTAAGCACATCATGGACAAGTTTCAGCAACCAGCTGATCGCTATCGTCAGCAAGGTAGCGGTGGTGAACTTGCTCGTCATCTGCTTGACCGTTTTGGCCTAAATGACGTCAAGGTTGAAGATACTCCCAACGGCGATCATTATGATCCCGCCGACAAGGTTGTTCGCCTTACACCAGATAACTATTCCGGTCACTCCCTAACTGCTGTGACTGTCGCTGCCCACGAAGTAGGCCATGCTCTACAGGATTCTCGCGGCGAGACTATGTTTATCACAAGGCAGAAGCTCGCTAGAGCTGCGATGGTCGGTGAACGTATTGCCGGTATAATGATGTTCGCGGCGCCAGTGGTGTTTATGCTCACCCGTATACCGCAGGCTGGCGCGTTGACTATTTTGATTGGCGTGCTATCGATGGGGTTGAGCACTGTTGTGCATCTGGTGACCTTGCCGGTGGAGTTTGATGCCAGTTATGGCAAGGCGCTGCCCATACTAAAAGAGGGTAACTACCTGCACGACGGTGACCTAAAACATGCGGAGAAGATTCTAAAGGCCGCGGCGCTGACTTACGTGGCTGGCTCGCTGGCTAGCTTACTCAATCTTGGTCGCTGGATAGCGGTGCTGCGGCGCTAATAGGTTTTACCAGTGAATAAGTGGGCCATGAATAAGTGGCTCAAAGTAAACCTTATCTAACAACTAATCAGTCTTTATCTAAAATCACAATCTTGGCAATTCAAGGTATAAACCACATCACACTATTGGACTTTTGCTTTAGCACATGGGGCAAGGCTGCTTTATGGGCATATTTTTAGTGCATTGATGACTGTTAATGTATCAAACAAACTTACCGTGCATTGAGGGGGGGGATTCACCACAATGTCTACAGATGAGTTTTACTTGATGTGCAGGTTGAGCTTGTTTATCTGAATTAGTGAATACGCCTCTTGGTGAATAATGTTTCGTTATTACTCTGGACGGTCTTGCTTTTACCTTGTTTCCTTTATGGCTATGAAGTTAAAGTTTTCAGAGCTTTAAGTTTTCAGAGCTTTAAGTTTTCAGATCTTTAAGCTTTCAGATCTTTAAGCTTTCAGAACTTTAAGTTTTCATAACTATGTCATCAGAATATGTCATCAGGATATGATTTTATATAATTGTTACATAAAGAAAAAATAAGATATTGTATTTTAGATTCTGTGGGAAAATGATAAAAAAGCAAATAAAAAGCCAGCGGGTTGCTGGCTATTTTTATATAAAACCTAGTTGATTTATACTCTAGATAAACAGTGCTGTATAAGCTTGCTGAATCCCTTCAAGTAACATCTGCATACCGATAACGGCGAGTATCAGGCCCATCATTCGGGTAATTACATTTAATGCACTTGGTCCTACCGCTTTTACGAAGCGCTCGCCGAATACAAATATTACATAGGTTAGGATGCACAGTAGGCCAAAGGCAACGACGGTAATAATGGGCTCATAGATCCCATCAGTGCTTGCGAAGTTCATCGCGGTAGCAATGGTGCCGGGGCCTGCTAGTATTGGCATGGCGAGAGGTGATACTGCAATACTTAGCGCTGCACTTTTTTGACCTTCTGAGTTGGCCGTCTCTTCCGACTTATCAGCTGTTGAATCACCTTGTAGCATGTTAAAGCCAATCAAAAAGACCAGAATGCCGCCCGTGATGCGCAGTGAGTACAGGGTGATACCAAAGAAATCAAAAATCAGTTTGCCTGAAAGGGCAAAAATAGTGACGATGATGAAGGCGATCAGTACTGATCTAAAAGCGATAGATTTGACCGTTTCTCTATCGTTATGACCCGTTAATCCGAGAAAGATTGGGGTATTGGCGATAGGGTTCATAATGGCAAAAAAACCCATGAACACAGTAATGGTATGAATGATGAGTTCGTTCATCTTATTCCTTTGAAAATATGCAGTTAAATACGAATTAATTAATGTCAGATACAAATGATTATTAGAAATAGAGGTTTTGTCGCTTTTTGATACAAAGCGTGGCAGAGTCAATTCAAATAACTAACCTGCGAGGCATAAAATTGGCGTGTCGCCTTTTCTTTAATGTCTATTTCCTATCTTTAATGTCTATTTCCTATCTTTAATGTCTAATAAAGTATATTCATTCTCGCGCAAACATACTTTATAAACCTAAAAAAATACAATTTTTAATGATTAAGTGTTTCTGAAGCAGTTTTTGGCTACTTTTTTAGTTTAATTTGTTTCTAAGCGTTTACGTTCGTTATTAATCTGTTGGGGATTTGTTTTGTCATAGAGTTAACCCAACTGTTTCCCTTGCTGCCAATAGTGTGTTGAATTCGGGAATACAATTACTAGCTGTTTGCGCTTCAAGCAATTCCTCGGTCGTTCATTCTGTTCATCGCTTACTGTTCTAAACCTGTTCTTTGTTTGACACCACTTTAAGATCTGTAGGTGTGGGCGAAACTCCCATTAGTTTCTCATGCCTTTTTACTCGTTGAGGGAAGATAAGACACTCTCAGCCCTTTATTCTATTTAATAAATATAAACTGAATAAAAAGTGAATATGTAGAGCTGGTAAAATGGAAAGGTTCAAATCAATATCTAAACGTTTAAATCTAATAGAATATATGTTTAATAGTGTTGGGTTAAAGTTAAATCTAGCAACAAGCGGGCAATTACTAATCATTTATTTTTCTAAAAGTGATTTTTTAGTCAATTATTATGAATAATTATTGACTTAAATTGCTGTGCATTTATAGTCGGTGCAGTTGAGTATTTTAGTGAAGAGAAAACAAAATGAAAAAGTCTATTTTGGGTCTAGCAGGTTTAGGGTTAACCAGTCTTTTAATGTTAACTGGCTGCGGAAAGAGTGATGATGTCCTTGTTGTTGGTACTAATGCGTCATTCCCGCCTTTTGAGTATGTAGGTGGTCCCAGTGGCGATGAGGTAAAAGGTTTCGATATCGATTTAGCTCGCCAGATAGCCAAAGATGCTGGCAAGACGCTTAAAATTGAAAATATGAATTTTGACTCACTTATCGTTGCGCTTAACTCAGGCAAAATAGACTTTGTTGCTTCAGGCATGACTATCACTGAAGAGCGTCAAGCCAGTGTTGATTTTTCAGCCCCATATTACGAAGCAACCCAAGTTGTGTTAATGAACAAAGATAATGACAGTATCAAGAGTATTGATGATCTTAACGGTAAACGTATTGCCGTACAGTTAGGTTCAACTGGCGATATTATGGCTAAAAATTACAGCGACAATGTTACCGCTTTCAATACGGGTTTTGAAGCTGTGATGGAGTTGAGAAATGCCAAAGTCGATTTAGTGCTTTTCGACAGTGAGCCTGCAATTAGTTTTTTAAATCAGAACCCTCAATTGAAAATGGTTGAATTGGATTTTGAGCCGGAGTTTTATGGTCTTGCAGTAAGTAAAAATCAAACTGAGTTGCTAAGCCAGATCAATACCACGCTAAGTAACATGAAAAGCAACGGTGCCTATGATGCGCTCGTTAGCAAGCATATGAAGTGAGCTGTAGATGATTGATGCAATTAATACTTCGTTATTTACCCCTATTGGTGACGATGGCTTAATCGGTATTTACCTCATTTTAAATGGCTTGAAGGTTACCTTAATTGTTACCTTCTTTGCCATGATAATGGGGTCGATACTTGGGGTAACAACCACCTTGATGAAGATGTCATCTAAGTGGTACTTAAACTGGCCTGCTAATATCTACGTGAGTGTGATCCGCGGAACGCCAGTAGTGATCCAGTTAGTGATCCTTTACTTCATTATTCTCGCCTCGTTTGATGTGAATAAGATTACCGCTGCAATTATTGCTTTTGGTCTTAACAGTGGTGCTTATATTTCGGAGATCATTCGCGCCGGAATACAGGCGGTTGATAAAGGTCAAACAGAAGCTGCGCGCTCATTAGGACTGTCTCAATGGGCGACCATGAAAGAGGTTATTTTACCGCAAGCAATTAAGAACATTCTTCCCTCTCTTGGTAATGAGTTTATCGTGCTACTTAAAGAGACAGCCGTAATTGGTTTTATTGGCGGAGTGGACCTAATGCGGGCAGGTGAGATAATACGTAGCCGCACATTTGAAGATAGTATTCCACTGTTTACCTGTGCATTGATCTATTTATTCCTGACTTACATTTTCACCTTTATGCTGTCTAGATTTGAAAAGAGGTTAAAGCAAAGTGATTAAGATAACTGATTTACATAAGAGCTTTGGCGATAACCAAGTACTTAAGGGCATTAGCGAGCAGATCAACAAAGGTGAAGTTGTCAGTGTGATTGGCCCGTCAGGCAGCGGTAAGAGTACCTTTTTACGCTGTATTAATTTACTAGAACAACCAACCAGTGGTGACATTTTTATCGAAGGTCAATCCATCACTGCTAAAGATGCTTGCATAGATAAATTAAGACAAAAAGTGGGCATGGTGTTTCAAAACTTTAACCTGTTCCCTCATAAAACAGTTAAACAGAACATCACGCTTGCACCTGTTAACTTGGGCCTAATGACAGTGTCAGAGGCCAATAGTGAAGCAGATGTGTTATTGGAACAGGTTGGCTTAAAAGATAAGGCCGATGCCTATCCATCAAGCCTTTCAGGTGGCCAAAAACAACGAGTCGCGATTGCGCGTGCACTCGCCATGAAACCTGAATTGATGCTATTTGATGAACCGACTTCAGCGCTTGACCCTGAAATGGTTGGCGATGTGTTGGATGTGATGAAGTCTCTGGCTCAAAAGGGCATGACAATGGTGATTGTTACTCACGAAATGGGCTTTGCTAGAGATGTATCTGACAGAGTTATTTTTATGGATGGCGGTGTCATTGTAGAAAACAGCGAGCCTAATGCATTATTTAGTGCCCCGAAAGAGAGCAGAACTCAAGAGTTTCTCAGTAAAGTATTAAGATAAATAACTTGTTTAAGGTTTTTCTAAAGATTACTGATTTATAACTGAGTCGCTAACTGCTAAATAATGCTCAAATATAGCCCTGAAGCCATATGGCGTCGGGGCTTTTTGGGGCTTGGATTTAACCTTATCCTTATAAACTGCTGTTAATAAGATCAGCTTAAGCATTCCCCTTCGGAGTTGGTTTACCCTTAGTATTAGTTTCAGCTCAAGTTTACGTTTTCTCTTGCTATTCATTTAGCTGCCATTAGTTAAGTTGCTAGTGAAGTAGCTAGTCTAGTTATTCTTCTAGTTGCTTAAAGAAAGCTCCTTGCGAACAATATCAGCACCCGCGCTTAATGCATTTAGCTTTCCTCTTGCCACATCACGAGATAAAGGTGCCATACCGCAGTTGGTGCAAGGATAAAGCTTATCGGCATCGACGTATTTGAGTGCTTCACGTAATGTTTTAGCGACTTCTTCAGGTGTTTCAATGGTGTTAGTGGCAACATCAATAGCGCCCACCATTACTTTTTTACCGCGAATAAGCTCAAGCAGTTCAATGGGCACATGGGAGTTATGGCATTCTAACGAAATAATATCGATATTAGATTGTTGTAGCTTAGGGAAAACCTGTTCATATTGGCGCCACTCTGAACCCAAGGTTTTTTTCCAGTCAGTGTTGGCTTTAATGCCGTAGCCATAGCAAATATGCACAGCGGTTTCGCATTTAAGTCCTGCTATTGCTCGTTCTAAACAAGCAATGCCCCATTCATTCACTTCATCAAAAAACACATTAAATGCGGGCTCATCAAATTGAATAATATCAACGCCAGCAGCCTCTAACTCTTTAGCTTCTTGATTTAGGATTTTGGCAAATTCCCAAGCGAGTTTTTCACGGCTTTGATAATGAGCATCATAAAGGGTATCTATCATGGTCATAGGGCCGGGCAATGCCCATTTTATCGGTTGATTGGTTTGCTGCCGAAGTATCTTGGCGTCTTCAACAAACACTGACTTGGGTCTAGATACTGCGCTGACGACTGTGGGAACGCTAGCATCATAACGGTCACGAATTTTAACCGTTTTACGGTTTTCAAAATCGACCCCAGTGAGATGTTCAATAAAGGTAGTCACAAAATGTTGGCGAGTTTGCTCACCATCACTGACGATATCAATGCCTGCTTGCTGCTGTTCATGCAGTGATAAACGCAGCGCATCGTGTTTACCATCAATTAACTCTGCACCTTGTAATTTCCACGGTGACCAAAGCGCTTCAGGCTCAGCAAGCCACGAAGGTTTCGGTAAGCTGCCGGCCGTTGATGTAGGAAGTAATCGTTTAATCGTTGTTGTATTCATAATATGTGCTGCAGTCCAGATCCGGTATTGATAAATTATCGATATAACAATGAGTTGAAAATCACTCAAATTACATAAGTAGTTAAATGAGCTTTTAAGGTCAACATTTAAACCGCGAAGCTTTCAGACCATTGTTCGAGTAGCGTTTGGTATGGTTTGATGAAATGTTCTTCAGCAAATCTACCTTGTTTTACTGCTAACTTACTGCGCTCTTCTCGGTCATAGACAATCTGAGTTAATGAGTGATCTTGGTTATTCAAATTCGGCTGATAACAGTTTCCCGCAACTGCATTGGCATTATAAATTTCAGGGCGGTATATCTTTTGAAACGTCTCCATGGTGCTAATCGTGCTGATTAACTCAAGGTTGCTGTAATCATTAAGTAAATCACCAAAGAAGTAGAAAGCTAAAGGCGCCACACTTTTAGGCGGCATAAAATAACGTACTTGTAGCCCCATCTTTTTGAAATACAGCTCAGTCAACGACGACTCATTGGGTTGGTATTCATAACCCAATAATGGATGTTGATTACCAGTGCGCTGGTAGGTTTTGTTGTCTGAGACACTCAGGCAAATCACAGGTGTCTTGTTAAAGTGCTGTTTGTAAGTTTCTGAATTAACGAAATACTTAAACAGCTTGCCGTGCAGGTCACCGAAGGTATCTGGGATGCTAAATTGGCTTTGACCTTTATTATGCTCAGACAGTAATACGCTAAAGTCATAATCTCGGACATACGATGAGAAGTTATTACCCACAATGCCTTCGAAACGTTCATTGGTTTGATGATCAACTATATGAGTTTTTAATACTTCAATGGATGGGAACGTCTGGTCAATGTTTTCAATTTTCATATCTACCGAGACAATTTCAAGTTCAACTGAATAACGGTCGGCTTTTGGGTTATCCCAATAAGCTAACGCATTAAAGCTATTATCAATCATCTTTAACGCATTACGTAAATTCTGCTGACGGCTTTCGCCTCTGGCTAAATTGGCAAAATTAGTGGTGATACGGGTACTGTCTAATGGCTGATAATTTTCATCGAGACCAATATTTTTAATCGTAAAAGTAAATGCGTTATTCATGATGATTTGGTATCCGATCTTGTGTAATAAAACTTAAATATGTTTATACGTGTTTCATTACTTGATGAAAATTGATTAAATTTCCGCTACAACATGAGCCTTGTTCATGTTGAGCTTTTTAGGGGAACGGGGTAGCAGTGCGACTTTTCATCGCGACTAGTTGATGACTCATAGGCTTGTTACTTAAACGTGCGATTTTGCAAGGGGACTAAGGTTTAATTGGGGTTTTAAAAGAGACTTTACTAAATGGCTTACTAAAGAGGTGACTTGCACAGATAGAATTGGATGGGGCTTTGGTCGCCCCATCAAATGTGTATTTAGATTAGAAAGGAGGCTATCATTTACGGGTGACTTTATCTAAATACCCCATGGCAAAGGCCGATAATACAAAAGTGATGTGAATGAGCAAGTACCACATGATTTTTTCATTATCAATTTTCTCAATATTCATAAATACTTTAAGCAAATGAATTGATGAAATTGCTACAATTGACGCCGCAACTTTGTTTTTTAGTGAGCCCGAATCCATTTTGCCCAACCAGCTGAGTTTTTCACTGTTCTCAGCAACATCGAGTTGCGAAACAAAGTTTTCGTAGCCTGAAAACATTACCATGACAATAAGTCCACCTACCAAAGTAATATCGATAAGTGATAGCGTCACTAATATTAAATCCACTTCAGCCATGGAGAGAATATTAGGCAAAATATGAAACACTTCTTGAAAGAATTTAATACCTAGAGCCAATAAAACCAGACTTAATCCAAGATAAATAGGTGCCATAATCCAGCGTGATGCGTACATCATTTTTTCAAACATCTTTTCCATTTTTGTCTACTTCTTAGCTAATAAACACTTGAAATTGGTTACGTAGAATAGAGTATAACCATAACAAAATGAACTTTTATGATGTGGGTTTATCACGGCGGTATTCTCATTCTTTGTTTATGACCTCTTTACCTGACTATTATGAGTTAGGTAAATTCGACACCCCAGAAGAGGACTCTGAGCAAAAAATTATAGAAGTGGCTATTTGTGAGTGGGATGAGGGATGCTGATGGAGGTAAAGTTAAGCTTGGCTGGGCGCTTTATCACGAAGGTGTTGAGGTAGAGCAATTATCTGCCCCATGTAATGACGTGCTTATTTATGAAGATAGGTGTCATGTATAATCTGTTGATTTATAGCTTATTTACAATTTTCGTTGTAGTTAACGCAATTAAAGCAGAGCAGCAGTTTGTGTCGCTTTGCTATATATGCTGTCTGCATTAGCCTTTAGACTCTTTGGTATTTAATTATTGTTATTTTTTAAGCTAATTCTCAGGTATGTTTATTACAATTAGCCCAATTGTGTATTTCATCCGTTAAAGAGGAAATTGTTATCAAGGATTCAAATAATTCAGCCGCTAAGTCTCGTAAGCCTTTGGTCGTGCTAGGCGTTATTGCCTCGATTGCGATTTTGATTGCTGTGGTATTCAGTGTGTTGCCAAAAGGCTTTAAAACTTCACATGAGGACATTGGTTCTGGCAAGCCTGTATTAGTGTTTGTTTACGATCCTAACCTTGCGGTGAGTAACAGCCAGACAGAGCAAATGAATGCAGCGCGCGCGACCTTGGGCGATGATGTATCGTTTTTGATTGCAAGAATAGGCACGCCAGAAGGTGATCAGTTCATTGCTAAATACCAAGCTAGACCTGCGGAATTGTTAATGTTTGAACCTGCAGGAAGTTTGACTAAAAGGCAGTATGCGTTAATGCAATCTAACGAAATATTGCGTTGGGTGAAGTAGCTATACCCAAACAACTTGAAGATACGTGTTTCAGAGCTTCACCGTGTTTTCAATACTAGGCGCGTTAATGCGGTAATGTAGGTACCTTATAAATTAGCGCAACAACGTAGTGGGAACACGGTGAAACTCCCTGAGGGCAAGTTTTACACGCGTTTATGCTGCGTTATTGATTTTGAAAAGGGAATAACCATTACCCGCAATCAATGCCTTGCCTAAACGCGTGTAAATTCTTGCTGAAATCGAGCATCTTCAGGTTGTTTGGGTATATACATTCTTTCATTAGAATCTGCTCACTAGCATTGGATTACTTTTAATTAAACTGTAATTAAAAAATTCCCAAAAAATACTGTCAAAATGGAGGTTGAATATTCCTATTCAACCGCCATTTTTTATGTGAGTCATTAACTTTTTGCTGAATTCTCAAGCTACTTATTGGTCTTCTTAAGCCAATACGCATCAGCTTCTTCAATAAATTTGTCTCGATTTTCTAACCAGTTTTCTCTTACGCTCAAGCTATAATTTAAATAAAGCTTGTCATCGAATACGGTAAAAGCGAGTGGGTCACTGCTGACGACAAAGCCGCTGCTCATCGCGTAGGCGCAATAACCGCCGTATTGCGGGACATATCGTTCAGGGGATTGTTTAAATTGAGCTAAATGTTCTTTGCTGGCAAATAACCATTGCGATCCTTGATACTCAGCTTGAAACTCTGTGCTGCCTTTAACTGCTTTATTTTCAGTAAAGTAAGCTACGACATCGTAACCCGTTACAGCATAACCTTGGTCATTATAAATAGGCTTATTGCTTAAACTAGTACAGCCGACCATTGCGAATGCCATAATTAGCGGCAGCAATAATTTACTCAGTTTTATCATCTCACGTCCTATCATCTCACTTCCTTTGAAGTTAACAGCTTTGCTACTGAGTAGACCTAGAAAGTCAGAAAATCATTTCATTGTTTAAGTTTACATCTGCTTGTGCCTTTTAAAATATCTGCGTTAACAGTATATTAACGTTTTGAGTTTTAAGGGAGATGCAATTGGAATGCATTCCTTTGTGGTTTTATTCCTTCTACTCACTCGCTTTAAAAAATCGATAATGCTCATTTTTTATTAATTCGTGTGTCACATAATTTCCCCTATGACTTGGCTTTTTAAAAGTCTGTTTTGTCATTATTTAAGGATAAAAAATGCAAACTGATGTATCGATTGCAAGGCTTAAACAATTTCCACGACTGATGTGGATTTTACTGTTTGGCTCGTTCATTACCCGTGGCAGTTATTACATGGTATGGCCATTTCTTGCGGTTCTGCTATACGAAGAGTTTGCTTTAACCGCCACTGAAGTGGGGATGGTACTTTCTGGCGCTGCAGTTATTTCAGTGTTTACCAGCTTTGCTGGAAGCGCGCTATCTGATTGGGTTGGCAGGCAAAAATTAATGTATCTGACAGGGATACTGTACATTATTTCTTTTTCACTGCTGGCTGAAGTGGATACGGTTAAAGGTTATGTTGTAGCGATGACACTGTGTTCAATTGCGACATCGCTGTGGCGGCCTTTAGGTTCTGCGTTAATTGGCGATATTATTCCCGACAAGCAAACCCGTGAACTTGCCATGCAGTCTTGGTATTTTGTGGTTAATGTAGGCTGCGCTGTGGGTCCAATGCTTGGGATTTGGCTTGGTTTAACAGGTCAGCAATCTAGCTTTTATATTACCGCTGGTGCTTTTGTTGTACTGCTGATTTTATTGTTTTGGGGTTTCAAGCACCAAGCGGAGCTTGATAAAGCAAGTGAAATTAACTCTGGGGCCTCTGCTCCTGACTGCGATCAAGGTATTGTAAAAGAAGCTAGGGTTTCTACTGAAAGTTTTGAAGACAGTAAGAAAGCTACTGCTGATGCGCAGCCCGTTTCAGGTAAGCAAATTGCCAGTATTTTGCTACAAGATAAGTTATTTCACTGCCTTATTTTGGCGAATACTTTATGTATGTTTATTTATGCTCAAATGGACAGCTCACTGATCCAATTTTTAACTCGTGAACAAGCGCCGCAATTGCTGACGCTAATATCGAGCATGATTTTTACCAATGCTTTGGTGATCATTTCAAGCCAGTTTCTGCTGCTTAAATTAATGGCTGACTATAGCCTAACTCATCGAATTCAGTGTGGGCTGGTGTTGTTATTGATATCTCAATGTTGGATGGCAGCTAACCCGGTTGATTTGTTCTGGGGCTGGATTGGCGCAATAGTGGTGATGAGTCTTGCTGAAACAATCTTGTTCCCGACAATGAATGTGCATATTGACCGTCTCGCACCAGCTAAATTACGTGGTGCCTACTTTGGCGCGGCTTCTTTTTACGAATTTGGTTTCGCAATTGCACCATTTGGTGGTGGTATTATTTTAGATTCACTAGGTGGAAGTTGGTTATTTATTATCGGCGCGGGTTTGTGCATTGTAGTGATGGGATTATATAAAGTGCTGCCGAAATTCTCGCGCCCTGATTTTGCCTCAGTGTCGTAACTGCGAGGTTGATAATAGAAAACTTTATATAGAAAGTGTCCTAATAGATATATTTTTTGAACTTTTCCAAAGGGTTAAATTAAAAAACGCTTTGATGGTTTTAGCTTGAGTGCTGTCAGTGGTTAAACATGTTCATTATGCTGATAATTAGCCATCAGTAACGTTATTGCGCGCTGTGACTACTCTAAAGTTGATATCGAAGATTGTTTTGTTCAGTGGTAAGATAAAATTATAACAATAATTTCACATTGGACTTTATGCCTAAGCCTAGCGACTTAACTTATAAAATTAATATAGCGCTCAGCAGCAAAAAATTACCGTCTCTATTGATAGAGTTGTTACTGGTTTTTACTGTGTGTTTATCGGTATTGAGTAGCTTTACTGTAAGTGCAGACTCTATTGATATACCTGAGTTCACCCAAGGTAGTTTAGGCAAACATACCCAATACTTTAGAGAAGTCGACGGCAAAATGTCGCTTGAGTCTGCTCTTACAGCGTTCCAGTCTGATTCGTTATTCCACGGTTCCACTAATTCAATTTCTTTAGGGATTGATGTCGCACCTGTATGGATGAGATTTACCATTAATAACCGCTCAACTCAGACACTCAATTATCGCCTATCCGTCGAGACGCCTTGGATTGATTACATTGATACTTGGCTTATTCAAGATGGGGAAATGGTTAGGCACATCATTGGGGGCGATGCATATCCCTTTGAATCAAGACCGATGCAATATCGCTTTTACGCCTTTGAACATGAGTTCTTAGCTGGCAAAACCGAAGTGATTATGCGGGTAGAAACCAAAGGGCCGATGGCGCTGCCAGTGCAATTTAGTTCAGTCGAGCAAGCAATACACCGAGATATTGCCAGTGGATATCAGTATGGTGCGCTATACGGAATTATGCTGGCGCTGGCACTTTATAACTTGGTGCTGTTTGGCTTTATTCGTCAGCGAGAATATGGACTTTACGGCCTGTATCTATTGGGTTTTGTATTAAATAGTTTGTCCTATACAGGGCAGCTACACACCATTATTACCTATGATTTTGGAGCATATTTTCAAGATTGGCTCGATATCTTTTTAATGATTACCTATAGCGTGGCAGGGCTGCACTTTGCTCGCGCGCTATTACACACCAAGGATTACGCGCCCAAGCTAGATAGGTTTGTATTGCGGACGACCTTATATATTCCACTGGGTATGTTGGTGGGTTTTGTATTTAATCATTTATTCTTTTCGATGATCTTAGCGTTTGTACTGAACACTTGCTTTGTGATGTTATTTATCGCAATGGGGGTTAAAGCACTGCAAGCCCAAAAACCTTTTGCGGTGATATTTATTTTATCGTCAGTGACCGCCGCAGTATGCATTACCATTTCGACTTTAGCCGTTGCAGGCGTTTTGGTGCCTTATAATGATTACACCTTTAAAGCGATTGAAGTAGGAATGGCTTTTGAAGCGATTTTACTGGCATCGATTCTAGCAAGACAGTTCAGAATGGCGCAGATTGACAAACTGATTGCCGAAAAATATGCCTGCACAGATCCACTGACAGAGCTTAATAATCGCCGCGGGTTTAAAGAGTTCACAGAGTCTAAATGGCAAGAAATTGTTGAGGCTCAACATAATGTTTCAATAGCGCTCATCGATATAGATTACTTTAAACAAGTTAATGATACTCACGGTCATAATATTGGTGATGAAGTCCTCAAACTGGTAGCAAAAGCCATCGCTGATAGCTGTCGTGATGGTGATATTGCAGCACGTTGGGGAGGAGAAGAGTTTATTGTTCTTTTACCCAATACCTCACGCGATGGCGCAATTATGCAAGCAGAGCACATTAGAGAGGCCATCGAAAGTATTTCGTTCGATACGTTAAACGGTGAGTTAACACTAACAGCGAGTATTGGCGTTGCGGGAACGGTTGCGGGTAAATTTGAACTCTCATCAATTCATCAAGGCACCCTAGAGGCTTTGATAAAAAATGCCGACAGAGCGCTTTATATTGCTAAGCAAGATGGTAAAAATCAAGTAAGAATAGTGAGTTAATACGTTACGTTGTTGACGTTGTTGACGTTGTTGACGTTGTTGACGTTAATGTTAGTGGCTGTTTCTTTTTCTTTTTCTTTTTCTCTTTCTCTTTCTTGGTTATCTTTGCAGTATGTTTGTGACCTCATATGCGAGGCTGAAGTTTTGTCGAGTCGTTATTCTTCGTAACAGTCGTTATTCTTCGTAACAGTCGTTATTCTTCGTAACAGTCGATATCGCAGTAGAGTCGGTCAACAAACACCAGCTCAAAAAAGAGGTTAAATAGGCCCCTAGGCATCAATCCATTCGCTTCAATTAAAACGTTTTTAACTCGAACAAAATTCAACTCGTAAAGATTCAATAGGACTAGCTAAAAGAATTTAATTGTTGAAAACAATTGTAGTGGTAGAATGCGCATCGCAAGTTATCTACCGATATAAACCATTTCCTCCATCACTGAATCAGAGCATTTATGAAACGGATTTTACTTCCTACCTTGTTGGCATTTTCAAGTTCAGCTGTCGCTGTTGAGCCTTTGTTTGAAACTCCTGAAGATATGGAACCAACTTGGGTCGATGAAATACTGTCGGTGTTCGGCGCTGATGGTGAATTTGATGACAGTAAAGCCATTGATATGAGCTATTTACCTACTGCGTATTACACGCCTGAGAAAAAGTTTGGCGTTGGATTGCTGATGGTGGGGTTATACAAAACAGAGGATGCTACGCCTGAAGAGCAGCCTTCCTCATTGGTACTTAATTCGTTTGTGTCGATGAATAACTCATACGGTATTGAAGCGGAAAATATGACCTTCTTCAATGGTGGAAAACAACGTCTACTTTTGGATGTTGAACTCTACAATGAAGCGGCGGTTTATTATGGCAAAGGTATCGATGACGGTAACTTAGACAGTAATCACCACGAATTTGAAGAACAACATTATAGTTTTAAGCCGCGTTGGATGACTGAATTTGCTGATAATTACTATATTGGTGTCGGTGCCGACTTTATATACTCAAGTGCAGATAAACTTGAGTTGGTTGAAACCGAAAAGTCGTTAGAAACAGATGAGATTTTACCCAGCAATTTCAGCTCGGGTGTTGTCGTTACCAGCATTTATGATTCCCGCGATTATAGATTAAATGCCACCAAAGGTTGGTTATTTCAAATCGATGCTGGCATATATCAAAATAGTGAGTACTCAACGTTTTCGACCTACAATGTTGAGCTGGCAAATTACATCGATTTAAGCTCAACATCTATTTTAAGTAATGCGCCAGGTCTTATAGCTTGGCAAGTACAAGGTCATTTTACTAATGGCGATGTGCCGTGGAACTTACTGCCTGATTTAGGTGGCTCTAGTGCAATGCGCGGTTTTATCAAAGGCCGTTACCGTGATGAACAAATGATGATGGGGCAAGTTGAGTATCGCTTACCGATTTTTCAACGTTATGGCATGGTATTTTGGGGCGCTGTAGGCAGTGTCGCTCCATCTGTAAGTGGTCTAACGGATGACTTATTAGCCTCTTACGGCACCGGATTCCGCTTTAAAATTAAAGACAATATCAACTTACGATTTGATGTTGGCGTTGGCGAAAATGAAACTAACTTCTACCTGAATGTGAACGAAGTTTTTTAATCTAAATCACTCACGTTGTGTGTTTAAACACGATAGTAAAATAGCAGAGAAGTAATGAGCGTATTAAAACTGACAATAGCGGTAATATTAGTGCTGGTGGGGAGCTTGTTTCCACTTTACGCCATTGCATATGAACAGGATGCCGCTGTCGAAAGTCAGTGCAGCCGTACTTCTCACTATGATATTTATTTAAGTGGGATCCACACGGGGAGTATGGAGCGAACCGAAGTTTGGCAGGGCAAGTCTGCAGTCGTCACATCAACCAGTAAAGCCAGTATTTTAGGCGTTGGCACTCAATACGATCAGCGTGCTGAACTGTCTTGGTCTAATACCCATGATGAATGGGTTACTGATAATTTCCATCAATTAGTGACAGGCTTTCGGGCTAGAGACATGAAAGTATCCTTTAGTCAGGACGGTCTCGAATCAGAGGTGGATATAGACGGTGATGTAGATAAGTACAGTTCAGCCACTATCCCATTACGAGATGTGGATACTTTAGCCATTCAAATGCGTCATTTTTTACTTCAAGGTCGAACTCAGTTTGCACTAGTCAGGCAAGCATCTGATGCAATAGAGCCTTATCAACTTTATGTCAAAGAGCCTATTTCTGAAGAGATTGAACCATGGGGAGAGGTGACCTTAATTCCTGTTGAGCAGTCAGGTGCTGAAAAAGTCACTTATTATTTCGCCCCAGAGATGGATTATCAATTAGTCAAAGCGCGTTATCATGGGATCATTTTAAAAGGGCTTCTTGAGCTTAACCAATACAGTTCATCTTGTGACTAACCAAATATTCAATATGGGCTTTTATTATTTTAAATCATAGCTAAACATACTGTAATGTTGACAAACTAATTTGTGTAAGCAGATTACAATCTGCTGTTTAATTAAGTGCTGTATTATTAGATTACTGTTGCTATTACTGTTGCTAATTTGATTCATCCCCTCCTATTTTACTTATTTTATATCCATTCGCTAATTCATCCATATTTTATGTATGGATAACCAGGCAGCTCATTGCGCCATTAGATGATATTTAAGGTGCTGTATCGAAGAATATAGTGCTTCTGTTGATAATGTTGTTTTTGCAATGTTATGCAGATTACATTCGGTCTTATTTCTAATATGTGTTAACAATCTAAATTTGAAAAAAATGACATATAAAACTGAGTATTAACTCTATTTATGGTTGGTTTTTTGCTCTTTAGTTATATATTTTGTTCAAATTGAAGTTGTATTTTAATATTTTGTTTTTATTGTCTTTTTAATTGTTTGTATATGATTATAATTCTCTCGCTACATATTTGATGACTTTTGTTTATCTGTTTTTATATTCCAATTGTATGCATATAAATTCGATTGTGCGTTATGGGAATAATGGTGAGTGAAACTCGATCTGTCATTTATACATTCAGTATTCATTTTAATGGAATAACAGTTTTCTTGTTCAGGCATCAAATAAATGATTCAGTCTGCAAAAGTAGCTAAGTGAATATAGTAGTAAAGATGTTGTTCTGGCACTTTTTAGCAGTATACAAAGTCGCTGGAATCTAAAAATGAGAAAAGGAATGTAAATGAAAAAAATGAATTTGATAGGTGCTGCAGCAGCTATTTCAGCTTTATATGTCGGTATCCCAAGTCAACAAGCGCAAGCTCACGGTTGGGCAGAGTTTCCTGAAGCAAGACAATCTATTTGTTACGAGCAAGGCGGTCTATGGAGTGGTACTCCACCAAACGCAGCATGTGCACAAGCTAAGGAAATCTCTGGTACTTATCCATTTATTCAACGTAATGAATTTGCGATTAATATCCCTGCACCAACTTATAATGATATGGATGTTGTTAAAGCTGCTATTCCAGATGGCAGTTTATGCTATGCCAACGATGCGCAAAAACGTGGCATGGGAGCAGAGCATTCAGCATGGACTCGCACCGAGTTGTCTACAGGTGAATTCGAATATGTTTTTAATGCAACAGCGCCACACAACCCTTCATTTTGGCAGTTTTACTTAACCAAACCAGGAGTCGATGTTTCTAAGCCATTAAACTGGGATGATTTAGAACTGATTCAAGAGTACGGCAACGTTGCTGTAGGCGCGGATAGAAAGTATCGAATGAATATTGCGATCCCTGCAGATCGTTCTGGTGATGCCATTTTATATACTCGTTGGCAACGTGAAGACCCTGTTGGGGAAGGTTTTTATAACTGTAGTGATATCACCATTACTGGCGATGCACCTATTGATCCAGAACCTACCGAACCATACTTAGAGCAAGGCGATGCCTTTATTCCTGATGATGTTAGTTTAACGACGCCGCAATTAGGTGAGTCAGTTAACTACAAAGTATTCAATAAAAATGGCGAAATCCATTCAAGCTTTTCACTAGAAATTACTGAAGACAACCAATTGGATTGGGATCGTTTGTTAGCATCTCAAGTCAATGGTTACTACCAAGACCAGTACGAAGGAAATGTGTTTATTGGTCGCTGGCATGCTGAAATGACTCACTATATGTATTTTCAGGGTCAGCTACATAATAACTTCTTTAATTCAAAAGATTTAATGGGTTATGGTGAGTTTAGTATTACTGCCAATAATGAATTCATTGAAGCGGTGATCACGCCTACGGTGTTAAAGTCGATTGTTGATGCGACAGTAACACATGGTGAATATGTTGTGTTAACTCCTGCAAACAGCCAAGGTGAAATTGAACAACTGTCTTGGATGCAAGTGAGTGGCCTACCTGTTGAAACTGAGCTTGGTCAAAATGACGAGCTGATTATTAACACCGCGTTACTAGAAAATACCGCTCAAACATTCAGCTTTGAGTTAACGGCAGCAGGCCAAGGTGAGGAAGATAAAACTATTTATAGTTTTAGTGTGGCTCCAACTGATGTCGAGCCAGGCCCTGGCCCAGGACCTGAGCCTATTGACCAATGGAGCGCAGCTAAAGTTTATAATGGCGGCGAAACTGTTACCCATAATAATCAACAATGGACTGCTCAATGGTGGACTCAAGGTGAAGAGCCTGGTACGACTGGTGAGTGGGGTGTTTGGCGATAACTTATAGGCTTGAGGTTGCTTAAGTTAGCTTGATAATTGAGCAGAAATCAATAGTTAAACGGCCAATCATTGATTGGCCGTTTTTATATTTAGTTAAAGAGTATTGTCATCATCTAATCTAGGCATTCGCATAGACTCTTGAACTATTAGATCATTGATTTAACTCTAATTGATAGAAGGTGGCTTGGGTGTAATCACCAGCTTCCATACCGCGCCATTGGCAATCAGAGCTGTCTTTCTTGGTATTACACTGGTTATAAGCACCTGCTTTGTAATTCATCCAGTCTTTACCGTAGCCTTGGTCTACTTCATGGCCTTGATAATTCCCTTCAGTAAGGTCAACACTGAATACTTTTACTTCTTCATTTTCAGCGCCAGAGATGGATTATCAGTTAGTAAAAGCCCGTTATCACGGCATTATTCTAAAAGGGCTGATTGAGCTCAATGATTACAGTTCCACTTGCGAATAAGCGCAACGTAAACTCATTTTATCTTGCATTACTTTGATATTTACTTCTTTCGGCTTGTAATATTGTCTAGTGCTTATATTACTAACTTAAGTATGGTTATATGTATAAATTTAGATGTATAAGTATGTGGTTTTAATACTTAGTTATATCACTTCATATCATCACTTCCCCCATAGTGCTAGTATCATTACTTGACTCTTCAGCTTCCTTTTTTGTTTGGTTTAGTGTGCTTTTTATACCGAAATATGATCTTTATAGCCTTTGTGACTCAATATTTAATCATTTTGGGTTTTGATAAGAAATAATGCTTTACTTATTTTAGGTTCGAGATTACATTCGCCGAAAATAGTCTTAGGGTATTCTAACCCTTTAGCCGCCAAGAATGATTTAACCCTCCATAATTTTAAATTAAGTAGTACGAAATTGACGATAATCACGCACGACAATGTTGAAAGCAACATCGCCACCCCTGTAGTTGGTTTAACTTTTTTCGCTGTCGCATCAGGCTTTTTAATGAGCCTTATTCCTTTATCATTACCACATTTCGGTATCACTCAGTCGCTGACGCCCTGGCTTGCGAGTGTGTTTTATTTTGGTTTGCTATTAGGGGCGACGTGTATTCAAGGTGTGATTAAACGCCTTGGCCATAGACGTTCGTTTATTGCTTTTTTATCCTTAGTCGCATTGACGGTTGTGCTAATGCTTTTAGCGCCACATGGAATGACTTGGCTCGCTGCGCGCTTTGTGGCGGGTATGGCCGTGGCAGGTGTGTTTGTTGTCGTAGAGTCATGGTTATTAATGGCCAATTGCCCTAAACAGCGCGCGAAACGCTTGGGTTTATATATGGCGGCATTGTATGGCGGTAGTGCTGTAGGACAACTGGCTATTTCAGTGTTTGGCACTGACGGAATACAGCCTTACTTGTATGTATTACTACTCTTATTTATGGCGACACTGGCTCCGATTTTAATACGTTCAGGTCAGCCAACAAGTCATGATCAACAAAGTATTAGCCGTAAAGAAATTCGTCATATTAATCGACCAGCGATTATTGGCTGCATGGTATCAGGGCTGCTGCTAGGAACTATATACGGCTTAATGCCGTCATATTTAACCCATACGAGTGCATTTTCAGACCATACAGGATTGTTAATGGCGAGCATCATTATGGGTGGAATGTTAGTGCAACCCATTGCTAGTGCGATGTCGACTCGCATGAGTAAAAGCTTATTAATGGCAATATTTTGCATGCTAGGTTGTCTTGCTGTCATGGGCGTTTTGGAGTCTTCAACATTAGCTATGATGGGATTAAGCTTCTTAATCTTAGGGGCGAGCACTTTTGCGCTGTATCCAATTGCGATTACCCTAGCTTGCGATAGCTTACCCGTTGAGAAAATGGTGTCGGCCACTGAAATGATGTTGCTGTGTTATAGCGTAGGCTCAGTATTAGGGCCACTATTAGCGACGACATTCACTGAGGCGGGTAATGGCTTAATTATCTATTTAGGCGTGTGCCTAATCACTACCTGTATTTATATGTTGATGAAAAGTGCAGAAACGATTTCGTCAGGCCAAAAGCCGATTGTGGGTTAGTGAGAGTTTTGAAAGCAATTATAAAAAGACTAGAGTGAAGGCGATACATTCACTCTAGTCTTAAGTTTAACAAGCTATTTTATATTGTGAGTCGCTTAAAAAGAGACGCTGACATCATCACTACAAGTTGCAGTTGAGGCTTCACATACTTTGTAAGTGTAGCTTCCTCCACCTTTTGATGTAATCGTGTCAGTGTAACTGCCATTATTAGCCGAAGTACTTACTACAGCATTATCACGATAGATATCGACATTTGTACTGGTTGCACCGTTATAGGTTAAATCTACTTTTTTAACCCCTCTGGATTTATATCCATTAAGTGTGAGGTTGATATCACTTCCTGTTGGCGGTGGAGTCACTCCTCCTTCACAACCGAATTCACTGAGGTATGCATCTGCAGCAGCAGCTTGGACAATACCATAACCAAAGTACTCATCTTTTCCTGCACTACCTGCATCAAGCGCGGTTGATTTAAGGGCTTGTCTAATTTCGCTACCCGTACATTCTGAATGGTTTGACCAAACAAGCGCTGCAATACCAGATACCGCAGGTGTTGCCATTGAAGTACCGCTCATAAAGCCAAAGTCAGAGGTACCTATATTAATATTGGCGGAAGTTGCATTAATCAGTGAATCTCTATCTTCAAAAGCAGCACCAACAGCTGGAATAGTCGTAGTGTTAGTATCGCCTAATGTGCCATAAAGCATACCTGGCTCATTGTTAATAATGACTGCGCCTAAACCGCCAGAGGCTTCACAGTTTGCGACTTTGTCATGGAATGAAATCACGCCTCTATCGATAATACAGATATTACCATTGGCACCAGCATTTGTGCTTTCAGCTGTACCCATGTAAAAAGTTGAACCAGAAATTGAACCTGAATTTTCCATCGCGGAAGACGCTAAATCAAACCCATCAGCTGATAAGTTTGAGGCAGTAGCAAGACCAGCTGGATAAGTAGATAAAGTATCAACACCACCAGCAGTCACTTCTACACAAATGGTTTCATCAGTAGTGGCACGTTTTCCTCGCCCTGAAGTACATGAAGGGAATTGCGAAAAGTCTGCAATAATATTATTGGCATCATTAGCACCAATCATCATGACAGAGGTGTAGCCTGCTGGATATGAGCGGACATTATTACCATCGTTACCTGCTGCAGCAACAACTAAGCCGCCAGCATCAGTGAAGCTTTGAAAAGCATTAGACTCTGTATTATTTGAGCCACCGCCACCAAGACTCATGCTAATGATGTTAGCGCCCGCTTGAGAACATAAGTCAGCTGCGTGAGCTAAGTCAGATGAGTATCCCCAACCGTCATCATTGAATACTTTGATAATGTGCATATCAACACCTGGCGCCATACCAATAACGCCAAATCCATTATCTGCAGCGCCTACTGTCCCTGCAACGTGAGTACCGTGTGGGCCACCATGGTCATCCCAATTACCTGTACCACTGTCATTGTCACCAGTAATATTATTCCAGTTAAAATCATTGTTGCTTCGGTCTAAGCCTGAATCTATGACACATACTTTGATACCCGCATTTGGATCAAATGCGACCTGATCAGCTTGAGATTGATAAACTGCATATGGGGTCACTTGTGTTGTCATTGGGTTGCCAGCATCATCAGAAAATCCCATAAGATGACGCTTTTGATCGACTTCCACTAAGGTTATATGCAGATTATTAAGTAAACCTTTTACTTGCTCTAAATCTTTACCACTAAAGGTAGCAGCGATGAAACCATCGCCTTCTACATGAACTTCTGCACCAATTTGTTTAGCTAGTGCTTTAACTACACCCTGTTGTTGCGGGTTCACCTGAATCACATAGCGATCATCACTCGCTTGTGCATAATTACTAACAGTTAAACCTAGTGCAATGAGAGATATTGAAATTGTTGAAAGTTTCATAAAATACTTTACTCTTTTTTTTATGTTTAAGTATTCACCAGCATATCTAAGCATTTTGCTCACTGCGTTGTGATAGCTGGCAGGATGAAGTACAACTATTTCCTTCCATTTTGTTTTAGCACAAGAACACTGTATTTAACGGTTTTGCAGCAAAAGAAACTTTTTGTATTAAGTATTGCTTGAGGTAAATAGCTGCTAAGTGATTAATAATTAGTGTAATGCTCTGTAAAGTGAATCTTACTGGATGGATTTTGGAGTTAAATGCTGCTTGGTTGAGGTTGAGCGAGTGGTTTTTCTCAAATGAATACAGATTGAACTTGATAACGGCCAATGTATATTGGCCGTTTTTTATTAAGCAGTTAGTTGAATTAAGTTGTTTATCGGGTATTGATCCGTGCCTATTGATTCGAGCCTATTGATTAAGCTCTAACTGGTAAAAAGTGGCTTGGGTGTAATCACCTGCTTCGATACCGCGCCATTGGCAATCCGAGCTATCTTTTTTGGTATTACATTGGTTATAAGCACCTGCTTTGTAATACATCCAGTCTTTACCGTAGCCTTGGTCTACTTCATGGCCTTGATAATTCCCTTCAGTAAGGTCAACACTGAATACTTTCACTTCTTCATTTTCAGCACCAGGATTTTTAGTGAAACTTAGGTGCATAGTGTCATCTTTCACATCGACTTGATATGTAAAAATTTCGCCGAGTTTAATGCCATCTTTTGGTTCTGGTGAACCTTCACGTAGGTTGTATTGGCCAAATACATTGTGACGGATATCTTGGCGTAGTTTTTTGCCATTCTCATCTTTAGCATCTTGCAGTTCTGGCACTGGGTTTAACTCATAGTTCCATGATAAAGAACCAAATTCGTGACCAGGAAGTTTACGGTATGAAATTTTTAGAGGTTCATTATCAGAGCCATGAATTTGACCGATAACCACCGCAAAAGCGCCATTCTTTTTATCATTACCACTGGTACTGACTTGGTCAACGGAAAGTGTCGCTTTTAGCTGGCCTCCAATGGCGCCATACTCTTTGGCGTCAGGGTGAGAGGCAACAACGAAATTGTTTTTCGGCTCACCATAATGGTCTGCCAACATAGCACGTAATTCACTACGGGTATTTTTACTGTTTGGGGTGGTTGGTGCTTCATTAGGAGCGACAAAAACCAATGCGCCAGTGTCTTTATTCGTATAAAACCACTTTGGATGCTCATAAGGAGTTTTAGTGTTACCTAGCTGATATTTATCAATTTCTAGCGCCTTACCTTTACGCTCTCCGCTTTCGGTTAACTCAGGAAGGGTGATTTTCCAGTTGGTTAAATCAAAGTTCTGTGCAGGAGCCTTAGTAGGATCTAGATTAAATTTGCTGGCGATATCAGTTTGAGCTGCCACAGCTGCAGAGCTGGCAATGATGGTAGCAGTCAATAAACTAAGTTGGAGTGTCTTCATTGAGCTTTCCTTATGGAGCATGTCGTTAATACCTACCACAAGATACTACAATATTATTGTATTACAATAGTGTGATCGAGTTAGATGATTTACTGTTTCAAGCAAATTATTAGGTAAATATTGATCTAACGCCAATGAAGTGAATGCCTCAGCACTTGTGTCGAACCCTTTGGGCAGCGTTTGTTAGCCATTTTTACCGCGTTATCGACTTTTTATGTAGAATAACTACACCACAAAGTCTCTGCCTTGTATAAATGGCCAACAATTCGCTGCAAAAACAACCTTGAAAGATCAACACGCCCTAGTAATTCAGAAGAGCTGTTATTGAAGACTATACCGGTTGAAGAAATAACCTTGTAGATAGGTTTTAGCGATGGAGCTAATTTCAGTCATCGCTTTAAGCGCTGTAAAAAATATCACCCCGATCCAATATCGAAAGCAAGTTATAAAACAATACTAAAACGGCCAATCATAGATTGGCCGTTTTAAAGATCTTGCAGGCGACTTACTCAGAAGAGTGAGAAGCTGATTAAGGCTGCATCTGCGCTTTGGCTGCTTCAACTTTTGAGAAATCTAAACCTAATTCCAATACCGCTTCTTTAATAAGCCCTGGATTTTGCATTACCATAGCCATTAACTGCTGTAGTTTCTCTGCTGGAATACCCAATTGACCGATGATGTTCATCGCCATCATAGGGTTTTGCGTTAATGCTTGGAACACTTCACTAATTTTTTCTTCACTGACGCTGTGTTCTTTTAATAGGGCAATAATAGGGTTCATTGCGTTACCTTCATTTCAATTGAGTCAAATATTAAGCTTATATTACCATTTAACCTCAAAAGAGGGTGAATGAAAAATTTCTCAGCTGTTTTGCTCGGGCTTAACTAAGTTTAGCCCCCAAGTGATAATGGTAAATGACACCAATAAGAGGCTGAAAATAAGCGCTAAATCATTAGGCATTAACTGTGTAAGTGACGCTGCTTATAGTCTGATGGGCAAAGGCCAAAAAAAGCTTTGAATAGCCGACTGAAGTGGCTGGTACTGCTATATCCTAACGAAAAGCACACTTGGGTTATTTGCTGACCTTGCTCAATAAGCGTGGCGGCTTTTTTTAAACGCACTTGCTGCTGAAAAGCCGCTGGACTGCAGCCAAGGTGGGCTTTAAATTGCTGGAAAAATTTACTGCGGCTCATACAAGCTCGGCGGCACAGTTCATTAATATCCAATGGCTCGTTAAGGTGAAGGCTGATGTATTGCAGCGCGGCATTAAGGCCATTAAATTCAGGGTTATTATCACTGTGCTGCAATAAGAAATCACGAGTCTGGTGTCTAAGTAAACGCACAATTAATTCAGATACTGCCAAATCAATTAAACAACTTCTATCCTGTTCATTCTCGGTATATATCCCCACCATTCTATCCAGCAAAGCTTGAGTTTGTTGAGTATGGTGCGTGTGGACTAACGCCTGTTGATACTGCCAATGGCCATAATCTTGTTGGATTGGTGAGTCAATATTAAGTCGATCCGCAACTTGTTGAATACGATCGGTTGAGATCTCGATTGCTAAACAAGTCGTCGGTTTATGTATTTGAGCTTCGGGGAAGTCGATTTCAACGGTTTGGTTTGGCGCCATGATGAAAGACTCATGGGGATAAAACGCAGCTTCAAAGTCTTGCTCTGAATGCATCACTTTTTTACCTGTGACCATGCCGCAAAACAATAATTGGTCGGACTTTAATGCCACTCTCGATGCTTGTTCAAACGTATCGTAAATACTCAGTTCTGACTCTGGGCCTGCAAAGCTATTTTTGTTTTCTACCAGTAAGTTTGGTTGGCAGCGCTTACGCTGCAAATTACCTCTAATCATATTGTCACCTATGTCTCATCCTTTGGACTACAACAATCCTTGCTATTGGCGCAATGCGTCAGACACAGGCTACACAATCATTTGTACTGTGGGTCAACAGCTGTGGATTCTCAGAATACTCATTTCTGCTTTAACTGATTTAGCTTAATTAGGTTTCCAACAAATACAATTAGAGGAAAGTATTATGATTTATGCAGCACCCGGTGAAGCAGACTCTGAAATGTCTTATAAGTCTGTTTATCAAAATTACATTGGTGGCCAATGGGTTGAGCCAATCAATGGCCAGTACTTTGATAATATTAGCCCAGTAAATGGGCAAGTTTTTTGTAAAATTCCACGTTCAGATGCGCAGGACATTGAGTTTGCACTCGATGCTGCACATAAGGCTAAAGATGCTTGGGGAGCAACTTCAGCGGCAGAACGTTCAAATATTTTATTGAAAATAGCCGATAGAATTGAAGCAAACCTCATTGCTTTAGCTGTTGCCGAAACGTGGGATAACGGCAAGGCTATTCGTGAAACCATCAATGCCGATATTCCTTTGGCTGTGGATCATTTTCGCTATTTTGCAGGTTGTTTGCGTGCTCAAGAGGGCAGCGCGGCTGAAATTGATGCTAATACGCTGTCTTATCATATTCACGAGCCATTAGGCGTGGTTGGCCAAATTATTCCGTGGAACTTTCCAATATTAATGGCGGCTTGGAAGTTAGGCCCGGCATTAGCTGCGGGTAATTGCGTTATTTTAAAACCTGCGGAGCAAACGCCGGCATCTATATTATTTTTAATGGAGCTGGTTGGGGATTTACTGCCAGCAGGTGTGCTCAATATCGTCAATGGTATTGGCGAAGAAGCAGGCCAAGCATTAGCAACCAGCAAACGGATTGATAAAATCGCCTTTACTGGCTCGACGCCAGTAGGCTCACATATATTGAAATGCGCAGCTGAAAACATCATCCCTTCAACGGTAGAACTTGGTGGTAAGTCGCCCAATATTATTTTTGGTGATGTGGTGAACTTTGAAGATGAGTATTTAAGTAAATGCGTCGAAGGGGCAGTGCTGGCTTTCTTTAACCAAGGTGAGGTGTGTACTTGTCCATCAAGACTGCTGATCCAAGAAGATATTTATCCGCTGTTTATGGAAAAAGTGCTGCAGCGCACAAAGGCGATTAAGCGTGGTAACCCACTCGATACCGACACAATGGTTGGCGCGCAGGCATCAAAAGAGCAATTTGATAAGATCCTTAGCTATATTGATATCGGCAAAGATGAAGGCGCTGAAGTGTTATTAGGTGGTGAAGTTGAAGCGTTAGACAATGATTTAGGCACAGGTTATTACATTCAGCCTACTTTGCTTAAAGGCACGAATGACATGCGAGTATTCCAAGAAGAAATTTTTGGGCCTGTCATCTCGCTAACGACTTTTAAAGATGAAGCTGAAGCATTGGAAATGGCCAATAACTCTGATTTTGGTTTAGGTGCAGGTGTGTGGACTCGCGATACTAACTTGGCATATCGGATGGGTCGCAAGATCCAAGCGGGACGAGTATGGACTAATTGTTATCACATGTACCCAGCCCATGCGGCATTTGGTGGCTATAAAAAATCAGGCGTTGGCCGTGAAACTCATAAGATGGCGTTAAATCATTACCAACAAACCAAGAACTTATTAGTGAGCTATGACGTGAATCCATTAGGATTTTTCTAAACAAACCTCCCCAAGGTGAGCGTAAGCAAAAGGGCTGGCACTTAAGTGTCAGTCCTTTTTATGTTAACCGAACCTTTCGGCCAGCGTTTGTTGGCTACTTTTTACTGTGTTATCGATTTTTTATTTAGCGTAACTACACCACAAAGTCTCTGCCTTGTATAAATTGCTAACAATTCGCTGCAAAAATAACCTTGAAAGGGTAAACAGGCTCTAGTCACTAAGAGTTAATCTTGATATTAAGCTTTATTTAATTGTTAACCATGACAATGGATTTATGTTGATGTAACAAGGGTGATGGTTGTCCCGTTCTCTCGGTGTTAATTCGATTAACATTCATCGCTAGCTTTACTTACTGCCGCAATTTACTAATGATGGCAGCGGAAGAAAAATAACAATAACTAGATCAAGGAGACCTATCGTGAAGAAAGTCGGGATAGTGCTTATGTGCTTGTTGATGCCAACGGCGTCAATGGCTGCAGAGCAAGTCAAATCAACACAATCAGTTCAAACAGCAGCAAAAGACACCACATTATCAGTGGATGTGTTGTGGAAGCTAAGCCGAATCGGCAATCCAATTATTTCACCAAACGGTGAGTTCATTATTGCGCCTGTGACCAAGTACGATGTACCTGAAGATAAAGGTTCGACTCAGCTATGGTTATTCGATAAAGACGGTAAAGGGCAACGTGCGTTAACCGCTGAGGGGATGCGAGTTAGCGAACCTACTTTTTCACCTGATGGTAAAACATTAGCCTTTGTGAGCAAGCGTAATAAAGACGATGCCGGTCAAGTGTATTTATTACCAATGGACAAAGCGGGTGAAGCCCAGCGTTTAACCAGTGTCCCTGGTGGTGTGAAAGGGATTAAATGGGTCGGTGATAATATTTACTTCATCAGCCGTATATTTCCAGGTAAAGACTGGGATGAAATGGCCACTCAGCTAGCAGCAAACAAAGACAATAAAGTGTCTGCACACCAATGGAATGCACTGCCTTTTTCAAGCTTTGATCATTGGATTGAAGAGGATCGTGAAGCCCATGTCTTCAGCATTCCTGCTCAAGGTGGCGACATTGTTGCCATCACACAACCATTAAACAAGCAGCTACCACGCTCATCTCAAAGCAGTGGCAATTACGATATCTCGCCAAATGGTGAGTTAATTGCCTTTAACAGTAATGGTTGGGCGAACCAGGTTGACCCTAAAATTGATATTTTCATGGCAAAAATTGGCAGTGGTAAAGTGGAAAACTTAACCCCTAAAAATGAAGCGCCAGATTCAAGCCCAACCTTTAGCCCAGATGGTAAAACCTTAGCGTTTACCCGTCAGCTTATTCATGGTTTTTACGCTGACACAGCGAACCTAGTCTTGTTTGATGTGAACAAGCGAACTGAACGTGTAATCACAACTGATTGGGATCGCTCTGTTGCTCGCTTTAACTGGACTGCTGATAACAAAGGTTTTTACGCTGCGATTGATGATGCCGCGACACGCCGCATTTTCCATATCAATGCTAAAAATGGCAAAGTAAAACCGATTACTAAGCAAACCAACTTTGGCGCGCCATCGATAGCTAACGATGGTACTATCGTCGCAGCTAACGACAGCTTTTTGCACCCAGCACGTTTAGTGAAAATTAACCCAAGTAATGGCAAAATCACTCGTTTAGACAGCTTTAACGATGACATTTTAGCGAATGTCGACATGGGGACTTATGAGTCTGTGACCTATAAAGGTTATAACGACCAAGACGTACAAATGTGGGTTCATTACCCAGCAGGCTTTGATAAAAGCAAAAAGTATCCGTTAATGATGCTGATCCACGGTGGCCCTCATAGTGCGATTTCTGATGGTTTCCATTACCGCTGGAATGCACAAACCTTTGCGTCTTGGGGATATGTCACTGCATGGCCTAACTTCCATGGTTCAAACAGTTTTGGACAAGACTATGCCGATAGCATTAACCCAGACTGGAAAAACAAATCATTAGAAGATGTTTTCAAAGCAACCGATTGGTTTAAAGCAAAAGACTGGATCGATAACGAGCGTTTAGTTGCTGGTGGTGCAAGCTACGGCGGCTACTTATCATCGATTATTCTAGGTCAAAAAGATCAGCCGTTTAATGCGTTATTTATTCACGCTGCGGTATATAACATGTACTCGCAAATGGCTGCTGATTTCTCGGTGCATAGCACGCGCTTTGGCGATTACTGGGATAAACCAGAGATCTACAAATCAATCTCTCCACATTACGGCGCTGAAAACTTTGATACGCCAACTCTAGTGGTGCACGGTCAATTAGATTACCGCGTACCTGTTGGCCAAGGGTTTGAGCTGTTTCGTACGCTGCAGACTAAAGGGATTGAATCGCGGATGATTTACTTCCCTGATGAAAACCATTGGATCATGAAGCCGAACAATTCAATCTACTGGTATAACGAAGTTGAAAAGTGGATGAACCAACATGCTGAGCCAGGTGCGAAGTAAACGGTTTTAGCTTTCATTTTTGGTAAATATAATGTGAATACAAAAATGCCGCAGTCATCATTGATACTGCGGCATTTTTTATTGAGTCATTATCTTAATATAGTCATTAGCTCACTTTAGATGTTAGCTAACAATTAAAAGGTAAAGCTGGTTTGTAGCGCGACGCCCATATCTTTGTCATCACCATAACTGGCTGATAGGTCGAAGTGGAATACGCCAGCAGCTGATAAGCCTAAACCTGCTGTCACTCTATCGTCATTATTATTGGTTAAATCAGTTTGATAACCCGCACGTAATTTTGTCCAACTCCATGGGGTAAATTCAAAGCCAATCGCAGCGAGCTGTTGATTGTCATATTCAGTGTCGAACTGGTTATAGCTGCCATTTAACTCATCATAGCCTTCCGATTCGTTTAACTGTATATCAATGACAGCTGTCATAAAGCGATTATGATAGTTAGCACTAATCGTATATACCGGCTTGATTTGATATTGACCTTTTATGCCACTGATGACTTCAGTTTCATAGGTGTTTTTTATCAAGTTTTTAGCAACGAAACCTACGCCGTAACCGGCATTGTGTTGGTAAGCAAAACCAATATCTAGGTTCATATTACCTTGATCGTTTTGGTAACGGTCATCGTCCCAATCGTCAAATTCAAAGTTTTCAATGTCAGTGATGTAGTTGATGGTATTAACTTGTTGATACTTTGGCGAGATACCGTAATAAATTTCACCGGTAGCAAGCTTATGAGATTTGGCTAAACTCACCCCAAACTCAGAAACAATCACGCCCATGGTAATCGCTTGAGAATTTAATTCTTGATCGACGATATTGGCAGGGTCTAAATCTTCATCTGCAATATCAGCAAATACAAGTGCATCAGCATAAGCCTGAGCAAAGAAATTGATTGATAGCACTTTATTAGGAATCGCAACGGCTACCTGAGTCCCGACTTGGACATGTGCATAGTTGCCTTGGATCAGTTCAAGCTGGTCAATGACCACTTGAGCGTCATCAAGGCTTGGGTTATTGATATATTTGAAATCATCATAAATATCAGAAAAATATTCTACATTATCAATGATATCGGTTGGATCGTTTGCATGAGCACCAATGGATGGGAATAAAATTCCTACGTCATCAGATTCATCAAAGCGCGCGACTAGAGCTGGGTTATGAAATGGTGCTGTTAAGTAATCAGCGCTTGAAACCCCAACACCTCCCATGGCATGGGAACGGGAGTCAAAGCTATGGCTGTTAGCATGGGCATTAGACCCAATTAAAGCGGCAATGATTAGTGGCAAGTACCCAATTGAACTTTTTATTTTTTTGTTATTCATTTTGTCCTACAACATATTGTTACATATAGAGTTTGCTCTTAATTTTTGCGAGTGGATAGTAACAGTTATGTCGCTTAATTGAATTGAAAATGTGTAATTTTGAGGGGTGAAGTGAGATTTTGGTTTTGTATGTGTTGCGGGGTTAACCCATGGGGAAGTCACAAGGAGCTTAAAATAAGCTCCAATAGTCATTTATTGTGAAGGCTGGTAAATTTTGAGGGCATAAAGAGCTAATGCAAAATCTATAGTAAGGAGCCAAATAAGTACTTAATTAAGAGCTAAGTCCTTAACTTAGTTAAGAACTAAAGTAAGAATTAAGGTAAGTACTTATCCATCATCTTTTGCACTGCATTTGGTTGAATCGGCTTAGTGAGATAATCATCAGCGCCTAATTTTAAAGCAAAATCTTGATCCGACTCTTCAACTAATGAACTGACTACAACAATGGGCACTTCTTTATTGGATGTTTGCTCTTTAACGTACTTCATCACTTGGTAACCGTTGATATCTGGCATAGTGATATCAAGGAAGATTAAATTTGGTTCAACCGATGACAGTAATTCAATCGCCCCATCACCTGAATTAGCCGTTAACACAATGTAGTCATCCCCTAAAATGGCAAGCAGCATGCTGGTACATACTGGATCATCATCAATAACGACTATTTTGGATTTTTCCATTCTTGCCTCGCTTGAGCATACTTTTTATTGTGTAGATATAATAATCATTGTATTGAAATAAATGATAATTACTAGGGGGATTTCAGCATAGAGTATAGGCTAACTTGATGAAGATTTACGATAAGTGCAGGTAGAAATCATAGTATTCGCTGTTCGCGATGACGATGTTTTATACCCAAACAACCTGAAGATGCTCGATTTCAGCAAGAATTTACACGCGTTTAGGCAAGGCATTGATTGCGGGTAATGGTTATTCCCTTTTCAAAATCAATAACGCAGCATAAACGCGTGTAAAACTTGCCCTCAGGGAGTTTCACCGTGTTTCCACTACGTTGTTGCGCTAATTTATAAGGTACCTACATTACCGCATTACCGCATTACCGCGCCTAGTATTGAAAACACGGTGAAGCTCTGAAACACGTATCTTCAAGTTGTTTGGGTATATAAGGGTTGTTTATATTGGCGATACTTTTCAATGACGCCATTTCTATCTAAACCACGTTTTACATTTTTACATAACTTACCAAAACGGCTGATATCGCCTAATTGAGGAGCGTTACCATTGTTTATTTCAGCCTCCCAGTAGCTTATTTCACTATCAACCAATTCTAATAGCTTTTTAGGGCAGCCCTGACAATTGCCTTCTGGCCCACAAACAAACGTTTCCGGTTCAGTTAATGGAAACTCGGATTTTACTTGAGATATGATTTGCAGCATTGCCGTGGTGCGATCAGGTTTCATGTCAAACTCTACAATGTAAAAACATAAGGTGATGGAGCAATATAGCCTTATTAAAGCATGAGTCTTTATGCCGTGGCCAAAGTTCAGTAGTTCAGCGTTAATTGCTCAAAGCTGATTGTTCATCGTCAATTGCTCAAAGCTCATTATTAACAGCGCATTACTAAAAGTTTAAGGATACTGAACAAGCCAAATATTAGTGATACTCTTCAACCGCAAAATCATAATAATTATAACTAGTTTAATGGAAGTGCGTTTACTATGTTTAAAAATCAACTTAAATCGACCCTGTTTAACCGCTTAATCTTCTGCGCGGGCTTATCTGTTTCTGGTTTAACCTTCTCTGCTGTAGCCGATAATTTTTATGCTAACCAAACACTGCAACAACAAGCACCACAAGCATTTGCTTTACAGCCTCAAAGTGAGGCGTTTTTAGCCCCAGCATATGAATTAACCATCGCTCATGCCGACAGCTTACTTGAGCTTATTGCACAGGATAAAGCTTTAACTAACGCAATAAAAAAGTGGCCTTCACTCACCATGGATGAACAAATCCCTTGGCTTAAAAAAGTGTTTGCCTTGGAAGTGCAAAGCTTTGGCACTGAGGCGCCACAGCTAATTATCGATAATCACAGCTACCCTAAAAAAATGGTGTATTTTGACTTTGATGTTAAGGCTGGTGGTAATGGTATTGTGTACTTGAATCCTGATAAATTAGCCGAAGAAGAGGCGTTTGCCTCATTGGCATTTTTAATCCATGAAACCCGTCACTCATATCAGTTTCAGCGGGCAATGGCTGGACAGTCTGACGCTGTCTCACAAGGTTATTTAGCCGCGTTTACTGCGCAGAAACAATTAACAGGCTTTGGTTTCAGTGACTTTTTAACGCTTGTTAATGAATACGAAGCGTTTCAGTTTGGCAATTACGTCATTGGCAAATTAACAGATTGGCAAGTGGATATGATTAACATGGGCACCTTTGCTAGCCAGTACGATAGTCAAGGTCAGTTAAAAATTGATTTAATCGCGTTATCAGCAAGTGATGCTGAGCAAAGTTTATTATCGCAGTACAATAAGTTAGCAGAAAATCAGTATAAGCTTAGACAAGAAAGCAATAATTAAAGTCTCAGTAACGGCTCCATATCACAGTGAGATTAGATTGTCGGTGGATAATTTATGAACCTAAAGCAGTTAGAAATTTTTTGCGCCATCGCTGATGCGGGCTCTGTTACCGCAGCGGCTAAGCAGCTCAACAGTAATCGCACCCAATTGAGCATGGCGATCAAAGCACTTGAGGCGAGTTTAGAAGCCAAACTGTTTACTCGTTCAGGCAATAGCTTAGTGTTGTCTGAAGTGGGTAAATCAATCTACAAAGATTGCGAAAGCGTGGTGTCTACATGTGAACGAATCAAACAGACCTGCGAGCAAACGATTGATAAGTTTCGCTCCGAAATTTGGCTTGCTAGAGATGACTCATTTCCTGATGAAGTGTGGCAAACATTTATCATCTCACTGAATAACCACTTTGATGCGACTACAGTTAATACCGTTTTAGCTTCCAGTGGTGATTTAGCTAATCTGGTTAATACCGGTCAGGTGGACTTTGCCTTTGGCGTGGACTTTGAACGAGTCGATGATGCCAATACCGATTACTTACCACTGGGCCGAATTCGGATGATGTCAGTATGTGAAAGTCATCATCCGTTAGCCAGCCTTAAGCGAGTATCAGATAGTCAATTACGTGAATCGATGCAAGCGGTAATGGTTTATCTAAATGATAAAGATAACCCTGAACTGCAGCCGTTCTCGTTAAGGCATATTGGCTTTTCTAGCTTTGAATATATGCTTAACACCATAGTGTCGGAGAAGGCATGGGGCGTATTACCCGAGCCGCTCATTCGTCCACATCTTCGCAGTGAAAAGCTCGCTGTCATCAAACACACTTACGGGTTAACCCATGAAGACTATTGTATGTTTTCCATGCCAGGCAGTGCGATCCCTGAGCCTGTATCATGGCTCTGCGATCAGATCAGTGACTACCTGTTTAAGTTTTAACTGAATCGTCAAAATCACTCCAACTCGCTCAGTGTCAATAAAGTTGACACTGAAGGCTGTTTTAAGTTGTTGTTAATAATCAAGTAAATTGAATCTCTTCTGTTAAAGCACTTCATCAAGCCGATGAGCTGTTGAGAAAATAGCCGAGTGCAGCAATAATTATCACAGGTTTTTAGTGGTGATAATGAATGTGTGAACAAAATAAAATAGATGATAAACAATTACTTATTATTTCCGCTTTGGCTGCGTTAACATTTGCAGTTATGGGGGTTGTAGTGGGGTTAATGAGTGGTTCGATTGTCATATTATTTGACGGTGGTTACTCGTTAATTGGTTTACTTCTCACCATGTTATCGCTAGCTGCTTCAAATTATATGGGGGGGTCTTCTCGTTCTCAGTTCGCCTTTGGTAAAGCCATTATTGAGCCAATTGTTGTGGCCATTAAAGCTGCCGTCATTCTCATGTTATTAGGCTTTAGTTTATCCTCAGCGCTTAATGTCTTTTTAAGTGGTGGCCGAGAAATCGATATGTCATTTGCTGCTGTATTTGGTTTTGTTAACTTGTTCGGTTGTTTGGCTGTGTGGTGGTTTTTAGTTAAACAAAACGAGCCAAAACGGTCTGGATTATTTATTGCCGAAATCAAATTGTGGAAAATGGATACCGTTGTCAGTGGCGCTGTATGTGCGGGCTTAATTGCGGGCTTGATCTTAACCTATACGCCTTGGCATGCTTATGCTGTATACGCTGACTCAGTGATGATGCTACTTATCGGCGCATACTTTATTAAAGTGCCATTGATGATGTTAACTGGCGCGTTCAGAGAATTATTGATGATGAAACCGAGTCAGGAAATTTGTTCTTTGGTACATGAAAGCGTCTCAGAAGCGAATGGTTCAAGTCCACAAGAGTTGAAACTAACGGGTATTGCTAAAGTAGGCCCAGAGTTAATGGTTAATATTAATGTTAACCCTACAAAATCACACCAGTTACTACCGGATTTACATAAGGTGCGATTAATTTTGAATAAGAATCTTGCCCGTCTGTCATTGGATGTAAAACTGAATTTAGATATCGTGACCGAAGCGAAATAACCGCTTAAGTTAACTGCTATCAATGAAAGCCTGATGCACTCATCAGGCTTTTTTAGTTCTAGGGCTTAGTGATTCTTGGTGATTAATACATCCTTTAGCCAAAATACGATTTGAAAGCACATCACTAAGGTAAAAGGGATCGCGCCAACAATGGCGATTTGCTTATTTAAATCCACATCATTAATGGTCACGAGTGCAATGGTGATGGCCACCAATACAGCGCTCCAAAGCAGTTTAGCCACTTGGCTTTCGCTGCCAGTAAGCATACTGGTGATGTAAATTGATGAGTCGGCGCTGGTGATAATAAAGGTCACTAGCAGTAATAGTGCAGCGATTGAGAACAACATACCTAAAGGTAATTGAGCAAAAAAGCTGAACAATCCTAAGGTGTATTCTTGATTCACTGCAGCCATCACTTCATTGGCAAAAGGTTGCGTCAACACACTACCAGCAAAGCCTGAAAACCATAAAATGGATGCTAGAGTTGGCAGTAATATTGTGCAGCTTAAAAACTGTCTGACGCTTCTACCTTTGCTAATTCTGGCAATAAAAGGGCCGACAAACGGCGCCCATGCAATCCACCATATTAGGTAGATTACACTCCAACCTTGGCTCCATTTAGCGGGTTCTCCAGCACCAAGTGAGACGGAAGGTAACAGCTTGATATATTCCAGCGTTGATTGCGCCATTAAGCTCAAACTATTAAATGGATCAACTAACAAAATTACCGCCACAAGCATGACAATCATAAATAAGCTGTTGAACTGACTTAAACGTTTAATGCCTTTATTGAGCCCAGCGATTGAAGATAGGGTAAACAGCATGGCAATAATCACAATCAAACCAATTCTGAATAATTGGCTACCAATATTAAGGCCCATTGATTGTTCTACGCCAGTTTGAATCAAGGCCACGGTATTAGCGAATGTGCCAGCCATACCAAACACAATAGCGATTACCGCCAGTAAATCTAACATGCTTAACCATTTAGGTTTTTCAGCACTAAAACTGGCACTGATACGTAAGCTGCGATTTCGATTGTAAGCAAACCAAGCCATGACTAATCCCGCCATGGCGTAAATGGCCCAAGCATGTAAACCCCAGTGAAAGTAAGTAATCGCTAGAGCGCCCGGTACTGATGAAAAGTCATCTTGCAAAAAAGCGGGTGGATTGACGAAATGATAAACCGGTTCTGCTACTCCCCAAAATATTAGCCCTGATCCCATGCCAGCGGTAAATAACATGGCAATCCAGCTTGCAAAACTGAACTCAGTTTTAGCTTCATGGCCACCAATAATCATTTTTCCTATGGGGCTAATAGCAATCACTATTGCCAGTAACAGCAAGAGTGACGAAAGTTGAATAAATTGCGAGTCAAAATTTTCTAAAAAAAACTGGGTGAAAGCACTAAACACCCTAAGGGTCTTATGGGGGAAGGCCAGCAGTAACCCCGCGATAATGATGACAGGCAAATAAAAGCCTAATTTGGGCGTCATTAGCTTCTGATTAGTAGAGGTTTCTTGTTGCTGTGTCTGGCTGATATTAGGCGATTTCAAGCTTGTCGATATCCATTATTCGAGTCTGTATTCAGATTTTTCACTATGACGTAAATTACTAGCAGTTTAAAGTGCAATTAATTGATTTAGCTTTTGCTAAATTTGGTAGTGCTAAAGCATGAAGGTGCTAAAGTTTGTGAATGCTGATGCTGAAAGGGGTTAACTGATATATGGGAGAGGGTAACTGGGCTTATTAAAATTAATTTATCGTAATAAAGGATGATGTTTTTACAATGGCAGGCGAATAATAACTTAACTATGTTGGTAAATTGTTTTAGTGTAAATCATTGATAAGATAAAAAATGATTAGTTAGTTTTTATTTTTGTGCTGTGGTGGAGATAATTATTGAGCAAAATCAAATTGATTGCCGCAATGGCATTTGTATTGTTGTACTCCTCGAACTTATTGGCAACAGCGCTTAAATACAACGTTAATGGCTCAAGTAGTTGGGTACCTTATTATATTCCTGATGCAGCTGGTAATTCGGGTATTTTAGGTGAGCTAGTTCCGCTAATTTTATCTACAGCTAACATTGAAATCGAAAAGCATAACTACCCACCAAGACGGACCAATCAAGCCTTAAAAACTGGCTTGTTAGATTTTGATTTTGTTAGTCCAAGTTGGTTTCCTGAAGGGGAGATGGGCCAAGAATTTATTCAGTCATCACCGATATTATCCATTCAAGAAAATATCATCACACTCGAGGAAAACCAAAAACAATGGGCAGATGTTAATAAAATAACTGGCGAGCCTATCGGTACGGTGCGAGGCTACCTTTATCATGATGATAATGTGTTTACTCGGGTGGACTTTGCCTCAGAGAAACAATTAATTAAAGCCTTACATAAAGATCGCGTTAAAGCTGCGATATCAGGGGATTTACCAGCATTATATTGGGCAAAACAATTAAAGATGCCTATTGCGCTTGCTGCAGTTCATTCAAGTGGAGTGTTAGTGATGCGGCTCAGAAAAGAGCATAGTGAGATGATGCCAAAAATCAATGATGCCATCGCTCAGCTTAAAAGCGATGGCATCATTCAAGGGATTGTCGATAAATACACTAAAGATGAGCAGTATCAGCAATATCCGCAACATCCGCAATAGTCAGCTGATATTACCCGCTAACTTTTAATAAGATTGAGAGATAAGCTCTCTTAACAAATTAGCGATTATTGACCTTAATTAGATTTGAACGCCTGTGGTTGAGATAGCTGCTGTTTTTTCTTATCAAAATAATGATTGGTTTCCGTTAAAATCACATGTCTTAAGCCGATAAGCGCAATAAGGTTAGGAATAGCCATAAGGCCGTTAACGGTATCAGCCAACATCCATATTAAATCCAACTGAATAAAGGCGCCCACTGCAATTAAGCTTAAAAATGTCAGCTGGTATACCTTAATCCCTTTATCGCCTAAACGCTGACCTGTGAGGTAATTCCAGCAACGCTCGCCATAATAATGCCAGCCTAAAATAGTGGTAAAGGCAAAACAGACTAGTGCAATTGTCACAATGTATTGACCAACAATCACTGAGCCACCAGAAGCAAATGCAGCACTGGTCATTGCAGCGCCTGCTGTATCACCATCCCACACTCCAGTAATAATCAACACCAAACCTGTCATGGTACAAATTAAAATAGTGTCGAAAAAGGTGCCTGTCATGCTGACTAAGCCCTGCTCGACGGGCTCATTGGTTTTAGCTGCAGCGGCAGCAATCGGTGCACTGCCTAAGCCGGACTCATTTGAAAACACGCCGCGGGCAATACCAATTTGAATCGCCTGAGCAACGGTCGCCCCTAAAAAACCACCTGCAGCAGAAATGGGTGTAAATGCCGAATGAACCACTAATTCAAGTGCAGGTATGATTTGCTCTGAAAAGCTAAATAAAATCCAAATACACGCAAGTACATAACCTAGAGCCATAGTCGGAACCAGCTTTTGGGCAACGTTAGCAATACGTTTTACCCCGCCTAGCGTAACTGCTGCAACGATAGTTGTAAGGATTAACGCAGTGACCCAGGTTGGCACGTTAAAGGCAATGGTCATGGCATCGCTAATAGCATTAACTTGGGCAAAGGTACCAATTCCAAAAAAGGCCACACCGACCCCAAATACAGCAAAGATTTTGGCTAACCATTTAAGGCCTAAGCCACGTTCAATGTAATACATTGGGCCGCCAGCAATATTGCCTTTGGCATCTGTGGTGCGATATTTTACCGCCAGCATACATTCGGCATATTTAGTTGCCATGCCAAAAAAAGCTGCTAGCCACATCCAAAATAAAGCCCCTGGGCCACCAATTTTAATGGCGGTGGCAACACCGACAATATTACCCGTACCGATGGTTGCTGAAAGTGCAGTACATAAGGCGGCAAATGATGATAAATCGCCTTTACCAGTCGCGGGTTTAAATAACAAACTGAGAGCAAACGGCAGCTGGAAAACTTGCAAAAGTTTAAGGCGGATAGTGAGATAAAGACCTGTACCAACCAGCAAGCAAAGGGTAATAGGACCCCAAACAATGCCATTGATATCAGCTAAAAGTGTATGAAAATTCATGGTGTTCCTCGAATATTAAACAACTAATAAGGGCCTATTGATCTTTGCTGGTTGAATTTTGTTCGAGTTAAAAGCGTTTTAATTGAGACGGATGGATTGATGCCTAGTCATCTAAGCAAAATTCATCTAACAAAGAGTAAAACGTTTTTAGCCGAACCCTTCGGGCAACGTTTGTTGACCATTTTTACTGCGTTATCGACGTTTTATGTAGAATAACTACACTACAAAGTCTCTGCCTTGTATAAATGGTCAACAATTCGCAGCAAAAACAACCTTGAAAGAGCAACAGGCCCTTATATGGAGGAGGAAAAGATATGGCTGATCAGTGGTACTGAGGCAGGAGAGAGCACAGCATTAACCTTTTTGACAGAAATCAAAAAGGCAAATATCAGGCACAGCAAAAACGACAGTGACCATAAATGAATACAGTCATCCTCTCCTCTGTCCTTTTGCCTGAGCGTTTCGCGTGACTGAAAAGTCAGCCTCACTTTCGCCTTCGGCGCTGTAATGACAAATGCTAACGAACCGCTTTTGCTTACAGTCTCTCCAGAGGCTCGTCCAGTAACAGTCCTCACCACAAAGTGGCACCTGAAAGAGTGCTTTAACTGCTTGCTAACATTAGCGGCAGATAAAGTTGCCTCGTCGGTGTGGGGTTATTCCCCACTCTCCTGCTACCTTCATCCGAACGGATCTTTTTGAAAACGCCTGTTTATAACAGGATTCATTCCTCAAAAAGGGCAGTTAGCATGCGGGATATGATGAGATGACTCAAGAGGTGTAGATCACAGTTTTATAGCGAGTAAGTTAGTTGCGCTAAATTTAGCCAGACGGGAATAACTGCATAAAAAAGCCGTGCGAAAAAAGTTACAGATAACTTTATCAGCACGGCTTTAATGGCAATTAAATTTCGACTTCATTTCCTTTTGGGTTAGGCCCAAACCGGTTGGTTTCGTCCTGACTGTCTGAGACAAAGAAGTACAATAATATCAGTGCACCGACAATTGGGATTAATGCGATTAAAATCCACCATCCGCTTCTATCAGTATCATGTAAGCGACGTACACTGACCCCTAGCGCAGGCAAAAAGACTAATAATGAATATATGCCGCTTAATAGACCGTAACCCGTTTCTTGGTTCAATGTGCCGGTCATGTTGTCCACTATCCCTAAGACAATCCCAGCAATCACATTGAATAAAACGAAGAACCAGTATTCTTTACGACGAGCGCGATCTTTAAAGTTAATGTAATTCTTCAGTACCTTGATATACCAATCCATGATGTCCTCTTATTAACCTGTTTATTTAAATTAAGTTTATATACTTAATGTGAACCAATTATGCCGATATATCTATTATTTTCTTTCTATGAGTTCACTCTACATGGTTGCGGGTATTGAACCGTTTACGAATATCTATCGTAGTACATTTTATCTGCAATCAAAGAATCAGTTAAAAGGTGCTTAGAAATGGATAATGTTAATCAATCTGGACATATGGCAACGATTATTGGAATTGCTGATGCAACCCATTACTTAGTTGGGCTGACTGATGCCAATGATAATTTTGCTGGGCTCAATGGTGAAGCTGCAGGAGAATGCGTACATTCAATTGTTGAAGCGAAAGCACTGCTAAAAAGTCATGACTACTCGGTGGCGAATCTTGAGTATCAAACAGCTTATGATGAAATGTGCGGCTTAGAGCATAGCGGGAATTATCAGCAGGTTATTTCTCTGTAGTGACTTTTATAGGCTTTATACAAAGCTATTTTTTAAAGCCTTTATTATTTTGAGTATGTGCTTGTATGAAGTAAAAGCACCATGGGCCAAAGCCATTGAATTAAAATTATTCAACCCATGGTGAATGGAGGAACTATTGAAAATCCTTCATCTACTGACAAGTACAAAATGGTCATTATCAATCAAACAAATGACCATCAGGTTAACAGCAGGTATTAATTCGGTTTCTCCCATCAGCTTTAGCACGATAAAGCGCCGTATCTGCAGCGCAAAGTAGCGCGTTAGCAGTCCTGAATTGACCATTTATTTCACTGGCATGTCCCTGACTCACACTCACTGATACCGATATATCTAGGCCTATATCCATATAGGTCAAAGCATTAATATTTTGCTGAATAACCTGAGCGGTGGCTTGTACCTCTGAGTTGTCACAATTTGGCATGACTAACGCAAATTCTTCACCACCGTACCTAGCTGCTGTGCAATCTTCGTTGGGTAATGAAGCCTGTATGGCTGCAGCAATTTTTTGTAAACAGCGGTCGCCCATCACATGACCATGGTTATCATTGAAATTTTTAAAATGATCAATATCGATAATAAGCACACTGATTGGATCGCCTTGTTCAATGCATGTTTTCCAATGGTGCTTTAAGTCTGCATCAAATACACGGCGGTTAGACAAGTTAGTTAAGCAGTCGGTCGATGCCCATTTATATAGCTGCTGATACTCAGCGCGATACTTACTTAAATCTCTGATGATGATGCCAAATAAAGGCTCAGACATCGGAAAATGGGTGACAGACATTTCCACATCAATAGTTTGGCCATTTGACATGTTAAGTGTCGTTTCATTAGGTAAGTGATTCAGCGGTCTGGGCTCTAATCTAGATTCAAGGATCATTTGTTGATAGTGCGACTTTTGCGGTTCACACAAATAAGACTGCCAGCGCTGACCAATTAAAGAGTTTGCTGAGCTTTTATCACAATCAAGCAGTAAGGAAACAGCGTGTCGATTTGCCATTTGAATATTGCCAAACTCATCGACAACAATCATCACTTCCATCATGTGTTCAACTAAAGTGGATAATGAGCTGAGGGCGTTACCACCGAGTTTAGTTTCTATAGCGTTAACATCTGTATTGACTTGATTGCTATCAGCCTTATTCGCACCGGTATTAGCACTGTTATTAGTATTAGTATGGACGGTAGTGTGATTACTAAAAGCCTGATTACTAATAGTGCGATTACTGATAGTGTGATTGGCTAAATTGTTTGATAAAAATTGTGGTTCAAGTTTTAAAGAGTTAGTACTCTGAGGAAGTTCATTGACGCCAAATTGGCAATTGTTATTGCCCGTCTTAGTGCCGCCAATGAACATGTCCATATTCACTTGAGAAATTTGGGTTAATTGATTCTCAGCAGTGGAAGTGAGTTCTAACATAACGAGTATCCTTACTAGAAAGTTAATATCGCCGCAGTGATTGCGTTTTCTAGTGATTACTCTATCGAACTCTGTTTACTACAACCTTTCGCTAACCTTCCGATTTAAGATGTTGAATTAATTATTTTTAAATTCTTCACCATTAACAATTTTCTACACTGCCTTGCCCCTTGTTAATGACTTGAGGGTCCTCACTAAGGAGAAGTAAGGAGTTATCCGTGTTAGTTAACACGAATTGAAACTTGGTGGTGCCGACTACTTTATCCAAGTCCATTAACTGAATTATTTGACCATCATTACTCGTAGTGACGGCATCAACTACGCCATCAAAAGGGGTTTCAAAGGCTGCGCCAACAAATTTTAATCCTTTGTCTGTAAGGTCATCTAATAAATAGGTAATGGTACTTTCGCCAGAAACTTCTACAGATCCAGTTTCATTACTGTATGAAAATGTCGGTACTTCATTTTTATCAATTGTGACGGTTACAGTGATAAAGGTGGCCTTGCCTGTGATATTTAACATGATGACTCCATTCGTTTAGTGAACATTTGTAAGGTTTATTCCAGCTTGAACAACAGTATTAATTAGTTGAGATTCTGTAGGTAACTCTCCTAAGCATTGCAATGCTTTAAGGTAAGGTATCGTGAATATAGGACTTCTGTTTGTTTCTGTTACGACCTCTAATCTATATTTCGTCTCAGTACAGAGAGAGGTTTTAGCTATTTTGGGGTTAACAGAAGCTGAATTTGAATAAATAAGTAACTGGCTAGAAGACAGTAATGCTTTATAAGTGACATTTTGGGTATGCCTATTAGCAATGTCATAGAATAAATCTTCAGCGATTACAGCATATTCATTACTTTTACTATATTGGTTGTGATTGAAAAAGTACCTTGCAGATGAAAGGTAATATTTCGCCCATAGGAATTGCTTTTTAGATGAGTTTTTTAATGACTTATTATCTATTAGTGATAATGCTAAAGAATCAATATCATAATTAAGAATTTTTTTACTTTGCTCATCCACCACCTCTAGTAACCTAAACATTGAATTAAATTGGTCTATTTGCCATTGCTCATTTAGAGGATCCTGAGTTAATGCTTTATTAATCGCAGCGAGCCCTAATTGAGTGATCTCGAAAGCTTGTTGCCGTTGATTTTGATAACGTAATAAATTGGAATGTATTTGATAGCTAGAAAATAATCGATCAAGCGCATAAGGGGTTAGTTCAGTAGATGAGCTCAATAGCTCCAACTGCAGTTTTTCGTGTAATCTAATAGCGTTATTTACATCTCCTTGTGCTATTACGGCATTTGCGAGCCAAGAGCGGGTATCTGCAATATCTGCCATCAGTTGAGCATTATTAGGTTTTGCTGACAAAGCTTTTTGCTTTAATGCTAAGGATTGCTCAAAAGAGCTTTTGGCCATATCAAATTTTTGTTGCTTACTTGAGATTGAACCTAGCGAATTATATGCATAGGAAAGCTCCATTAGAGCTTCATGATCATCTGGCGCTAAGCGATACATGGTCTGGCTGTATGCTAAGTATTGTTCAAACCATGATTTAGCTGCTTGCCAATCACTTTGATCGTAGTCCAACTGTCCTAACCAGAACGCATTTGCCCCTAAGGTTTTAAGTAGTTCGAAATGTTCAGGTTGTTCAATTAATAATGCGGTGAGCTTTTCTCTAGAAGCTAATAAGGCTTCTTTTGCTTCGATAGTTTTACCCCGTGAGTAGGCGACTTCACCCATGGCTTCTAAGGTTTGTCCGTGTTGAAAACGGGCTTCAAAGCTTAAGTTAGTATCGCTTGGGTTCGAAGCGTCACTGAAATATTCCAGTGCTTTATTGTTGATACCATCCAGTAAATCCATGCGACCAATGCCACGCATTTTGTCTGCGAAATCACCGACCATAAAGCCGAGAAGGTCTTCCGCTGCTTGCCTTTTTTGTTGGGCCATCCTCTCAGCTTCGAAGCTTTTAACGCTGGCTAAAATCGAGGTGATCGTGAGGAAAAAGAGTAACGAAATGGTGAAGGTTTTTTGCCAGCGTTTGATTTTTTCGTGCTTACTCGATGCAGTAATTAATTCAATTTCTTCAGGCTCAAGCTCGAACAAGGGATTGTTTTTGAGTGACTTGGCTTCTCTGAGTGGTTTACCGTCAGCCAGCAAGTAAGCATGGTTTTTGTTTTCTTGTAACCAGCGGGTGGATAAATGATGGAGTCTGCTTTTAATTCGCAAACTTTGGTTATGCTCAGCTATCCATGAGGTTGCCCTTGGCCAGCGGCGCAGTAGCGCTTCGTGGGCAATGCTGAAGCAGGGTTCGCCGTTTTGCAGATTGGACACGAACAAGCGACTGTTAATCATCGCCTGAGTCAGGGTGCGTTCTTCTTTAGTGTGAAGCTGTGCCCAGCGCGCAGTGCGACTAGTGATTGATGACTCGTCTTCCCTTAGCGTCACTAGCAGTGAAAATACATGGGGCAGACTGGCTTTTTGCTGGGGGCTTAGCTCAGCAATAGCATCTTCGGCATTTTTGCCAATCGCCCCTTCAATGCCGCCTAACTCTTGATACACGCTAAACAGCAATTGGTTGTCTTTACTGCGCTTTAAATAAAGTGCTTGCAGCATGTATTGCAGCATCGGCAGTGCGTCGGGGTTACTGGCGGCTTCTGCGCAGAGAATTTCATCTAAAGGTGTTGCAGTATCAGGATCGCTAGTCCAAGTTAAATTAGCCGCAATAGCAGGCAAACGGATCATTTGCAGCAATTCGCTACGAGTCGGTGGCGATAGATCAAAATGCGCCCCTTGGCCCTTTCCTGTCATTAAACTAGGGTAGCCAACAAGTAATGGGTAGAACTCATTACGACAAGCACTTAATACAATAATACAGCCAGAATTGGCGAGTTGTTCGAGTATGCTAACAAAAGCAGAACGCTGTTCATGGGTAAAAAGCGGTGAAGACAATAACACTTCTAGACGATCGATAAACAAGGCAAAATGAGTGTGAAGTTGACGATTAGCTTTAATGGCTTGCTTGCATTGATGAACAATTACTTGTGGTTCTGTAATGAGTCGGTGGGATAGCGAATCCGCACTGTCGCCGTCAAACACTGGTTGGTCATTAACTTCCCAATCGAGCATCGCTCCTGCAAGTTCGATAAAGAGTTGTGATTTAGCGACGTCGGCAAAGTCTAGGCTGCTGTAAGCGACTACATGCACCCCGTTATACCCTGAACCTACGGTAAGATTAGGAATAATACCTGCATTGATTAACGATGATTTTCCACTGCCGCTCGGGCCGAGTAATAAACAAAAACCACGACCGAATTTAACTTGCTGGCTAATACGCTCAAGTAGCACGCTAATTTGTTTACTGCGGCCAAAAAAGACCTCATAAAAGTCTTCTGAGTAGGCCTGAAGACCAGGGAAAGGTGAGCCAGCATTCCACTGCTGATGAGCTGCAGCAGTTTCATGACCTATGGGAAAATTAACATCGGCGAGGGTGCGGTAGCCCCGCTTACGAATGGTTTCAATATAACGTGGTGATGTGGCTTTATCTTCGAATGCTCGGCGTAATTGATTGATGATTTTGTGCAGTGGGTTATCGCCAATATCGGTATCAGGCCAACAGTGATTGACGATATCGTCTGCGCTGAGTACTTCACCGCTTCGTCGGCATAATAAAACCAATACATCCATAGCTTTAGGTTCAAGCTGTTTTGTTTTTTTACCAAGGTTTACGCTATTGCTATTGGGATCAACCTGCCATTCACCAAAGAAAAAAATCTCGTTTTTCATTATCACATTCCATTGAAAACCCAGTGTTATGCTTCATGCATTCGGTAACAGCTAATCGCGATTGCGTTTTATTAGTATTTACTTATACCAATTTATGGTTAGTTTGTAACCACTCAAAGTGTAAAAGGAAGTAAAAACAGACTAATTGGGGATGTAAAAAAGAGCTCGAGAGTGATCAGCTGTTGGAGGTTTGTTGTCAGCGATATAGTCGCTTAAGTAAAGAGTATTCCCTTGCTGTTGTAGAAATACTTAAGCGTATCTTTTAATTATTGTCTTACAGCCACTGTTTGCCCTTAAGCTGCTCCAGTGCCTTAGCAGTTAACGCTTCGGTATATGGGTTAATCTTAAAGTGGTTGGGGCTCCAGCCTTTTACAAACCGCTGAAAGTCGGCCCAAGCGATTGAATATAATGGCCGCCATGTTTGCACTAATTTATCTGTACAAATGTGGGGGTGATGGTGCTTGGTGCTATTCATTAACTCGTTAAAGTAATAATCAAGCCATTGTGTAATTTGCGCTTCACCTTCTGAAAAATTCATCACGCTGCTCAGCAATAATGCCACATCTTTCATACCGCAGCCTTGACCAACATATTGAAAATCTACCGCAGCTGCTTGTTGATGGTTTTCGGTAAAGCAAAAATTAGCTAGCTTGGCATCACCATGGACTAAGGTTTGAAATGGAGCATTACTGAGCGCTGCATCTATTTGTTGTGCTGCGGCTTTGAGGCGTGAATCTTCGAGAGCTGCTAGTTCGTCAGGGCGGGTATCAAGGTGCCAATAAGTACCTTGTTGCCAGAGCTTAGTGTGTAAGTGGTTACTTACTTTTCTGCTCTTGTTGCTGCTCTGGTTACTGTTTTTGTTACTGGTCTGATTTATGCTGTCAGTTTGCTGCTGTTGAGGTTTTGTAGCAGAGTTTTGGAATAAGAATTGGCCATGAAACTGCCCCAGCCATTTAAGGCAAGCTTTAATAGCGACATCATCAGCACGGGTGAGCACTTTGCTAAAACCAACAGTGGCTAAGTCCTCAAGAATCAATAAACAGTCATCGCCGTTTTGTTCAAGGTATAAACATTTAGGTACCCGATTATCTTGGCTACATTGGTTGGCGTAATCTTGATACCAATGAAACTCTACTTGATATGATTTTATCTTGCGCTGATGAGAAAGGGCTGTATTCCAACCTTTAGGGTGTGATTGAGCAGCAGTGTTATCGTTTGAATCCATCACAGGTAAGTTGATGTGTTTAACAATGACGCTGTGATAGGTTGAACCTGATAAGTGAGCTCTGAATAATTCTCCGTAACCACTCCAAAGTGATTGGATTAGTTCGACGTGAGTAATGTCAGTGGCACGAGTTTGCCGCTTAATTTGCTCAAGCAGTTGTGGGTTAACTTCAAAGGCATCAGTATTCATTGGTATCAGTTATCTCAATTTCATCTTTAACATGCTGATAAAGGTGCAGCACTGGGTAAATTGTATGGCTAACTCACTAATAAGTGAAATAGTTCTCAAGTCTGGCGGGAAAGCCATTGAGTTTTAAACCAATTAGCGTAATTTGAAAACATTGAACCCCGTTGGAGCTCAGAATGAAACCAGGAAAAAATGATACAAAATTGCTAAAACTTGCCATGGAAATTGGTGAAGCTTATGCAAGAAAAAGAGGTTTTAAGAATTTTGGCGAAGGTATTTCTCCAAAGGATAAAGTGGAGTGTATTTATCGTTTACTGGTACAAGACGGCTTGATCCAAGGATTAGCGGAAGATAAAGATGACGGCCCTAATCGTAAGCATAAGTTGGTTTTGTGGATCTCGAAGCAATTACCGCCTGAGCATCCGCTATTGAACTAAGTTGTGATGATTCAATATAAAAAGCCAAGCATTTGCTTGGTTTTTTATGATTTTATTCAACAAATTTATTCAACAAATTTATTCAACAAAACCTGCTTAAGATTTTGCTTCTACTTCAGCGTCCTCAGCTAACTCTTCTGGTGATTTAAGCACATCTTTAGGCTTAGTCACGCTGCCAATGGGTGGATACGATACGCTGTCTTTAAAGGCTTCGCGGGTATCTTCACTGTAATTAGGAAACGGCAATTCATCTTCATCAATGAGTTGACGTATGGTTTGCTCGGCGCGTTGCTGCACTTCCAGATCGGGTGGGGTGGCATTTTGCAGCACAACACTTTGACCTACTGGAGCAATTTGAATGTCCAGTTGCTTCATGATGTTGAGTAAGTGGAAGTTTAAATCTTCTGCGATACCAAAGTATTCGTTAATATCACCAGTATCAATATAAGCATTCACGTTGACGACAAACGCATCACGCTCAATGGCTAAGAATCGTGCTCGCTGCGCTACTTCTAGTACTCTTGGATGTGATAACAGTAGTTTACGTAGCTCCATCAATAACATTTGCAGCTGTTCTTTACTGGTGTCGAGGCTGATGCGTAAATCATGCTTATAGCGGCGGCGATCGATTACCGAGAAATTTTCTAATTCTTGAGAAGAAAAAACTGAGTTAGGAATGTGCACTACGGTGCGATCGAGCTTTCGAATTCGAGTCGAACGCAAACCTATCTCTTCAACCACTCCCAAGGTCGCGCCAAAGCGACAAAAGTCCCCAGGTTTAATTGGCCTTGCGGCGTATAACGTCAGCGCACCAAATACATTCTCTAATGGTTTTTGCGCTGCTAATGCTATCGCTAAACTACCAACACCTAATCCAGTTAGAATTGTTGCCATGTTATAGCCTGAACTTTCAAACCACATTAATGCAATGACCACCACGATGACGATTTTAAGAATGGCAACCATAGGTCTTAGCAGTGCGACACTGTAGCTTTTATCTTGGTCGTGAAGTTGTTTAGATTTATAGGCCGCGTAAAGCTCGACTAAACCGATAATTAAAATGGTGTTGGCGAGATAAAGTAGGGTGCTGTTATCAAACCATACGCGGGCACGAACAGATAAACCAAGGGCAAGCGCCACATATTGCAGCATAGAGAAGTATAAAAACCAACGTAAGCTACGACCACAAAATCGGGTTAGCCCAGCAATTTTAGGCTCAAAGTGCTTGGCAATACTTATGGCCGCAAGGCTGATAAGGCCGGTACCAATCCAGCCGAATAAGATGCTTAAACTGAAAATCAGCAGCTGCCAATTTTCCATGTGAAAAGCTTTAAAATCAGGTAAGAAATTGGCAAGTGTTTCTATTTGCGGGCTGTAACCGTATTCGTCCCATAACTCGGGAATTTTGGCGACAGTAGCATTAGATATTTTCCAGATTTTGCCGCCTTTACCATCTGGGACATGCTGCATGTAAACTGGTACTGGGCCTGTGCTGGTTTCTAATACCCCCAGTAAGTCGCGATAGCTAGGTAGTTTGTCATTAACATGGCCTTGGGGTTGGTCGCTCACTTGTGACAAATCAATGATGTTTTGTTTGTTCCATAAAATGGCGAGTTTACGGAGCAGATCAGGGCCATCTTCAGCGTTGATGCCTTTAGGTAGGTAACGTAAATCGACAAATTCTGCGGCAGTTTGCCAGTCACTTTCCTCTATGGCTTGGCCAATGGCAATTAATGTCGATAAGGGCGTTTCACCATCACGGGCCAGTAAGAGCCCGCCTTGGGCTTCTGCAATTGCTTCACTGCGCTTTTCCGCTTCAGCGAGTTTTTTGACGTTAATATCGTCGGCAGCAAGAGCAGTAAATGACACACAATTGATTGAAATGAGTAATACAATCGAAAATAGCCAACGCCAAGTGTGCAGCATAATGAATTTATCCCTAAAAGAAGTCCTGAAACACCATCAAATATATGTGTTTTAACAGCAGACTGCTAGCACGATTTATCATAAATTTCACAAAGTTACTTGTCGTTAGTTACATGCGAGTCCGTGTGATTATTTAATAAAATGGCTTGAGAGGTTAATTTAGCTATTACATTACGGTGGAATGATAAGTCTTGTTGACTATTTAAGTTTTAGGCAAAGCGTTGCCTTTTAACGAGATGGCGTAGCGTAAAATAGTAAAACCTTCATCATGATATTCTCTGATAAAGGTCATGCCGAGCTTTTCAATGATCTTTATCGAACCCAAATTGAGGTTCACCACTTCGCCATAAACAATGTCTATATGCATATGCTTTTTAGCATATTCAATACAGGCAAGGTTGGACTCTGTGGCATAACCCTTTCCCCAAAAGTCTTGGTGTAATCGATAGCCAATATCGATAGCATTTATCCGTGAATCATTTTTGAAACCACAAAACCCAATCACTTGATTCGTCGCTTTTAGTACCACTGCCCAGCGAGCAAATCCGAACTTTTTATATTCGGTTAACCAAATCTCTCGGATAATATTTTCAGTATCGTTAATGGTATTGCATGAACCAGCATCGCCTGTGTAGCGGGTGACTTCTTCTGAATTAAACTCAAGCACAGCTTGGGCATCGCCAAGATTAAATTCACGAATGATAAGGCGCTCTGTTTCGGTGATGACTTTCATTAATATCCTTATTCTCCGATGCTAAATTGGCGATCGTTTTTCTGTTCTAGTTATTACAGTAATAATATTTACAGTACTAATGATTACAAGCGACCAATTTCAGTACTCGAACCTGATGCATTACTAATGTCGTAGTAGGCCTGATAAGCAAAACGGCCGATAGCAATGATAATTAAAATGATAATAATTCGGCTCATGATGCCTGAAGCCGTGGTCGCCTTGTGCATTTTTATCGGGCCTTTATTTTTAGCGGACCTATGTTGAGACGATTTTTGGTTGCCATTAGCTCGGTTTGAATTATTTGACTTAATCTTAATATCCACACCTGCAATATTTGCCTTGATGGCTTTTACTTTACCGTCAGCTTGCTGTTCTTGGGTAAACTCAATTTGATCGCCAACAATGGGCTTTCTTGCCATATGTTTAAGGGTTGAGATATGAATAAACACGTCTTTGCCACCTGCATCAGGTTCTATAAACCCAAAACCTTTACTACCATTCCAGCGAACTAATTGACCTGTTTCCATCATCACTTATATTTTTCCTCTTACCACTTTTTATTAAAGCTGTAACCTGCTTTAAAACACATTATAAAATTGACTGCCCTATGCTAGGTTAATATCAGAGCATTATGAAGTTGATTGCTTATGCTAGGTTATTAACAGTACATAATAAATTGTTTTTATCAGCGGCTGAGTTTTTTAGCTGATTACAAGGAATATAACATGAAATTACCAGCACGCTTTGCTGCTATACCCGCGTCATTATCAATAACACTGGCTTTAGTTGCGGCAATAAGCAGTACATCGCTGCATGCTGAAAACCTTGATGCATCAGTGATGAAGTCAATGCCAAAACTTGAGCAGCTTTATACTCACTTACATCAAAATCCTGAATTGTCGTATCAAGAAAAAAACACCAGCGCGCGAATGGCAAAAGAGTTAACCCAGCTTGGTTTTGAGGTGACAGACAACTTTGGCGGTTACGGCGTTGTTGGCATTTTTAAAAATGGTGCTGGGCCAGTGGTGATGATCCGCGCTGATATCGATGGTTTACCGATTATTGAGCAAACGGGTAAGTCATACGCATCGAAAGTCACGACAGTGGATGAGCATAATAATACCGTCGGGATAATGCATGGCTGTGGCCATGATATCCATATGACCAGCTTTATTGGGGCGGCTGAGCAGCTGATTAAACATAAGTCTGATTGGAAAGGCACCTTGATGATGGTGGCACAACCTGCTGAAGAAGTTGGCGGTGGCGCTAAAGCGATGATTAAAGAAGGCTTGTTTAGCAAGTTTCCAACCCCTGATAGTGTGATTGGTTTACATGTGAATGCGGGGATTCCAGCGGGTAAAGTCGGTGTCGTCAGCGGTTATGCCTTAGCGAATGTGGACTCAGTGGATATTACTATTAAAGGTAAGGGCGGCCATGGCGCTTACCCTCATCTTACGATCGATCCTGTGGTTATTGCTGCAAGAACAGTGCTGGCACTACAAACCATTCCAAGCCGTGAAGTCTCACCACTTGAACCGAACGTAGTGACTGTGGGTTCTATTCATGGTGGCTCAAAGCATAATATTATTTCTAATGAAGTGAAGTTACAGTTGACATTACGCTCTTATAATCCTGAAGTGCGTGAACAACAAATTGCCGCTATTAAACGCATTACTAAAGGTATTGCGATAAGTGCAGGTTTACCTGATGAATTAATGCCTGAAGTATACGTGCACCAAGACGAAACGATCCCATCGACCTATAACGAACCGCAACTTGCAGCCAAGGTGCAAGCCAGTATCGAAACCGAGTTAGGTAAGAATAATGTGGTGATAGCACCGCCTGTAATGGCCGGAGAAGATTTTGGTTTATATGGTCGTACGGAGCAAAATATTCCTATCACACTATTTTGGTTAGGAGGGGTTAACCCTGAGCAATATCAAGCAAGCCTTGATAGTGGTGAAGCATTACCTTCGCTGCATTCAAGCAAATTTGCGCCAGATTACCCGTTAACGATCAGGACAGGTGTACGAGCGATGACGCGCACTGCGATGGACTTATTTAATCAATAGTATTTGTATTTATGACTATCGACGCGTCACTTTAGACGTTCTGAACAGGTATAATGAGCATCAAATTAAGCCATGTTGAGCCTGCATCAGTCGCTCACTAAGCATTAAAAAATCAGGTATTTACAATTATGATTACGTTTACTACAAACCTTGGCGATATTTGCATTGAGTTAGATATGGAGAAAGCGCCTGTCAGCTCAAAAAATTTCTTACAGTACTGTAAAGATGGCTTTTATGAGCACACGATTTTTCATCGAGTGATTAAAGGTTTTATGATCCAAGGTGGCGGCTTTACTGCCAAGATGAAAGAAAAGCCGACACGTGACCCAATTGTCAATGAAGCGAATCGTGGCTTAAGCAATGTATTAGGTACCATTGCAATGGCAAGAACTGATGCGCCGCACTCAGCCACTGGCCAGTTTTTTATTAATGTGGGTGACAATACCTTCCTTGACCACACTGCAACCACTAACAATGGTTGGGGTTATGCGGTATTTGGCAAAGTGGTTACTGGCATTGAAGTCGTTAAAGAAATTGAAAAAGCCAAAACTGCCACTATTGCAGGTCACGATGACGTACCTAAAACTGCCATAGTGATTGAAAAAGTGACTATTTCTGAATAGCTGGTACGAATAGATGCTGGAAGTGAAAAATGGCAGTTAGCAAGTAGCGGTTGATAATGAACAAGTCCCTTTATCGACTCCTTTCATCAATCCAATCAATCCAATCAATCCAATCAGTCAAAGGAGCCAATGTGAGTCTTACTCAAGCAGATATGTTACAGCTAACTCAGGCCAAGCAATTGCTTGAAAATCCAGGCCTTGCTGCAAAAATGACTGATTTTATTGGCTCGCCAATTGAGAAAGGATTTTCTTTGCTGCCTGCTAGTGTCAGTGGTGGGATTGGTAAAGTCACTCAAATGGCGTTAATGAAAGCATTTGATGCCGCTTTGTTTACCATGAAAGACGGTTATGTTGGTAGTTCGTCTGATCGCTGGCATAAATTAGGTGTTGCTGTGAGCGGTGGTGTCGGTGGATTCTTTGGCTTATCAGCGTTAGCCATTGAGTTACCTGTATCCACTACCATCATGCTGCGATCGATTGCAGATGTCGCCCGCAGTGAAGGCGAGCAGCTTAATGATATCCAAACCCAAATGGCCTGCTTAGAGGTGTTTGCATTAGGCGGTGAGTCAGCGGCGGATGATCAAGCTGAGAAAGGTTACTTTGCCGTGCGCACTGTGCTGGCGAATAGCATTGCAGAAGCGGCTGAATACATAGCAACCAAAGGCTTAAGCAAAGAGGCTGGCCCTGTGATGGTTAAGCTGGTGGCGGTTATTGCCGAGCGCTTTGGTGTGCAAGTCACCCAAAAAATGGCTGCTCAGGCGGTTCCTGCCATTGGCGCAGCAGGTGGTGCGATCATTAACACTTTATTTATCGATCACTTTCAAGACATGGCCAGAGGGCACTTTATTGTACGCCGACTTGAACGCCATTACGGTGAAGAAACCGTTCGCTTAGCTTACGATGGATTACTGTTAACCTAAGCGGCTTATTTAATTTTAATCGTCTACTTATGTCTTCCACTTGTCTCTTCCACATTCGTAAAAGTAACTCGTAACAATTAAACTGTGTGAACTTTCATCAATCCTCGCTATCTTAATTACATAAGCAATCAATAATGTTGATGTAATATAAGAATCTAAGGATACGATTTCAGGATGAATTTATTTAATCGAGCCAGTTTGAATACCTTTTTGGCAAGTTGCACAGGGCTATTATTGGCCGTTAACTTTCAAGCCAGTGCTGCTGAAACCTCATTTACTCCGCAATTTACCACTCATCATATCGACGCTGACTTTGAGCTGACTCAAGGGATTATCAGTGCCAATATTCTTGAGCAACAAGGTAATGAGTTAATTGCGGTTGGTGTTGACGATAATCACGATCGCTGGTTAGCGATTTACGGCTTTGATAATGAAAAGCTTGTTTTACAGGATAAGTTATTACTTTCAAAAGATATCTATAGCTTTGATATTAACGAATTAGAATCAACCAATACCTCTGCGATCCAGCAATTGTTTTTTGTCACTGACGATTCTCTACTGCTTTACTCAGCTTCGAAAGGCGATAGTGAGCAAACCCAGGTTGGAAGCAAGACTAACCAGGTGGGTATGCTAAAGAAAGTGGCAGATATTCAATCTATTTCGGTGACGGCTCAAGCTGATTTTATTTCTCGAGGCAATTTTGTCGTCGATATTAATAATGATGATATAGCGGATATTTTGATCAGTGACTTTAGAGAAACAGCAGTGCTTTTAGGCAGTGCTGACGGTGAGTTTATTCAGCAGTCATTGCCGTTATTACCTGTGGTAGAGCTTAAAAATAACGGCGCTGAATACAGCCATGCCAAGCTTTATCATAGTGATATGAACTTTGATAATCGTGACGATATTATCAAAGTGGGTGAGGGATCATTAGAAGTTTACCATCAGCTTGAAGATGGTCAGTTTTCGTCGATTGCTGAGTTTATCTCGGTGAGCCAGCCGATAAGTGGCGTGGATTGGTGGAACAAGCGAGATGCCTATGGCGAAAACTTGGATCAAAGTGATTTGCTGTACCGAAAAGTAGAGCGCATTGGCGATGTAAATGGCGATGGCATTAGCGATCTTGTGGTGAGGTACACTAAAAGCTCAGGCGTACTTGATAGAGTCAATGACTATGAAATTTACTTAGGCATTAACAACAATGGCAAGTTAGTCTTCCCCCGTGAAGCCAACACCATCATAAAAGCCGATGGCACCTTAACTGGCTTACGCTTTGAAGATCTTGATAATGATAATGTCGATGAAGTGATTGTGGCTGGGTTTGATATTGGAGTGACTCAAATTGTCAGCGCATTACTGTCTGGCAGTATTGATCAAGACGTGCACGTTTTTAAAATGAATGACGCCAGTGTTTTTGCTGACAAAGCCAATGTGAGCAAAGAAGTGGAACTCAGCTTTAGTTTAACATCTGGTCAGAGTGGCGAGCCGGTAGTGGCATTAGCCGACATCAATGGTGACGGTTATAAAGAGTTACTGTTATCCGATGATAATGAAGAGCTGAATATATATTACGGTCAGGCGGGCACAGTGCCTTTTAAAAAGCGCGCTGAAGAATGGCAAATGGCAATTCCGGTAGAAGGCGCAATGTTGTCAGCAATAGACATTAATACTGATGGCAAAGATGATCTATTGCTTAAGTTTGGCAGACAAGACCCTGAAAGCCTACAACGTCGTTTTAGTGTATTAATTGCTAATTAGCATCTAGCTAGCATTTAAGTGCTCTACTTTTAAGCCAACCTTCGGGTTGGCTTTTTTGTGCCGTTTTGCCATTAACCCTATGCATAAAGAGGCTATTATTTAAGCTTATGAATAAGCATCATTTTATTAAAAATCACTATTACATTAGCATTTGCTGAAAGTGATCTGCTTCTAATTATCAGATAAAGATCGTAAAAATCTGTTTAGCTTTTTAATGATGAGCGTAAACTAACCTTAAACATGTAAATTAAATGCATGATTGAAATCATCATCAGGAGAAAGGCAATGTTCTGTATTCAATGTGAGCAAACAGTAAGAACCCCTGCAGGCAATGGCTGTAGTTATTCACAAGGTATGTGTGGCAAGCTAGCGTCGACTTCGGATCTTCAAGATCTACTTATCTATATGCTACAAGGCGTATCAGCCTACGCAGTTAAAGCGCGTGAGTTCGATATTATTAACGCTGAAATTGATACTTTTGTGCCAAAAGCTTTCTTTGCCACGTTAACTAACGTGAACTTCGATGATGAACGTTTGATGGACTATGCCTATCAAGCACAAGATTACCGTAACGAATTAAAAGCGGCTTACGAGCAAGCTTGCGCAGACAAAGGTGTTGAACCTGAAGCGGTTATCGCTCAAGGCGTACTAAACCTTGCAGCTTCAAAACCTGAAATGTTAGAGCAAGCGCCAATGGCACTGCCTAACCGTGGCGATGTGCATGAAGATATTCTTGGCCTTCGCTTATTATGTTTGTACGGCCTTAAGGGCGCAGCGGCTTACATGGAGCATGCACGCGTATTAGAGCAAACAGATGCAGACGTTGCTGGTGAGTTCCATCAAATCATGTCATTCCTAGGTGAAGATTCAGTTGATGGCGATAAGTTATTTGGCACTGCGATGGAAATCGGCCAACTAAACTACCGCGTAATGGCAATGCTCGATGCCGGTGAAACCAGTGCATTTGGTCATCCTGAACCGACTGAAGTGAACACCAAGTCAGTTAAAGGTAAAGCGATTTTAGTGTCTGGTCATGACATGAAAGATCTTGAGCTTATCTTGAAACAAACTGAAGGTAAGGGCATTAACGTCTTTACCCACGCCGAAATGCTACCTGCATTAGCTTACCCAGAATTTAAAAAGTACCCGCATCTTGTGGGCAACTACGGCAGTGCATGGCAGAATCAGCAACGTGAATTCGGCACTTTCCCAGGCGCTGTTGTGATGACATCTAACTGTATTATCGATCCAAATGTTGGCGAATATTCAGATCGTATTTTCACACGTAGTATCGTTGGTTGGCCTGGTGTCACTCACGTTGAAGGCGAAGACTTCAGTGAAGTGATTGAAAAAGCGCTTGAGCTTGAAGGGTTCACTTACGACGAAATCCCTCATAAGATCACCATTGGTTTTGCCCGTAATGCCTTAATGGAAGCGGCGCCAACAGTAGTTGAGAATGTGAAAAACGGTTCAATTAAGCACTTCTTCTTAATCGGCGGTTGTGACGGTGATAAATCTGAACGTAGCTACTTTACTGACTTAGCTAAATCAGTACCTGATGACACTATTATCTTGACCCTTGGTTGCGGTAAGTACAAATTCAACAAACTTGAGTTTGGCGATATTAATGGTATTCCACGTTTGTTAGATGTGGGCCAATGTAACGATGCGTATTCAGCGATTCAATTAGCGTTAGCATTAAAAGATATCTTTGAATGTGACATTAACGAATTGCCTTTAAGCCTGGTATTGTCTTGGTTTGAGCAGAAAGCGATTGTGGTATTACTGACGTTACTTTCACTTGGCGTTAAAAATATCCGTACTGGTCCTACACCGCCAGCGTTCTTAACTGAAAACCTCGCTAAAGTGTTAGAAGATCAGTTCGGCCTTCGTAACACCACTGATGTTGAATCAGATCTTAAAGCAATGATCAAAGCGGCTTAATAGGCTGTTTATGGTGATATAAGCGATGAGCTTATATCACCGTTTTATTTTCTTCGTTTCAAACGTCCAATTTCAATTCTTGATTTCGTGAAAGGTGCCCTATGAGCTCATCTGGATTTTCATTTTCAGCAGCACTCTCCTCAGTACAATCAGCTTCTGCACAATCAGCTTCAGTACAACCTACTTCAGCTGAAAAGGCTAAAGAAGCGCCTAAAGCTACTTTTTCAATGTCTAGTGCCCTAAAAAGCAGCGCTTTAGCAAATGTGGCCAGTAACTCGGAAGCTAAAACAGTGACAGATGCTGAAGCAAAACTTGACGCACAAGCTGAAAAAGTCAGTGATGTTGATAAAGCATTACTCAGTGCAGATGATTGGCAGCGCGGCGACATCAAACTTCGCTGTGTAGAAAAGTGGCACGAAACCCATGATGTAGTGAGCTTTCGATTTCAGGGTTTAACCCCAGTTAAATTTAATTACAAACCGGGGCAATTCATTACCTTCAAGTTAGAGATAGATGGAGAGATGGTATATCGCAGTTACACCATGTCTTCTTCACCTTCGCGACCTTACTCTATTGTGGTCACGGTTAAACGAATTGAAGGTGGCAAGGTGTCAAACTTTGTCGCAGAGCAGGTAAATCAAGGCGATGTAATCTCAGCTTTAGGCCCAGATGGGGTATTCAATTTAGTGGATATTCCTGCCGAGAAGTACTTATTTTTAAGTGCTGGTAGTGGCATTACGCCAATGTATTCCATGTCTCGCTGGTTACTAGATGCCAGAGTCGGCAGTGATATCGCCTTTGTACACAGTGCACGCAGTAACGATGACATCATCTTTGCTGATGGCTTAAGTTCAATGGCGCATCGCAGTGCTAAGTTTAATCTGAATTATTTACTGGAATCCGCTCCAGAGCTTAATGAAGGCGTTAACCACACTGGCAATGACAGCAGAATGTTAGGCCGTTTTGATATTGGAAAACTTGCGTTGTTAATTCCTGATTTTAAGCAAAGAACCATCTTTGTTTGTGGACCTGAACCTTACATGGCAGCCGTTAAATCGTTAATTGAGACCAGTGGTTTTAACATGGCTAACTTCCATCAAGAAAGCTTTGGCGGCGCTGCTAACACTAGCAGTGTTATTAATAAAGTAAGTAGTGATGCTAATAGCAGTGCGCAGTTCATGCTAAAAATCGCGGATAAAAATATTCCATTATCGGCTGAGCAAACCTTATTAGAGGGTATTGAGTCTGAAGGTTTACCGATTATTGCAGCGTGTCGAAGCGGTGTTTGTGGCGCGTGTAAATGCCAAGTCACCTCAGGAACGACAGAGTCGAGTAGTACAATGACACTGACTGAAGATGAAATAGTAGCGGGTTATGTATTGGCTTGTTCAACTAAAATCACTTCAGATGTGACCTTAAAAATGTAGCTAGGGCGTGTTGATCTTTGCTGGTTAAATTTTGTTCGAGATAAAAGTGTTTTAATTGAGGCGGATGGATTGATGCCTAGTCATCTAAGCACTTCTTTTTAAAAATATGCATCCAACAAAGAGTAAAACACTTTTAGTCGAACCCTTTGGGCAGCGTTTGTTGGCCATTTTTACTGCGTTATCGACTTTTTATGTAGAATAACTACACCACAAAGTCTCT
>NZ_JAKILD010000017.1 GCF_023283825.1 Shewanella olleyana | reverse complement strand
CCGAGTGGCTAGGGATGCGTATTTTACGCAATTCCCGTTTCGCGTCAAGTCATTTTTAAACTAATTTAAAAACTCTTTTAAGCGTCACTTTACAGTGAACTGATTTGGCGTTTACACCATGCTATTGCGTGGTTTGCCGTGTCAGTGGATGCGCATTATAGGCAGATTCTGAAACACCGCAAGGGCTTTTTAAAATAAAACTGATTGAACGAAGATCTTTTGTGCAGATCGTTTTATTTTTGACTGTTATGGGTATTTTTGAAACGATTTTATTCTAGTTTAATGTAGTGCAGCGAAGTTTTTATTGGGTTTTAAGCTCATTTTTTCATCAGAGTATGGTGAAACCGCCAATAATTCATTACCATAGCTATGCTTTTAACAGTTATTTATCATTTTTCATTTTTATTAGAGACAAACTTATGCAGAAGTCATTTGTTATTACCTTAGTTGCAGCGCTAATTGGCGCAGTCATTATTTACGCTCTTTCTACCAATGTTCAACTTGTTGTGTCTTTTATCGCAGGTGTAATGTTAGCAAGTCTTATTTTCACTTTCGTACCTTCTTCATCTGCTGCAGGTTCAAATGAACCTTATGTTGGCCCAACGATGACTTTATATGTTGGTAACCTTCCATATCGTGTACATGAAGGTGAAGTTAAATCACTTTTCGGTGAATACGGACCAGTCAATTCAGTTCGTTTAGTTCGTGATAGGAAAACAGGTCGTCGTAAAGGTTTCGGTTTCGTTGAAATGTCTGAAGCTGGTGCGAAGAAAGCGATGAACAAATTGAATGATTACAGCTTCCAAGAACGTACCTTAAAAGTACGTGAAGCAAAATCTCAAGAATCAGATCCAGCGGATCAAAATAAAGATAGTTAGCAAGACCTTATTTAGTTGGCTACGGCAATATACTCAAGTTGTGTAAAACCGTAGTCGGCTAAAGTCTCTTTAAGCCCCGCATCAATTTCCTTCGTATACCCTGCTTTTAGCGTCCCTTGAATATCAGTCGAATCATTTTCATTAGTATCTATAAAAGACATCACTCTTGCTGCTATTGCATCTCCAGAATCTAACAACACCACTTTATGTGTTAAAGCTTCATCAATCTCTTGGCGTAATAATGGGAAGTGAGTACAACCTAAAACTAAAGTATCTAGGTCAGTACTATTAATTGGTGTGAGTATGTCTGCGATTTTAGCGTGATCAACTGTTTGTCTTTTTGCTTTGGCTTCGGCGATAAGTACAAGTTCAGATGAACCAACTAAAGTCACGTTGCAGCCACCAGCAAATGAGCTAATTAAGTCTTGAGTATACTGTCTAGCTACTGTGCCAGGTGTTGCTAGTAAACCTATATGCCGAGTTTTTGATATTTGTGCGGCAGGCTTAATAGCTGGCACAACTCCGACAATTGGAATAGTTAATTGCTTTCTCAGTTCAGGTAATACCAAGGTACTGGCACTATTACAGGCGACGACGACAATAGATGCATTAATTTGTCGAACCTGTTTGATGATTAACTCAACACAACCTCGAATTAACTCTTGCTCATTGAGATCCCCATAGGGAAGACGGGCATTATCAAATAAGTAATAAATATCATGATGAGGTAATTGGCTATGAATAGGTTCAAATACCGATAAACCACCAATACCTGAATCAAAAATGAGTATGGGACCGACCAAGATATTCTCCGTTGTAAGTGGTTATTAATAAGAATTCGATTATATTTTGATTTAATGTTCGAAGAACACGCCAATCCACTGGACAACAGCGGTGTGTAGTATAATATTTGCGCCCTTAATTTACAGCCTATGGTGGAACAAAATGAATTTAGCTGCAATGGATCCTAAAAACTATGATGCGCAACTCGAAGAAAAGCGTATCAAGCTTGAACAGACCTTTGCCGAGTTTACTCCGCCTAGCTTAGAAGTTTTTGCCTCAGAGCCTGCTAATTACCGCATGCGCGCCGAGTTTCGTGTTTGGCATGATGGCGACGACTTATTCTATTACATGTTTGATAAAGCGTTGAACGAAAAAGTACGTTGTGAGCAATATCTTCCTGCTGGAAACCTCATCAATGAAATGATGACAGCATTAATGGAAGAGCTACGTCCAAATCATGACTTACGTTTTAAGCTTTTCCAAGTAGACTTCCTATCTACGCTCAGTGGCGAAATTCTTGTATCACTACTTTACCATCGTCAGCTTAATGATGAGTGGCGCGAGCAAGCTGAACAAATGAAGCAACGCTTAGCTAAAAAGTTTAACGTTAACTTTATCGGCCGTGCACGTAAGCAAAAAATCGATTTAGATAAAGACTTCGTTGTTGAAACCCTTACTGTAGATGGCACCGAACTTAAGTATAAACAAATCGAAAACAGCTTTACTCAGCCTAACGCTAAAGTGTCTGTCAAAATGCTGGAGTGGGCCATTTCAGCCACTAAAGACAGTACCGGTGATTTACTTGAGCTGTATTGCGGCAACGGTAATTTCACTATCGCACTTGCGCCTAACTTTGATCGAGTACTTGCGACCGAACTTGCCAAGCCATCTGTTGATGCTGCGCAATATAATATCGCGATTAACCACATTGAAAACCTACAGATAATTCGTATGTCTGCAGAAGACTTTAGTGATGCAATGGCGAAGAAACGGAAGTACCGACGCTTGGAAGGTATCGATTTAGATAGCTATGATTGCAATACTATTTTTGTTGACCCACCACGTGCAGGGATCGACGATGATACGCTGTCATTAATGCAGAATTACGACCGTATTCTGTATATCTCTTGTAATCCGGAAACTTTGAAAGCGAACTTAGCAACGTTAAGTCAAACTCATGAAATAACGCGTTTTGCTTTGTTTGATCAGTTCCCATATACCCATCATATGGAATCTGGCGTATTACTTGAGCGAAAATCTCAAGCTTAACTTGCTATTGTTGATTAAACAGTAAGATCAAAAAGGCGGTGTTGTGATATCACAACACCGCCTTTTCTGTATTTAAGGTAGCAGCTTTCTAAAAGCTACTTAGTTTCAATCTTGTGCTGAAGTGCTTCTGCACCTTTAGCCACCATACGTAATTGAAGTACCAAGTGATCTGCTAATACTTTTCTATCTGCACGCTTCATATCTAATGCTGATGCACCAGCATTAAACACTAAGGTCACTAATGCTTCAGCCTGCACTCTTGCAAGCATTGGCGTTCTACCAGCTGTCGCTTCAGTGTAATGAGATAACTCAGAAATAAAATGTTCAATCTCTCTAGCTACTGCAGCGCGAAAAGCTGCCGAAGTACCTGAACGTTCATGTAACAGAATGCGGAATACGTTAGGATTTGATTCTAATACTTCCACAAAAGTGTCAACGGAAATACGAATAACACTGCCACCAGCTTCAGCACGTTGACGACCTTTACGCATCATCTGTCTTAATGTTAATCCGCCTTCATCTACCATTGTCAGACCTAACTCATTCATGTCTTTAAAATGGCGATAAAAAGATGTTGGTGCAATCCCTGCTTCCCTTGCAACTTCACGTAAACTCAAACTAGAAAAACTACGCTCAGCACTGAGTTGATTAAAAGCGGCATCTACCAATGCACGACGGGTTTTTTCTTTCTGTAATGCTCTTACACCCATGTATAGAATCCATTTAGTAAATGTTAGTGCACAGATAATACCGTTTTTATCAAAGAAACACAGCCTTTCAAAGCTTGACCACGGAATGAGGGTAAGTTAAATTAGCGTACAACTGTACGCCCAATAAGTTTTTTGGATTATCTTAATGAAAAAACCACCGATTATTTGGTTAAATACATCTCTATTTGCACTCACTTTACTGGGTGCCATCACGCTGGTGCCTTGGCGTGGAATAACCCATGGCTTTGAAGCTATTGAATGGGTTGCCTTTGTGGTGCTTGCTTTCGCCAGCGGCTTATCAATTACAGCCGGCTACCACAGGTTGTGGTCACATAAAGCTTATAAAGCTCATCCTGTCATGCGTTTTCTATTTGCTTTAGGTGGCGCACTTGCTTTACAAAACAGTGCTCTGCATTGGTCTTCGGATCACCGTATTCACCATAAGCATGTGGATAACAACGACAAAGACCCTTATTCGGCAAAAAAAGGTTTTTGGTACAGCCATATTGGATGGATGCTACGTGAATACCAAGCGAGTCGTTATCATGATTACAATAACGTGCGTGACCTACAAAAAGATGCCATCGTCATGTGGCAGCACAAACACTACCTTTCTCTAGTTGTGTTGATGAATATTGGCCTACCTGCATTTTTAGGTTGGTTAAACGGCGATATTATTTCAATGGTACTGATGGCAGGTTTACTTCGCCTTGTTGTTGTTCATCACTGTACTTTCTTTATTAACTCTCTTGCTCACATCTGGGGAAGTCAGCCATACACCAATAAAAATACCGCACGAGATAATGGTGTTATTGCGCTATTAACCTATGGTGAGGGATACCATAACTTCCACCATATTTTCGAGAATGATTACCGTAACGGTATTAAGTGGTGGCATTACGATCCAACCAAGTGGTTAATTAAATCGATGCATTGGGTTGGATTGGCTAAAGACTTACGCGTAGTGCCGCAAGAACGTATTGAAAGTGCGAAACTACAGATGCAACTACTTAGAGCTCAAGACAAAGTTGCTCACTTACCTAACTGTGATGAGATCATTGCTAACTTCCAAGCAGAATATGATTTAATGAAGTTACACTTAGTTGAGTACTATCAAGCTAAAAAGAGCTTAATTGAAGCGAAACGTAAGCAACTAAGCTATCAGCAGCTAAGTTTACAAGTTGAAGAACTAAAAGCACGCCTGTTAGCTCAAAAGAAAAATTGGCAAAACATTACTGCGGCTTATTAAAACCAGTCATTGTCATTAATGTGAAACGGCTGCCTTGCAAGGTAGCCGTTTGTGTTTATGATGGATAATCGACTTTATTGAGGATTATTCATTTCATGGCTGACACCGATATTAAGCTCACAGAATACAGCCATGGCGCTGGCTGTGGTTGTAAGATTTCCCCTCAAGTGCTCAGCACTATCCTCGCCAGTGATATTCCCGCTTTTACTGACCCTAACCTATTAGTTGGTAACCAAAGCCGTGACGATGCAGCTGTTTATCAGCTCAATCAAGAAACTGGCATCATTAGTACCACTGACTTTTTCATGCCAATTGTCGATGATCCTTTTACCTTTGGCCGTATTGCAGCCACTAACGCTATAAGTGACATTTACGCCATGGGCGGTACACCGATAATGGCCATTGCAATACTAGGTTGGCCGGTGAATACCTTACCAGCCGAAGTGGCGCAAAAAGTTATTGAAGGTGGCAGACAAGCCTGCGCTGATGCGGGAATTATGCTTGCAGGAGGTCATAGCATTGATGCGCCCGAACCCATTTTTGGTTTAGCAGTAACGGGGCAAATCCCTCTCGCTAAACTTAAACGTAATGACCAAGCTCAAGCAGGTGATAAACTTTACCTGACTAAACCCATTGGTATAGGAATATTAACCACAGCTCAAAAACAAAAAAAACTTGTTAAAGAAGACAGCCACATAGCTATTGATGCTATGTGTCAGCTTAATAAAGTGGGGCAAAAAATTGCTAACATCAATGGAGTGAATGCCTTAACCGATGTCACTGGATTTGGCTTAGCAGGACATTTAATTGAAGTCTGCCAAGGCGCAAACTTAGCCGCGACGTTATCGTTTGATCAAATCCCACTTTTGGATAAAGCAGAACACTATCTTAATCTTGGCTGTATTCCAGGTGGCACCCAGCGAAACTTTGACAGTTATAAGCAACATTTAGGTTCGCTAACAGACAAACAAAAAGCAATTTTATGCGACCCGCAAACTAGCGGTGGCTTATTAATCTCGGTATCTGCTAATGCCGAACAGCAACTTATGGACTGTTTAACTGAACAAGGGGTAAAACCCATCTGTATTGGTCAGTTATCCCCAGTTAACCAAACTGAGACAGATAAACCTATAGCATTAGTGGATATCTGCTAATGAGTTCCAATATGATTGCTAGTAGTGAGTATCAAGGTATCTTTCTCGAGGATATTCCTCTTCTCGATGTTCGCGCGCCTATTGAATACAGCAAAGGCGCATTTAACGCTTCAACCAATATAGCGTTAATGTCTGATGATGAACGCAAGCAAGTCGGCACTTGTTATAAACAACACGGTCAAAATGCGGCGATAGCACTTGGCCATAGCTTAGTAAACGGTAAGACCAAGCAGCAACGAGTAGAGGCATGGCAACAATACATCACCAAGCACCCTCAGGCTTATCTATACTGTTTTCGTGGCGGTTTGCGTTCAAAGCTGAGTCAGCAATGGATTAAAGAGGCGGGTAGCGACATCCCTTTCATCGAGGGTGGATACAAAGCTATGCGCCAATACCTTATTCAAACAATCGAGTCAGCAGCAATCGAACAACCACTGTTGATGCTAAGTGGAATTACCGGCAGTGGTAAAACAGATTTGTTATTGCAACGAAATGAAGCAATCGATTTAGAAGGTTTAGCCAATCATCGCGGCTCGAGTTTTGGAAAGAATATCGACCCTCAGCCAACTCAAATAAACTTCGAAAATAACTTAGCGGTTAAACTACTTAAACAACAGCAACTGCCATATCAATTTACGCTACTAGAGGATGAGAGTTATCTCATTGGTCGCTCCGCTATCCCGCAAGTTTTCTATCAAGCAATGCAGCGCAGTCAAGTTATCGTTTTAGAAGAGTCTTTCGATAAACGACTCACTCGTATCCATCAAGCCTATGTAGTGGATAAAGCCAATACCTATATTAACCGTTATGGAGCAGAACAAGGAAAACGTGCCTTTACTGATTACCTACTCAATAGCATTAACAGTATTAAAAAACGCCTTGGCGGCAAGATACATGCGGAGTTAATCGTGTTGATTGAGCAAGCTATCAACTGCCAATTTAATCGAAATGACTTATCGGCACACTTTGATTGGATCTCTACTTTGCTGCAGCATTACTACGATCCAATGTACCAGTATCAGCTAGCGAAAAAACAACAACGCATCATTTTTAGTGGTGACCATCAGGCGATTAATCAATGGCTAACTGCAAAGAGCCAACTATAAAAAAGCTTCATTAATCGTATCGACAGTCAATATAAAGGCGCATTCAATATTGAATGCGCCTCAATTAAAACGCTTTTATTTCGAACAAAAATCAACCAACAAAGATAAACAGGCCCTAACTAAACCTAACTAAATCTAACTAAATCTAGCTAGATTTATGATTAAATAACTCAGCAACACTTTGATGTAACCCGTGGCGACCTAACTCAACACCATCTACTGCTTCACCAATATTCACTTCCACATTTGACCAGAATCGTTTTGGGCGAGTTGTTAATGCATGACCGCCCTTATGGCTGAAGTACGAGCCCCATAAGCCATTTAACGCCATCGGAATTACGGTAACAGGATCGCGCTTTAATATTCGCTCAATTCCCGGTCTAAACTCTGCAATCTCACCATCTTTAGATAAACGCCCTTCTGGGAAAATACATACTAATTCATCATTACTGAGCGCTTGGTGTATTTGCTCAAATGATGCTTCATAGGTCTTCTCACATTGCTTTGGCGAACAAATTGGTATAACTCCAGCGTGACGGAATAAGTATTTAAGCAAAGGTATTTCACTGATTGATTTATCCATTACAAAACGCATTGGACGGGTTGATGAGCCCATAATAATCAAGGCATCAACATAGCTGACGTGGTTACACACGATCACACCAGCGCCTTGAGCAGGGATCTGTTCTCGTCCAGTAACCTTTACCCGATACATAAAGTGGCTCAACAAGTAACTGATGAAGCGCTGGGCAAATTCAGGCACTTGTGAATATACATATAATGCCACCACGGTATTCATCGCAGCTAATAGTAAGAATAGCTCTGGGATACTCCATTCAAGCACACCCAGCAAAATTATCGACAGTATGGCAGCGATAACCATGAACAGCGCATTAATGATGTTATTGGCAGCAATGGCTTGCGCACACTCATCTTTAGCAGCTCGCGACTGAATGAAAGCATATAGTGGCACGATAAATAAACCGCCACTCAGCCCGACCATAAATAAATCACCCATCACTCTGAAATGCTGAGGGTCAGTAATGAACGCGCTAAAACCATAAACAAAGGTCAAGTCAGCTGGCGCAGGTGGTATCGCAAAAATTAAATCAACCCCAAACACAGTTAAACCTAAAACGCCGAAGGGCAAAACACCTAGCTCTACATGTCCGTATGACACTCGCTCACAAATCCATGAACCAACTGCAATACCAATCGAGAACAAGGCAAGCAATAACGACACTACGGTAGCATCAGCATGTAAGTGTAATTTGGCAAAGTTAGGAAACTGAGTAAGGTAAGTCGCGCCTAAAAACCAAAACCAGCTAATCGCTAAAATAGCCATCCATATCCCTGGTGTTTTTCTTACTTTAGCGATGCTACGCCAAGTGCCAGATAAAGGTGTAAATTTGATTTTTTCAATTTTCCCCTGTGGCTGTAATGCTGGAATAGCGCGACTTGAGAGGTAACCAATAGCAGCTAATGTCACTACAATCGCCGCTGCGCCGATTAAACTATGATCACTGGCGACGATTAAGCCAGCTGATAATGTTCCCACTAAGATTGAGATAAAGGTGCCCATCTCTACCCAAGCATTACCCGTAACCAACTCATTCTCTTTTAATGTTTGCGGTAATAATGAGTATTTTACAGGCCCAAAGTAAGCAGATTGACTCCCCATCATAAATAGCAGCAATAGCATGACTAAATAGCTCTGAGATAAAATCGCAAAGGCTGCGCAGGACATGATGATCAATTCAAGTAACTTCAAACGACGGATCAGCATTGCCTTGTCCATATTATCGGCAACCATTCCTGCATGAGCTGAAAATAAGAAGAAAGGTAAAATAAATACCCCAGCGGCTAAGTTAACAAACATATTCACACTAATGGGTAGCTCACTGACCTGGCTATACGTCACAAGCAGCAGTAATACATTCTTATAAATATTATCGTTTAATGCCCCTAAGCACTGAGTTACAAAATAGGGAAGAAATCGTTTAGTTAACAACATGAAGAGTCCTTTTCTTGAGTCATACCTAATAAATATCCTCGAACATGACTACTGAGCATAGCGGGTAACGCTGCTTGTTCGGTAAAGAGTTTTCCATCGATGGCAAGACAAGTTAAACCATGGATACCACCCCACAATACTCGGCTCATTAATACAATATCCTCATGGTTAGTCTCAGCAAAAAGAACATTTAGCTGCTCGGAAATTAAGTTGAACAATGTATCAATAGCAAGCTTATGTTTTGATGACAACTCGACTCCTTCTGGTGCAGACAACTCAAATACCAGTTTAAAACAAGCTGGATGGTCATTAGCAAACTGAAAGTAACTGTGGGCCATTATCTCAATCGCTTCAATCGCCCTAGCCTTATTCGCTTCAATGTTATGAACATTAGTGTTGTTAGCCAGATTTACATCTTGATCCGATGCTGTTTCCACACTTACCGTTAACTGCTGATATAAATCCGTTAATACCTGTTCAGATACAGACAGCAATAAATGCTGATAACTACCAAAGATATTAATTAGAGTACTCGGTGCATAACCAATTTGCGTGGCGATTTTACGTAGACTTAAGCTTTCAAGCTGGGCAGTTTGTAAGTATTCCATCACAGATTTAATGGCCATATCATGAATTTCTTCATGAGTATGTTCTTTCCTTCTCGCCATCAGGTTGTCCTTTAAGATGTTTAAGTGTGACTAAACTAACAACAAACAAAATAAAAAACAATGTTCATAATAAGTTTATTTTTACTCAATCACTACTCAATAACCTAGAAGCGCTAGATAACAGACACAAAAAAGCCCTCCGAAGAGGGCTTGGTTTTATTAATTTATTCAGCTAATTAATAAAAAATAGTCACTAGGTGGTCAATATATCATCCCAAGCTAAACTAGGGCTGCCAACGACAATAAAATTAGGATTTTCTAGTGTTTCACGCTCGTTATAGCTCATAGGTTGTAAATTGATATCCATCAATGAGCCACCCGCTTCTTCCAAAATAATTTGCGCAGCGCCAGTATCCCACTCGCCTGTAGGACCAAGACGGACATAACAGTCAGCTCGCCCTTCAGCCACTAAACAGCTCTTTAATGCTGCTCCACCTAAAACGACTAACTCACAGCTCTTAGGGTGGCTTAATAATTTCAATACTGATTGAGGATCTTGACGGCGACTAACAGCTAACTTTAATCCAGACTCTTCGATACTTTCAATTTGTCGGCTCATGATGCGCACTTCATTTTTGCTATCACGCTTGTAAGCTCCTAAACCAGCAATCGCGTAATAACACACTTTGGTCATAGGAACATATACCACGCCCATCACAGGTCGATTATGTTCTACCAGTGCGATAATGACAGAAAAATCACCACTGCCAGCAATAAATTCACCGGTACCATCTAGCGGATCAACAAGCCAATATCGTTGCCATTCAGCGCGTTCAGAAAAAGGAATATCAGCAGCTTCTTCACTAAGAATAGGAATATCAGGAGTCAATGCCGCAAGTCCTGCACAAATAATTTCGTTCGCTGCTAAGTCAGCAGACGTTACAGGTGTATTATCTGACTTTATTTCTCGGTCAAAATCGCCTTTGACATAAATGTCATGAATTTTTTGACCTGCCTCTGTGGCAATAGTGATGACTTGCTCAATAATTTCTTCTGGCTTCATAACGACTCCAATCGCCAAATAATACGCTGAATACTGTCAAGTTAGACCAAATTAAGGTTTTTTTGTAGTTAACTTAGGCTAATATTTTGTTTTTATTTTAATTTATAACGACTATTTTGCTAAAAACTGCTGCGCGAGGAATAACGCACTGACACTTCTCGACTCTGAGAAATCTTCATTGTCGAGTAAGGTTTGCCATTGTTCTAACGGATAAGGAATAACTTCTATCGGTTCTGGTTCATCGCCTTCTAGGGTGCTTTCATACAAATCTTCAGCAATAAAAATCTGCATTTTACTGGCAAAGTAACCTGGCGCTAAACTGAGTTCTTTTAGTAAAGTGAGTTTTTTACTGGCAAAACCTATCTCTTCTTGAAGCTCACGGTTGGCTGCTTCTATGGCTTCTTCACCAGGATCAATCAATCCCTTTGGAAATCCAAGCTCATAATTATCGGTGCCTGCGGCATATTCTTTGGCTAATAACAACTTGCCTTGGTGTACAGGAACGATCATCACTGCACCACGACTAGCGCCACTCATTCTTTCATATTGGCGCTCTACCCCATTAGAAAACTTAAGATGGAGTTGCTCAATTTGAAATAAACGACTTTTTGCGACGATTTCACGATGCAAGATTTCAGGCTTTTTATGCCGAGTTGTCATTAAGACCTCATATATGACGAATTTACGTAGACAAGTTACAATCTTACTACCCTAGCTATATTCTACAACTGGAATTTTCATGTTTCCTTGGCATAAGATAGACACAGTTTTGCTCGATATGGACGGCACTTTGCTGGATCTGCATTTTGATAACCATTTTTGGTTAACCCTGGTGCCCCAGCAGCTGAGTCAACAAAGACAAATTTCTGTGGCAGAAGCACAGCAATTAGTTGAGCAGTCGTATCAAAAAGTGGAAGGTACTTTAGATTGGTATTGTATTGATTATTGGCAACAGAAATTAGGCTTAGATATTTTAACCCTGCACTACTCACTCGTTGAGCGTATCCAAATGCGTCAAGATAGTATGCCTTTCTTACGAGCTCTTCATCAAGCTGGTAAGCAGCGTATTTTAATGACCAATGCTCATCCGAAAAGCCTTGAGTTAAAACTAGAACATACCAATTTGGCCCATGGATTAGATGCGACATTTTCAAGTCACGAGACGGGTTACCCTAAAGAACACCCATTATTTTGGCAGCATGCAATTAAACAATTTAACTTAGATCCTAGTCGCTGTTTATTTGTTGATGATAACGAGCATATTCTAGAAGCATCTAAAAAAGCAGGTATTGGTTTTCAACTGGGTATTTCTAACCCTGATAGCCAAAAACCTCATAAGGACTTTTTTGACTTCCCCGCTATCCACGATTATCAAATGCTCCACCATGATCTATTAGCCAATATCAATTAACTAAAATAAAAGCCCCTTAAACGCTAAGATCAAAAAAGGCATGTTATCCACATGCCTTTTTATTAAATTACAACGTAAGCTGATTCAGTTATAAACCTGGAATAACCCCATTATAATTAATTGGGTAATAACCTTGGCTATCTTGTTTACCCAAAAAAGATAATGCTTGAGTTAAATCTTCAGGTTGTTCTGGTGTCGGCTTAATCTTAGCGCTAACAGAGAAACGATTATTCTCGCCAAGTGATGCAACACCTTCAATTCCCATGGTGTTCATCGTGTCATCTGTATTTAATTGCACCATGCCGTCTACACAGCTCAATCCTAGGGCAATATCACCTAACGGATATTCACCAAACTGATTTTTCACATCAATACGGTTTAAAAATAACTTGCCGCTTAACTGTTCACACCAAGGTTCACCTTGCTCAAGACGTTCGACAATTAAACTGACATCGCCTTCTACTTTCGTTCTAAAAGGTAAACGAGCATTACCTAGTAAAAACTGATTCGGGGCTTCAAAGCGTAGATTCTCTGCCGAGATACCTGACAGTGACCAGCTAATATCACCTTGACCACTCACAGGTGTGGCACGACTACCGATTTGCAGATCAACATTAGCAGTACCGATAAGTAATGCCCAAGGGTTTAAATCCCACTTTACTTGTTCTATCAAACGACGGTCAACAGACACAAGATCGGCACTACCTTGCCATAACGTGCCAGTCACGCCACTGATTTTGATGTTGTTTGGTAATGGAGCAATACCCACAACCCAATTAGCAGGAATATAAACCACCATAAATATAAGGTAGATGAATACGCCAATTATAATTTTCTTAATCAAACTCACTACAATACCTGCTTACTTAGACAGCTGAATACGACGTACTTTGACAAAACCTGCGATATCCGACTCTGATAAATCGACACTTTCCAGTGTTAAGCCTTTCTCTTCTACAAGTTCATGCAAATAATTTAATAAACTGTCAAACGGTACATCATCCATCCACAATTGGATTTTATCCCCTTGTGGCTGCATACGAGTAATCTCTAACTTATATTGACCCGCTAACTGATTCACTACAGAACTCAAACTACCCGTTGATGTTGGTTTTGAACCCGACTGTTTAAGGCCTGCAATTTTATTGGCTGTTTGTTTTACATAGTTTAGGGTTTGTAATTCTGATTGGTGTCTCATCTCAGCATTTTCAGCTGCTTGAGAAATCGGACTCCAAATGCCCCAATACAAAATACCAATGATGACAAACACACCACAACAGGCAACGAGTTGCTGCTCACGAAGGGCTAAGCCTTTCCACCAGGTCTGCAAATTTTCCATCTTATTTGCCTCTCAATGTCAGGGTTGTGTTCACTTCATCTTCACCACTGTTAATTGCGCCCATATCGAGGTCATAGCGTGCTTCGACAAGTTCTTTAAACTTATCAACCTGATCATAAGTCTTAGCAGTCACTTGCATTCGAAGTTCATTTCTATTGGCATCAAAGCGTAATGAGTTTGGTTTCAAGTCAGGCACTTGCTCAAATGAGCCACGTAAACCATCAAGCATTTCAAAAAATGCCGCTCCACCGCCTTGCCCCTGCATACTGCGTAATTGCGAGTCCATTTGACTACGGATATTAACGATACGGCTTACACTAGGAATAACACGCTTAAAGATAGCTTCACTTTCTTGCTTCACTTCAGCGGTTTGGCTTTCTAGTTGGTGAATCGTAAGTCCTTTATTAACCAAAGAAAGTACTATGGCAACTGCAGCAATAATGGCAACGTTCTTCCACAGCATTAGGTGCTTACTGTATTCACGCTTAGGTAAATAAACGCCGCTTAATAAATTAACTGGTGCTTGTAAAATACCTTTCGCCAACACCATCATAGGTAAATCTAATGGTTTTGGTTCGACCTCTGCGTCCATAAAGACTAAATCTTCACTGTAGGCAGCAATATTTAACGGTGCTTCATCTTCTTGTTTTTCTGGCATCAGTTTTGGCAATGCAAAATCTAACCAGGTTTTGGGTAAGCTAACTCCGCTACCTTCACCCGTTCTAAGCAATAACTCATCACCCATATCAAGGGCTGCCCAGCGGCATTGCTCCAATGGTAATGCTAAACAATCTGGCACAATGCGTTTTACTTTAATGCCCGCTTCAAGTAACCAAGACATCCAATCTTGCATTTGCTCATGGGCAACTGCCACAACGTTTAGTTGCTCGCCATCTCGAGGACCAACCACAAAGTGCATTTCTTCAACATTGGAGGCTATGGTTTCTTCAAGCATGAAAGGCAATGCTTTTAACGCTTGGCGCTGATTTTTTTCAGGCAAATTGATTTGCGTCAATGTCATGCTAGATGCAGGCACTAAAACATCAACCGGACGGTTACCGGCACGCTCAGTTAAGCTATTCAAACTAGCAGCATCGCTTAACTCACCTGAGGCAATGATTTCTTGCTCCTGTTCTGACCACACTAGCCAAGAACAAGGGCTTTCTGATGTTTTTCCTAATCGGATAAAAAGCCGTTCAGACACTGTTATTCTCCACAAGCTGCAATGCCATCAATGCTAATTGCAGCGGGTTGTTTCGCTTGTTCATTATTGCTGACCGCCATATTGGCGAGACAGCACGTCAAAATTATTGCCGCTTCGTTGTAATACGCTATCCATTCTAAAGGTTGCGTTATCCACTCTAGCGCCTGCTTTAAGTAAAAAGAAATTACTATCGACAACAATGCTCGATTTCATATTGCTTTCTATGGCGATACTAGCAAGGGTATTATTTTCCCAGAACTCTGCAGCGGTCTCAAAACCATCGGCAGGTCTTTGGTTTATTAAGCTTTCAGCATCGCTCAGGCTAATTTTATTATCTAGCATGCCAACCAGTAATGCCGCCTGTTCAACCTCAATGGTATTCACATTCAATAACTGCTGATTATTACCTGGAATCGCACAAATATAGGGTAATAATGTCAAATACACCTGCTGGTTGTAACCCATCACCGCTCTAAGTTCACTGCGATGATTCAATAACGTATTTGCAGCGCGGTATGGCACATTACGAGATTCATACTCGGCATCTTCAGCGCCATAAGGCATTGATGTTGTATTATCATCAATATAATCAATAAGTGTATGGGTCAGTCTTTCCGCCCCAAAATCATCCATACCTAACGCCACTAGTAAGGCTTTATATTGCATTGCAGCGACGGTTAACTTTGGTTGACCATTTTCTAATTCTGATGTTGTCACCGATAACGCATTCAGATTGAAACAGGAACGCATATCCATCATCTCACCGCCAATTTCACCAAATTCAGCGGGGAAAATAACATCAGCCAGTGCCCAGTATTGCTGGAGATGTACAGTGCCGTCACTGTCTTCCATATCTTGCTTTAATGTCTTTTTCGCCAGTTCTTCAGCTGATATTGCATACCAATAAGCCTGATCGTACTGAGCTAAATTCAAAGTTCGGCGCATGGAAAGCTGGTTTCGGCTGGTGATATTAGTTGCAATAATGACGACTAACGCCACAATCAGCAGTACCACTAGCAAGGCAACACCTCGCTGTTTACGAATACCGGGTAATTGACGCTTCATCATGAGTTATTACCTGTATCACTACTTTCGTCAGTCTGCTCACTGTCATCATCACCGTTATTACCACCACTGCCGTTTCCGTCATCACCGGAGCTTGAACTATTACCGCCTTTTGGTAGTAAGAAACGTCGTTCAATAATACCGAGACCTTCAATTTCGACTTCCATGGCAATCGCTAAAGGCAATGTAGATGCATCGACTTCAGTTTCCCATTTCTCTCCTACAAAAAAGGAGTATTTAATATCAATGACGTCTTCGATAATTAAACTTTTTAGCGGTTCAGCGCCCACTACTGGTTCAGGGTATGGGTAATACCAACGCTCTAATCGACCATCTTGTACAATATAAGCCACTGATTGCAGGCTACCACGGGGCAACATGCCATCTGGATTTAGCCAACCTAAACGAAAAAACACTAATGCTTCGGTTTCAGAGTCCAGCATATTATCGCCTGTCTGAAATACTGAACTGGTGCGCTCTCCGTCCAAGCCACGTTGTGTTCTGGCGACTATCTGACCTAAGTCACGTTCGATTATGCCGAAACCTTGTTGCAACGCTTTCAGACGAACCGAAAACTCTTTCGTTGCTTCGTCATTTTTCATTACCGTTGATAGCACGGCATTTGCCGCCAAACCTATCATGGCAAAAATCGCAATTGAGATAAGCATTTCCAGCAGGGTAAAACCTGCTTGGCTGCATTGTCGAGAACTAGCCTTCGTTGTGAACATAACTACTCACTTGGGCAACGATTCGGTTAAACCTATCTTCGTCGCTGACTAAAACTCTTATCATTCTAAAATTGTCGTCCGTCGTTTTAATCACTTCTTGACGCCAATACCAATCTTTTCCCGCCAGTTCAACTTGGCCATTTTTAGTGCCAAGTTCAGGGAACTGCTGAATCAGACGCGCTTCAACCATCTGATTACTCGCGACCCACTGAGCTAGAGTACGTTCTTCCAAAATGGGTAAATTCGCCATTTGGTCGCCAATACTCTTGGTTACTGCTACAGCTGCGATGGAAAATACCGCTAAAGCAACAATGACTTCGAGTAAGGTCATGCCTTTACTGATCTTCATCGAAACTTCCTATAGCTAAACGCCCTAAAGCATCACCGACTACCAAGATTTCGACTTCTTTACCGTTCTCATCATCTGTTAAGAAACTCAGCTCAAACGTCGTCATTTCACCACTTGGAAATAGCAGGATTTGTGGTTCAGGGTTTTTCTTTTTGTCTTCTTTTGATTCTTCAATCAAAGGCTCATCGAACCAAGACTCATCATCTTCATCGTCTTGTACTAAAGGTAAGCCATCCAACAATAAACTTAACTCCACCCCTTCTTCCATTTGCTGCGGAGCAAGCTGGCGGTCACCGGTTAATGGTTCCCACTTACCTTCTTTGTAATAGACAAATTCATATTCATCTTCTTCAACGACAATACCTAAAAATTGGCCACTTAGGATTGTTTCCTCAATGACCAATTCAGTCGTAGCAATAAACTTTCTTGCCGTTTTTGTTAACGCTTGCTCTGGTCCTGCGGTACTGGTGGTCATTGTCACAGCTGCGGCCGCTAAGCCCATCAACAGTGCAACAAGTAACACTTCCAGCAGTGTGAACCCAGATTGGCGTTTAACGTTCATGATGCAATATCAAATCAAACTTCCATTACTGGAAGTTCTGTAGGTTCCAGTTGCCGATATCATCTTCAGTGCCAACTTGACCGTCAGGTCCTGCACTGAAAATATCAATACGACCATTCTCACCAGGACTGAGTAAGAAGTAATCATTACGCCATGGATCCTGAGGTAAACGCTTAAGGTAACCATCTGGACGATAGTTACGTGGCTCAGGAGAAGACGTTGGCTTTTGAACTAGTGCATCTAAGCCTTGATCAGTCGTTGGATAAACACTGTTATCAAGACGGTACATATCAAGTGCATTTTCTAATGCAACAATGTCAGATACCGCTTTTTGTAAATCAGCTTTATCTTTGTTACCCATTAAGTTTGGTACCACCATTGAGGCTAAAATACCTAAGATCACGATAACCACCATGACTTCTAATAGGGTAAAACCACGTTGTTTACGATTCATTTGCATTGACGACTTCCTCCGATACGCACCCGATGATGCGTGACAAAAATAAGATTAATAACTTACTGCGCTTAGCCGCTGATTAAGTTATTTAATTCTAAAATAGGCTGTAAAATTGCCATTACGATGAACAACACGACTGACGCCATACTGACGACAAGCATTGGTTCAAACACCCCAAGGGCAATATTCACGTTTGATTCAAATTCGCTATCTTGGTTATCTGCAGCACGTTCTAGCATTTGCTCCAACTGACCACTTTTTTCACCCGATGCAATCATATAGAGCATCATTGGTGGGAAAAGTTTAGTATTTGTCAGTGCCGCGCCTAAACTGGTACCTTCACGTACGCGTGCTGTAGCATCATCAACAGCAGCTCTGACTTTCACATTAAGCAATACTTCACTCGCAATGCGCATGCCTTCAAGTAATGGCACCGAACTGGCCGATAAAATACTTAAGGTTCTTGCAAATCGCGCTGTGTTAATCCCTTTGCTGACCTTACCGATAACTGGTGCCTTTAGCAGCCAAGTATCAAATAACATTCTAAAATTAGGTTTTTTAAGCATCTGTTTAAACAATACAAATGCAGCAAATAACAATCCAAGCACCACCAATCCATAAGATTGAACAAAGTCAGATGCAAGGATCAAAAACTGCGTTGTGCCTGGTAGCTCTTGGCCCATATGCTCAAACTGACCAACCACTTTTGGTACGACCGCAGCAAGTAGCACGGCAATAACACCAATCGCCACAACTGTCAGCACAATGGGATAAATCATCGCTTGAGTCAGCTTTGATTTGAGTTGTTGACGGCGCTCGGTGTAATCAGCAAGACGATTCAATACCACTTCTAAATGGCCAGATTTTTCACCTGATGCCACCATTGCACGATATAAATCATCAAAGACGTGAGGATATTCAGCAAGAGAATCAGCAAGACTATAACCTTCAACAACTCGAGAGCGTACAGCCATTACTAAGCTGGCAAGTCTATCTTTCTCACATTGTTGACCCACAGCCTTTAAGGATTCTTCAATCGGTAAACCAGCCGCAACTAACGTTGCGATTTGACGAGTGATCAATGCCAGTTCGGCCACTGAAATACCGCGTTGGAATAACTTTAAACCGCTACTTTTGGCTTTTGCTTCTTTTTCTGCAACAGGTTGCAGCTCAAGTGGCATCAAGCGTTGTTCACGTAACTGACTACGAGCGTGGCGCGCTGTATCAGCTTCGATGACACCTTTTTGTTGCTTGCCATTGCTATCAAGGGCTTTATATTCAAACGCTGCCATTGATTACTCCTCGCGAGTCACACGCAGTACTTCTTCTAAAGTGGTAACCCCATCAAGCACTTTGCTCATGCCATCATGACGAATACTTGGGATAGTCTGACGCACATATTTTTCAATGGCTAATTCGCCACGGCCGCCATGAATTAATTCACGGACATTATCGTCAACTACCAATAGCTCATGAATACCTGTACGGCCACGGTAACCGTTGTTACCACATTCTTTGCAGCCATTGGCACGGTAAATCATTCGGGTATCGTTGGCTGTAACGCCGAGTAATTCGCGTTCACGTTCATCAGGTTCATGTGGGATCTTACATTCATTACAAAGAGTACGAATAAGGCGCTGCGCAAGTACACCAAGTAAACTTGAAGATACGAGGAAAGGTTCAACACCCATATCTTGCAAACGGGTAATTGCACCCGACGCTGTATTGGTATGCAGAGTAGAAATCACTAAGTGACCCGTTAACGAGGCTTGAACCGCAATTTGCGCCGTTTCTAAATCACGGATTTCACCAATCATCACCACATCTGGATCTTGACGTAAGATGGCACGTAAGCCACGAGCAAAGCTCATATCGGCTTTCATGTTCACTTGAGTTTGACCGATACCTTCGAGTTCATACTCAATAGGATCTTCTACGGTCAAAATGTTGGTATCTTTTGAATTGATCTCAGTTAGGCCAGCATACAAGGTGGTACTTTTACCTGAACCTGTCGGGCCTGTTACCAAGATAATACCGTGTGGTTTACGGATAATCGCATCGAACTGTTCGCGAATCGATAAGGTCATACCCAACAATTTTAAATCGAGATTACCGGTATTCTTATCTAATAAACGCAGTACCACACGTTCGCCATGGCTTGACGGCATGGTAGATACACGCACATCAACCGCACGACCAGCAATACGTAATGAGATACGACCATCTTGTGGTACGCGTTTCTCAGCAATGTCCAAACGCGCCATCACTTTAATACGCGATACGAGTAATGAAGACAGCTTACGATTAGGTTTTAGGACTTCTTTTAGTACACCATCAATACGGAAGCGGACGATTAATTGCTTCTCATAGGTCTCAATGTGGATATCTGAAGCTTCTTCTTTAATAGCCTCAGACAATAACGCATTAATTAATTTAATAATTGGCGCGTCATCATCGCCTTCTAATAAATCTTCAGTTTGCGGCAGTTCTTCAGCAAGCGTAAATAAATCCATCTCATTGCCAATATCTTCCATCAGCTGTTGAGCTTCAGAAGAGTTAGCTTGGAAAGTTTGTGTCAGCTTGGCTTCAAACTCTTCAACGGGCAGTTTACACAGCACTAGCTCTTCGCCAGCGTAGCGACGCACTTCTAGCATCGCCTCTAACGGAGTTTCACTGGTGTAATATAACTTTAGCGCATCTGTTTCTTTTGCTAATGCCAAATTAAAACGATGAGAAAAAGCAAATGGTAAACGCTCACGACTGGTAGAGTGAAAAACCTCATCATTGAGTTCTTCTGCTTCCAAGCCTAAGTCGGTTGACACTTGTGCCAATTGCTCAGTCATTTCTGCTTCACTCATTGGCATCATCTTCTTGTTCTTCAGCAGCGGCTTCCTCTGCTGCTGCAGCAGCGCCTTCCGCTAATTGCTTGTCTTTATCTTTACTTTCACTGATGTGTTTCAGTGCTGGATCCGTTTCACGCATTTTAGTTTCTAAGTTTTTACCTTCTTTGTAACGATTGAGTACTTCGTTCACTTCATCAGGTAGATACGACTCTTGATCCCACTCTTCAAGCACAGGTACATCACTGCCTGGCATTAGATTAATACCGCGTTCTTGCTGCTCAATTTGCAGAGCGCGGAAGTAGTTATATTTACGTCCAGCAATGCCTTCCATGGTAATACCGTCACGAATAATCGTAGGCTTGATAAACACCATTAGATTTTTCTTTTTCACACCACTTGAAGAAGATTTAAATAAGTGACCAATAATCGGTAAATCGCCCAAGAAAGGGACTTTTTGAACAGACTCTTGAGTCTCTTCACTAATCAAGCCACCTAACACGACAATTTGTCCTGAGTCCGCCATGACAGTCGTCGTCAAACGACGAGTCGCAAAGGTAACATCGACGCCAGTTTTACCGTTAATCCCAGAGGTCTCTTGCTCAATGGTAAGTTTAACCCCTGTACCTTCGTTTACTTGCGGAACCACTTTGAGTTTCACACCCACTTCTTTACGTTCTACCGTTTGGAATGGATTAGAGTTACCGTTACTTGAGTTTTGACTACCGGTTAGAATCGGTACTTCATCACCAACGATGAATGACGCTTCTTGGTTATCTAAGGTAGTGATAGAAGGAGTTGCAAGTACGTTTGATTTAGTATCGCTAGATACTGCTTGTACTAATGCGCCAAAATCACCTGCTGCAATACCCCATGCCATACCATTAACTTTACCCAATGCTTGAGCGAGTAAGGTAATGTCACCTTGAACTGCTGGGTTATCGGTACAGGTCAGGTTATCACCAGAACCGGTACATGTTTGTGAAGCTTCTTGTTCTTGTGCTTCCCATACACCCGCGCCAATCTCACCAATAGTTGGGCCTAAGTTATTAAACTGAGTACCGCCACCTGATGCGGAAGCCCACTGAATACCAAAGCCTACGTCATCACCTTCAGCCACTTCTACAATAATCGCTTCAACCAATACTTGTGCACGACGAATATCCAGCTGATTAATCACACTTTCAATGGTACGCATTTGATCTGGCTCGGCACTGATGACTAACGCATTAGTATCAAGGTGGGCCATAATATTAATCTCTTTACGACGTTTGCTGCCACTTTGACCGGTATCTTGATCTGATTGTAATTGCTCAGCAAAGCCGGTTAGCACTTCAACGAGGTCTTCCGCATTGGCGTAATGTAAATACCTAACCTTAGTGTTACCTGTAGTTGCTTGTTCAGCATCTAAACGTCTTACTAATTCAACCACACGTTGACGGCTTTTTTCATCACCACTGACAACGACTGAGTTAGTACGTTCATCAGCAACCACTTTTGGCGCTTGACCTGGCATTTGTGCTTGATTCGCTGTTGAGCGATATAGAGTGTCAACAATACGTACAATTTCACCTGCTGAAGCGTATTCAAGAGACACGACTTGCACTTCTGTATCACCTTGTTTATCAACACGGCGTACGATTTCAACTAACTTGTTTACAACGGCGGCACGACCAGAAATCATCAATACGTTTGATGGGTCATAGTTAACAACGTTACCACCGCCAGCGTTATCATTAAGTTGACGTAATAGCGGTGCAAGTTGCTTAGCTTCAGTGTTATATAAGGCAACAATGCGCGTGACCATTTCATCGCCTAAGCCCGGAGTACCATCATCAGCAACACGGATAGCGGCAGTTTTTGCATCTTTATCCTTAATCACTTTAATGACACGATTTTCCATTTCAACAACGGCATAACCGTACACTTGCAGTACATTGAGGAAGAATTGGTAATACTGATCATCATCTAATAAATCGTAACTACGTACGTTGATTTTTCCGCGAACAGTTGGATCCACGATAATCGTTTTATTGAGGTTTTTACCCACAATATTAATGAATTCTTGAATGTCTGTGCCTTTAAAGTTGGCAGCATATTGCTCCGACCAAGCCGCTTGAGAAGCAAGCATTGCAATACCAGCAACCATCCCTGCTACTAACTTGCGTCGAATTCCATAACTCTTCATTATTTTCAATCCTCTACTGCCAGTACTATTCTGGCAAACTAAAAATTATTTCTACTAACTGTCCATCACGTTCAACCATGACGCCGATTTCTGTTAATTCTGGTAATTGCGCCATAACTTCTAATGATTGTCCCATATCGGTTAAATCATAGCCGTTGATGGATTTGGCTAAATCATTTGCTTTAAATCCTGCAGCCGCAAATAAAGTTCTATCTTTACCTGGGTTGAGGCGGTAGCCGCTGACACCTTCGGCGCCGCGAACTGGAGATATGGCAAGGTAATCTGTTAACTTGCTTGGGTCGGCTAGGAGTTCATCACGAGATTTACTAATCTCCTGCGCAACCTCAGCATCAAGTCGGCGGTCATCGCGTTGTACTTGTCGATCTTTTTTCGCTTGCTGCAGGGACTGGTTGGCTTGGCTTTGGGTGGTATAGCTTAAGCCATCCAACATCAAGGTCTCATAACGCCCAGCATTAGTAATAATAATTCGGTCAGCATAGACTTCTTTTAGTGACGCAGAAGTACCTTTGATTTTGTCACCTAAACCGTAGGTTTCTTGATTGCCTTTAGATTCAATGACTGCCAGACCATTCGTGTCAGAAGTTGAAGCCACAACACCAGTCAGCAGTATAGAAAGGTTGGTTTTAGGCGCATCGGTAATCTGTTCGACAGGGGCAGGTTTATTTGGTCGACTATCAGCATTGGCGTCTTTCTCACCAAATAAAGACAATTTTTGGACACGACTTATCTCAACGCGTTTAGCGCTTGCTACCGAAGTGGGCGAAGGTTGCCATGCAACTGCCTGGGAATTTACTGGCATTAACTTCCAAGTAATCTGCGCTGTCAGTAATAGCACAATCACTAATCCTAACCAGAATACAGCTGTGCTTAACGGCTTTTGGGGAATTCCCGCAGCCTTAGTTATAATTTTATCTAATACATCCATATTCGGCTTTGACCCTCTAGCAGGTCGCTGTTCTAATTCTGTTAATTTAGGAAATACTGCTTCATGCTAACTCACCAAGCTTATCGCAACAAGCCCGTAGCATATGGATTGGCGAAATTGCACCGAATATGCTACATTTGCGCGCCTAAAAAGGCTGTGAGAAACGCCACGATATTAGGTTCTTTCCTCCATTTTATATATGAAAAATGTCAACGGTGTGAACTCATACCACTTTTGGGGGTGTTAAATGAATCAAGCTCCATCTAAAACAGTGACAGTTCGACTTGATAAATGGTTATGGGCGGCACGTTTTTACAAAACTCGCTCACTAGCAAAAGAGATGATCAATGGTGGAAAGGTGCACTATAACGGTCAACGGGCTAAATCTAGCAAACAAGCTGAGGTTGGTGCCAAGATCCGTTTACGCCAAGGCCATGATGACAGGGAAATAATTATTGCTCAGTTGTCGGAACACCGACAAGGAGCTGCTGTAGCGCAAACGCTATATGAAGAAACAGCCGAAAGCATTAGCAAAAGAGCGTTTAATGCCGAAGCCAGACGTTTGAATATTTTGAATAATCCCGCCCCAGAAAATAAGCCGGATAAAAAACAACGTCGCCAACTCATTCGCTTTAAAGATCTATAACGATATTTACGGCACAACAAACGAGATTAAACATGAGCAAAGATATTTTACATCGCTACTTATTTGATAATGCCGATGTCCGTGGTGAAATGGTTCAACTTGATAAAAGTTATCAAGAAATTCTTTCAGCACATGAATACCCAAAGGCGCTGCAATTGATTATGGGTCAGCTTATGGCTGCGACTTCACTATTAACTGCAACCATCAAGTTTTCTGGTGATATCAGTGTGCAATTACAAGGTGATGGACCCGTTTCTGTTGCTGTTATTAATGGCACAAACTTACAAGCACTCCGCGGTGTAGCCCGCTGGAATGGTGAGTTTGCTGATGATGCATCACTAACTGATTTATTCGGCAAAGGTGTCATGGTGATTACTTTGACTCCTGATGAAGGTGAGCGATACCAAGGTATCGTGTCATTAGATCATGAAAACTTAGCAGGATGTTTAGAAGAGTACTTTAATCAGTCTGAGCAATTACCAACACATATTTCATTATTTGCTGACGGTAAACAAGCCGCGGGAATGCTGTTACAGGTATTACCAACTCAAACTGAAGAAAATGAAGACTTCAATCACTTATTGGCGCTAACTGAAACCATTAAGCAAGAAGAGTTATTTACCTTAGAAGCTGAAGATATTTTACATCGCCTTTACCACCAAGAAGATGTACGTCTTTTTGACCCTGTTGATGTTAGCTTCAAATGTACTTGCTCAAGAGAGCGTAGCGCTAAGGCTCTGGCAACGATTGAGCAAAGTGAAGTTGAAGAAATTCTAACGGAAGAAGGCAAAATTGAAATGGGATGTGAATACTGTCCTAAAATGTATACCTTCGACTCTATCGATATTGCCGCTATTTATGCTGGCAACCTTGATGCTGGAAGCAGCAACAACTGATCGAGATAACATAATAACTTTCACAAAAAAGCGCTTTAGGCGCTTTTTTTGTGTAAAAAATCTATCTTAAAACTAAACATCCCACCCAACTTACAAAAAAGTTACCAAACTGTTAGTTACCTATCTTATTTATTACGTTACAATGACATTGCTAAATTAGTTTTAGCATAAGCAAGCGAGAACGTAAGTCATCCAAAATATGAATCGGCAGCAAAGACCGATAAACGACCTATTTTAAACGGAGAAGCACCCGATGACAGATGGAACCAACAGCGTACACTTTAACCTTACTAGCGCTGAGTTAATTGAACTTGCTTTACAACGTAATGAAGGGCAGTTAACCGCCAATGGCGCACTAGTAGCTAAAACAGGCGAGCGCACAGGTCGCTCACCCAATGATCGTTTCATTGTTCAAGAGATTAATACTCAAGATGAAATAGATTGGGGTTCAGTCAACAAAGGTATTGCAGCAGATACCTTTGATGCACTGTGGGGCCGAGTTGAAGCTTATCTTTCTGAAAAAGACATATTTGTATCTGAACTTGAAGTTGGTGCTGACGATGCGCATTATCTTCCTGTTCGAGTCACTACCGAATATGCTTGGCATCAAATTTTTGCCCGCAACTTATTTATCACACCGGAACAATTTAACCGCGGTGATAAAGACGTATGGCAAATCATGAATGCGCCTGAGTTTGTTTGTGATCCAGCCCGTGACGGCACTCACTCAGATGCTGTGGTCATGATCAATTTCGAAGCTAAAAAAGTCCTACTTGCCGGACTTAAATATGCTGGCGAAATGAAAAAATCAATGTTCTCGGTTCAAAACTTCCTATTGCCTGCCAAAGGCGTATTACCAATGCATTGTTCTGCGAATGTGGGACATGATGGCGATACCACCTTATTCTTCGGCTTATCTGGCACAGGTAAAACAACCTTATCAGCAGATCCAAAGCGTTTCTTGATTGGCGATGATGAACACGGTTGGGCACCAGGCGGCGTATTTAATATTGAAGGCGGCTGTTATGCAAAATGCATCGACTTAAGCCAGAAAAATGAGCCTGTTATCTGGGATGCTATTCGTTTTGGTACTGTGCTTGAAAACGTGATGCTAGATGAAAGTCGAGTGCCTGATTACAGCAATACGACACTCACAGAAAATAGCCGCGCAGCTTATCCGCTTGAGCACATTGCTCAACGCAAAGAAGAAAACCGCGGTGCAGAACCAAACTCAGTGGTGTTTTTAACGTGTGATGTATCAGGTGTATTACCACCAGTTTCAGTGTTAACGAAAGAGCAAGCGGCCTATCACTTCTTGTCAGGCTACACTGCAAAAGTGGGCTCAACTGAAATGGGCTCAACTTCAGCAATTCAGTCGACCTTCTCAACTTGCTTTGGTGCTCCTTTCTTCCCTCGCCCAGCGGGTGTTTACGCAGAGCTATTGATGAAACGCATTGAATCGTTCGGAAGCCGAGTGTACCTAGTTAACACAGGTTGGACAGGCGGCCCTCATGGCGTTGGTAAGCGTTTTGATATCCCTACAACTCGTGCAATTGTCGATGCAATTGTAAGTGGCGAGCTAAAGGATGTTGAAACCCAGCATATCGACAAGCTCAATTTAGCGGTACCTGTTGCTGTATCAGGTGTGGATACTCAGTTATTAAACCCAGTTAACACTTGGGCAGACAAAAATGAGTATGCTAAATATGCCCAGCAACTGGCAGAAGAGTTCACAGCAAACTTTGCTAAATACCAAGTGTCTGATGCTATTAAAGCCGCTGGACCAAATAGCTAATAAAAATGCTTAAGTTAATGCCTAAGTAAAACGCTCATTACCAGCGTAAAACTATTAGCGCAACAGTATTGCTGTTTTGATACAAAGCCTCAAATGATATTGAGGCTTTTTTATTTGTTACATTTTAGGCAGCTTTAAACTCAATAACCTCGCTTTTTCCTCTTGTCTCATACTCGATTTAATTTATGATAAAACAACACTTTTGCTCATATCATAGGGATATCTATGCGGCGCGCTTTTCTCGCAAGTTTGATTATTAATTCCATGTTTTCGTTTGCCAGCGTGGCGGCAACTGAAGAGCAGCAAGCAATAGATTCAAGCATTGCCGTGCCCCAAAATGTCGAATCAAACCATAACCAGTCAACCTATTCCGATTCAACCTATGCCGAACCTGTATTTATCAATGATAAAATCCTCCCGCCTATATTAACTTGGCAAGGCGCTAGCGAAACATTGATAAAACCTGCCGATTCCCCATGGGCGACACCATTCGAGCAGCAAGCATTAACCCAAAGCCCTAATTATGATGACACTCATCAATGGTTAACAAACTTAGTCGATAACAGCGCCTTATTAGCGCAAACATCTTTGGGGAAAAGCCCTCAAGGGCGTGATATTTGGATGGTAATCGCATCTGAATCTGGCGCGACAACCCCCGCGGAGCTATCTGAAAGCAACAAACCAACCGTGTTAGTTCAAGCGGGTATTCATTCTGGTGAAATTGACGGAAAAGATGCTGGGATGATGTTATTGAGAGATATTACCCAAGGTGATAAACAGGCATTGCTCGATAAGGTAAACCTATTATTTGTACCTATTTTAAGTGTCGACGGCCATGAGCGCAGCTCTGAGTTTAACCGCGTAAATCAACGTGGACCTGTGGATATGGGTTGGCGCACTAACGCTAGAAACTTAAATTTAAACCGTGATTACGCCAAACTAGATACTCTAGAATTACAACATATGATCCGCGCCATCAATGTGTGGCAACCTGACTTATATATTGACGTTCATGTCACTGACGGCATTGATTACCAATACGATGTCACCTTTGGTTATAACGTTAAACAAGGTTACAGCCCGGCAAGTTTTGATTGGTTAGAAAAGTACTACCGTCCAGAAGTTGAATCAGCACTCACTGATAATGGTCACGTTCCTGGGCCACTTGTGTTCGCTCTAGATAACACCGACCTTACAAAAGGATTATCCTACTGGAATCCAAGCCCGCGATTTTCAAACGGTTATGGCGATGCACGCCATTTGCCGACCATTCTCATTGAAAACCACAGTTTAAAACCTTTTAAGCAGCGTGTTCTCGGCACATACGTCATGCTTGAGCAAACCTTAAAAACAGTCGCGACACACGGCACTAAGTTAAAAGCCGCCATTTATGAAGATAAATACCGACGTCAGCAGCAAGTCCCATTAACGTGGAACACAGTTGATCAAGCTGGATGGGATTTTAAGGGCATTGATTATACCCTTGAGACCAGTGAAATCAGTGGCAATGATGTGGTGCGCTGGAATGGTCAACCTAAGCTATATCCAAACTTACCCGTGATGGGAAATACTGAACCCAATATCATTACCCAACGCCCCAAGTTTTATTATGTGGCAGCTCAGTGGCAACAAGTGCTTGACCGCCTTTCGATTCATGGTGTGAGAATGACACAACTGACAGAAGCTAAAACGGTAAAAGTCAGCCAGTACCAATTTTCAGAGCCGCAATTTAATCATAAGGATTATGAAGGTAGGCAAAGAGTTCAGGCCACCAGCAACAAGGTGAATATCGAAACGACGTTACCGATTGGTACCGTACAGATTGCCACAAATCAGCCATTAGGTGATTTAGCCATTTTGTTACTCGAGCCTCAGTCTGCAGACTCATTTTTCCAATGGGGCTTTTTTAATAGCATTTTCACCCGTACTGAATACATTGAAGATTATGCGGTAGAACCATTGGCAGCCCAAATGCTCAAAGAGGATGAGTCATTAGCTAAAGAATTTAAACTGGCACTAGAAGACGAAGCCTTTGCTAATGATCCTAAAGCAAGATTACGTTGGTTTTATGAAAGAAGTCCGTACTTCGATGAGCAATATATGAAATATCCAGTATTGCGTTCTCGTTAGTCGGTTAGGTATCAATTAGCTGTCGGTTAAATATGGATTTCAAGTAAAACTCATTAGCAACGTTCTCAACAATGAAGCCACTCTAAGCTTTTAACTAGAAAAAGATGCGTAGAGTGGTTTTTATTCAGGTTAATGCCTTAACTTGAGCATGGCGTAAGCTTCACAAACACCCAATATAAACACTAATCATAGACACTATAGATGGTACTGGTCATATTGGTCATGCTGATAAGAAGCAATTAACGCCAGCTTCTTCACCCTAGACAGTTTTTTTACCGCTATTTCTCGTTTAGTCGCTAAACTTCTGTCAGCAACGCTTTCTTGGTAAACCAAGGTTAACGGGCCTTTTCCTTTAAGGTATTTTGCCCCTTTAGCACCACCAGCTTGATGCTCTGAAAAACGCCTTTTAACGTCAGTCGTGATACCTGTATAGATGTGCCCGTTATGACACTTGATCATGTAAAGAAACCAATCGACATCTTTAGGTGATGACTTACTGGGTTTCTCGCTCACATCGTCACTTTTGGTCGTCATAGATATAAAAAACCTTCGGTCTGATCATAGTTATCTGTCGCTATCATGGCATAATGCAGTATCAAAAATGAATCTTATTATCTAAGTCGATCTTAGATGAACCACAACATGGCAATGTCATGTGAGGAGCAACGATGTCAACAAAATCTGATGCCTGTGCACAACCTGGTTTAATGGCGCCTGCTGATGCAATTAAAGCGCTATTAGCTCAAGTCAGTGTGACTGAAAACAGTGAAATGGTCAGCTTAAATGAAGCTGTTGGCCGCATTCTTTCTGAAGATTTGGCATCTTGTATTGATCTCCCGCCTTTTGATAACTCATCAATGGATGGCTATGCATTCAAATTTGATGAACTAACTGGTGACAACGCAACGACATTGACCTTAGTCGGTACCTCATTTGCTGGTCACCCATATCAAGGCAATATTCCTGCAAATAGCTGTATTCGCATTATGACAGGTGCCCCTGTTCCAACGGGTTACGATACCGTTCAAATGCAGGAAAAAACCACTGCAGACGGAAATAACATCACCATTGAACATCCTAAAGCGAAAGGTAATAGTGTTCGCTACCGCGGTGAAGAGCTTATCGCAGGCACTAACGTTCTTAAAAGTGGCACCCAAATTCGCGCTGCTGAAATGGGCGTTTTAGCCACTATAGGTATTAGCCAAGTACGCGTTAAAGCACGCCTTAAAGTCGCTTTCTTCTCAACAGGTGACGAGTTACGCCCGGTTGGAAGCGACCTTGCTCCAGGACAAATTTACGATTCAAACCGCTACTCAATCAAAGGGCTACTGACCCAAGCAAATGTTGAATGGATTGACTTAGGCGTTATCGAAGACGATAAGGAAGCCATTCGCGGTGCATTTAAAGAAGCAGCGGACAAAGCAGACATGGTGCTAACCTCTGGTGGCGTTTCTGTGGGTGATGCTGATTACACCAAGCAAATTTTATCTGAAGAAGGTGAAATCACCTTTTGGCGTCTCGCGATTAAACCCGGTAAACCTTTTGCCTTTGGTAAGTTAGGCAAAGCAGTATTTTGCGGCTTACCTGGCAACCCAGTATCTTCAATGGTGACCTTCTATAAGCTAGTTTGGCCGATCATCAATAAGATGCAAGGCTTAACCGTTAAAGAGCCACTAATAGTTAAAGCCACTTTGTCTAGCCCAATACGTAAACAACCTGGTCGCGCCGAATACCAACGTGGTGTTTTGAGTCGTAACGAAGCAGGTGAATTGATCGTCGCCACCACTGGCGGTCAAGGTTCGGGTATGTTGACTTCGATGAGCCTAGCCAACTGCTTTATTAACTTAGAGCAAGAACAAGGCGATGTTGCAGCGGGTACGACAGTTAATGTTGAGCCGTTCAACAGCGTATTGTGTTAAAGGTTAAGGAAGTATCATGAATGATTTAACCCCAAACACAGCCAATATCCTTGAGGCTGACGATGGCGAGATATTGTCAGACAACGAAATGCTGCGTTATAGCCGTCAAATATCCATTAAAGCAATGGATATTGAAGGCCAAGAGAAGCTCAAGCAAGCCAAAGTATTGGTCATTGGTGCTGGCGGTTTAGGTTGTACTGTGACTCAGTACCTAGCAGTTGCTGGTGTGGGTGAAATGACCATTGTTGATTTTGATACGGTAGAGTTATCAAACTTACAACGCCAAGTGTTACACCATGATGAAAACATCGGCCAAGCTAAGGTGGATTCTGCCAAACAAACATTAGCGCAACTAAACCCATTGATTACCATTAATACTATCAATCAATTTCTTGATGAAGATAGGATTGAACAATTGGTCGCTGAGCATATGCTAGTGCTGGACTGTACTGACAATGTGCAAGTAAGAGAACAGCTTAATAAAAGTTGCTTTAAACATAAGGTCAGCTTTATCTCTGCAGCCGCTATTCGAATGGAAGGCACTGTAACAGTGTTTGATTATCAAGCATCTTCACCTTGTTATCATTGCTACAGCAGCTTATTTGGCGAGCAACAACTCACCTGTGTCGAGTCAGGTATTCTAGCGCCTGTTGTAGGCTTAGTGGGTTGTATTCAAGCAACTGAAGCCATTAAAGCCATCAGTGAAATGGGACAAGGTCTGAGTGGACGCATCTTGATGATTGATGCGATGACGATGGAATTTCGTGAGATGAAACTTCCCAAACAAGCCAATTGTGCTGTTTGTTCAGGCGAAGCGTAACCGATTGCTTAAGTTTGTTTCTGCCAAACTAACTTATCAATAAGCTATTTTTACCAAAACCGCCATTATTGGCTATAGTTGATAAAAGAAAAACTGCCGAATTATCAGCGTTCTTTTATGAAGATTTTTCATAGATCTTATTAACGGAACCCTGTAATAGGAATTCACTATGTTTGCTCAATCGACTATAGCCAGTGACGTTATCTACAGAATCAAAAGCCAGTTAGTAAAATTTAGTAAGATATTTTTCTGCTGCACCCTTCTAAGTACCCTCTCAGCCTGTTCAGGTGATGACGTTAAGCCGCTCCATATGACAAATCCAGCTGCAGATTACTGTATTGAGAAAGGCGGAAGTCGAGAAACGATTGAGCATATCAATGGGGATGTATCGCTTTGTACACTAGCTGATGGAGAAGTCATCGAAGAATGGGAGTTGTTTAGGCGCGACCATCAAAAAAGCTAATTAATTGACTGTCTAGCTAAACTTTTTGCTCATGTTTTTAACCATGTTCTGCTAAGAAGATCTGTTAAGCAGTTCTGTAAAAAAGCGCTGTTAAACACAGGAATTAAACACGCCAATTAACCTACTTGCTCTGTGGCAACCACGGCTTCAATCGGTTGAGTTTGATTGTCATCACTTATGACTATTTGTTGCTCCAATGCGCGCTCCGCTTTAGAAACATACTTAGGCTTATTGCTGCCAGCCTTTTTGGCATTGGCTTTCTTTGCTTTACCTTTAAGTGTTTGGTTAATCTTTTTACGTCTATTCATGGTCATTTCACCTTATACTCATTGATGTCGCAGTCTTGCTCATAGCCATTTAATAAATCAGCATAAGAATATGATCACTTATTTATCCCGATTGGTATAAGCCAAAAATAATCGGAGTGCGATTCTACAAGCCTAGACATAAAAATACCAATTCCAAATGACATCAGAATCGGTATTTTACATCTGACTCAGGCAGTAACTGCAGTAATTGTATTAGCCACTAATGCCTTATTGGCCAATGGCTAATCTTGAACCACCACCCAAATCGCGTGAATTAAGCCAGGGAAAAAGAAAAGTAAACACAAAATAATATTGATCAATAAGTCTTTGCCCATGCCTTTTTTCAAAAACACGGCAACTGGTGGTAATAAAATAGCGATAACAGCAAGCAAGAGTTTATTTGTATCCATAATTGTTTATTTTCCTTTTTAAAATTTAAATTAATCAAACAGTGCCCAATACAGTGCATAAATGCAACAGTTTGTGTAACACATAAAATATGACTATGATGTTCTACACAATAAACTTATCTTTAATTTTTAAACATTTAATCTAGGTTTAATGATAGAAAACAGCAATAGTCTTATTCTAATTCAAGTGATTTGTATCTTGTGCTTCACAGGAACAATCGCTTGGACAGTAATGGTTGTTCCTATGCGGGTCGCACCTAGTGCTAGCTGGCGCTTTGCGCTAGCTAATTTCTGTGTTTTATTAGGCATGCTGCTCTACACTCAACGTACCCAAGAACCAAGTTACCTGCATTGGCTAGTGGCTGACAATATAATTCTAGTTGGTTTTTGCTTTTTACGCTGGGGAGCTCAGCGTCTTTATCATTTAAAATCCAGTCATCGATTTGATTTAGCAGTTATTATTATCTCAATCAGCTTAATGTTACTGGCAAAGCCTCACACGGCCAGCGCAGCATACTTAATGATAATTTTATCGCTCGCTGCTGCAGTTTGTTTCTTCATGCTGGCTAAAGATCATTACGTTGCCTTCAAAGCAAACTTTACCGCTTTTGCTACATATTGGTTGGTGATCCCTATTTTGCTCATTGGGGTAATGTTTTTAGCAAGGGCATGTATTATCTTACTTTTCCCAGAGAAAGTTGCCACCTATGCAGCATTTAATACTGAAGAATCCTTACCGATCCTTTGGGTCTACATTGTATTAATTCTATTAGTGAACATTCTCATAATTGGCAACACCATCAATCGCCTTGTGGTAAAAATTATGACCTTGGCGAACAAAGATTCTCTTACAGGGCTTTGGAACCGTAACGCTCTGCAAAGTAAATTGGCTTTAGAACATGCTCGCTGGTTAAGAGATAAAGTGAGTTACAGTGTAATACTGATTGATTTAGACCACTTTAAACAAATTAACGATACACACGGACATACAGCAGGTGATGAAGTACTAAGAGTTGCCGCTAAACAACTCAATAATGTGACCCGTAAAATTGATTATTTGTGTCGCTACGGCGGTGAAGAGTTTGTATTGATACTGCCGCTAACCTCGGAACAAAAAGTCCTTTGCGTCGCTGAAAAGCTGCAACAAACCTTAGCGGAAGTGAACTTCGAATGGCGTGGTACACCTATTGCCATTCAAGCCAGTATTGGTTGTGCCACTATTCATGAAGGTTTACCAGTGGAGGCATTACTCCAGTTGGCCGATAAAGCCATGTATGAAGCTAAAGCCAGTGGCCGTAATTGCATTAAAATGGCCAATACAACGAAGCCAAATTACAACTAAAGATTATACCTTCGGCCAAGATAAATTCGCAGGGTTTTGCCAGTCATTTTGTAACAGCTTCCCCACTAACGGATGAATAAACTCGCTACCAATTTCTGGAAGCTGTTTAAATTGATAGTGTTGTCCTTGATATTCAAAATCCAACATCATGGCGTGCAAGTAACATCTATCAGCAATATCGCCGCCGTATAACTCATCACCTAAAATAGGCACGCCGATACTGCTTAGCGCAACACGCAGTTGATGGGTTTTACCACTTAATGGCTTAAGTAAATATAACCGTAAACCATTTTCAATAGACTGAGAAAAGAACTGAGTGATGGCAGGATTGGTCTTAGTTCGAAGTAACTTATACATACTACGACGAGATTTTGCCATATCACCGATAATCCCACCCTGCTTCTTTTTAGGCTTACCTTTAGCAATGGCCAGATAAAATTTCTGTATTTTATGTTCACTGAACAATGTGGTGAATACAGCTGCGGCTTGGGAAGATTTAGCTAAAATAAGTAAACCAGAAGTTGGCGTATCGAGGCGGTGCACAGCATACAGCTTAATCCCTAAGTCGACTTCAACCTGTGCAACCACACCCGCACTGCCGTCTTGGCTATGGAAATGCACTTTGGGAGACTTATTGATAACGATGAAATCTGGATGCTGTTCTATGAGTTGGTACATAGTCTCGATTCTAGTTAGGTCACTGACAGATTTTAGCAACGAGGACTAGAATCGAATATCGACAATCAGTCCTGGTTGATTATCTTGAAGCTCAATTTTAGCATGGTGACGAGATAAAATCGCTTTAACCATGGATAAACCAAGCCCTGTTCCTTTGTGATGACGACTTGGGTCGAGACGCACTAAGCGGTCAAATACTCTTTCCTTATCTTCATCACTGATCCCCGGACCATTATCAATTATCTGGATGGTTTTACCTGATTGCACAATTTGAATTGTCGCATCTTCAGGCGCATATTTAATCGCATTATCCACCAAGTTAAACAAGGCTTGGAATAATAGGTATTTATCCCCAGATATCGTCACATCTTTTTCAACCGTTAAAGTTAAGCTTTGCTGTTTTGATTCAGCGACCACTTCTGCCATCTCAAATAAGTCTTCACACAGCAGCTGCAAGCTCACAGGCTGCATATCTAAGGTTTGCTGACCTTCTTCAATGCGCGTTAAAGATAACATGGCATCAAAAGTTGCCAGACAATGATCCAATTCTTCCAGCAGCATTGCCGTCTGATCAGAAACTTGCTCAGTAGGCTTATTAGGTAATTGTTCGATACCAATTCGCAAATGCGACAAAGGGGTTCTTAAATCATGGGCAATATTGTCGGTCACCCCGCGAACTGCCATCAAATTGTTTTCTAAGGTATCAAGCACCCGATTGAACTGCCCCGCCAACATATCAAATTCATCTTCATTATGACTGACAGGTAAACGGGTGTTGTACTCACCTTGCTCAATCTTTTCACACAATAAATTGTACTGAACTAACCGTCTTAAAATCGCTTTTGAAAATATGAATCCGACAGCTAAAGTAATACCAAGTGTAAACGCCACAGCCCAAAAGGCTGCATTAATAAATTTGTCGATTAACGCCGCTAGGTTATCGGTTCGAGTTGCTATCAATACCGGCCCATAATGGGTCATTACGATGCCACCAGTAAGAATATGCAGCTTATCGGGACCACCGGTTAAGATGGGAAAATCTCGGGTTTTCGGCAATACAGGCATATTGTCAGGCACAAAACTAAGTGCGCCCACCATATCAACACTGTTACGCCAAGCAATAAGGGCCGTTTTAGGATCAGCGGCTCGAATTTGCGCAGCAAAACTACGTCGGTCAACGGTTAATGCAAGCTGTTGATAGCGTTGCATTTCAGTCGCAAGATGCTGCTCAACCTGATTCTCTTGCTCAATCACGAGTTGGCGGTATAAACCAAATACCAACAACACAATTAACAAGGTCACCAAGGTTGAGAAGATCAGCGTTATCCGCCAAGCACTGCTTTGGTAGGGTTTAATTCCCTTTGCAAAGGCGATATCCAGCCCCTCGAACAGTTTCGATGATTTCTGGATGGCCTAGCTCTTCAAATTTACGACGTAATTTGGCGATATGAACATCAATCACATTAGTGCGGGGATCAAAGTGGTAATCCCATACAGCTTCAAACAATAAGGTACGACTTATCACTTGATTAGGGTGTTCCATTAGATATTTAAGCAGCTGAAACTCTTTAGGTTGCAGCATTAATTCATGCTCATCTAATGTCACTTTACGTGTCAGCAATTCCATTCTTAAATTGCCCACTTCAAGGTCGGTATTAGCCGCAGAAGGTGCATTACGCTGAATAAGCTTTTCGGCGCGTACTTGCAATTCAGCAAAGGCAAAAGGTTTAGTCATGTAGTCATCGCCCCCCGCGCGTAAGCCTTTCACTCGCTCATCAACGTGACTAAGTGCCGATAGAATTAATACAGGGGTTTGGTTGCCATTATTTCTAAGCGCTGTCAGCAAAGTCAATCCATCTAACTGCGGTAACATGCGGTCTAAAATAATAATGTCGTATTGATTATGCTTGGCTTGGTGCAGGCCATCATGTCCATTGGTCGCAGTATCAACTTGATATTGCTGAGCGGTAAAACCTTCGGCAACGTATTGTAATGTGGTTGCGTCATCTTCAACGATTAATACTCGCATAGTGCTATTCCTTAATGCTACAGCCTTCACTGCAAAGATACTTTTAGCCCGTTAAAGCTAATCCCATTGTAATAATGGTAACGGACGTAATTCTTCAATATCAAAAGCAATAGTATGCTTGCTAGAAACATTGAGTAATTTTAACTCTAGGTAACTGATCGCTAGGTCATGCTCTAACTCAGCTTCAATTAAATAACCTGCTTGATCTTGTTGTGCCATTCTGACGAGTTCAGTAAAGGTCATTTCTTTTTTAGCTAAGACTCGAGCAGCTTTGATTTGGTCCAAATCATCCGGTTCAAACACAGATAACTTTTTAGTGATTAAACTGCCATCAGAGGCGTCAAATGACAATTCGGTAATTTCACTGTCATCAAGATTTAATAGGTCAATTTCATATACTAATTGACCGTTTTCAATATCCATATCAAACGATGAAACAATACCATTATATTCTGCTTCAATTTGTTCAATCACGATAAGCGGTCTTACGTATTCACCCTTCGAGAGTAATGTATGCATACTCGTGGTTGCCATTACCATAGATGGAAATACGACTAACAACGACAGAACGATACGGAACATGAAAGCCTCAAGATGAGAATTGGAATAGTGCTACTTTACCTAAGCCCAGCAAAAGACCCAAGCATTGTAAGATTAATAATTGATCATGATTCTAGAATATGAACTTGTTCAGATTTAAGCGCAATCGTGGTCGCAAGCCCAGACTTTAAAGAGAGTTTCTCAGCTAAGTGTGAAGGTATATCCATATTGAACACCTCATCAACATCAGCCATTCTGGCTTTCACTCGCACTGACTCACCCATGATAAGCATAGACTCAATGACAATATCGAGTTTATTAATGCTACGGCATAATCGCCCACTGGTAATGGCATTGAAACGGATACCTTGATTAGGAATGACCCAGCGCACTTGCTGCCCGACCACTAACTCTGGCGCACTGTCGCTAGCAATAATTTGCTCACCCATTTTAAGCCAAGTGATATTAGCATCAACATCGCGACCACTCACCTCAGCATTGAAGATGTTCCGCAGCCCCATTTGTCTGGCGACGGTTTCATTACAAGGGTGAGATAACACCTCAAATGGCTTACCTTGTTGTAGCATTTTGCCTTGGCTGATTAAAATCATTTTGTCAGCAAGTAACAAAGCTTCATTCATATCATGGGTCACCATGACAACAGGAATAGATAACTGCGACTTTAAGCGGGCAAGCTCCATGTATAAACGCTCACGGGTTTCTCTATCTACCGCTGAAAAGGGTTCATCAAGCAATAATACTGAAGGTTCACGTGCTAACGCTCTTGCTAAGGCCACACGCTGACGCTGACCGCCAGATAACTGAGCAGGCAGCCTAGCAGGGAGCCCGTGTAAGTTAACTCGCTCAAGCCAGTCTAAGGCTCTTGCCTTACGTTCGATCTTAGGTATGTGATCTAAGCCAGAAATGACATTTTCCAGCGCCGTGAGGTGAGGAAATAAACCAAAATGTTGCGGCACATAGCCAATATGACGTTGTTGTGGTGACAAATGGATATGTTGCTCATCGTCAAACCATGTCTTGCCGCCGCACTCGATCTTGCCTTGCTCAGAAGAACTTAATCCAGCAATCATCCGCAGTAGTGTTGTTTTACCACCACCGGATGGCCCAACGACAGCCAATACTTCCCCAGCTTTACAACTAAATTTAGCGGTTAAAGGAATCGGCGACTGTTGTGATATTTCGCAGTGTAGATCAGCGTTGTTGGTTGGCATTATGGCCTCCTAAACGCTTCGACAAACTGGTGGTAATGGCGAGAACACTCACAGCAAATACTAACAACACTAGCGACATAGTACCCGCCGCTTCAAAGTCAAAAGCTTGCACACTGTCATAAATGGCAATCGAGATCGTTTTAGTTTCACCGGCTATATTGCCGCCAAGCATTAATACCACGCCAAACTCACCCAATACGTGAGAAAAACACAATACCACCGCCGTCAGAATCCCAGGCCAAATCATTGGCAGTTCGATTTTTAAAAAGATGCGCCACCAGCTCATGCCGCAACACGCTGCGGCATCTGGAATATCATGAGGAATGGTTTCAAATGCCCGTTGGATAGGCTGCACTGCAAAAGGAATATTAACTAGAATGGAAGCGATCACTAAGCCAGAAAAATTAAACACTAACTGAGTACCAGTAAACTGCTCAACCCATTGGCCAATCAAACTTTGACTACCTAGACCCACCAGCAAATAATAGCCAATCACAGTCGGCGGCAACACTAATGGCACCATAATGAGTGCTTCAACCCATGATTTACCTCGAAATTGTTTGTAGGCCAGAAAACGTCCCACAAAAATAGCCATAGGGATCAGGATTAACACAGTAACGGTACTTAATTTGGCGGAAAGCCACAGTGACTGCCAATCCATAAATTACTGCTCCGCCACTTGCTGTCTAGGTCTTGGCGAGCTGAGTTTAGGTTGGTGTAAATGATGTTTATCATCGGCGTTAGCAGGAAAACCAAAGCCATAACTTTTTAGAACTTGCTGCGCAGCACTGGTTTGCATGTACTGATAAAACTGTTTGGTTGTGTCGCCGGCTTTAGGCGTCATGACCATGCGTTGATTAATCGGCTGATAAAAAGATTGTGGGATTTCAACATAACGGCCCATCTTGGTAAATTGCGGCGCTGATGCCAACGATAAAGCCACAATGCCACCTTGGGCAGAGCCACTTAAGGCAAATTGAGCCGCTTGGGATACATTTTCGCCCATGATGATAGTGGACTTTAAATCAGACCAAAGCTGTTGTTCTGTCAATAATGCTTGAGCACGTTCACCATAAGGCGCATGAGCTGGGTTGGCGATAACAAAGCGCTTAATCTCACCTTGCTTGACGGCTTCAGCTAGGCCAGTTAATTGCGGATCGAGTTTAAGAGAAGAGTTATTAGGAGCGACAAGGGCAAGCTTGCCAATGGCGTAAATATCACCATCAGAATCGGTTTTACCGGCCTTGTGTAACTGCTGCACATAAAACTCATCAGCGCTAAGCAACATTTCAAATGGTGCGCCATGCTGAATTTGTGCAACAAAGTTTCCTGAAGAGCCGTAAGACACCCGCAATTTCAAGCCAGTTTCTGCGGTAAAGTTTGTCACGATTTCATCTAATGCAAACTTAACATTCGCCGCTGCTGCAATAGCAGGTGGTTTCGCAGCGTGAACTGAACACGAAACTAAGGTCACTAAACCTAGCAAGCTACTAAGCAGTACTCGCTGAATACCAAGTAGTGAACGGCGACTAACAGTCATAAACCTAGCATCCTTAATTTACTTTGCGTCGTCATTCCACATTGATGCAGCTTGTTCATCTGAATCACGTGCTTCAACCCAATTATTGCCTTCTTCACCCGCTTCTAGTTTCCAAAAAGGGGCTTTAGTTTTTAAGAAATCAATTAAGAACTCACAAGCTGCAAATGCTGCTTTGCGATGCATGCTGGTAACGCCAATAAATACGATTTGCTCACCCAACTCCATGCGACCCACACGGTGAATAATGGTGACGTAATTTAATGGCCAGCGCTCATAGGCTTGTTCAGCTAATTGCACTAGCACAGCTTCGGTCATACCAGGGTAATGTTCTAACGTTAAATCAGTGACGGCACTACCATCATTAAAGTCGCGGACTTTACCAGCAAAGGTCACCACTGCGCCGTCGCTATTATCGTTAGCAATAGCCGCATATTCATCAGCCACACTGAAATCAGCGGTTTGAACACGAACCACTTGTCTTGGGTTGTTATTAGCCGTTGCCGTCATAATTTAGCCACCTGTTACTGGTGGGAAAAAGGCAACTTCATCGCCATCAACAACTACCGCATCCCATGCACTCATCGTTTGATTCACGGCGACCAGTAATTTTTCTGACGACAATACTTTAGCCCATTTATCATCTTTAGCTGCTAATGCTTCACGCAGTTGCTCAGTATTGGTAATACCCTCTGCTGCAACTTCAACTTTAGCCGTGCCGAGTAACTCTCTAACTTGTGCAAAAAATAGAACTTGGATCATGTCGATGTCTCGTATTGAGTTGGTCTTTCAATTAACGTTGAACTCTTGGTAGCGCTCAAATACCAGCAAAAATTAATCTTCTGCTTGGAAATGACCTGACTTACCGCCACGCTTTTCAAGTAAGCGTACTTGAGAAATAATCATGTCTTTTTGAACGGCTTTACACATGTCATAAATGGTTAACGCCGCTGTTGAAGCTGCGGTTAATGCTTCCATTTCCACACCTGTTTTACCAGAAAGTTTACATAAGCTCGTGATACGGACACGGTTAAGTTCTGGCTGAGCTTCAAGGTCAACTTCTACTTTGGTCAACATTAACGGATGACATAAAGGAATTAAATCTGAGGTCTTTTTAGCTGCCTGGATACCAGCAATACGTGCTGTAGCAAATACATCACCTTTGTGGTGGCTGCCACTCATGATCATTTCAAGCGTACTAGGCGCCATTTCAATGAATGCTTCCGCGCGGGCTTCACGTTCCGTGACAGTTTTTTCAGTCACATCGACCATGTGGGCGTTGCCATCGGCATTGATATGGGTAAAACAATTGCTCATGCTAACTTGCCTTCTTAAGTCTTAATATCTGTCTGGGAAAGGAATACTGTTTAGCAGTCAAACTGCAAACACCTTAAGCCACCAAACTCCGCTCTATATTAACCGCCAATAGAAGCTAGATGCTTGGTCACGCCTGTGATCCCTTGATGTAAATAATGGGTTTCTTCTTTCTGTGCTAATTGACTGTGCAAACGTTCAATAAGCTCTGCGCGTTGGGATTCATGTTGCAATAAATCACGTAAATCAAGGCCGTTTTCGGTAAACAAACACAAATGCAATTTACCTTTTGCAGACACTCGTAAACGGTTACAACTGGCACAGAAGTTTTTGGCGTACGGCATAATCAAGCCGATACGACCTTGGTAGTCTGGGTGACTGAAGTTTTGAGCTGGGCCGTCATCAACACTCGGTAAGTCATATAACCAACCTTCTGACTCAAGTTTTAACTTGATATCAAGGCCAGCTAAGTGATGAGCTTTAAAGTAATCATGACCTAAGCCTGTTTCCATTAGTTCAATAAAGCGCAAGTCTATCGGTGTGCTTTTGATCCAATGTAAAAAACGTGGCAAATCTTTGTCATTTAAGCCTTTAAGCAGTACAGCATTGATTTTAATTCGCTCAAAACCTGCCTCAAGCGCTGCGTCGATACCACGCATGACTTGATCAAACTTATTCTCGCCAGTGATTTGGTAAAACATTTTAGGGTCTAGACTATCAACCGAAACATTAATCCGGCGCAGACCTGCGTCATACCATTCTTTGGCATGCTTCTCGAGACGATAACCATTGGTTGTGGTGGCAACGGTATTGATGTTGTCATTATCAGCAACGACACGAATGATATCAGTAAAATCTTTTCTAAGGGTCGGCTCACCACCGGTAATGCGGATTTTTTGAGTACCGACTTCGCCAAAAGCCGCCACTAAATTTTCTATTTCTTTTAGTGCGAGAAACTTAGGCTTGCCATCAGGTCGATAACCGTCAGGTAGGCAATAGGTACATTTGAAATTACAAACGTCAGTGACTGACATCCGCAGATAGTGAAATCTTCGACCAAAGCTGTCTTGTAGTTGGGACATGTTAACCTTTCCAAGTGTGGGAGGTAAGTGCATTTCTTTACTCACCCCGGTGGCATTATTACCACGGCTAAATACCCGTATCTGTGGACGTAGGATATAAAGCTCGGAGAACCGTCAACCTTGATTATAGGCCTAAATTCACTCTAATCAGAACCTTTTTATGACATTTTGTCCCAGTTTGAACAAAATCTGTAAAGAATTGCGAGCTAGCTCACGAGCTCAAAATCACAGTTGCTACTGTGACCTAGGGCATTTTTGAGGTAAGGTGAGTAAAACAATAAAAACAACAAACCCGCCAAAAATGGGAAACGAAGATCAAAGGTGAGATGATGGAACGCGAATCTATGGAATTCGATGTAGTAATAGTCGGGGCAGGACCTGCCGGACTCGCTACTGCATGTCGATTAATGCAAATATCACAAGATGCAGACAAAGAAATGACCGTCTGTGTGGTTGAAAAAGGCTCTGAGGTTGGAGCGCACATATTATCTGGTGCGGTTTTTGAACCTAAAGTATTGGATGAATTGTTCTCTGATTGGCGTGATTCCGATATCCCACTTAACACCAAAGTGACTCATGATGAGATTTATTTACTCAGCTCAGAGTCAAAATCTAAGTTAATGTCTAACAGCTTAGTGCCTAAAACGATGCACAACGAAGGTAACTACATCATTAGTGTTGGTAACCTAACGCGTTGGTTAGCTGAAAAAGCTGAAGGTTTAGGTGTAGAAATCTTCCCAGGTTTTGCCGCAAGCGAAGTGTTATTTAATCAAGATAATAGCGTTAAAGGCATTTTGATTGGCGATATGGGTGTTGGCGCTAATGGCGAAGAAAAAGACAGCTACATGCCTGGTATGGAGTTACATGCCAAATACACAGTCTTCTCAGAAGGTTGTCGTGGTCATTTAGGTAAAGAGTTAATTGCTAAGTATCATCTTGATAATGGTAAAACGCCGCAGCATTACGGTTTAGGCTTTAAAGAAATTTGGAAAATCCCAGCTGAGCAACACCAAGAAGGTAAAGTTGTTCATACTGGTGGCTGGCCGTTAAATCAAGGCACATCTGGAGGTGGCTTCCTTTACCATATGGAAGATAACCAAGTGGCTGTAGGTTTGATTATTGACCTTAATTACAAAAACCCTCATATCAGCCCATTTGACGAATTCCAGCGTTATAAACAACATCCAGTCATTAGCCAAACCTTAACCGGTGGTGAGCGCTTAACTTATGGTGCCCGCGCTATTGCTAAAGGTGGATTAAATTCACTACCTAAAATGAGTTTCCCTGGTGGACTGCTTATTGGTTGTGATGCTGGCACATTAAACTTTGCCAAAATCAAAGGCACACATACTGCGATGAAGAGCGGTATTGTTGCAGCGCAAACTTTAGGTGAAGCGTTAATGGCAGGTGTTGAGGCGGGTAAAGATCTCGATTGTTTCCAATCACGCATTGAACAAAGTTGGCTGCATGAAGAGTTATTCCAGTCACGTAACTTTGGCCCTGCTCTGCATAAGTTTGGCACTTACTTAGGTGGTGCATTTAACTTTATCGACCAAAACTGGTTTGGCGGCAAATTCCCAATTACGTTACGTGATGAAACGCCTGATCATGCAGACATGGGCTTAGCCAAAGACTTCACTCCGATTGAATACCCTAAGCCAGATGGTAAGCTCAGTTTTGATAAGTTGTCATCAGTGTACCTATCGAACACATACCATGAAGAAGATCAGAAGTGTCATCTGCAGCTTAAAGATGCTTCGACTCCTATTGCAGTTAACTTAATCAAATACAATGAACCTGCACAACGCTATTGCCCTGCTGGCGTATATGAAGTTGTTGCAGAAGGCGCTGAGAACAAGTTTGTGATTAACGCGCAAAACTGTATTCACTGCAAAACCTGTGACATTAAGGACCCAAGCCAGAATATCACTTGGGTTACCCCTGAAGGCGGCGGTGGTCCAAACTACCCGAACATGTAAACAGGACTTAAACAAAAAAACGCACTTTAATCAGTGCGTTTTTTTATGTTCTTTTTTGCAAACCTTGCCAGAGCTACTGGATAAAGTTAATCGTTAACGGGTAACGATATGCCACTCCCTCGCCCGCTTTAATTATTGCGATAATAGTGCAAATGATATCAGCTAGGGCTAATGCCATTAGCAGTATAAAACCGATGCCAACAATCGCTAAAATGCTGCTGATAATCACATATATTAGTAGGCTCAATTTAAAATTAATACAGTTTTTGCCACATTCATTAACGAACTCAAATTCATCTCGTTTCATCAGCCACACGATAAGTGGACCAATAATACTACCTAGCGGAATGATGTAACCTGCAAAGCTCGCTGCATAAACCAGTAACCCCATGTCTCTGGCTTCTTTTTCTACCATTTCACTCATTGTGCATCCTTGTCATAATTCGTTTTAATTATCGGTTTTCATTATCGGTTTTCATTATCGAAAAAATGTCGTTAAGCTGGCTCACCTTCTGGGCCATACAATCGATATTGCCAATTCTCAATTTGCTGAGTATCAATACGTTTTTGCATACTGGCAATCCAGTTTTCAGCTAAGCCTTCACACTGCATCAACTGCTGGTATTGCTCAGGATCGACATCAGCTAAAAAGTATATCTTCATCGCCTGAGCAATACTGATGTCAGTTTTTCTTTCAATTAATACAATGCTATCACTGGCTTTAATCTCGCCTTCTTGGAGTACTTTATAAAACCAACCACACATGCGGCTTTCTTGCATCGCTAAAGCAAATTTAGGGTGTCCAAACTGCAAATTGAGTTTAAAGCAAGGTGAGCGTGGCTGTGTTACTTGCAATAACACCTCACCGATTTGAATAATATCGCCAATATTCACTTGAGATTCGTTTAAACCAACAGTGCTAATATTTTCCCCCATGGCGGGGACATCCTTAAAGTGTGTGATTAAATCCCAGCGACGGTATTGGCCATAATGCTCTCGCGGGAAATGGTGCAAAACACGTTCTTCCCCGCCGTGATGAACAGGGTCGGCTTGGGTGTCGCCTTCTACGCTGTTTTTAGTCACCTTAAGCGTTGGTACCGGAAGCTTATTGTTCATGGCACTTTCAACACCCTTAATGGCGTCAATCTTATCTCCACGAAATAAACCTGAGATTTTTTTTGCTAAAACATGGCCTGCCATTAAGACTCTCTCGTCATTATGTTTGTAGTAGTGTTTTTAATAATACAATTAATAAATAGGACAATACTAGGGCGTGTTCTTTTGCCTTGGTACAATGCGATATTAGTTTGATGAGTTAAATCTTCTGAAGATTCAGTTGACGATATTCAGCACCAAAATAATCGTCGCATAGATAATAACCTCTAAGCGAGCTGGTATACACGAACGGGTTAAACCAATTTTGCTCTAAACGATAAACATTAAGGTCGCGGCGACTTTTACCTTCAAATCTCAGTGTTTACGGTTTAGCTTATTTTGATAAGTTTTTTCAAGACAAAAAAAGACCCTGTAAATGGGGGAATACAGGGTCATAAATTCGAACAAATAAAATAGGGTTGTGATGAGCTCCCAGGAAGTAGGAAGATTTATTTGAAACAAATCTTTAGCGGAAAAGATTTGGCTTTCAACAAATTACGGCGAAATTATAGAAGCAATTCATGACAGGTTAGCGACAGTTATGTGACGGAAAAATGAAATAAATCTAAAAAGCAAATTAGCCTCATTTTTGTAAATAATTTTTTAACCCTTCTCCAGGTACTGAGCTGTGTGTCGCGACAGCAAAAGCCGCCCACCTCGCCCCTTCTTCCATCGCTTCTGTGATGGATTTTTGCTGACACAGAAAGTGAATTAAACCTGCGGCGTATGCATCGCCTGCGCCTGTAGTATCCACCACCTCTGATAGAACAGCAGGCACATGTACTTGATCATGCTCACTGTAAGCGATGGCGCCATTTTCACCATCGGTTACCACAAAGTAGCGCAATGATTCACCGGCTATTTGAGTTGCAAAGCGCCATTTGTCTTGATTGCAGCGCCCCTGCATATCAGTAATAGAAGCGATGAGAATATGACATGGGCGCACTCGTTCATCTTTGGCTAGTTGCGAAACCACAAGACAATAGCCTAAAGCGGACTCAGTCCAACCACTGATGCCCTTAGCTGAAGAGTTTGTATAAAGAGCATCAAATTGTTGCCATTTAGGCGGGGAAGATAATTCAAAAATAGGTCGTTCAGGGCGAATAATCGTCCGCTCACCATCCGGTGTCATCACCAATAGCATCTCGCAGGTATTGCCATTAAATCGCTCAACTAAACGGCAGTCGAGACCTTGAGTGCTGGCTTGAGCCAGTATCCAATTACCAACTTTATCATTGCCCACTTGGCTGACTAGAGACACAGAATGACCTGCCCAAACTAAACCGATGCCTGTATTAGCACCGCCTCCACCTAGCCTTAAACCACCATCTTGATAATGGAAGCGTCCGCCTGTTTGTAGCGGTTTATCTAATTGAAGTAGTCGATCACAGTTAATATTGGCAAGCAGTAAAATATTGGCCATAGCAGTCTCTATATTCAGCATTCAATCTCAAATTGAAGGTCTTAAAAACGCTTAAAATGAATAGCACCTTCGGTCGATATCGAAATCAGTATACTGCAAAAAACAAAAAAGGCAGTGAGGATTATCACTGCCTTGATTTTAGCTATTTCAAAAAAGCTCAGAATTACATATCTTCTGGCTTTAATGGCTTACGCAGTTGTGCACGTACATTATCCATGCCTGAATAGAATTCTTTCATCATCAATAATCCCATCATTTTACCGTTATCGGTCCAAATAATGTTGTCAGGATCATTAGGGTCATTTTTAATCGCACCCATCAATTTCATTGATGCCATTTCTTTAAATAACGCTGTATCTAAATTCACACCAAACGTATCGCGGAAATACTTACGTGATAAACGACCTGAGAACATGCCCAGTAAGAAGCGGTATTGCATCACTTCTTTTTTGCCATATTGTTTTTGTTGCTCAACACCCATCAGACCGTTTTCAATACGCTGTTGGTATTTCTTGAGTGAGAAGGTATTCACATACAATGTGTCATCTAAGAAGCTGAATGATCCAGAACCCACCCCTAAATATTCATCGAAATCGATAACGTATTCATCAAAGCCTTCGTTATTGGCTTTACCGAATGCCCAACCTGATAACTGAGTGTATTGGCCATTCAAGCTATTCAAAATTTGACGATATTGACGAACCATATCTCCGTGCGGCGCGGCAAGTTTTCCTTTAACACTCTTACGTGTTTGGTGAGTAATCATCAATGGGTAAGTGGTTATCTGACGAGGATCAAGCTTCGATGCCATATCCAAATCGTGCTGGATAATTTCATCCGTTTGACCACGGAAACCAAAAATCAAATCGACGTTAATAATCGGGAATAATTCTTTTGCCGCCATGATGCGATCAAATGTTTGCTGACCCGTACCAAATTTTTCGATTCGATCAGTCATGGTCAAAATGTCATCGTTAAAACTCTGAACACCAATCGACATACGGTCCACTAAGCCTTTTAACTGCTTAAAGCCTTCACTGTCTAAATGTTGAGGGTCAGATTCACACGACACTTCTTTTATATTGGGGAATAAGGTTTTTGCGTGTTCAATGGTGCGTGCAAGTTCATCTTCTAGAACAGTCGTGGTACCGCCACCGATGTACATAGATTCAAAGTCATAACCTAAGTTTTTGACCATATCCATTTCTTTACGTAAAGAAACAAAATAGCTGCGCGCTTTTTCTTCCTTAAACAGGAAGCGATGGAAAGTACAGTATGAACACAGGGTATGACAAAAAGGCACATGCGCATAAAGCATGTACTTTTTACCTTCAACCGGCTTTGGCATCATTTCAGCAGATACAGTATCCAATCGTAAATTACGATCGACATAAAACTGCATCACTTTCTCCATCCCATTAATCATCCAATCTGGGGTGGTAATATTCGCTTCGTAAGGCGATTGGATAATTTTATCTGATGGCTTAATTATTGATGACATAGCACTTCCTATCTAAAAATATGTACACACTAACAACGCTAATGAGTTGTCGATTATGCAGAGTACTCTCAATCGAGTAACCATTATGTGAACTATCTATAACTTGGAGGTTAATCACAACAATGACAGTTGATTTTTACCAAGGAGATCACAGATTAGCACTCATTAAATAACCAACACCTAATGTACACTATCCACATGTTAAATATAACAAAGATTAATGTTAACAATATGGGGTTCATATTCCAGATACAAAAACACCCTCAAAAGCAGTGCCTTTAAGGGTGTTTACGACTTTAAATTAAGACTAATTAGTCTTTATATTTAAGCTCGCCTTTTTCTTTGATTTCGTCATACCAAAGATTGTGATGTTGCTTAGCCCACTGCTCATCACAGTAGCCCGACACCATACAATCCATACCACCTTCAGACATAGCTGTCGCCATGAAGATATGCACGATAGAGAAAGCACAGATAACGATAGCACTTACTGAGTGAACAACAAGAGCCAGTAAGCTTAGGTTACGGCTTGGTTCAAATAAGTTCGGGAACAGTAATAACATTCCTGATACTGATATGAATAGACCGAATAGAGCGAAAGCCCAGAACCACATTTTTTCACCAGCGTTGGCAAAACCAGCGTCAGGGTGCTTACCTTTAAATGGACCGAAGTTGATGTAACCACCAACAACCATCATCCACTTAAGATCGTACATCTTAGGCATTTGGTTTTTAGCCCAAAGTACCGTCATTAACGCCCAACCCAACATGAATGGGATAGCCATATAATCGTGAACTTCTTTAGCAATGTAGACTAAGCTAGACCACATACCTTCACCGATATACGGTTGGAAGAAGAAACGGCCAGCAAGTAGTACTAAACCAGTTAGAATCAATAACAAGCAAGGAATCGCACCTAACCAGTGAATTGATACATCAAATTTAGACCAGCGATACACCATCTTACCGGTGAAACCACCGTGTAATTTTGAAATACCGTTTATTTTAATAAACAGTAAGAAGATGATGATCATACCAAATAGCGCAGCCATTAAAGCTGGCGCTAATAAGTCACTACGAAGTTCGAATACACGTAAATCATAAGTATTGATTGGTTGCGCATGGAACTCACTTGTAGAAGTGGTACGTCCCTCTACACCGTCTTTAAGCTGTGCCCATAACTGTGCATTGCCATCTTGAACGGTAAGAGATTCTTCACCACTGCCACTTGCGTGTGCGAATGTCATAACACTTAACATCAGTGCGATAACTACGCCAATTTGTTTGAACCACTTGTTCATAATACATCCTCTATGCTACTCGATGCCTGAGTCATCTCAGGCATCATAGCTAAGCTGACTAACAAGTTTGGAGGTTAACCCCAAACACCTTTGTTAGAACCGCGATAAGCAACACGCTCACGGAAGATGGCAGAAACGATTTCTGCATCACCAGCAAGTAATGCTTTGGTTGAACAAAGTTCAGCACACATAGGAAGTTTGCCTTCTGCAAGACGGTTAGCACCGTACTTTTCACGCTCTTCATGAGAGTGATCAGCTTCAGGGCCACCGGCACAGAAAGTACACTTGTCCATCTTGCCACGGCTGCCGAAAGCGCCTGACTGAGGGAACTGTGGAGCACCGAAAGGACATGCATATAAACAGTAACCACAACCGATACAAGTATCTTTGTCGTGAAGTACAATGCCGTCTTCTGTTTTGTAGAAACAGTTTGCAGGACAAACCGCCATACAAGGTGCATCGCTACAGTGCATACATGCAACTGAGATTGACGCTTCGCCTTTCATACCATCATTGATAGTTACTACGCGACGACGTTGAATGCCCCACTCAAGAGCAGAGTCATTTTCGTTTTTACAAGCTGTGACACAACCATTACATTCAATGCAGCGCTTGGTATCACATAAAAATTTCATTGTAGCCATTTGGCAATTCTCCTAGCTTAAGCTGCAGTTATGCTTTCTCAATTTGACAAAGCGACGCTTTGGTTTCCTGCATTTGTGTTACAGGGTCATAACCATAGGTCATTGCAGTATTACAAGACTCGCCGATAACGTAAGGAACTGTTCCTTCCGGATAGTTAGGCTCAAGACTTTCACCACTCATCACACCTGCGAAGTGGTAAGGCATCCAAGTAACACCAGGCTTAACGCGTGGAGTAACCATAGCTTTAATCTTAATGCGGCCGCCTTCAGCACCTTCTAACCAAACATTGTCACCATCACGAAGACCGCGATCAGCTGCGTCAGCAGGGTTCATTTCAACAAACATTTGTTGTTGAAGTTCTGCTAACCAAGGGTTAGAACGAGACTCTTCACCACCACCTTCATACTCAACCAGACGACCAGAAGTCATGACTAGTGGGTACTTAGCGCTGTTATCATTGTCTTGAATAGTCTTGTACAGCGTAGGTAGACGATGAACTTGCATATCGTCATGCGTTGGGTACTTAGATACAAGATCACGACGAGATGTGTATAACGGCTCACGGTGAACAGGTACAACATCTGGGAAGTTCCAAACGATACAACGCGCTTTAGCGTTACCGAATGGGATACAGCCGTGCTTAACAGCAACACGAACGATACCGCCTGAAATATCAGTCTTCCAGTTCTTACCTTCAGCTGATGCTTTTTCTTCAGCTGTTAGTTCGTCCCACCAGCCTAATTGCTTAAGCATGTCGGCAGTGAACTCTGGGTAACCGTCAGTGATTTCAGCGCCTTTAGAGAAGCTACCTTCAGCAAGTAGGTTTTCACCTTTGTATTCCACACCGTAACGTGCACGGAAGTTACCACCACCGTCTTTAACGTGTTTGCTTGTGTTATACAAAATCTGAGTACCAGGATGCTTCTGCTCTGGCGTACCCCAACAAGGCCAAGGTAAACCGTAAGTTTCGCCTTTAGCTGGTCCGCCAGCAGCTTCAAGAGTCTTGTTGCTGAACGTGCCCCAGTTTTGAGTGTGTTGCTTGATACGCTCAGGGCTTTGACCTGTCATACCAATTGTCCACATACCGCGGTTGATTTCACGAGTAATATCTTCAATCACTAATACATCATTGGCATCTTTTTCGATACGTTTGGTGTATTGCTCAGCAAAACCAAGCTTTTGAGATAAGCGGTACATAATCTCAAGGTCAGTTTTTGATTCAAATAATGGCTCAACAACTTTTTCACGCCATTGCTGTGAACGACCTGAGTTAGAAACAGAACCTTCAGTTTCGAACTGAGTACAAGCTGGTAGTAAGTAAACACCATTTTGACGACGGTGCATAACACCTGCCATAGTTGGGAAAGGATCCACAACCACTACAGTGTCCATCTTGTCTAGTGCATCACGGATGTCATTTTGACGAACACCAGTGTTAACTGATTGTCCCCAGAAGAATGCCATACGAATGTTATCTTTCTGAGCTAGCTTGCTCTTGTCTTCTAACACACCATCGTGCCAGCGAGAACAAGGCATACCAGGAGTCGTCATTGGCTCACGACCTAAGTAAGTGCCATGATCGAAACGACCATTAACCCACTCTCTGTCTAGATCCCAAACGTTTGTCCAGTGATCCCATGCTGCAGAAGTCAGACCGTAGTAACCAGGAAGGTTATCAAACAGTAGACCTAAGTCAGTTGCGCCTTGAACGTTATCGTGACCACGGAAAATGTTAGTACCGCCACCAGAAACACCCATGTTACCTAGGGCTAGTTGAAGTAGACAGTATGCACGAGTGTTAGCATTACCTACGTGATGCTGAGTACCACCCATACACCAAATAACTGTACCAGGACGGTTATCTGCCATCAGCTTAGCTGCTTGGTAAACTTCTTCTTCAGTACAACCCGTTACGTTAGCAACTTCTTTTGGTGGGAATTTTTTCGCTTCAGCGCGAATTGATTCCATTTCGAAAACACGCTCTTTGATGAACGTCTTATCTTCCCAACCATTTTCAAAGATGTGCCAAAGCATACCGTAGATGAATGGGATATCAGTACCAGGACGTAGACCACAATGTAGGTCAGCGTGCGCTGCAGTACGTGAGAAACGAGGGTCAACAACGATAATTTTTGCGTTGTTTTTCTCTTTCGCTAATAAGATATGCTGCATTGCAACTGGATGCGCTTCAGCCGGGTTTGAACCGATGAAGAAGATTGCATTTGCATTCTGGATATCATTGAAAGAGTTTGTTTGCGCACCGTAGCCCCAAGTGTTAGCAACACCAGCTACCGTGGTAGAGTGACAAATACGTGCAGAGTGATCGACGTTGTTCGTGCCCCACATAGCCGCAAACTTACGGTACATGTAACAGCCTTCGTTCGAGAACTTGGCACTACCCATGAAGTAAACAGAATCAGGACCTGACTCTTCACGGATATCTAGCATCTTGTCGCCGACTTCATTGTAAGCCTGCTCCCAAGATAATTTCTTCCACTTGCCATCAACAAGTTTCATAGGGTATTTAAGACGCTTCTCACCATGACCATGTTCACGGATTGCTGCACCTTTAGCACAGTGACCGCCAGCATTGAATGGATGATCGAATGCAGGCTCTTGACCTGTCCAAACGCCATTTTGTACTTCAGCGTATAAACCACAACCAACAGCACATGCAGAACATACTGTACGTTTGATTTCAGTTGGTGCGTCATGCGGTACATCATGAGCTTCAGCTCTACGCATCATACCTGTGCCCATTAATGAAGCAGCGGCGATACCACCAGTAGCAATACCTGCATTCTTCATAAATTGACGACGGTTGATACCGAGCGACTTGCTTGCAGCTTTAGGAGCTGCGGTAGACTTGCGAGTTAACTTCATCGCTTATTTCTCCTGAATTTAGCCGCGTAAGCTATCGTAGTAGCTACGAATATGCGCAGTTTCTTTGTAACCTTTAGCATCAGTGCTGCCAATGTTACTCTCGGTTGCTTTAGCCACACTCACACCTGATACAGCGATAGCTGCAGTAGCAGCGCTACCTACGGTGATGGCTTTCAGCAAAGATCTGCGGTTCAGATCAGGCTGTTGCTTCTTCATCTTTACTCCCGGTTTAAATCACATCAACATCTTGGTTGATGCCCTCATAGGCCTTTTCGATTACCAAAAACCAGTTGTTAACAACGAGTTAATGAAAGTGGACCAAAAAGGTAAAAACACTTCTAAATGAATAATCTTCATAAATTAACGCGGCTAATATATAGGGAGATAGGCTGAAATAAATTGATCTGACCCCCGTTCATAATCCAAAAAACGACACAAAATCGACAAAGCGTTAACTGAGTCATACTTTAAAATAAGTACCTCTCATTGCACCGATAACCAATCGTCAATTGGCTAAGAAACTATTGTTAAAAACTTTAACATCTCATAAAGTTAGTCCGGATTGTCATGCTTAATGAGTAGTGATAAGCCTTCCCATTTGCATATAGCTTTTGGTACTTAAAACTAGCTTCTGTAGTACTTTTAGCTATTAAAACGTTAGTAAAATAAGATTAACTGGCTTTAATGAACCCATTAACAATCGAATGACGTCTTTATTTAAAATATGGCAAAGATAGAGAGATTATTTGTTCGGAGGTTACAGTCAAAAACGACAGGTTATAGCAGTGCTTAATTGAGAAGGGAAATCACAATCTAGAGGAAGGTCACTTTTTGAAATCGAGTCAGTGAGAGATATGCCCAAGGTTTATTTATCGGGCGTTTTAGCCCATGAATATCGCCCTTTGAAAAGACAGCTTGTTTACATAATAAAAACCTTCACTAATTATATTCACTGGGTACTATGAATAAAGAGCTTATCGACATATCAGTAAAAAATAGCTGCCAAATAAAAACACCTCAACGAGATAATCTCAGTTGAGGTGTTTTTCACAGCGTAAGCTAGATTGCTTTGCTAATTTACTTTTGGTATTTCAACGTACCATTGGCTTTGATTTCATCGTACCAAAGGTTGTGATGTTGAACTGCCCAGTTTTCATCACAGTAGCCAGAGATCATTGACTCTAAACCACCTTCACTCAAGGCTGTTGCCATCCAAATATGCACAATAGTAAATGCAATTAAGATTGCGGCACTCACGCCATGAACAAGCAATGCCAACATAGAGGCTTCACGTGGTAAATCTAAACCAGGTAATACAAGCATCATGCCTGAAACACTGATAAATAGACCGAACAGCACAAGTGTCCAGAACCACATTTTCTCACCAGCATTAGCAAAACCACTGTCTGGATGCTTACCTTTAAACGGACCAAAGTTGATGTAACCACCAACCACTAAAAACCATTTAAGATCGTACATTTTAATGGTTTGAAGCGGCATCCATTTAACGATACATATCAACCAAGACACGATGAATATTGGACCCGTCCAATCATGTACCAATTTACTAAAGGCGATAATACCAGCCCAAATACTGCTGCTCACATAAGGTTGTATTACAATTTTACCTAATATGATCACCAGACCTGTCAGCATCAAAGCTAAACAAGCAATCGCCATAATCCAATGCAGCCAAATATCTGCCTTAGACCATCGCTCAATCATTTTGCCTGAAAAACCTTTACCTAACCTTGCTGGGCCATTTACAAAATAAAATACTAAAAATGCACCAAATACACCTACGAGAGCTAATGCTACTCCAGGAGTAATATAGTCATCTCTGATTATTCTACCTTCATTACCGCCAACATTAATCAGCACACCCGGCTCAATACCTTGAGCAGTAGTGCGGCCAGTTTCACCGCCCTTAACCGCTCGCCATAACTCAGCTGGATTATCCTTTGCTGCCTGCTGCTTACTTGATTGTTCATCTGCTGCCAAAGTTGTGGTTGAAAACCCTAACCCCATCACCAGAACCAACAGTGCAAACAAGCTACGCAGTGATTTGTTTAACTGTTTGTTTAACATTGTCACTCCTTGCTTGGTTACGGACTAAGTCCGTAACCTTATGCACTGCCTAAACCATATCACCCGTTTTTGGGTCATAGCCCCAGATAGCATCTGGGTTACCACGTTTTGCCATACGCTCGCGGTAAATAGTCGATACGATATCTGCATCACCAGCTAACAATGCTTTGGTTGAACAAAGCTCTGCACACATAGGTAATTTACCTTCAGCAATACGGTTTGCACCATATTTCTGACGTTCGGCATCTGAATGGTTCTCTTCTGGGCCACCGGCACAGAAAGTACACTTATCCATTTTGCCTCGGCTACCAAATGCAGTCTTTTTCGGGAACTGTGGAGCACCGAAAGGACAAGCATAGAAACAGTAACCACAACCGATACAAGTATCTTTATCGTGCAATACAATGCCGTCGTCGGTTTGATAAAAACAATCCGCCGGACATACGGCCATACAAGGTGCATCAGTACAGTGCATACATGCAACTGAGATAGATGCTTCGCCTGGTTCACCATCATTGATAGTAACCACGCGACGACGTTGAATACCCCACTCTAGAGCGGAATCGTTTTCGTTCTTACAAGCTGTGACGCAACCGTTACACTCGATGCAGCGTTTTGTGTCACACAAAAATTTCATGACTGCCATAGTGGCTTATCTCCTCATCAAGTTAATTAGGCTTTGCTGATCTGACACAAGCTAGACTTAGTCTCTTGCATCTGAGTCACAACGTCATAACCGTAGGTCATTACGGTATTGGCTGCTTCACCAATAACGTAAGGCACCGTGCCTTCAGGGTAATTCTTCTCTAGGCTCTTGCCTTCGAAAACACCCGCGAAGTGGTATGGCATGAAACATTCACCAGCAATGACTCGTGGAGTCACCATTGCTTTAACTGTGATTTTAGCGCCTTCTGGACTGTGAACGAATACGTCATCACCATCACGTAAGCCGCGATCTGCTGCATCAGCAGGGTTAATCTCAATAAACATTTCTTGCTGTAATTCTGCAAGCCATGGATTTGAGCGCGTTTCTTCACCTCCACCTTCATACTCAACTAAACGACCCGTAGTTACTGCTAATGGGAAGTCTTTTGCAAAGTCTTTATCTTGAATAGACTTATACAGAGTAGGAAGACGTGCAACCATACGATCTTCGTAAGTTGGGTACTTAGACACTAAGTCACGACGAGGGGTATATAATGGCTCACGATGGATTGGGATATCATCTGGGAAGTTCCAAACGATAACACGCGCTTTCGCGTTACCATAAGGGATACAACCGTGATTAATCGCAACACGTTGGATACCACCAGAAATATCTGTTTTCCAGTTTTTCCCTTCAGCATGAACTTTTTCTTCAGCGGTTAAATCATCCCACCAGCCAAGCTGTTTAAGCATGTCTGCGGTAAATTCAGGATAACCGTCTTGGATTTCACTGCCTTTAGAGTAAGAACCTTCAGCAAGAATGTTGTTACCTTCATGCTCAACACCGTAACGTGCGCGGAAGTTACCGCCACCATACTTAACTTCACGTCCAGTACGGTACAGAATTTGTGTACCTGGATGTTTGTTTTCTGGTGTGCCCCAACAAGGCCAAGGTAAACCGTAAGTTTCACCTTTAGCTGGACCACCTGGTGCTTCTAAGCTTTCAATATCGAACGTGCCCCAGTTTTCTTGGTGCATTTTCAAACGTTCAGGGCTTTGGCCTGTGTAACCAATCGTCCACATACCTTTGTTGAACTCGCGAGTCATATCTTCAATTAATGGCTCATCGCCATTCACTTTAATATGCTTACAGAATTCGGCTTCGATGCCCCACTTTTTCGCCAGCTTGTACATAATAATGTGGTCAGCTTTTGACTCAAATAATGGTTCGATAACCTGTGTACGCCACTGTAGTGAGCGGTTTGAAGCTGACACAGAACCGTAAGTTTCAAACTGAGTTGCTGCAGGCAATAAGTAAACGCCATCAGTACGCTCGTGCATAACACCTGCCATTGTTGGGAAAGGATCCACAACAACTACTGTGTCCATTTTGTTCAATGCTTCACGCACTTCACGACCACGAGTTTCAGTGTTGACAGATTGGCCCCAGAAGAATGACATACGAATGTTGTCGTTCTGAGCAATCTTAGATTTGTCTTCAAGTACACCATCATGCCAACGTGAACATGGGATACCCGTTGAAGTCATTGGGTCTTGGCCTAAATGCTGAGCTTGGTCGAAGCGGTTTTTAACCCAATCGTAATCAAGATCCCATACATTACACCAATGTTTCCAAGAACCTGTTTTCAGGCCGTAGTAACCAGGTAGCGTGTCGAACAATAAGCCAAAGTCAGTTGCACCTTGAACGTTATCGTGACCACGGAAAATGTTAGTACCACCACCTTCAACACCCATGTTACCAAGGGCTAATTGCAGGATACAGTATGCGCGAGTGTTAGCATTACCGACGTGATGCTGAGTACCACCCATACACCAAACCACAGTACCAGGTTTAGTTTCTGCTAGTAGTTTAGCCACACGATGCATTTGCTTTTCAGGTACACCAGCAACATTTTCAACTTCTGCAGGATTCCACTTTTTCACTTCCTCACGGATACGTTCCATACCGTATACACGTTGGTCGATGAAAGTTTGGTCTTCCCAACCGTTTTCAAAAATATGCCACAACAAACCATAAATGTAAGGAATATCCGTACCAGGACGAATATGCACGAACTCATCAGACTTAGCTGCAGTTCGGGTGAAACGAGGGTCGACTACGATAATTTTCGCGCCGCGCTCTTTACCTTCAAGGATGTGTTGCATTGAAACTGGGTGAGCTTCACAAGGGTTCGAACCGATGAACATCATCGCTTTCGATTTACGAATGTCATTAAATGAGTTCGTTTGCGCACCGTAACCCCAAGTGTTTGCAACACCGGCTACAGTGGTAGAGTGACAAATACGTGCAGAGTGATCGACATTGTTCGTGCCCCACATTGCTGCTAATTTACGGTACATATAAGCTTGTTCGTTAGAGAACTTAGCACTACCCATGAAGAATACTGAATCAGGACCAGACTCTTGACGGATGTCTAATGCTTTTTGACCAACTTCTTCAATCGCTTGATCCCAAGAAAGTTTCTTCCACTTTCCGCCTTCCAGCTTCATTGGGTACTTAAGACGTTTCTCACCATGACCATGCTCACGTAATGCAGCACCTTTAGCACAGTGACCACCAGCGTTAAATGGATGATCGAATGCTGGCTCTTGACCAGTCCAAACACCATTTTGTACTTCAGCATAAATACCACAGCCCACTGAACAGTGAGAACAAATAGTACGTTTTACTTCAGTTGGTGCATCGTGTGGCACATCTTTGGCTTCAGCTTTACGCATCATTCCAGCACCAAGCATTGATGCCGCTGCAATTCCGCCGGTAGCGAATGTTGCTGACTTCAAAAATTGGCGACGATTCAGTCCAAGAGCAGGTTTTTCTGCTACTTCAACTTTTTCTGTTTTGCGGGTTAATCGCATCACATATTCTCCTTAAATTACTTACTACGTAATGTGTCGTAGTAACTACGTACATGGCTTGTTTCTCTGTAACCATCACTTTTGCCCACAACTGGTGTGGCTTCTGGTGAGGCAGCAAGAGCTTGTCCGCTAACAGTCGCAACTGCGCCAGCGGCACTACCGACGGCCAATGCTTTTAGCATTTGACGACGATCCATGACGGAAGCTTGCTTCTTCATAGTCTCTCCTTAATATAACGCTTAAATAACAGGGTTCTGACACCCTAGATTGAGTGGGAGTTGCCTCCCGTTTCGGTCTATGCCGATGAATTTATATCCAGCGGCATAAATCTTTGCACCAGCAATAACAATGGCTAAATTAAGATGCCAATTCGTTAGTTGAAGGTTCAATTTTTTCCGCACTTTCTGATGCTGCAGCTTCTGCTTCACTACCAGGGCAGTTAACAGGAATGTTTAAGCTTAATTGCTCAAATTCATTCGCTTCAATTTCAAAAAATGCTTTTGCTAACTGTGCAACAGGTGCGTAAAAAGCAGCACTTGGTGTCTTTTCTAATGTGTCACAGAAACGGGCAATCCAGCTGCCGATATGGCGTTGGTAAAACGCTAATTGACGGTAACCAGGTGCTTCTAAAATCAAAGTACCCATTACTTCACATAATGCAGCAACATGATCCTCTGGCTCTTTGACTTCATCTTCACGAGCAAAACCTAATTGCAGTAGATCTTGGCGTAACAATGCTAAAGGCTTGTCCATTAATGAACCTGTCATGAACCAGCTACCGTAAGGTAATACTTCACCACGTCCCACACCGTAGAAAATATTGAAGTACTCTTCTTCAAGTTCTTTTTCTGTGTATTTGGTTGCAGCAACTTTCAATGCAGCCCAAGCTGCAGTGATGTCATTTTCTTCTTCTGCATCAATTTCAAGTTCAGCTAAAAATGCAAGTAGCTCTGCACTTGGTTGACGACGTAATAAGGCTGCCAATATTTGGTAAATATCTGCCCGTAGCTGATCGTTTTCTGAAATTTCTCTAACTAATTCGGTCATATCGGGTCTCTTATCGAAGTTGCTTCTCAGGGTCTTCAAGAATGTCTTCAAACATATCTTTTACGCGGCAATCACCACACATTTTTAAACGCTCGATGTTGGCGTTAAATGCTGAGTGACCTCCAATCATATCTATCATGCGATGAACCATAGATTGAGTCGCAAACGCTGTACCACAGCGAATACATTCAAATGGAGGCTCTTCTTTTAAAGTTTGACGCTCTTGACGTGATGCCTGATTGAGATTGATTTGTGATGTAATGCTAATCACATCTTCAGGACATGAACTTTCACACAAGCCACATTGAACACAATCTTGCTCAACAAAGTGAAGCGCAGGTTTATCACCACCATCAGTTAATGCTTGGGTTGGACACGTCGCAACACATGACATACACAAGGTACATTTATCAGCGTTTACTTCGACTTTACCGTAAGGCACATTGCTCATTGCAATGCTGGTTTCAGTCGCTGCTGCTTGCTCATTAAGATGATCAATCGCAGCATATAAAGTTTCACGCTTTGTCGTTGGCGAGAACGCCGCAGGCACGATTAATGGCCAATCTAAACTGATAGCTAGCTTGTCATTTAGCGATGCCAACGTTTGTGTATCAATCAAGCTGATACGCTGCGGCTGACCCATTTCATCTAAAATGGTGTTCGCTAGTGACAATTCACCATTCAACATTTGCGTCAATGTCGGCGCTGTCGCATCAGTATTTAAAATTAATACCTGACGAGCACCCCAAGCTAATGCTGACATCCAGTGATCGATGCTGGCGACAGTGATTTCTTCCAGTTCAACCGGAATAATGTCACCCACTAAATCAGCGGTAATGTGCTCAGCACCAACGGCACTGTCATGGAATAAGATAACTGGCGCGGCTTGAGCTTGCTCAAGGTAGCGGCTAACTAGCTTTTGAATATAGCTGTGAAGTGCTTGCGGCGTTGGTAAATCAAAAGCGATTGCCCCCGTTGGACAGGCATTGGTACAACTACCAGCACCGTGACAAAGGTATGGGTCGATTTCAATTTTCTGCTCGATACTGCTGATGGCATCTGCAGGGCAGAAGTTCAAACAACGGTTACAACCATTAACACCATTACGGTTATGAGCACAAATATCACTGTTCACTTTCACATAACGAGGTTTATCAAACTCACCGACTAAATCTGGAATTTGATCTAATGCATCCGCTAATTTCTCAGCATCTTGGCCTACGTAAAAATAACCAGGTGGCAGCATTTCAAGGTTAAGGCATGGGTTCATGCTTAAGTCTAAAACAATATCAAAGTGTGGTTTACGAATTGCCACTAAGCTCAATTCAGCAGCATTGCTGTCTTGGCCTTCACTTTCCACCGTTACTTGGAATTGGCCTAAAAAGCCTTTAACCGAGATAAGTTTGTTGTAATAGCTCTCACTATTAACAGCAGCATTCATTACCGCTTCAAGATGTTCTTCATCTTGGCTAGTAATTGCTTCGTTGGCCAAAATGACGGTATTGGCCATAGTAGACAGTTTGTCTGCAGCTAATCGGGCCAAATCTTCTGGGCCGATGACTAACACATTGCCTTCAGTCGTGTAACTGACTGTTGGCGGAATCAAGTTTTGAATCACTTGAGTCTGTGCTAATACCTGCTGACGAACTTGTTGTAGTTCAAGCGGGGTTTGACTATTGCTCACATTGCGTTCCTGAACAGTTTTTAGCATGTGGAAGACTTATTCTGTGCTGTAAATCCATTAGTCATTGAGGCTTTCATCTTTAAGCATCAATCACATCAGCTCGAAATCTATAAGTTCTTTACCTGACACACCAAAATAGTGGACATAAAATTATTTGCTGATAATTAAGCTTTAGTTTGCTCTTGAAGCGGTTGTTCCACTTCCTGTGCCATAACCAGATCATCACTCTGATTAACTAAACCTGTTTCAGCGACTAATTCACTCTTCTCATTTAATACTTGCGGGGCATCAGTTGCATCACCAACCGTGTCATCTCCCTCGCTTGCTAATAACGTTTCATCTTCAGCTGTTTCTTCTTCGTCCTTAACGACATGACGGAAGATTTTTTTCGCCAACTCAGCTGAAACTTCTGGGCTCAACTTAGGTTGGTTGCTGTAATCAAGGGCATACTCAAGTAAGCCATCGATTTCGTTATATTGCGGTTGTTTCCATAATGCTTTTAACGCTGCTGATTTTGCCTCAGGAGATACATTAGCTCCCATAAACGATGCAAAACTACCGCCAACTTCAATTTTCTCTGGATCCGGTAAATCTTCAACTTCAAGTATTTTGTCAGCATCTGTAGCTACAGTTTCAGTCTCAAGATGTTCATTGCCATCTGCTGACTCAGCTTGTGTTGCTTCTGCGAGTTGTTCTTTATCCGCTAACTCTTGGGCAGCTTCAGCTTCAACTTGCTCTCGACGCTCACTCCAACGCGAGAAAAAACCTCTAGGTTTATCGCTCATTAATGACTCCGAAGGTGATCTGTACTTGGGCCTTGATCCTTGCGGCGATTAACGTGCTTACGACGACTAGCTGAAATAACAACCTCGCCATGACGTGTAATAAATGCTTCAACCCAACAAGCAAGCGCTTCTGGCATTGGGATATTAAGCACTGGCGTTTCTGACTCTAAACAGCCTGCTGCGACATTTTGGTCACAAGAAATAGCTGCCGGAACCCATGTTCCATCGCTGAGTTCATCACAAACGATGTAAAGCATGGTGTTATCCATATCTAAATTGATTCGGTAACTGCCACGCTCATCTTTATGTAATTCAAATAAAACTAACTTCGCCCCTTCAGGCGCTTCATGTGTCGCAGGAAGTATTTGGTCAACTTCCCAAGTAACAGATGGCCAACGGCCAACCATCTTCTCTACTTTCTTTAGCGAAACGTACATAGGCCAAACATCTTCAGTATGTTGCATAAAAGCTTTGCCCTTAAAAATATAAACCAACGAGAAACAAACAAAAACACAATAAATACATCAAGTTATTTAACAAATTCATGACCTAGAATATTGAAAATAAAGGTCTTATTTCTCTATATAGCAATTAATCTGCAATAATAGTGCCAGGTTAAATAAAACCAAAAGTTTGACCTAGATCGCTTAATCAACTCTAAGAGTAGGACAATTTGTCCATATTGCTAATTTTACTAGGACATAAGGCTACGTTAATTAGCTGTTACTGATTAACTTTTGTGTTAGATCACGCATTTACAATCTACTTGCTGTTGGAGGAACAAAAGTTGCTATGCTGATATGCAGTTAGTTTTAATCACGATTCTCATCTTTAAGCCGATGATGGCTATGGATGACACCGTCAGAGGCCTCAATATCAATGACACAATCCAATACCCGTGCCAGCGCTCCACTTAAGCTAGTCAAAACACAAGCAGAAGTCCCATTAACGCTACCTGTTAAAGCCATAAACGAATTAGGTGAGAGCATTGATAAGTTTGTCGCCTGTGAACGTCCTCTTACGGTTTACTTGAATTGGCAGCCCATTGTTACCCTAATGACCTTAGGCGCAAAGCCTGAATCCTTAGCACTTGGCTATTTAAAAAACCAAGGATTTGTCAGTGATGCTAACTTGCTTGAATCAATCATTGTCGATTGGGACGTCAACTCAGCGGCTATCTTGACCCAAGAAAAAACAGCTGATTTAGATGAAAAACTATCAGAGAAAACAGTCACATCAGGTTGTGGCCAAGGCACTGTTTATGGTGGCTTTATGCAAGGACTTGATGACATCAACTTGCCTACACCTGAGCTTAAACAATCCACCTTGTATAGCCTGCTAAAAAATATCAACGCCTACAATGACACCTACAAAAATGCAGGTGCTGTTCATGGTTGTGGAATTTGTAAAGACGACCAAATACAAGCATTCATCGAAGATGTGGGTCGCCACAATGCGGTGGATACCTTAGCAGGTGACATGTGGCTTGAAGGTGAAAATGGTAACGATAAAATCTTTTACACTACCGGTCGTTTAACCTCAGAGATGGTGATAAAAGTCGCCAAGATGGGTATTCCAGTATTATTGTCTCGTAGCGGTGTGACCCAAATGGGCCTTGAACTCGCCCAAAAGATGGGAATTACCATTATTGCTCGCGCTAAAGGCCGTCACTTCCTTGTTTATCATGGTGCTGAAAACATTGAGTTTGATGCCAATAAAGATAAGTAATATCGCTCAATAGATATGTCGTTAACAACCTCCAAAAGAGGTTGTTAACCATCATTGCATATTTCTAAATTTAGCCCACTGTTCTCGCTGGGTTTCAGTTAAAAAACTCCACGCCAATACTCGGGTAATCTTATTACCTTGTTGCATTTCAATGGTTTTAACACTGTTTGCCGATAGTTTTTTTAGTAAGGCATAACAAGGTTTTAAATTCTCTGATTTAGACACCAATGAGCTAAACCATAAACACTGTGAAGCAAACTGCTGACTTTCAGTAATCATATTTGCCAGAAACTGTTGCTCTCCGCCTTCACACCACAACTCAGCTTTCTGACCACCAAAGTTCAAACTGCTTGATGCTGATTTAGTGTTTTTTTCTGAAACCACAGACTGTGGATTTTTTGTGCCTTTTTTAGCGCGATTAGCGGCTAAATTGGCATTCTTTTTCATGCTACCTTGGGTTGCTTCTTCCAATGAGCGATGAAAAGGTGGATTACAAAGTGTGATATCAAAACGCTCATTTTTAGCAATAATTCCGTTAAAAATGTGGCTGTCGTTTTGTTGAAGCCGTACCGTCAGCTTTCGATTAATCGCCTGATTTTTATCAGCAATACTTGCAACATTAGCAATAGATATAGGGTCAATATCGCTGGCTACAAACTCCCAGCCATAAGACTGAATACCTAGCAGAGGATAAATGCCGTTAGCTCCAGTGCCTATGTCCAACGCTTTGACTTTTTGTCCTTTAGGCACCTTGCCATTGATACTTAATAAATCCGCAATGTAATGCAGATAATCAACTCGACCGGGGACTGGCGGGCATAAGAACCCTTCAGGTATATCCCAATGTTCAATTTGATAATCGGTTTTTAGTATCGCTGCGTTCAAGCATTTCACCGCTTGTGGATCCGCAAAATCTATCGATAAGTTGCCGTAAGGATTTGGTTTTACAAAGTGGGACAATTTGGGACACTCTGAAATAAGCTTATCAAAATCATAACCTTGGTTATGCTTATTTCGCGAATGCAGCTTTTTAGAGGTCGCTTTTACAGCGTTACCCTTACCTAGATGAGCCTTATTAGCTGCACTTTTAATTTGTTTGCCACTCTTTACTTTATGAGTGGGTATACGTGCTGAGTCTTTAGTCGCAAATTTATCTGCTGATTGAGATTTATTCTGTTTCATTAATCGTATAAATATTTAGTAAACAACAAATTAACTACGATTTGTTGTCCTGTTTCTTCTTCTAAGAGTCGGTTAACCGTTTCGTAGCACTCACGGCGAATATCTTCACGCCCCGTTAGTGACTTCACTTTATCTTCGGCTTGATTACCTAACACTTCTACAATTGCTGAACGTAATAAAGGGTCATGATGCTCAATAAGCAACAAATGATCTGGGTCTTTCACCATCAGCTCAACACTGATTTTTACAAAGCCTAATTTTTTACGGTTTGAAATGTAGTTGGTGACAATGTCTGGCTCAAAACCATAATAAGCAAAGTTCTCTACCGCTTTTTCATCGGCACTATGTACATTCATTGAAAACATCATTGAAAGTAAAATTGCGTATACGTACTTTGCCATCGTTAATCAAACTCCATTATTTATATATGCGCTGTCGTGATAAACTGCACCCGTTTTGTACATTGTAACGAGTAATGAATGACAGTGACCAGCTTAAGCTTTCCCTACGGTGAATCAATCCAGTGGTTTTCACCTGAGAAATTCCATTCTATGCCAAAAACAGCCCTAAAAGAATGGTTACTTGCTACGGGCAGTTTAACTCAAAAATTAAGAAGTTGTTGCCAAGATTTTGAAGTCAAAGTGCTGGGCGAGCATCTCACTACCCCATTAGCTGGAGAGTGTCCTCACCAAAGCCGTGTTTGGGTGCGAGAAGTTTTACTGTGCCTTGATGGGGAACCTTGGGTGTTTGCTCGAACGTTAGTACCAGAAGACTTAACCTCTAATCATCAACATAACTTTAAAGGCTTAGGAACTAGACCTTTAGGTGAGTTATTGTTTTCAAGTAATGATATTGTCCCAGGAAAAATCGAAGTCGCTGAGTTTGAAAGCTGCAGTAAATTAGCTCAACTGGCTACCAGTTTATCCCAACAAGTGAATGCGCCTTTGTGGGGCCGCCGCCGTTATTTCAATTTAGCAGCGCAAGATATCATAGTGAGCGAAATATTCCTGCCCGCCGCTGTGACTAAAATTAATATGATGAGCGAGCTAAGCCATCAAACAAGCGGCAAAGAATAAACTCAGCCTCGCTGTAGATAATATAAAGGCATGGTTTTCACCATGCCTTTGCTTTGACTAATTTGAAGCTATTCAATAAAACCTATGTTTTAAAATGACTTCTGTTGCGTACCAACAAACCCAATATCAATAAGCTGAACCAACCTACGCTACCGCCGCCACTGCTTCCACCACTCTCTTCGGTATTCCCTCCACTAGAGTTTGTGGGTACCGTAAAGCTCACTGCGTGAAGATGCTGATTGCCTTTTTCATCCGTCACTGTAAGTAAAATGGTATAACTTCCATCAGCAGCATAAGTGTAATCGGCAGGGCTTTCACCCGTTACCGTATTACCATCACCCATATCCCATGAGTAGTTCAATTCACCAAAGCCACCAGCGGTATTATTAGTTAATCGAACCGTTCTTTCATTATCACCCACTATCGCGATATCAAAGTCGGCAGCAATAGATATAACAACTTCAACGATACGGCTGTAGGTTGCAGTCTCACCATTAGAATCTGTCACTGTTAGGGTAACAACAAAACCGTCAGACGAGCTATAGGTGTGTGTAGGATTAACCACTGAACTCGTAGCATTAGCTTCACCAAAATCCCAAGCATAAGTGTAATCACCGTCGCCGCCTTGTACGCTGGCAGTAAAGTCGACTTTATATTCGCTGACAACTACGTCAAAACTCGCTTCAAGTGTTGTTTCACCTGGATTGGTAATAACAATATTGCGTTTAAATTCGACTGTTGCAGTATCACTATTAGTCGATTGTGCAGTGACACTCATTGTTAACCCAAGCTCGCGTAGCTCAAGCCCTGACTGAGGCTGTAACGGGGCACTATAATCTCGACTGTCATCAAATAAACTGACATTACTTAAATGAGCATCAGACTGATAAGTTGTTTGAGGATATAAACTAAAGCTGGCATCACGAATTTGCACGTCTGTTGAACCATTACTAATTATGTTTTGATCAGCATCCACTAGACCAATTAAGCCATAACCTGCATGTTCAGAAACGTTATTGTCTTCATAGTTTTCGTTTTCAAGCCAAAGTAATACGCCCGGCTCATAACCTATGTTCGCTAAACCTTCGTCAATACCTTGATAATTACGTAGCTGCACAATATAACGTTGTGGTTGTCCCGGTAAGCTATCGTCAATTCGCGCAAAACCGTCAACGACAACGGTATCAGCCGTTTCTGCGCCGTCTTGATAAACCGCACTACCTTGATGAGTAAGGGCAATATCATCAATGGTAATGCCGTAACCACCTACTGCTTCATCGGTAATATAGTTTATTTGAACTTGGACATTTTGACCTTCAAAAGCGGCTAAATCGTAAGTCAGTTCAACCCAAGAGTCGCTCCCACTAGCAGAGCTAATATTGCTTGATAAGCCTGAGATATAATGTGAAACCCCGCTATAAAGCGGATTCACCGCTGAGGTATGGTTACCAGCAACAGCAACACCATTAATTAATACTTGGGTGTAATCATAGTCAACTTCGATATCCCAGTGAGCTTGAAAAGATAACGATGAAGGTGCGCCAGTCGGCACATCAAGATTGAAACTCATGGTATTAGTCATCATATGACCTTTACCAGAATGATATTGATATTCACCTGTTAGTGGCTGTTTAAACTCAATAGCAGCTGTAGGCAGTGCAATTGATAGTTGATTCACTTCTTCTGCATTAACCGCAGACACTAGGTTGACAGATAAGCCTGTTTCACCAATATCTGCCCAGTTAATGGTTTGCTCGTTAACCCACTTCCCTTTATAGCGTTCTTGTAAATACGAACGAGCATAAGGGCTAAAGCCTGAAGGTCTGGTACCCGCTATATAGTTGCCATTTGTCGCTTGCCCAACCCAAGAGCCGCCCGACATTAAAGACCAACTTCCTACAGGAGAGCCTTCACCACCGCCACCTGAAATATCATATTCATCAGGCAAACCAAGATCATGACCAAACTCATGAGTTATCACACCGGTCGCTGAATCAATCGGTTGTACCGTATAACCGTAGACCTTCATTGAGGTTCCAGGCAAGGTACTACCAAATGAACTTGCGCCAACATAGTAACGATGAGACCAAATAGCATCGGTACCCAACACGCCACCACCGGCTTCTTCACCGACGCTTGAATGAAAAATAACGATGTGATCAATAATGCCATCAGGTTCATCTAGATTACCGTTATTATTGATGTCATAAGGGTCTTCAATATCGTATTGAGCTAACTCAGCAGTTGTCATTCCTGCAACTGCTTTTGTCACCGCTTCCATAACAAGTTCAGGAGCGGCTTTATCATCGTCATTAAAGTTAGCGTCGTTACCACCATAATAAGCAGCATTATTATCAGCGGTCACCCAGCCTTTAACTTCACCGTTAAAGGTAAAGGTGTCACCTGATGCTTGCTTGAAATACTGATAAGCCGTTTCTAAATTCTCACCATTAGGTCCGGTAAACCCTGAAGTTGAAAACAAAATGTCTTCATAATGCTCCACTGAATAATTACTGTAATACATGCCTGTATCAGCTGAAGTCAGCCTATTATTGTTATAGGGCAAATCTGGGAAGTCGACTAATACCGCCAGTACGTTCACGCTCTTTTTAATATCGCTATCGGCAAAAGTAGCCACTGATGCAGCATTCTGTTGCTGCTTAGCTCGAGCAATTTGTTCAACTCGTTTAGTTTGTTCAGCGGGTATCGCATGATTGTTACCGCGGGCTTTGCGAGTATAGTTAGCAACTGCAATTTGTTTTTCTGCATCAGATGCATCAGCACTTAATTCACCGCGTTTAGTAAGCCAATAAACAATCTGCTGGGGGTTGATAACGCCAGCATCTGCTGGTGATGTGTGCTTTAAAGGAGCAGCCCAAGAAGGTGCGCTTAATATTACCGCCAAAGTAAATGCTAAAGGAGTCATAACAGATAATTGGATTTGTGTAGATTTAATAGCCATAACTACTTCCCTTGTGTACATTTTTTGTAGGCATTGTTGCGTTTAGCAATATATTCATTAATGACCGTTTGCTGCTGCGCCTCTGTCATCTCAGGTGTGATATCACCACGCTTAAGTAAATTGTTTCTTATCCCTTGAGTATCAAGCAATGGTGGCATTGCACCACATTGCACCTTTGGCGGTTTTATATCAGTCGGCGAGTTTTGCACTGCTGTCTGGTGAGTACACGCCATTAAAGAACCGCTTAAAAGTATTGCTAAAATCCGTTTCATAATTCAACTTACATCAGTATAGATTAACCGAACATTAACAGTTATTACCAACGGGTTACAAATCGTTTATTAGCTTTTATCTACAGATTTACAGCGTCAATGTTTACACATGTAAACGGCAACTCAAAATTGCTCTAAAAACATATATTTAGCAGCCACTTACCCTCAAAAAACAAATACAAAAAAGGCCGCTACTGCGGCCTTAATGTACGAAAAATACCCTAACAGGGATCATTTATGTGTCTAAGCTGTACTTTTCATATAACTCGAAATACCGTCGAGGAACATTTGCACAGAAATCATTACCAGCACCATCCCCATAAGCCGCTCTACGGCTGTAAGGCCTTTTTCTCCTAGTATGCGAGTAAATACTTTATAAAATAGCAGAATGATTGCACTCACACCCCAAGCGACAAAAAGCGCAATAGTCCAATCAGCCATCCGAGAGCTATCACTGTGAGCAAGTAAAATGAGCGCGGCTAACACTGATGGACCAGCCATCAGCGGAATCGCCATTGGCACAATAAATGGTTCCTCACCCGCAGCAAGTCCCACTACGCCACCAGGTTGTGGGAATATCATCTTAATCGCAATTAAAAATAAGATAATACCGCCGGCTATACTGACTGACTCTTGGCGTAAATTTAGGAAATTAAGAATCGCTTCGCCAGCAAAGAGAAACAGCAGCATAATAGCGAGCGCAATCAATAACTCACGAATAAGCACTCGGCGACGTTTTTTAGGTTCGATATGCCTCAAAATTGATGCAAATATCGGTAAATTCCCTAAAGGGTCCATGATCAAAAACAACATCACGGCTGCTGAAAATATATCCATTACATTTAGTCTATTAATGATTAACAAAGAAGCGCTATTGTATACTTAATACAGTCATTTAGCAGGTATGAGCAGTTTAAATTTATCAATTTTATCTCGTGCTTTACCGTGTAAATTCTCATGATGTTCAATAATCAGGCTCAGCAAGTATTAAGTTAAATGGAATACTAGGATATACTTGATTGTTTTTTCCTGTTTCTTAGATTCTTTGGATTCCATGCTCTATCTAGTCGCTAGTTGTATCGCACTTTTATTCGGACCGCTTTTTTATCGCTACTTCTCATCAGGAAGTGGGCTACAAAAAGGCTTGGATGGATTTATCTTCGTCTCTTTAGGCGGGCTAGTCCTTATCCACATTTTGCCCGAATTACTTCACCATGGCGGGATCCTCACCTTATTATTTGTGGTATTGGGCCTTTGGGGGCCAACTGCCAGCGAACGCTTATTCCACCGTTACTCGGATATTACCCATAACGTCACCCTGACATTAGGTATTGGCGGACTACTTCTGCACACCATCACAGATGGCGGCGCTATGGTATTAGCGCAGCAAGAAGGTAATTCTATTCTATTAGCTTTGGGTGTGATCATGCACCGCTTACCAGTCGGCGTAGCTATTTGGTGGCTATTAAAACCTCAAGTAGGTACCCGATGGGCTAGCGCAGTCCTTGCCGCCATGATGGTATTAACAGGTATAGGCTACTTTGCTGGCGAACAACTTCTGCAGCACTTAAGTATCGACAACACGGTTTACTTACAAGCTTTTGTAACCGGCTCAATCTTACATGTTGTCTTACACCAGCCTCATGGTCACTCCGATGACGATCAACAGGGCCGCTACCAATATCAAGCCGGGATCGGAAGTTTGTTTGGGGTTGGATTACTCGCATTATTACTGTTTGTTGATACAGGCGGCCACGATCATGCCCATAGCCATGGTTCAGAACAGTTTATGACATGGTTACTGACCATTTCACCGATTCTAATTGTTAGCTATTTAATTGCTAGTGCTCGATTTAAAGCGGGTTTATCACCGCAAAATGACAGTTTAGCCAGTCGCTGGTTGCAACGTCTCGCTGGCCCTGAAGCTTTATTTATCACTTTACTATTGTTAGGTCCTTGGTTTGCATTGTATCAAGCAATAGGTTTGTTGTTTGTCGGCGCATTGTTGACCCTTGGAAAAGTTGAACTAACCGATCCTCACGAGAACTTACCGACATCAAGTTGGCGTTTTGGTTTTGCTCACCTTGTTGATAGAAGTGCCCCTTGGATTACATTAAGCCTCATTTTAGCCAATTTAATTGGTCATCCATCAGTGCACTTCGAAAACCCCGTACTGCAAGTGATGATATTAATGGCGGTATTTTTGCCAATGCGTTTTTGTAATCTTGGTGCAGCTGTTTTAGCACTTTCTTTAGCTTACAGCGGCTGGAGCAATGTAGCCGTAGCTTTTGTATTAATTGCGGCTCCTGTGCTGAGCATCAGTCAGCTTAAGTTAATGAATTGGCCGATGAGAGCGGCTTTGTCTGCAGTTTTAGCAATAGCACTATTATTTGCTTATTACTTATTAGGAGACTGGCATCAAGTATTAACTCTGCCAAATAGCGTTAATATTACTGCTGCGGTGATGGTTGGCGTAGTCTTTAGTGCCAGTTTATTGCGCTTAGGTCCAAGAGAATTCCTCAGTCGACTACTGATAAAGTTTAAAGGTCACAGTCATGAACACGATCATGACCACACTCATAACCACGCTCATAACCACAGCCATAAGCACGAACACAGTCATAAGCACCATCATTAACACATATGACATTTCTCGTTGTCGCGATTAACCCTGCGACAACGAGCCGCTCTACATAAAATGATAACGGCCACTTAATATCGGCCACTTATAGTGCCTAAAATAGTGCCAAAAACCGATTATCCCTTCTCCCATACTTAGCCATTAAGTTTTAGGTTATGATGTTTTATCATCCTATGCTGGTAGAGCTTATGTGCATCTTATTTATCGCTGTCGACATGCATCCCAAATGGCCTTTAATCGTCTGTGCTAACCGAGATGAGTTTCATCACCGCCCAACAGAACCTGCCCACTTCTGGCCAGCCACACCCAATTCAGCTGAGCCAGCCAATCTTTCATCGAAAGTTCTTGCAGGTAAAGATTTACAAGCGGGTGGCACTTGGTTGGGAGTCAATAAGCTGGGGCAGTTTTCCGCACTCACCAACATTCGCAACCTATCCGATAACGAAGGTATGCGCAGCCGTGGCGAATTAGTGCTAAAAGCATTATCAAATGACGGCAGCTTAACCGAGCAATGGCTCAAGCAACACAGCAACAACTACGGTTCATTTAACTTGGTGTATCAACAGAATGATAAATTATGGTGTTTTAACAGTGCAACTCATGAAAACTTGCCATTAGAAAAGGGATTTCATGCGGTCAGTAACGGTGCATTAGATGATGTTTGGCCTAAAATGGCCAAAGGGCAACAAGCACTAGAGCAACATGTGTTAAGTCATACAGAGCCTGATGTAGAACAAATGCTAGGGTTAATGCGTGATGAATCTGAAGCTGATGACACTAGCTTACCCAATACAGGGATTGGCCTCGAATGGGAAAGGCTACTATCTGCGATTTTTATCAAACACCCAGAATATGGCACTCGCTCTACCAGTGTTGTTATGCGGGATGTTCAAGGTAATATTGCATTTACCGAAGTGCGTTACGATGGTAAAGCAAGGAATTTAGGGCAACAACGATTCAGTATTAAGCCTGAATAGCGCTTGCCCTAACGATTGTATTTTATCACTCGATTAATCAGAAGAGTGATCGTGGGTAATGACCCATTTGTCATCAATGCGTTCAATTAACAGTGTAAATACGCCGCTTGGCTTGTCTTTAGCTCGCTCTAATGTCCAACGTCCAACCACTAGCGCTGCGTAGTTACTCAACATTTTTATTTCACGTACATTAAAACTTAGCTTTCCCATACTCTGCGAAGTTGGGTAACTGCGTTTATAGCTAGCTAATATTGAGTCCCAACCATAATTGTACTTCCCATTTGATACGAAGCGCAGCTTGTCACTGTTCCAATAACCCTGCATGTAAGCGTCGATATCACCGCTATTCCATGCCTTTTCTTGATTTGAGATGACTGAACGAATACGGTCTGTGGGAATGGCGCTGTCAGCATTAACTTCATCTAACGAAATTGGTACAGCATCATCAGGGTTAATATCAACGGCAGCAACCGGAGTGACTGGCGTAAATGTTTCTGGTTGCTTCTTCACTTCCTCGGCAGTGCTATTGACCACATCTGTCACATTGGCACTTTCAGGTTTAACTGGGTCGACTTCGGTTGAGGTTTGAGTTTGAGTCTGAGTCTGAGCATCAACAGCAACAGGCTTAATTGACCCGACTTCGACTTTCTCAGCTGATACCGGCTTTAGTGGAACTGACTTTAATGCTTGTTCAGTGACAGTTTCTGCAGATTGCTCATTCGTTGGCGCTGCAGTGGAGTTAGCATTTTCAGTCAGCGTTTCACTCGTTGGCTTATTGTCAGCTGCAATGCTCATCATTGAAAATAATAGGCAAAATACGCTAATACTGATTGTTGTATGGTGCTTCACACACTCTCCTTGCTGATTGCTTCCTAATTTCCCAATAAGAAATAAAGAATTGGCACTTTTGTATTACGGCAATGAATACGATAGGTTAGTTAATTATCGCATCATTGGCGTGCAAACTTTGTTTATAAATCTGACATCTTACGTATCGCTCGCCACTGTACTAAAGCAATATAATTTAGCTATTACTAGGGCCTGTTGATCTTTCAAGGTTATTTTTGCAGCGAATTGTTAGCCATTTATACAAGGCAGAGACTTTGTGGTGTAGTTATTCTACATAAAAAGTCGATAACGCAGTAAAAATCGCCAACAAACGCTGCCCAAAGGGTTCGACTAAAAGTGTTTTACTCTTTGTTGGATGAATTTTGCTTAGATGACTAGGCATCAATTCATCCGCCTCAATTAAAACGCTTTCATTTCGAACAAAACTTAACCAGCAAAGATCAGCAGGACCTAAATACTAGCAAAAATAATATTCGTAAAATATTTCATTATCTTATCGTTAGATTCTAGCGTATCAGATATAAATAAACTGGAAAATGATCCATGTTTCGTAAAATTAACTTATGGCTTCTTAAAATAATGGGCTGGCAGTTTGAAGGCAACGTATCTGCTGATGGACAGTTCATCATGGTTGTTGGGCCTCATACTAGCAACTGGGATTTTATTATTGGCATAATTGCCCGCTCAGCACTGGGAATGAACATCCACTTTTTAGGAAAACATCAATTATTTATTCCACCTTGGGGCTGGTTTTTCAAATGGCTAGGCGGCAGCCCTGTTGATCGCAGAAAAAACAATAATATGGTCGATGCTGCAGTACAGCTTTTTGAAACCAATAGTCACTACAAATTGGCATTAGCGCCAGAAGGGACTCGCAGTGCAGTCACTCGCTGGAAAACAGGTTTTTATCATATTGCCGTCAAAGCCAAGGTACCAATTATCACCGTAGGACTCGACTTCGCTCGTAAAACCATTGTGCTCAATACACCTATGGATACCAGTGATGATATGACAACTGATATGAATGCGATAATGGACTTTTTTCGTGGCATAACAGGTCATCACCCTAAGGTGGTCCCAGCATATGAACCTGCCAAAATTAAAAAGCCAAACTAGAGCGACCTAGCTTGGCTTTAAGTTTTTTAACTGACGACTCTATCGAAAATAATAAGCTTAGTGAACCTCAGGCTCGCTTTTAATACTGCGAATATCATTGCCTGTTGGATTTTGAAATGCTTTTAAGCCAAACTCAGGCAAAATGGCAAACACATGGTCAAAAATATCGGCCTGAATACCTTCATAAAATGCCCAGCGAGTATCATTGGTGAACACATACAATTCAATGGGCAAGCCTTGGGTTGTCGGTGCAAGCTGACGAACCATTAGTGTCATGTCAGTATGAAGCTTATTGTTGTTTTTAAGGTAAGCGTCTAAATAAGCCCTGAATGTCCCTATATTAGTCATACGACGACCATTAACAGGCATATCAAAATCACTCACTTGTTCATTTGAATGAGTGATTTCTGAAATTATTTTAGGGAAATAATCTTTAAGGTAATTGACCTTAGATAGTCGAGTCACTTCTTCATCAGATAAAAAATGAATGCTATTCACATCGATATTAATGGAACGTTTAATCCGGCGTCCACCCTTTTCAGACATGCCACGCCAGTTTTTAAAAGCATCTGATACCAGAGCGTAGGCAGGGATCATCGTAATGGTATTGTCCCAATTACGCACTTTAACCGTGTTGAGCGAGACTTCATCCACAGCACCATCGGCGCCGTATTTATCCATCTGGATCCAATCGCCTTTGCTCACCATACGGTTAGCCGCTAATTGAATACCTGCAACAAAGCCTAAGATGGTATCTCTAAATACCAACATGACTAAACCGGTTGCGACACCTAAGCCACTTAAAAAGTAAATAGGTGATTGATCAGCGAGCACTGATACTGAAATAATCGCCCCGATGAAAAACAAGAATAGTTTAAAAAGCTGAACAAAACTTTTAACCGGTAAGCGACGGCTAATCAATTGAACATCAGCAATCTCATTTGCGGCATCAAGACCGGCATAACATGCGCGGATGACAAATAGCACCACCATGACACTTAAGCCTCGATCCAGAACAACGCCCAAGAATTCTTGATGAGTTAACACAATCGGCACTAATAAATCGACAATTATGGCAGGTACCAATAAGGCGAGCTTTTCTAGCACACCGTAACGCATGAAAATATCATCCCAAGTCACGGTCGACTTTCGAATAACGGCATTTACGGCTTTAACGAAGACTTTTTTAGTTATGTAATACGCAATCGTAGCGATCACTAAACTGGCGAAGAGTAAAATAGAGGTGGCCACACCATCTGAAGGCTGGCTATTCACTCCAACGTCTAATAACCACTGAGAAATATTTGCGCGTAACTCGTTATCCACTCTTCATTCCTTATTTACTTAAACTTAAGCGGCCCAAAACCATTGGCTAAGATAACATATTTATTGTTTTAAACGATGACAATCAATTATATGACAAAACTTCATTAAGCCCCCCACCGCCACAAAACAAACTGACAACAACAATAAAACATTCCTTGATATCTGTCGTAAATGCACGAGCAAATATTGACCTAAGATTGCCAAAGCCTAACAATAGCAGCATCCAAACAGGTAGAGGTATTCTATGAAACAATTTTGGCTTGCTATCGCTCTTATTTTTGGCTTAGTGGCATTTAGCCAACAAGCTCAAGCAAACACAACCGATGATGAAGATACACAAAGCTACACCCCTTCAGTCGCATTATTAGTTGATTATATTGATACCCGTGGTGATATGTTTGGTGTCACTATTGCAGCTAGACATTTTGACCCTAGCTATGCTGATTGGGGATATTACATTGGTTATGCATGGGGCGATAAATACGATATTGACGTACCCGAGCCAGGTGAAGGCTATGCTAAAGAATATATGTGGCGCTTTGGTTTAAGCTACAGCTTAACCCAAGATTTAAGTCTATATGGTGGTGCCACAGTATTCGTTTATGAAGAAAATACCACAGATAATATTGTGCCATTTATCGTGGGCGCTGAACCTGTGTGGGAGCGTGACCGCGAAAAAGTATGGGGTGCTGAATTAGGTATTAGATACACCTTTATGGAAGGTTTTGTTATTGGTGCAGGTTACGACACCAGTGCTGAAGCGGCAATTATTTCAATTGGTCTAACGATGTAAGTTCATTTCAAGTAATAAAAAAGGACCCGAAGGTCCTTTTTTATTGACTAGAATCTACTCGCAAGCTTATTTAACGCTAATTAAAAGCTCGGTAATAGCCCAGCAGGCAAATAGCGATTAAAACTAGCTGTATAAAGCAAGTCAGTGGCGTTATCGATATCTGGGGCAAAGAAACGGTCTTTGTCATAATAATCAACCACTTCACGCAACTCCGCTTTGGCGCTTGCCACGGCATCACTTGGGGCTAAAGGCTTACGAAAATCGAGCCCTTGTGCTGCAGCAAGTAGCTCAACTGCTAGTACACCACGAGTATTCTCAGACATATCACGTAAGCGACGCGCAGCGAATGTCGCCATAGAAACATGATCTTCTTGGTTTGCCGAAGTCGGTAAACTGTCTACCGAAGCTGGATGAGCATAAGTTTTGTTTTCTGATGCTAGTGCCGCAGCTGTCACTTGGGCAATCATAAACCCTGAGTTTACTCCGCCATTTTCCACTAAGAATGGAGGCAACTTAGATAAGCTAGAATCAATTAACAATGCAATACGGCGCTCGGCAATTGAACCAAGTTCAGCAATAGCAATCGCTAAGTTATCAGCAGCCATGGCTACTGGTTCAGCATGGAAATTACCACCTGAGATAATGTCGCCAGTATCTTGAAATACTAATGGGTTATCAGTCACGCCATTAGATTCAACCGCCAATACTTCAGCGGCATGACGAATTTGAGTCAAACATGCGCCTAACACTTGCGGCTGACAACGCAGTGAATAAGGATCTTGTACTTTTTCACAATCAACGTGACTTGCACTGATTTCAGACTCATCACCCAGTAAATTACGGAAAATCGCAGCGGAATCAATCTGGCCTTTTTGACCGCGAGCAGCATGGATACGTGCATCAAATGGGCTACGACTGCCCATAGCAGCTTCAACACTCATTGCACCAATCACCGAACTAGCAGCAAATAAGTCTTCTGCATGGAATAAGCCTTCAAGCGCTAACGCCGTTGATGCTTGGGTGCCATTTAATAACGCTAAACCTTCTTTAGCAGCAAGCTCAATTGGTTTAAGCCCTGCAATTTCAAGCCCTTCTGCCGCGGTGATAATCTGGCCTTGGTAGCTCATTTCACCTTCAGCTAACATTGGTAAACACATGTGCGAAAGTGGTGCTAAATCGCCCGATGCACCCACTGAGCCCTTTTCAGGAATACACGGATAAACCCCCGCATTGACCAGCTGGATAAGGAAGTTAATCACCTCTAAACGAATACCTGAAAAACCACGGCTTAATGAGTTAATCTTTAACACCATCATCAAACGCACTGTCGCATCTTGCATGTATTGTCCAGTACCAGCAGCATGTGACAACACAATCGAGCGTTGTAGTAACTGTAAATCTTCCGGCGCAATTTTGGTGTTCGCGAGTAAACCAAAACCTGTGTTAATGCCGTAAACGGTGCGACCTTCATCCAACACCTGCTGAACTAAACCGGCGCTGGTGTTGATATCAGCTTTAGCTTCTTCAGCTAAGGTAATATGTACTGATCCACGGCCAATTTTACGTAACTGAGCTAATGATAAAGTACCTGGGTTTAGCAATAATCTATGTTGTGTCGCCGTCATTACTTCACTCCTTGCATTGGTAAATCAAGACCTTGCTCTTCAGCACAGTCAATCGCGATATCATATCCAGCATCAGCATGGCGCATTACGCCCGTAGCAGGGTCGTTCCATAACACTCGACCTAATCTTTGAGCCGCATCATCACTACCATCAGCGACAATCACTACACCAGAATGTTGACTGAAGCCCATACCAACGCCGCCACCATGGTGCAGAGACACCCAAGTAGCGCCACTTGCCGTATTCAATAGTGCATTCATTAATGGCCAATCAGATACTGCATCAGAGCCATCAAGCATTGACTCAGTCTCACGGTTTGGACTGGCTACAGAGCCTGAATCGAGATGATCTCGACCAATGACGATCGGCGCTGACAGCTCGCCGTTTTTAACCATTTCATTAAAGGCTAACGCTAAACGAGCACGGTCTTTCAGCCCTACCCAACAAATACGTGCAGGTAAGCCTTGGAACTCAATGCGCTCACGCGCCATATCTAACCAATTGTGCAAATGCGGGTTATCAGGAATAAGCTCTTTAACCTTGGCATCGGTTTTATAAATATCTTCAGGATCACCAGATAAAGCTACCCAGCGGAATGGGCCAATACCTTCACAAAACAGTGGGCGAACATAGGCAGGAACAAAGCCAGGGAAATCAAAGGCATTTTCAACACCTTCTTCAAATGCCATCTGACGAATGTTATTGCCATAATCGGTTGTTGCCGCGCCCGATGCTTGCAGTGCTAACATCGCTTTAACTTGAACAGCCATTGACTGTTTAGCCGCTTTAATCACAGCAGCTTCATCGGTGTTACGCATTTCAGCCGCTTGCTCTAACGTCCAGCCTTGAGGTAAATAACCGTTTAATGGATCGTGTGCTGATGTTTGGTCTGTGACCACATCTGGCGTTACACCGCGCGCAACTAATTCCGCAAAAATATCAGCAGCATTAGCTAATAAGCCTACAGATACAGGTTTACCTGAAGCATTCGCTTCATCAATCATGGCTAATGCTTCATCTAATGAAGTGGCTTTTTTATCGACGTAACGAGTACGTAGACGGAAATCAATACGAGTTTCGTCGACTTCACATGCCAGTACTGAGTAACCCGCCATGGTGCCAGCAAGCGGTTGTGCGCCGCCCATACCACCAAGACCACCTGTTAGAATCCACTTACCTGCAGCGCTACCATCAAAATGCTGGTTTGCCATGGCAACGAAGGTTTCATAAGTGCCTTGCACAATTCCTTGAGTACCAATATAAATCCACGAGCCTGCAGTCATTTGGCCGTACATGGCCAAACCTTTCTTATCAAGCTCGTTAAAATGTTCCCAATTAGCCCAATGTGGTACTAGGTTTGAGTTAGCAATAATCACTCGCGGCGCATTGCTGTGAGTTTTAAATACGCCGACAGGTTTACCCGATTGCACTAAAAGCGTTTCATCGTCTTCAAGACGCTGCAGTACTTCAATAATTTTGTCATAGCATTGCCAATCACGCGCAGCACGGCCAATACCACCGTACACCACTAAATCTTCAGGTCTCTCAGCAACGTCAGGATGTAAGTTATTCATCAACATTCGCATTGCCGCTTCGGTTAGCCAGCTTTTACACGCGAGTGTCGTACCGTGAGGCGCAATAATATTGCGGCTAGGGTCGTGTCTATTGTTCATGCTTTTTCCTTTTATTAATCTTCAACCGCAGCACTATTTATTATTGATATCAAACACTTGATATCTCATACCTAATGGCTTGTCGGTTTGACTTTCTTTTTTATAATTAATCACTTGTTATCGATTAAACGTTAAATGACCACCTAAGCTGAATTTACTGCCTGGGTGGGTTAATCGGGCAAAACTCACCACACCTTTACGGGACCAGGTGCGGCGTATAATTTGTAAACATGGCTCGGTTGCTGCTATCGCAAGTCGCTGCTGGGTTTGTTCACTGGCAATCACTGCTTCCACTGTGTGACGGGCCTCTGTCAGCGGTGCGACCTTAGATAAATATTCATGGGGAGTAAGCTGATTGAAATCTTGCTTTAAGTAATCAGGGATCATTGCAGGATTAACATAGCGTTCTTCTACTTGTAAGGGCTGATCTTGTTCGCAATGGACTAATACTGAGTAAAATACAGGGCTGCCTTCTTCTAATCCCAGTGATATCGCCACTGCGCCTTCTGCACTCACTTGTGATAACTCTAATTGCTTAACACTATATCCATGGCCACGATCTTTAATCTCATCGGCAATGTTACGAATAGCCAATAAAGAGGATTGTGATTTAAGCCCTGCCACAAACGTACCTAAACCTTGGCTTCGCTCTAACACACCGGACTCGACTAATTCTGTTAATGCACGGCGCGCCGTCATCCGGCTGCAATCCATTAAGTCAGTTAACTGATTTTCTGATGGCACGCGGTCATTCTCTTGCCATTCGCCAGATTCAATACGCGCTAAAATGTACTGCTTAATTAATTCAAATTTTGCTAGTGCCATCGTCTTATCCATTGGTGGTTATTTCATTCACCGTCATCGATGAACTTGTTTGTCACTGGGCTTTATTGCAGTAAACAACACCGATATCATGGTGACATTGATGTTTTAAACCACTGAGTGACTAAAAACTCGGCTTTCACCTTACCTTGTATATACAAGTAAAAACAAGTATTGTTTTGTCACTTTAATAATAAAAATTTACAGAGAACGGAGTTGCCATGTCGTGGGATCATGTTTGGATTGACGTCAATATCGCTACAATGGATCCAACAAATTCAGCCGCTTATGGTGCAATTGCCGACGCCGCTTTAGCAGTAAAAGATGGCAAAATTGCTTGGATTGGACAGCGTAAAGATTTACCTGAATTCGATGTGTTTGATATCCCTGTCTATCGCGGTAAAGGTGGCTGGCTAACTCCAGGATTAATTGATGCACACACCCACTTAGTCTTTGCAGGTAGCCGCGCCAATGAGTTTGAAATGCGCCTCGAAGGCGCCAGCTATGAAGATATTGCTCGCGCTGGCGGCGGTATTATTTCTACCGTAAAAGCCTGTCGTGAAGCCGATGCAGCAGAATTATTTGAGTTAGGCCGTCAACGCTTAAATGCCTTAGCCAAAGAAGGTGTCACCACCGTTGAGATAAAGTCTGGTTATGGCCTAGATACCGAGACTGAAATCAAACTTTTGAAAGTGGCCCGCGAGCTTGGCAAACATCATCATGTCGATGTGAAAACCACCTTCCTTGGTGCTCATGCGATTCCGCCTGAGTTTAAAGATAATGTTGAAGGCTATGTTGACTTAGTCATCAACGACATGCTGCCTGCTGTTATCGAGCAAGGTTTAGCTGATGCCGCTGACGCTTTTTGTGAAAATATCGCCTTCAACTTAGACCAAACCGAGCGAGTACTCACTGCCGCGAAAGATGCGGGACTTGAAATCAAACTCCATGCAGAGCAATTATCCAATATGGGCGGTTCAGCTATGGCAGCAAAGCTTGGCGCTAAATCGGTGGATCATATTGAATACTTAGATGAAGCTGGCGTAAAAGCATTAGCAGCCAGTGGCACTTGCGCGACTCTATTACCCGGCGCATTTTATTTTTTACGTGAAACCCAAGTGCCGCCCATTGAGTTATTACGTCAACACCAAGTGCCAATAGTTGTAGCAAGTGATTTTAACCCTGGTTCATCACCGATTTGCTCCACTTTACTGATGCTAAATATGGCTTGTACTTTATTTAGATTAACTCCAGAAGAAGCACTGAAAGGTACTACGATAAATGCAGCAAAAGCACTAGGTATTGAACAAAACTTAGGGGTACTTTCTGAAGGAATGCAGGCAGACTTCTGCTTATGGGATATCACTACCCCAGCACAACTTGCCTACTCATACGGCGTCAACCCATGCAAAGAAGTGATTAAGAATGGCCAGCTGGTGCATCAATGATTGCGCTTTTCAGTGGAAAATAAAAAGCCGACGAAATGTCGGCTTAGTTTTGGTAAGTTGTGTTGCTAGATACTGTTGCTAATCAAAAGAGCTAGCACTATTCAAGCTCATGAACAGGAAGCCAGTTCACTTTTACACCCGCTTGAAGAAACATATCTTGGCTGACTTTAATCTTATCGCCCCACCGTGACAAAAAGTCTTCGCTCTGCTCAGGACAGAAAACTGCTGTTATCCCAGTTTGAATGATTTTGGCTGCGCAGTTAGGGCATGGGAAATGGGTAACCCAAATATCACAACCATCTAAGTCTCGCTTTGCAAACAGAATGGCATTTTCTTCTGCATGAAGGGTTTTAAGTAACTTCATATCTCGATCATCGGTCTCTGCACTATCCGAAATTCCATGAGGATAGCCATTAAAACCCACTGACACGATACGATTATGCTTGGTAATAACAGCGCCGACTTGTGTTGACGGATCTTTACTCCATGAACCGACAAGCTCAGCCATCTGAAAGAATCGTTTTGCCCATTTTGAAATCATAGCCTGTACCCTTTGAGTTACTGATTCAATTATCACTACATCGTTTATTCATAATACCTAAACTGAACAGTATTGGCAGCTATTAACGTTGTAATATCATTGATTTGAGTAATCCTCATCTTTGTTGTTCAAATTGACTAGCCATCAGACCTAATAAAGCTTAGGATCTTGGTCAAGCATATTTAAGGATTGGAGTACGTAGACATTATGGGTATTAGAGCGATTATCGTAGATACAGCTGGCACCACGACTGATCTAGATTTTATTCAAGATGTACTATTCCCGTATTCAAAGAACGCTATGGGTGATTTTCTTGAGAAAAATCAACATAACCCATTAGTTGAATACTGTATTAGCGACGTTCGTGACCTTGCATTAGAACAAGATGCATCTATTGAACGCGTAACAGAAATCCTATCACTTTGGATTGATGAAGACCGTAAAGCCACTCCGCTTAAAACCCTTCAGGGCCTTATTTGGAAGCAAGGCTACGCAAGTGGTGAGTTCACTGGTCACATTTACCCTGACTTCATTGATGCTATTCCACATATTGAAGCTGCTAACATCCGTATTTATAGTTTCTCGTCTGGCTCAGCTGAAGCGCAAAAAATGCTATTCAGCCACAGTGACGCTGGTGACTTAACGCCTAAATTCAGTGGCCACTTTGATACTCGTACGGGTAACAAATTAGATAAGCAAGCCTACTGCAATATTCTAAACACGATCAGTTTAAGTCCAAAACAGGTTCTGTTTGTCTCTGATGTCGTAGAAGAGTTAAAAGCAGCTGATGCGGCAGGATTACATACTGTCCAGATGGTGCGTTTTGATAATCAGAAAACCGCTAAATTCACTCAAATTAGTGATTTTTCAGCACTGAAAATTGATTAATATACTTAAACAATTTTAGCGATAAAAAAACGACCTACATGGTCGTTTTTTTGTGCCTCAATATTGGTATTAAAGCGATGATTACCGACTATCTCAAACATCAAATATCTCAATCATCAAATATCTTCATTAAACAACAACACCACACTGCCACCGCTTAACGCACTATCGATATTGACTGTTACACCAATACCCACATTGGTCAGCCAAGATGAAAGTGATGGAGTTTCAACTATCCAGCCCAGACCGGTTTCATAATAATGACTGGTGCCCATGGTATCGACAGCATCGCCAGATAAATCGATGCGTTTAAACAAAAAACGCATCTCATTTTTATACGCCATCAGCTCAGGCAAAGGATAATGATAAATAAAGGTATTACTGAATCGCCCCACATTAGGCGAGCCAGACTGAAAATCAGAGTCGGTTTTAATTATGTCACCAAAAGCATAACTAAAACGGCTAATATACTGCCATTGATTACCCCAAAGGGTATTTTGATAATGCAATTGTATTGAAGGATCTATCATCCATGCACCAAAGCTAGTATTAAACAAATTGCCATCTAGCAACTCACGATATTCGGCAGTATCATCACTATAAGCAAAGTCATTATCATACCAAACAAGGTGCGCACCTAAGCCAAATTGTAGCCACCAATCTTGATTTAATTGATATTTCCAGCGTTGTTCACCAAACAGTAAGTAGCTTTCTTCACTTAACTTATCGATTTGATTTTCTCGTTCTGAAATCTGAATCGACTGCTTTGAATTAATATAAGAGAACTTAATAAAACTCGCTGTTTGCCAGCTTTCTGGCTCCCCCAGCCAATCACTTTCCCAAGGTATAGAATAGACATTCAGCTCTTTACGGCGCTGAACTGACTCAGCAGAGCCCGCATCAACACCATCCAGATCGATTATATTATTGGGGTCAAAGTTGACCACACCAAGTGTGACCAAACCGGCATCAGATAACACTATCGCAGAGGCAATATTCCCTTTGGTGATATCACTTAAACTCTGATCAAGCGTTACATCAACATTAGCCGATACAGGCTTGCTCGCTAGCATTAATCCAACAAAGAGTAATACAGCACCATTAAGTTTATTCATTTTTCCCCTTTTGCTGGAAATGCAGGAGATACACAGGTTTTAACTAAAAAGTCATAACCGTAGCGACTTTCATCTGCGTTTGTTGGCGTGATTTCTAATATCTCATAGTCATTCAACTCAACCACTTTGCTATTAACTTGAGACTCACAACGCGAAAACTGATTACCCTCAAAATAATAAATAAAATTGGCGATTGTCATTCTGACCATCAAACGATAACTCTCTCGAATGATATCGTAACGCCGCTCAGCAGCTTCATCAGCCCCGACACTCAAACGTGTAGTATTGTTTTGTTGTACTTGTTTAATTGATTGCTGAACTGCACCCTCAATCACTTTTTGAGTGCTTGCAGCGATATCAGGATGAGTATCTTCGTTCGAGTTCGAAGTCACAGAATCCGCAGCAGGCATGGGCTCTTTAGAGCTAAGACTTGCTTTGTCATTATTCTCATCAGCTGAAATTACCTCTATCTCTCCCTCAGCATCTACCTCAGTATTAGCTTCGGCAATTTTGGCACCAACGGCTGAGAGCTTCTGTAAACCAGCATTAATATCCTCTGGTTTTTGACCTGTTTCTTGTTCTAACAACTTGATCATTTTGGCTCTGGGATCACTGGCTTCAAAGGTGTTTTCAATATCACTTAATAAATATAGGTTAGCTAACACCACATACGCTAATATCATCCGTAGCAATATAGTGCGTTTCCGGTAGTACTCACTGTTAGTAAAGCGTATTGATTTGACCCCAAGCAAATTCAATAACGGCATCAACACAAAGTAAATTGGAATAACCGCTTGCAGCAGCATTAAGGCGACTCCGCTCACCAGTACAAACCATACTGGCATATACAGCAAAATCACTAAGTTGTGGGTATAGGTTAAATGATCAGCATCAACGCCTGAAACTTCATTAACGACAGAAGCTGCCCACACTAACGAAAAGTTAGCGATAATGGCGTAAAACAGCAGCAGAAAGGCTTTCCCTGCCAAGCTATGCCAAGTTTTAGTGAACAAGGGCCAAAACTCAATCATCATTGCTATCATGGCAATGATCCCCACCAACGTCACCCCTTCAGTGGTAAACATTAATATGAAGGCAATGAAGTACAGCTTTTGCGCCACAGTCAACTTATTGATAGTGGATTGGATATAACCCAAAATCGCTCCAGGTAAGGCTTTGGCACTCACCATTGGTCGATAAAGTAATTGCTGTAAACGTGGGTAATCAAAAGAGTTCAAACTGTGCATTCCATAGCAAATGATTGATTAACAATATCAAAACATATTGCCGAATCGATAGCAAAGCATTCCCTACTTGTTGAACCAGCCTATGCCTGTTAATCTCAATTAAAATCAAACAGTCGTTTAACTTCTTTATCAGGGAGCAACATTTATATGGAACAGTTCATCCAGCAGCATTCAATTATCACCGAAATACCCGTTGCTTGGGGCGAGATGGATGCACTTAATCACGTCAATAACGTGGTGTATTTTCGCTATTTCGAAACAGCCAGAATTGATTTTTTTAGCCAGATAAACATGATGGCAGAACTTGAAAAAACCGCCGTCGGCCCAGTGTTAAGCGAGACCCAAGCAAGATATAAGCGACCGGTGACTTTTCCAGATACTTTATTGGTCAGCGTTAACATCAGTGATGTAAAAGAAGACCGCTTTATCATGCACTACAAAATTTTTAGCAAGGCGCAACAAGCAGTGACTACCACAGGAACTGCCAATGTAGTGATGTTTAATTTCAAGACAGGTCAAAAAGCCAAGCTGACACCAGAACTATTAGCAGCGCTGGAACAGCATAAAGTGGCCGAATAGCCACCCAATAAAAAGCCCTGTATTTTGTGCATTAAAAATAAAGGGCTTTAAAAAGATAAGAAACCTACCTCTATAATCTACTCAATCTCACCGGTCAGTGCAGCGAGTTGCGCTTTAACCTCATCAGACATAGGTTGGCTTTTTTCGGTTTGGTAGTTGTAATGCACCATCGTAGTTTTGGCTTCAGCAGTTTGGCGACCATTTTGCCAGCAGCTTTGTGCAATCTCGAAACTACTATTGCCGACGCGGCTAATATGGGTTTTCACCGTCACTTCTTTGCCATAAAAAGTTGGCGCATTAAAAGCGATGGTGAAACCTGCAATGATCATATTCCACTTGGCTAAGTCTTGCCCTGGATTCACTATCTCAAAAATAGGCTCGCGCGCCGCCTCAAACCACACAGGAATAACAGTATTATTGATATGACCGAGTGCGTCTGTCTCACAAAACCGTGGCGTTAGCGATAAACTGAATTGGGTATCTTCCATGCTGACCTCTTATTATTATTGGCAACCTTTATTACTCGCTTTGATTAAGCGCTTAATAAAACAGCCCGCAGTGTAAGTCAGTGTCAGCCTAGGGTCAAAATATTAGATGTCATCAAAGAAGTCTTTATTGCGAATGTATTTGTGCATGTAATGAAATGCAAACGGTGACACTATCCAACTGAAAAAGCTCAACACAAACCGTTTTACCGGTGAGGTATTTTCATAAATACGTTCATTGTGCAGCCATAGCATTTTGCCCACATGGAAAAATATCCCAGGCAACGGCGGCAAAAATGTCACGACATCAATATCACAGCAGATACGGTAAGTACGTCGATGTAATAGGTAGGCTTTTTGAAAGCTTTTAAACCCTGGTGATGGCTGGCCAAATGTCACCACACGCTTAATCGAGTTTGGATACAAACGCTCTAATCTGTCTGCGGCTAAAATCGCCATTGAGCCACCTGAAGAGTGCCCCGTCAGTGATATTCTTTTACCCGCTATAATCAATGGGTATAACACCATCTGCAGTTGAGAAAACAAGCTGACATTAGGATCGTAATGAGGCGGGATCGGATTGGTTTTCTGCTCTAATAAATAATCATATCCAGCATGAACATTATACTTAGTATCAGCAAACTGTTTGGTTTTGGGCCAGCACTGGCAATTTATCAGCCACTCGTTCATAGTTTGAGAACCGCGAAATACCACCAGCACTTCTTTTTTATCTTCACGCCACAAAATACGAGCGCAAACGTTACCCCAGCGATTGGCAATTTCACGATAATGCTCAGGTGAAAAACCTAATTTCTCTGGCGCGAAGTCAGCGCGGTAGGTCACCTTGCACAAAACAGCATAACGTTCGTATTGATAGCGTTTAAGTTTTTTCAAAAGTAGCAGGTTCAGTTAGGCAAACTGAATTGAGGATAGGGCTTTTCTATGACACTAGTGTGATGCTATTTACTCGCGCGTTAACTGACAGTGTGATAAGGCTGACGAATTACTGTTCTCCAGTTCTCTGGCGCTGCGCGGCGAATATCTGATAAATAGATCTCATGATGTTTTCCCGCCAATTAATACCCTGCTAATCCAATAACCTCATGCACTACAGCTACTCATCGTATTATACGCAGTTCGAACTAATAAAAAAGGACACCCTAAGGTGTCCTTTTCTCTGCGAATATTTTATTAAACGCCCATGCTATTTAGCATACATAGCATCGATTTCATTCATGTACTTAGAGTAAATCTTCTTACGGCGCAGCTTCATGGTTGGAGTAATTAAGCCCGACTCCATCGAGAATGCTTCTGGTAATAAAGTAAACTTCTTAATTTGTTCGAAACCTGCAAGTTCATGCTGCATCTCTTTCAAGCGCTGCTCAAAAAGTTCAACCACATATGAATTACGAAGTAGCTCAAGCGGTGACTCGTAGCTAATACCTTTCTCTTTTGCCCACGCATCTAAAGACTCAAACGCAGGAACAATTAACGCTGAAACATAGTTACGCGCATCTGCAACAATAGCGACTTGCTCGATGAACGGACAACAGCTGACCTTACCTTCTACACGTTGCGGCGCAATATACTTACCATTTGAGGTTTTCATTAGCTCTTTAATACGGTCGGTAATGTACAAATTACCTTCAGCATCTAACATGCCTGCGTCACCGGTTTTTAACCAACCATCTTCAAATGCTTCTGCGGTATCTTCTGGGCGGTTGTAGTAACCACGCATAACCGTATCACCACGTACTAAGATTTCATTATTAGCACCGATTTTCACTTCCATTGCATGAAGAGGCTTACCGTTTGAACCAGAAACGCGGTTATCAAGGGTATTACAAGTCACTGTGGCAGTGGTTTCTGTCATACCATAACCACATAGGATTGGTACGCCAATGCTGTGGAAAAATCCGCCAACATTCACATCTAACGCCGCGCCGCCGACAGGCATAAACTTAAGGCGGCCACCTAATACATTCTGTAATTTGCTAAAAACTAGTTTGTTCGCCAGTTTCCATTGTACCGATAATGCGGTGCTAGCTTTTTTACGGCCTTGGCTAACTTCAAACTGACGCGAACCCACACCAATAGCCCAGTTAAATAACTTTTGACGAATTGCTGGTGCACTATTCACTTTGTCGTGAACCGCGCTATACACTTTTTCTAAGAAGCGCGGCACGACACATAAAGTATGGGGACGAACTTCTGCAATCGCTTCTTTAACGCGGTTAGTGTCAGAAAGGTAGACGTTGTGTCCACCACGACACAATACGTAGAAGCTCCAGCCACGTTCAAAAACATGACTTAATGGTAAAAATGCCAATGACACATCACCTGCTTTAAAAGCAATTTCGGAATCATGCTGTTCAACCATAGAAGCAATGTTGCGGTAATCCAGCATCACCCCTTTAGGATCGCCAGTGGTACCTGAAGTATAAATAAGGGTAAGTAGGTCATCTAAGCTGGTTTGCGATAAACGTAATTCAAGCTCTTCTTTACTTGCAGGCGTGGTCTCTGCAATTAATAAATCATCAAAATGGAAGTGTTCGTCAGAAGCTAATTTAACTTGGCTATCGAATACCACAACGTGTTCAACACTCGGGCATTGTGCCTGAATTTTACAAGCAGTGGCGTATTGGCTTTCATCGCCAGCAAAAATAACTTTAGCGCGGGCATCGTTGGTAATAAATACCGCTTGTTCCATTGGACTGGTTGGGTAAACAGGTACCACAACCGCGCGGGCTTTTAATGCGCCGATATCAGCACAGCTCCATTGCGGGCTGTTTTGCGCCACAATCACAACTTTTTCTTGTGCTTGAAGGCCAAAATCAATTAACAGCTGTGCCACTTTATTAGTAATCGTATCAAACTGACTCCATGAAACTTTGTTCCATGGTGCTGCCATCTCAAATCCTTCGAGTGCGATGTTATCTTCTAACGCTTTACTTTGCTGCTGTAGAAGTCTGACTAAATGAAATTGTTCGAGAGACATTAATAATTACCTTTTAGCTTACAAGTGTTCCGCTTTTTGCATTCTACTTTAAGCCACACAGAAAAATAAGCGTTTTTAGTCTAAATCAGTGCCAATTCACAGATTACGGCTTATTTTTACAAACAAGCAACACCATTTTTCCATAATTTGTTTTTACTGATAACGAGTAAAACAGCCATTAACAGCAGTAACCCAAGATCTCCCCAATAATATCCGAGACTTAAGCCATTATCTTCTCGCAAGGTAACAAGCGACGTCGATAACCATACTGAGCTAAAAATCACGACAAGCATTGAGAAACTCACTTGAAGCACCGAACGACTCATGCAGCCAAAAGCAAGTGCTAAGCCAGATGCCCAAGTCGTACAGGCGACGACATGTAAGCCGACCATTAGCGTAATTTGTGAATTAAACTGAGCTGAAATTAATGAAATCAGTGACATGATAACAATCACAACGGCCAACAAACGTAATTGAGAATTAAAAAACTGACTTATTAAACCCGTTTTACCACTAAAATTAGGCAGCATATAAAGCGTTTCAGCAGAGCGCCAACGTTGAACACGTGTCCAGTGAATTAAGCAGCTCGCCATAATAATTAATTGTGACAAGACCATTAATACGGGTATATCAGCTTCCATATAAGCTGACAGAAAAATAGCTGCAACACTCAAAATAGGTGCAGCAATTAATATCATGCCGAGCATCGGGCCAACAAAGTAGCTTGCAGGATGCAGATAACGACTCAATTTCATAAACCAGCGATTTTGCCCTGCAATAGGACCAATCATCCAACCAGTTTCTATGCCGTTCAAATAAATAGCTCTGGCATCGTCATTCCAGCTTAAACGTAATAATTGTCTATCAATTAAAAAGCCAAGTAGCACAGGAAGAAGCACTAAATAACTCACAACCGCTTCAGGTAAATACACGATCACTTCGGGTGCCAGAGGGATAAATACAAACACAAATACCGATAAGTTAAATCGCTGTGGCTTGATTAAACACGCATAAATAAATCCCATACCAATACTGAAAAACAGCATTAATACCCCTATGCTCTTCTGCTCAGTGGACTCAAATACTATGTAGCAAATCAATGACATCAGAATAAAAACACTAATGGATTGAACCATTACTTGCGTACGGTAATGCGGAATAAGCACTGCGTGCTCACTGGCAGTCAATTTAATAAACTGCCAAGCCACAGAGGTGGAGACTGATAAAATGGTCATCCCCAAAGTAAGATTTATCATTTCAACTTTTTCAGGTTGGGTAAGTAACGTCAGTGCGGTAAGTCCTAACCCAAGTAAAGCCAACACTAAGAAGCTCAAACTGCCAAAGTCGCGGATCCATATCGAGTAAAAACCTTTATATGGGTTACGAAATGCACCTTTACTCGTCTTGATTTGTGAGTTGGTCATGGGATTTCGGCTATTCATCGGTGTAATTCCATGAACAGTTGCTCTAAATTGAGTGTGGTTTTGTTTAATACACCCGCTATTTCAACTTGATCAGCATTGTCCACCAGCACTTGTTGCTGGTTTCGATTCAGCACTCTGACACCATCTGGTACAGGTTGATTTTCAGCAAGCTGAACTAAAGTCACTTCTTCACGCATGGCATCGATTTCTTTAAACAGCACTAACTCGCCCTGTTTAATTAAAGCCACATGACTGGCGACACGCTCTAAATCCGAAGTAATGTGCGATGAAAACAGCACGGCTGAACCAGACTCTAAAGCAAGCTCGAACAAGTCACTCATGAATTGACGACGTACAATGGGGTCTAAACTGGCGACCGGTTCATCAAGAATAAGTAATTGCGGACGATAAGCCATCGCCATAATTAAGGCTAATGATTGGCGTTGACCTACAGATAATTTTTGTACTTGTTGCTTAGCTTCAAGCCCAAAGCGACTTAACCAATCTAATTCTAGCGACTTATCCCATTCAGGATAAAAGCTACTGTGAAGCTCTAATGCACTGGCAACAGTAAAGCCTTCATAACCAAAAGGTTGTTGCGGTACATAACCAATTTTGGCTTTAGCCTCAGTTGAAAGTTTTGCCGCAGGTTCGCCTAAGGTGATGATTTCGCCGGCTTCAATATCGAGTATCCCAAGGGCTGCACGCATTAAGGTCGATTTACCCGCGCCATTTTGCCCCAACAGGCCCACCACCATTCCGGCTGATAAACTAAAGCTCAGTTGCGATAATACTGCCTTGTCATCAAATCGTTTATCGACTTGGTTAAACTCAAGAATTGCTTCAGAGCTGCTGTCCATTAACTTGTTCCTTGTTATCTTACTCGCGATATCACTTTGACTGTTGAGCTGGCGCTTGGGTTATTTTATTACGCTCACTTATTCCACTGCTGGTTAATTAGCACCTGTAATTCATCTAAGCTGATGCCCAATTGTTTGGCTTGGCTAATTAAATCATTGGCTTGGGGGGCTAATAACTGCAAACTCGAGGTTGTTGGCGCATTTTGTTTGTTGGCCACACGCGTAGGTTGACCACGACGACGCTCAAGCCAGCCTTGTTCAACCAATTGCTGAATGGCACGGGAAACGGTCATCGGATTCACGGCTAAATGTTCAGCAAGTTGTCTCACTGATGGCAACACTTGGTCGACAGGTAATTGGCCGCCCACAATCAATCGCACGATTTGTTCATGCAATTGTCGATAAATAGGTTCGCCACTACTGGGGTTGACTTTTATTAGTTCTAGCATTAGCCTTTACTTACTGTATTAATACATTGATACACCGATACACTAATGTTACGTTACCACAATCATCCTGAAATGCAAAAAGGAAAGATGTTATGAACATCGGGAAAGTTATGTTGCAAGGAACCTATAACAAGGTAAGCAAACCAAGCTTATTAGCTCGAAAATCAAAGCTTATTAGCGCAATTCAAGTTGGTTTACTGTCTGTGTTAAGTTTCTCAGCGATGGCAGATGACACTGAAATCAATTCTGCACCACTATCGAGCTGTTATGTCGATGGGTTATCTGAGCAAGTACAATGCGGTTCATTATTAGTTGCAGAAAATCCGGCCAAGCCAGACGGCAAAAAGATTGCTGTCCATTACGCAGTATTACCCGCGATAAAGCCCAGCTTTAAAACCCAAGCCATGCTTGCTATTGCAGGTGGACCAGGTCAATCAGCCATTGAAAATGCCGCTGGGTTTGATCGCGTGCTGGCGAAAGTACGTCAAGACCGCGATATCCTGCTAATTGATCAGCGCGGTACGGGACAATCCAACATATTAGCCTGCGAAGACGATAATATGTCAGTGCTGTCGTTTAATGACGACGACATGGACTATGTAAAAGATACCCAAGCTTGTTTAGATAAAATAGATGCTGATGTGACCCAATACGGTAGCTTAACGGCATTAACTGACTTTGAAGCTATTCGCCAACACTTAGGCTATGAAAAACTGCATTTATATGGCGTATCTTACGGCACCCGTATGGCGCAACTTTATATGCGTGAATATCCACAAGCACTTGCAACTGTCACCTTAGATGGTGTGGTGCCAATGCAGCAAAGTGTTATCGCCATTGGCAAAGCCATTGACCGAGGTTACGCACTGCTTTTTAAAGATTGTCAGCAAAATAGCTTATGCGGTGAACAATTCCCTACCCTTGAGCAAGACTTTACCACTGTCGATAATGCGCTAGCTGAAGCCCCTATTGAGGCACAAGTTCGAGACCCGCAAACCAATGAGGTCGCCAGCTTCTTGCTCACTCGAGGAAAATTTAATGGTGCGATTCGCATGGCATTATATATGCCCAACATTCGCTCGTTGCTTCCTCATGCTATTCATCAAGCATCACAAGGTAACTATCAGCCAGTATTAGGGATATATGCCCTAACCTCTGATAGCACAGGTATTGCAATGGGAATGCACGCTTCTGTGGTTTGTGCTGAGGATATTCACCGCGTCACTGATGCAATTCGCGAGCAGGCTAAAGACTCTTACATGGGACGCACCATGATTGAGGGCTTAGAAGCCACCTGCAGTGTTTGGAACATGCCACAAGTGGATAGTAGTTTTAGTGATGCCATCGAAAGCGATATTCCAACATTATTGCTATCAGGTGAATTAGACCCAGCAACCCCACCAAGTTGGGGTGACATGGCCACCGAAAAACTCACCAATGCCAAACACTTTACCTCAGCATTTGCTACTCATGGGGTTGCCTACCAAAGCTGTGGTAATGATCTGATTGCTGATCTCGTGAAAACAGGCTCGTTAGATAACGTCGACGGGGAGTGTTTAGAAAAAGATGTTCGTCGAAGCTTTTACTTAAATGCCAACACCGTTGAAGTGATCCAAGCTTCAGCAGAGGAAGAATAATCATGATTACTGTAAAGAACTTATCAAAGAAAATTGGTGACGTACAAGCACTTGATAACCTCAGCTTTAGCGCCCATGACGGACACATTACTGGCTTACTTGGCCCAAATGGCGCAGGTAAAACCACCTGTCTTCGTACAGTATTTGGCTTACTCGCCGCAGATGAAGGTCATGCTGAAATTGATGGTATTGATGTCGCTAAAGAGCCTACTAAAGCCAAGGCTCAATTAGGGTTATTCCCTGACCCTTTTGGTCTATACGAGCGTTTATCGCCACGGGAATATATCAGCTATTTTGCCGAACTCAGCGGAATGTCAAAAGCTGATGCCAAACAAGCGACTCAAAACGTGATTAATCAGCTCAAGCTAGAAGATATTGCTGACCGCCGTTGTAAAGGGTTTTCCCAAGGACAGCGGATGAAAACTGCATTGGCTCAGGCTATTGTGCACAAGCCAACCAATATTATTTTGGACGAACCAACCCGTGGTTTAGATGTAATGAGCACGCGATTATTACGTGACATCTTATTATCCCTTAAAGCCGCTGGCCATTGTGTGCTGTTTTCAAGCCATGTGATGCAAGAGGTCGCTGCACTATGTGACCAAGTGATTGTCATGGCCGACGGTAAAGTGGTTGCCACAGGCAGTCCAGAAGAGCTTTGCCAACAAACTGGCAAAGAGTCACTTGAAGATGCATTTATCGAATTAATTGGTACTGACGAAGGGATCGCAGCCTAATGAAAACTATCCTAGCTATGGTTCGTAAAGAACTTATCGACGCCATGCGTGATAAACGCTCTGTAATGGCAGGTTTATATTATGCCATCGGTACACCGCTATTAATGTGCGGCATGTTTATGGTGTTGATTGGTCAACTATCGAGCCCGGAAGATCTCTCCATTAAGATCACTAACGGCAACAATGCACCAGACTTAGTGCGCTTTCTGAATAACCGCGGCATTAATGCCTCTACTGACGAAGGTGTTGTCGCAAAAGATGTCAAAGATATCGAGTTGATCATCAGTGATGAATATGCAGCGCAAATGGCAAAAGCTAAGCCTGCTGAAATCACTCTGATTGCTGATAACTCTAATGAGAAACTGCAGCAATCAATTCGCCGCGTTGAGCAGCAACTACAAGCTTACAGTAGCGAAATGGGTAGTTTGCGTCTGATTGCACGGGGGATTAACCCTGTAGTAGTGCAGCCTATCAAAGTGATTGTTGAAGATCAGGCAACCCCTGATTCAAAAGGCGGCTTTATTCTAGGGATTGCGATTTTCACCATGATTTACTCGGTATTTATTTCAGGAATGAATCTGGCCATTGATACCAGTGCCGGTGAGCGTGAGCGTAACTCACTCGCCTTATTGCTAAGCCACCCTATCAGCACTAGGCAGCTAGTATTAGGTAAGATTATCGCAGTGACCAGCTTTGCGTTGCTGGGATTATTACTCATCCTGATTGTGTCGAAGATTGCCTACACCTTTGTGCCTTGGCAAGAGCTTGGTTTTAGCGTGAATATCTCGCCAGACTTTATGGGTCTCATGCTATTTATTGGTACTCCGCTAGCCATTATGGCAGCAACCTTACAACTGTTTGTGTCGTTTATGGCTAAAAGCTTTAAAGAAGCACAATCATATTTAACCATAGTGTTATTTGTGCCAGCGGCATTATCGATAGCTGCCAGCTACAACATTGCACCCGATGTACTTGAATGGCTGCCAGTTTCTGGTCAGCAACAAGCACTTATGGCCTTTATTAAAGGTCGTGAAATCCCGATGCTGCAATTACTGGTGTCATCTAGCGCCACACTGGTACTGTCAATTGCACTGGCATTAGGACTAGAGAAACTGCTGAAAAGCGAGAAAGTAGTATTTGGTTTGTAAACGTTAATGGCATGCATAGGCAGGGTTGAATACCAAGCTTGCTCATCATGCTAAACCCTCATATAGGAAGGAGTCTGTTATGGAACAAGAATACACCATTGTAGCTTTAGTCATTGTGATTACTGTTGGCACTACTGCCAGTGAATTGTTTAAGCATTACTTTAAACATAATCACTTGGGCCCTTTAGTAAACTCGAGTAGTGGTAAACAATTACACAAGCAAGTTGAGCAGCTAAAAGAGCAAAACCAAGCTTTACAACAACGTATTCAAGTGCTTGAAAAGCTTGCCACTGATCCAGCTAATGAGTTAAAGCAACAGATAAACAGTCTTTAACTCTAATAGATACATCATAACGGTAACAAAAAGCCCGTTTAACTGATTAAGTTAAACGGACTTTTTAATCACTTAAAGTGAGTTGTTACGATTACTTAGCTTTCGGTCTGAATGGCTTAATCACAGACTCGTCACATTCTAAGAATGGGCCATCCATTAAATCAATACAGTAAGGGATCGCTGGGAATACCGCGTCTAAACACTCGCGAATTGATTTAGGCTTACCCGGTAAGTTGACGATTAATGAGTCGCCACGTAAACCTGCCGTTTGGCGCGATAAAATAGCCGTTGGCACAAACTTTAATGACTCAGCGCGCATCAGCTCACCAAAACCTGGCATCATGCGATCGCATACTGCTTCAGTCGCTTCAGGTGTTACGTCACGCTTAGCAGGACCTGTACCGCCAGTCGTCACGATTAAACTACAGTTTTGCACATCTGCCATATCAATTAATGTGGCTTCAATATCCGCAGTTTCATCTGGGATCACTTTATAAACAGGTTCCCATTCAGAGGTTAAATATTCATTTAGTACATCAATAATCGCTTTACCTGAAATATCTTCGTAGATACCTGCACTTGCACGATCACTTACCGTAACAATGCCGATTTTTGCTTTGGTCATGACTAGGTCCTTAAACTTGATCATTTAAATTGCTGTAAGCCTAAATCACCATTTAGACTTTAGATGGGGCTAAAATACCACAGTTTTAGTTTTAAGGCGGAGAGATTGATCAAGAGTTGAATTAACGAAACAACAGAATTAAACCATCTGTCGTCGCAATCTGTAGACTTGCCATTAAAGGCGACTCGCAAACCAATAGCGCGGCTTCCAGTACACATTATCCATACTCGAAATCATCACGCCTTTTTTAGTCGACACATGTAAGAATCGATGACCAGATAAATACACTCCTACATGGCGACCACGGCCTGTGGTTTTAAAAAAGACTAAATCACCACTTTGTAAGTCACTCTTTACAATGCGAGTACCTAGACTAGTTTGTCCTTGAACTGTCCTTGGAATACTGGGTCCAACCAAGTCTTGATAAGCCACATACACTAAACCTGAACAATCTAGGCCTTTTTTGGTTAACCCACCTAATCGATATGGTGTGCCCTGCCACTGCTGATGAAATTGTAATAACCGCGCCTCATTCCAGAGTGCTCTATCGACACTGGGAATATCTGCAGAGTTTGGGGGAATAGGAACATTTGTATCAACTTGACTGGCACAAGCAGAAAGTAGCAGGCTAATAAGCGTGATAACAATCTTTTTAAACATGCTTTATTTCCGCCTGAGTAATGGATAAAAACTATGATGCTGCGGTGATTTGTTCAGGTTTCGGCGGGATATCACTTGGCTCGACCCCTACGGCAATGGCAAACATGTCAGCTGTATCGCAGCGTTACGGTTATTCAGCTCAAGCCTTTATTATCGTACCCTTAGTGTGCGCCTTCTTTATCGATTTAGCTAATGCGCTGATCATTCCTTATTTTATTGGGCTAATGCAGTAAAAAAATCGTTTGAAGTAAAATCTAAAGCTCAGCAAAAAAGGTCATCCATCGATGACCTTTTTATTTGACTGTACTTATTATGGTAAGCAAAGATTTTATGGTAATCAAAGATTCACGACCAGAATAAGTGTAATCTGAAATAATCATTAGACAGAAAACTTATTAATCTCAGTTTCTAAACGGCTAATAAGTTGCTGAGTTTCATCCGTTGCATTATGGGCTTTAACTGAAACTTGCGAGGTATTTTGCGCCGTATCTGCAATAACAGTGATACGTTCAGCTGAATCCTCTCCTGCTGCCAACTGTTCACGAGCCGCCACAGAGATCTGCTCGCTCATTGAAGAGATAGCCGATAATGATTGCGCAATATTACTCAATTCATCCGCCACCAACTTTGACTTTTCGACAGTGTGACTGCTTGTTTGCACACTTTGAGATACTGACAACTTGGCATCTTGAGTTGCATGTTGAAGCTTGGCGATCATTTGATGAATTTGCTCGGTGCTTGATTGCGTTCGCTGAGCAAGTTGTCTCACTTCATCTGCCACTACGGCAAATCCACGGCCTTGATCACCTGCCCGCGCAGCTTCAATTGCCGCATTTAGCGCTAACAAGTTAGTTTGTTCGGCAATACTTTGGATAACAGACAACACACTGGCAATATTATTCACTTCATCATCAAGCAATTGAATATTTTGTCCTGCGTTATCAATTTGGCTCTCCAGTAAATTGATAGTTTCAGACGATTGTTGCGTCAATAAATGTGCTTGCTGACCCTGCTGCTCGGCAGCGTAAACAGATTCGGCGGCATGTTTTGCCAGTTCTGCGACATTAGCAGATGATGCGGTCAGCTCAGTAATTGATGAAGCCACCATTTGGGTTTCGCTATTCATGGCATTGGTCAATGAATCTAATTCAGCAGCTTGTTGCTCTGCATTTTGAGTTTGTAGACTTAAGCGCTGGGTGACATCACCAATTCCTTTCACCACGCCCTGTAAGCCCAGCTGCATGTAATTCATCGCACCTACAACACTGTCTTTATCTGCTGAAGTAAATTGCGGATTCTGTTTTAAGTCTCCCCGCGAAACGTCCATTACAAATCGTCGAACTTGCTCAATTTCGGCGCCTAATGCATTACGTAAGTTTAAGCCAAAACGCACTAATAAAATGGTAGCAACACTGGCAATAATCATCGAAAAGGTCAGTAACCACTTTGCGACCGACCAATAACGACTGTCAGCTTCAGCGTAACTGATACCTGTGCCCACATACCAATGCCATACCGGTGTTTGTTGCACAACTGAAGTTAAGTCCACCACTTGGCCATCACGCTCTGAGCTCCAATGGTAAGTGATAATATTTGAGGTTTGCTGGCCGACGAGTTGTTGCACCATTTGCCCTATGCTATTGCCATCAGCATCGTGAAAGTCATTAAAGCTGGTGCCATGTAATTGAGGATCGTGTGGCGCTGCGATAAAATCGAGTTGATTATCTACTACATATACATATTCTGAGTCGTGATACTTATTTTCTCTGAGTAGCTGGCTTGCATACTGTTTGGCCTGAGTTTCAGTAAGTTGCCCTGACTGAGCCAGCTGTTCAAACTGCTCAACAATATTGACGGTACTTTTCATTAGTTGGTTTATTCGAGCGATGTTGTCACTTTCACTAGAACTCGATAAAGCTTGTAACCCCCAAAAAGCAGTACTAATGAATGCCAGAAATATACCTACTGAAAACGCGATAATCTTGGAGCCTAAACTCATATACCATCCTTTGCTATTATTTTTATTACGGATATCGCATAAAAAGCACCCGCTCTTGTTAACATAAATAACAATGGATACAAGATGCAAGCAATAACTGACATCGCTGTCATCTTTTATCAATTTATTCAGATTAAAAGCAGGCCATTAGCAGTAATAAAATAGCCTTTAAAGTGGCTGGGGATGGAATATTAAATACGCCTAATGAAGTGGATGATGCTTATCTATAATAGGGGGCTGAGTGAGCTCTATCAGCGGTTGGTTTTAAGGGCGTTTAGACAGCGTACTAGAAAGTTAAAAAATTAACCTGACACAGAATATCAAACGCCCTCTTTTAATGACTTATAAGTCTCATCATCGCTTAATCGTTTTTGTTATCTTGAGCTTGATTATGACTATCTAAATCACCGAGGTTGAGAACTGGTGCCGCGTCTATCCCTGATGCTCCCATCATTTCTGCTATTCGTTCAACACTTGAAAGTAACTGAAACTGCTCCCAATCCTTTAGTGCTGAAAATGTTTCAACAAAACTTTCTTCAATTGGCTGTGGCGCATTTAATAGCGCTTCTTTACCTTCATCAGTTAAGAAAAGCGCGACTCTGCGACGATCGCTTTCGCTTCTTACTCTTTTGATAAAATGCTTAGATTCTAATCTATCTAAAATATTGGTTACCGTCGCCTGACTGAGGTTCACTTGTGTTGAGACCTCCTTAGCTGTTACCCCTTTAATTCGCGCAAGCTCCTGCAATATGATTAATTGAGGCCCAGTAACTCCTGCTTCCTTACTTAGTTTTCTGGATCGAATATCAATCGCTCGAATAATTTTACGAATAGAAACAAATAACTCTTCGTGTCTTTCCACGTTATAGCCTTTTTAAGTTTACCCCAGTGCGTATTATCACTATTAAATCCAGAAAGCTAAAGCAAATAATTTACCTAACTTCCAACCTGAATCATTTATCTAACAAAAAACTCACAAACACCGCTTGATAATTAGACCTGTAATGATTAGACTACTAATTATTATTCTTATCAATGGTTATATTGAAAATGAAAAATGAAATATCTGGTTATATATGTTTCCACATAATACTAGGGATCGGTTTTGTGTTAGCCCTTCTTTCAACAGGGGTAAATAGTCTTAACCTTTTAAAAAACAAGCAAACCAAACTCCCATCGACCAACTCTTCTAATAAGTGAGATAGTTAGTACTATATATGTTTGATTACGCCTCAATCGCAATAATTCTTTACTTCGTGTTGTTAATATTTATCGGTATTTACGCCATGAAGAAATCAACCTCAGATAACAATGAATACCTACTAGGTGGCCGAAATGTCAGTGCTAAAGTAACGGCATTGTCCGCAGGCGCATCTGATATGAGTGGCTGGATGTTAATGGGTTTACCTGGCGCTGCTTACTTAGGTGGCTTAGACAGTATTTGGCTAGCCTTAGGACTTGTTATTGGTGCTTATGTTAACTACCAAATTGTCGCCCCAAAATTACGAATCTTCACAGAGTTAGCTGATGACTCACTGACTATTCCAGAATTTTTCTCTAAGCGCTTTGCATTAAATAACGGCAGCGTTAGATTAATCGCCTCAATTGTGATCATTTTATTCTTTACCGTATACACAGCCTCAGGTTTAGTTGCTGGCGGTAAATTATTTGAATCGGCTTTTGGCATTAATTATGTTTGGGGAATTATCGCAACAGTTAGTGTTGTCGTTATTTATACGGTACTCGGTGGTTTTCTAGCTGTTAGCCTAAGTGACTTTATCCAAGGTGTCATAATGCTTATCGCATTGGTAGCTGTTCCGGCTGTCACATTCAGTCACTTTGATGTTGAACAAGCACAAGCACTCACTGAATCTATGTCGCTAGGTATAGAAAATATTGAATTGATAGCCGCTTTTAGTTTAATGACTTGGGGGCTAGGCTACTTCGGTCAACCACATATTATTGTTCGCTTTATGGCAATTAACTGCCACACAAACCTAAATAAAGCCAAAAATATTGGTTTATCTTGGATGACAATATCGACTATTGGTGCATTGGCCACAGGATTAATAGGTGCTTCGTATATAGCTAAAAGCAATCAAACAGTATCAGATCCTGAAACCATTTTTATTGTCTTGTCTCAATACTTGTTTCACCCTTTTATCGCTGGTTGGCTACTTGCTGCAATATTAGCAGCAATAATGAGTACCATTTCTTCTCAACTATTAGTTTCTTCAAGTTCACTCGTTGAGGACATTTACCAAAGTTACTCAACAAAAAAGCCGTCTAAAAAACAGTTATTAATGACCAGTAGAGTATGTGTCATCGCTGTTGCAGTTGTTGCCTCACTAATCGCTTTGGACAGTAATAGTAGCGTGCTGGGTTTAGTGTCTAATGCTTGGGCAGGGTTTGGCGCAGCTTTCGGCCCCTTAATCATCCTCAGCTTATGGTGGAAAAAGTTAACTCATAGTGGCGCTGTTGCAGGCATTTTGGTTGGTTCGATAACCGTTTTGATTTGGGCATATGCTCCTTTACTGAGTGACGGCCAAACACTAAGTACTTATTTTTATGAGTTATTACCAGGATTTTTAGCTAGCTTATTAGCAATAGTAGTAGTTAGCCTTAACACACAACAGCCTACAGAACAGGCAATTGAGTGGTTTGACGCCACGAATAGAAAACTTAACGGAATTTGATAATGAATATTGACCCGGAAGCCCCACAATGGCAAAGAATTGTCATTAAAGTGGGAAGTGCACTTATTGCTCCAAATAGAAATGGGTGTAGTAGCCAATACTTATTAAGTATCGCTAATTTTATCGTACGTTGCCGGATGATTGGAACTCAAGTAGTACTGGTATCTTCGGGCTCTGTCGCTGCAGGAGCACACCTATTTAACGCTGAAGATAATTCTAGCATGACAGTCAAAAAGGCAATGGCTGCTGCAGGGCAATCAGAAATGATGGCGACATGGGACAGATTGTTTGACTTTAATACTGCACAGGTTCTGCTGACCCATGCAGATCTTAAAGAACGAGATAGATATATCAGTGTAAGAGACACTATAGATACCTTACTTAATAACAATATACTGCCAATTATTAATGAGAATGACACTGTAACGACTGATAAGTTAAAAGTTGGCGACAATGATAACTTATCAGCGATGGTGGCAAGCGCTGCAAATGCTGATGCTTTAATAATATGCTCAGATATTGATGGGCTCTATAACGCCAACCCCAAACTAGATAGCACAGCCCAATTAATTGCAGATGTTTATGATATTAATGCAGATATATACCAGATGGCTGGGGGAGCAACCAGCGATGTGGGCACTGGCGGTATGAAAACTAAAATTCAAGCTGCAGATAAAGCGGTATCACATGGTATCGATACTTATATTGTAAACGGCTTCAATGAAGTGAGTTTTAATGAATTACTCATAGGCAGAAATCCGGGTACACATTTCCACCCTCATAAAAAACCTATGCAAGATCAACATCACTGGATGAAACATACCACTAAAATTCAAGGTGAATTGGTAGTGGGTGACACCTTCATGATGAAGGATGAAGCAACGAGAGATCTACTTGTGCCGCAAGATTTGCTCCATGTCACTGGTAATTTCTCCGCAGGTGATGTTGTACTCGTGCGAAAAGACAATGGCGATAAACTTGCCAAAGTAAAAACAAATTACAGTAGCTGCCTGTTAAATTTCGTCGCGACTCAAAACAGTGAGCACATTTCAGAGCAGCTAGATAATACCGACGAACCAATTCTTTCTAAACAATACATCACCTTATTGGGAGCATAATGTCTTTAATACAAAATATCGCAGAACAAGCCGCAATTGGTGCAAAAATACTTGCCTCTAAATCCGCAGAAGTAAAAAAAGCATTACTCATTGATATGGCAAATGCTTTAAGAAAAAACCATGTGGATATTTTAAATGCCAATATCGAAGATTTGACCAATGCTAAATCTAACGGTTTGTCTGACGCCATGATGGATCGCCTAACGTTAAATACGCAACGTATTGAAGATATGGCCATCGGCCTTGAAACGGTTGCTGGCTTATCTGAAGTGGTAGGAACAACCCGACCGATAGAAACTAGGCCCAATGGAATTGAAATCAAAAAAATGCGAGTGCCACTCGGTGTTATTTGCATGATTTATGAAGCTAGGCCAAATGTCACAGCTGATGCCGCAGGACTATGCATTAAGTCAGGTAATGCAGTAATACTTAGAGGCGGAAAAGAAGCCTTAAATACAAGCTTGGCGATTGCTCATGTGCTACAAAGTGAACTTGAGAAACATAATCTGCCAAAGTCCATTGTATCTGTCATTCCAAACCCAGACCGAGCTCTATTAAATGAATTACTAACGTTAAAACAATATATTGACCTAGTGATCCCTAGAGGTGGCGAAGGGTTAATTAATTTTGTAAGCGAGAACAGTAAAATCCCTGTTATTCAGCATTATAAGGGAGTCTGTCATTTGTATGTCGATAAAGATGCTGACTTGGACAAAACGCTTAACATACTCGTTAATGGTAAAATTCAACGACCTGGGGTATGTAATGCCCTTGAAGGCGTGTTGGTGCATAAAGACATTGCAGAACGCTTTCTCCCGATGATGAATGACATTTGCGAGCAAAATAATGTCAAAGTAAACGGCGATGCCTCCATAGGCAGTTATTTTAACTCATTCACCCCTATTCAGCCCGATCAGTTTGGTCAAGAATACCTCAGCCTTGAAATAGCCGTGAGTGTGGTTGATAGCATTGATATGGCAATAAAACACATTGAAGATTTTGGCAGTTATCATACAGAAGTTATTTGCACTGAAAATGAACAAGCAGCGGCAAAATTCCAACAGATTGTTGATGCTTCCGTGGTAATGGTTAATGCCTCATCTCGATTTTCAGACGGTTCAGAGCTTGGTTTAGGGGCCGAAATTGGTATTGCAACCACTAAGTTACATGCCTACGGCCCAATGGGAATTGAGTCTCTTACCACTGAAAAGTTTTTAGTAAACGGAACTGGACAGGTAAGAGTTTAATGAATCAATGTTGCCCTCACTAAAGCTAATAGTATCGCGAAAGATGTAATCATTAGCTTTTGTAAAAGCGACATAATGAGAAAAAGAAAAACAGTTTAAGAGCACCTTTAATAGCGCGTATAAAGAATGATGTTAAATGCGCTATTAAAGGTGCCTATAAATTAAAGAGCCGTATAGATTGAATGTTGTTATAAACAGACACCCTAAAACGATTTTTAAATCTAAAATTTGCACAAAATACTTTAAATGCATGTTCAAAGGAGCTTTATAGCCTCTTTAACACTTTATTGTGCCAAACAACTAAACCGCCATTCCTGCTGCCACACCAGATGACCATGCCCATTGGAAGTTAAAGCCGCCAAGCCAGCCGCTGACGTCCATAACTTCACCAATAAAGAATAAGCCTGAAATATTTTTCGCTTCCATGGTTTTAGACGAAAGCTCATTGGTGTCGACGCCACCTAAGGTCACTTCGGCAGTGCGATAACCTTCGGTCCCATTCATCACAATTGACCATTCATTTAAATCTTTAGCGATTTGATCTCGCTCACCGTGACCAAGTTGATTAAGCGCTTTATCAAGTTGCGTTGCTTCAAATAGAGCTTCAACTAGACGCTTAGGCAACCACTGACTAATGGTATTGCGTAAGCTTTGCTTAGGGTTATTGGCCAAGGCTATTTCAATCTTGTCTTTAGCACTTTCATTTGGCAGTAAGTTAATGCTAATCGCTTGTCCTGCTTGCCAATAATTTGAAATTTGCAGTACAGCAGGGCCAGATAAACCGCGGTGAGTGAACAACAAGGCTTCACTAAACTCAGTGCCATCTTCAGCGGTAATCGTTGATGGAACCGCGATACCTGATAGTGGTTCAAAACGCGCTTTTTGTTCACTATGCCAAGTAAAAGGCACAAGACCTGCTTGGGTAGGCAACACAGACAAACCAAATTGCTCTGCTAATTTATAGCCAAAAGGCGATGCACCAAGCTTTGGCATAGATAAGCCGCCAGTCGCAATCACTAACGAGTCACAGCTAAAGTCACCGTTAGAGGTAGTCACAGTAAATTGACCTTGGTCGTTTTTACTGACGTGATTAATCTCAGTGCGTAGTTGCACTTTTGCGCCAGCCCAGTCACATTCGGTCATCAGCATGGTGACGATTTCTTTAGCTGAATCATTACAAAATAGCTGACCATGATCGCGCTCATGATATTCAATCCCATGGCGTTCAACTAATTCGATAAAATCGCTTGAGCGGTAACGGGCTAATGCGGATTTAACAAAGTGACTGTTGCCACATAAGAAGTTATGCGGCTCAACTTTTTGATTGGTGAAATTACAGCGACCGCCACCACTGATCAGGATTTTTTTACCCGCTTGCTTGGCATTGTCTAGTACCAAAACATCACGACCACGATAGCCAGCGGTTGATGCACACATTAACCCTGCTGCGCCTGCGCCAATAATAATTACGTCATGATGTGTCAAAGTGTCATCTCTCATTCATCCGCTACCTAAATGTAGCCTGTTGTCATTCAATTATGTCAGTTATTTCAGTGGCGAATTTTTCATCAGTCACAAAAAAGGGCGCTATATTAGCACCCTTTTAGTCGCATTCACACTGGCTTAAGCCATAACATCAGTCTGAGATTGTTTCAGACTTTTGTTCACGTCCTAGCAGCTCTTTAGCAGCATCTACTGGCGCTTTACCTTTATAAAGCACTTGGTAAATTTGCTCAGTAATTGGCATTTCCACACCAAGACGTTTCGCTAAGGTGTAAACCTCTTTGGTATTACGATAACCTTCAACCACTTGGCCAATTTCTTCTTGAGCGGTATCAACATCGCTGCCTTTACCTAATGCCAAGCCAAAACGGCGATTACGAGATTGGTTATCTGTACAGGTTAAAACTAAATCACCAAGACCCGCCATACCCATAAAGGTATTACTGTCTGCACCTAAAGCCACACCAAGACGAGTTAACTCAACTAGTCCTCGAGTGATTAATGCAGTTCGGGCATTGGCACCAAAACCAATACCATCAGACATACCCGCACCAATTGCGATAACGTTTTTAACTGCGCCACCTAATTGTAAACCGGTAAAGTCGTCATTTGCGTAAACACGTAAACGTTTCGGGCTATGTAAAAGCTCCACTAAATCATTAGTAAAGTCAGCACACGTGCCCGCTACCGAAATTGCTGTTGGCATGCCAGCAGCCAGTTCTTTGGCAAATGTTGGTCCTGATAATACTGCCAGTGGGAAAGCATCCCCAAGTTGCTCACGAGCAACATCTTGCAGTAATCGACCGGTTTCAGGCTCTAATCCTTTAGTGGCCCAGACAATGCGTGCATCATCTCGTAATAAAGGTTTTGCCTGCTGTAGTACTAGGCCAAATACATGACTTGGTACCACAACCAACACATTTTTACTCGCGGCAAGCGCTTTGCCTAAGTCGGTTTCTAATTCAAGACAGTCAGGAAAGTTGATCCCTGGCAGAAATGCGTTATTAGCTCGTTCTTTGGCTAGGGTTTCCATGTGCTCTGGCTCATGGCCCCATAGCAAGGTCTTATGACCACTGCTTGCGAGAGAAATGGCAAGAGCGGTGCCGTAAGACCCAGCACCTAGAACAGTTATTTCGGCAGTATTATTCATATTGATTAAGCGTTTGCTTCTTCAGCAGCTGGAGCTGCAGCAGCGTCTTGCTGACGTTGTTGAACATATTGTGCAAATAATGCATCAAAGTTCACTGGAGCAAGGTTTAGCTGTGGGAAAGTACCACGAGATACTAAGTTACCTACTGTTTCACGTGCGTATGGGAATAATACGTTCGGGCAGTAAGCACCTAAAGAATGAGCTAGTTGCTGTTCAGTTAAACCAGTGATTGAGAAAATACCAGCTTGTTGAACTTCACATAAGAATGCAGTTTCTTCACCGTTTTGTGCAGTAACAGTTAAAGAAAGAATAACTTCATACACGTCATCAGAAAGTTTGTTGCTACGAGTGTCTAGATCAAGCTTAACTTCTGGGTTCCATTCTTTTTGGAAAACAGCTGGGCTGTTAGGCGTTTCAAAAGAAACGTCTTTAGTGAATACGCGTTGAATGTTGAATTGTGGTGCTTGTTCTTCGTTGTTAGCTACTTCAGCCATGATTTTCTACCTTCAAATTGTGTTTTAGCTTTTCTATGAAGCTAATTTTAGATTTGGGCTTTTATTCCTAAAATATGGCAAGAGCCTTGTTTTAGTTCATCCCGATTAAAGTTGATCTAACTAAGTAACAAAACGCTTTTAAGCCCTTTATAACAAGTAGGATCTTGTTCTACTCGCTAACATTAATATCAGCGAGTAGCTGGTTATCTTTACTTCTTACCTTTAACAGTTGGTAAGTTTGCTGCTGTCCAGTCACCCATACCGCCTTTTAGGTTACTGACATTTTCAAAGCCCTGTGTAACAAGAAGTTGAGCAGCTTGCGAAGACGTCATTCCAGCACTACATACAGTAATAATGGGACTCGTTTTATACTTTTCAAGGCTTGTAGCTTTATTATTTTTAATTTCAGACAAAGGCACATTTATCGCATCTACGATGTGGCCTTTGCGAAACTCTTCTTGAGAGCGAACATCAATGACTTTACCGTCTTGCTTGTTCATCAGCATGGTCAATTGTTGCGTATTGATATTAACAACTTTAGAGGTCGCTGCTTTAATCGTAGTCACTACCACAGCAATGAACAAACCAACCCACGCAATACTTAGTACTGGGTTAGCTTGAAAAAATTCAATATATTCTTGCATCTTCTCTGCCTACTTTAAAAATGGCTAAAATTAATAAGCCACAGAGTATACCGATTGCGTCTTTATAATGCAGCAAGTTCACGCCTATTCATCGACTCTGATGATTTAATAGTGCCACTTTAGTGACGAAAGATTGCATTTAATTAACAAGCATTGATTAAAACCACAGTATTTATGCTTTTATTGCAAATAATTCATCGAGTCCCATAGGCGCTTATACAGAGCTCTTGCCACTGAAATCTTTACTTGAAGCCCATAGATGAAAGTAAATTACTTTTTCAGCGCCTGCATAAGTAGTAATATTCATACAATTAAAATTTTAACCTTCTCATAAACTTTAAACTTTCATATAGAGGTACTTCCATGGCGACTCAAAAGCGTCCATTGGCACTACTTATCTTAGATGGCTGGGGCTATCGCGAAAATACGCATCAAAATGCGATTTTTCACGCTAACACCCCCGTTTTAGATAAATTGAATGCTACATACCCACACAGTTTGATTTCAGGTTCAGGCCTAGATGTCGGCCTACCTGATGGTCAAATGGGTAACTCAGAAGTGGGTCATATCAATATTGGTTCTGGCCGTATTGTGTATCAAGAATTAACCCGTATTAGTAAGTCAATTGCTGACAACGAGTTTTCTCAAAACCAAGCCTTATGTGAGTCTATCGACAAAGCGATTAGTGATAATGGCGCTGTACATATCATGGGGCTTATGTCTCCAGGCGGCGTGCATAGTCATGAAGATCATATTGAAGCAATGTGCCGAATGGCCGTTGAGCGTGGCGCAACTAAAGTGTACTTGCACGCTTTCCTAGATGGTCGCGATACACCTCCTCGTAGCGCCAAAAACTCTCTGGCTCATTTCGAAGAATTATTTGAAAACTTAGGTCACGGTAAAGTTGCTTCAGTCATTGGTCGTTACTATGCCATGGACCGAGATAACCGTTGGGATCGTGTCGAGAAAACTTATAATCTCATCACTCAAGGCAAAGCAGAGTTCAATTACGCTAATGCTGTTGAAGCATTAGAAGCCGCTTACGCCCGCGACGAAAATGATGAATTTGTTGCAGCAACCACTATTGGTGAAGCGGCGCATTTATCTGATGGCGATGCGCTTATCTTCATGAACTTCCGTGCTGACCGAGCTCGCCAAATAACCCGTAGTTTTGTTAATGCTGACTTTGATGGCTTTAATCGCGCTGTCACTCCTGCGGTTAACTTTGTCATGCTGACTAACTACGCTGATGACATTAAAGTGCCGGTAGCATTTCCATCCTCTGATTTAGTGAATACGTTAGGCGAAACCTTACAAAACCAAGGTAAGACTCAGCTGCGTATTTCTGAAACTGAGAAGTATGCTCATGTGACCTTTTTCTTCAATGGCGGTAAAGAACAGCCATTTGAAGGCGAAAACCGTGAACTGATTAAGTCTCCTGATGTAGCAACCTATGATCTTCAGCCTGAAATGAATTCAACTGAGCTGACAGACAAATTAGTCGCAGCAATTGAATCAACAGACTATGACGTCATTATCTGTAATTATCCTAATGGCGACATGGTTGGCCACACTGGCAACTTTGATGCTGCAGTTAAAGCCTGTGAAGCCGTTGATGCCTGTATTGGTCGCGTCGTAGATGCCCTACAAAAAGTAGGCGGTGAATGTTTAATTACTGCCGATCACGGTAATGCTGAGCAAATGACTAACGAAGAAACGGGACAGGCGCATACGGCGCATACCAGCGAGTTGGTTCCGTTTATTTATGTTGGACGTGATGCCACTATTGAAGATGGTGGCCGATTGAGCGATATAGCGCCAACTATGTTAACCTTGATGGAACAAGAAGTGCCATCAGAAATGACAGGCCACTCAATCATTAAACTCAAAGAGTAAATAGCCACTCGTGAAAAAACGACTATTGTTTAAAGCCAGCATAATTGCTGGCTTTCTGATACTTTCATCATCAGTTCAAAGTGCCGATCTGGATAAGCGTCAATCCGAGCTTAAAGCGATTCAAGCTCAGATTAACCAACAACAAAGCTCTTTGAAAGACACCAGTCGTCAACGAGAAAAGCTCATTTCGTTATTAAAACGCGATGAGCAAGCTATCTCTAGTGCTGCTCAAAAAGTCAATTTAACCCAAGCCTCTCTCTCGCAAGTAAACACTAAACTCAGTGAGCTAGATGTTGAAAAAATCCAACTGGATAAACGACGAGCGACACAGCAAAAAACCTTATCGAAACAACTTTCAAGTGCCTATTTAGCAGGTAATCACGATTACTCTAAAATGATGCTGAACCAACAAAATCCCGCCACGGTTGAGCGAATGTTGGCTTATTATCAATACCTGAATAATGCCAGAATTGCCGCTATCACTAATCTCAAAGAAACCATTGAGCAATTAGACACAATCAAAAGTCAGCAAATCAATGAACAGCAAAAACTAAATGCATTAATTATTGAGCAAAAACAACAAGCGCAGCAACTTAATAAAGAAAAAAGCCAACGCCAACAAACTTTAGCCCAAATTCAGCGAACTTTAACCAGTAAAGGCGCTGAACTGGAACAAATGCAAATTGAAGAGGCTAGCTTAAAACGCCTTATCGAACAGGCTTTGCTGGCAGCGAAAGACAATCCTCAAATGGATGGCTTAGCTAAAAAACGTGGCAAATTAACATGGCCAACAAAAGGTCATTTAGCCTCTAAGTTTGGTAGTCGTCGTTCAGGACAAATTCGCTGGAAAGGAGTAGTTATTGCCGCACCTGAAGGTCGCAATGTCACTGCCGTCGCACCAGGGACTGTTATATATGCGGACTGGTTACGCGGCTTTGGTATGGTAATGGTTGTTGACCATGGCGAAGGCTACATGAGTCTGTACGGACATGCTCAAGCACTATTAATTCAGCCTGGAGAAACGGTTCAAAAAGGAGATTCAATTGCGCTTGTCGGGAGTTCAGGCGGACAAACAGATTCTGGCCTATACTTTGAAATACGACACAAAGGGCAAGCCGTTAACCCAGCGAAATATTGTCGATAAACTTAGGCTAGGAAAGGCCACTCTCGCTGAAAGACTGACGCCCTATATATACCTTTAATGGTATTAAGGGGCGATTATGATGCAATTTGCACGTTATTTATTATGTTTTTTCTTAGGTATTTCAGTTGCGCTTTCAATGAGCTTATCTAGTTCAGAGCAACATTATAAGTACGAATCAGAATACAGTTACACTCTGCTTTTAGATGTCATCGACACCATTCATACCTACTATTTTAACGATGTAGATCGTGAAGATTTAATTGAATTCGCCATAGATGGCATTTTCACCAACCTAGATCCCTATTCTGGTTTTTTAGATTCTGATGACTTTCAAAGTATCAATGACAGCAACAGTGGTCAGTACTTTGGATACGGTTTTGAAGTGGCAACAGATGATGACCAAATCACCATTATAACCCCTTACCCTAACTCACCAGCCGCAAGGGCTAATTTGCAGCCAGGCGATAAAGTATTGCAACTTAACGATACAGTTATCGATAGTAGTAACCTGACTGATGTACTGATGGATATTAAGCAAAACAGTAACAACAAACGAACAATCAACCTCACCATTGAGCGCGATACTAATGATCCCTTTAAGCTTGCCTTAAATCCAGAGCTTATTCATATCGAATCAATAAACGCTAAAATTCTTAAAGATAATATTGGTTATATTCAGTTAAACTCATTCCAAAATGATGCAACCAGCGCCATCATCAAACAAGCCAAACTCTGGGAAAACGAAACCATAAGCGGCATCATTTTAGATGTACGTAATAACCCAGGAGGTCTACTTGGCCAAGCTATCAGTATTGCAGATCTCTTTTTAAAGAAAGGATTAATCGTTTCTACCGAAGGTCGTTTTTTCGATGCTAATGAAGTCTATTACGCTTCACAGCCCACTATCTTTGAAGATATCCCAATGGTGGTGTTAATTAATAAAGGTTCGGCTTCAGCTTCAGAAGTATTGGCGGCTGCACTACAAGAAAATGAACGAGCGACACTAGTCGGTGAAACCAGCTTCGGTAAAGGCACAGTCCAAAGCTTGATCCCTATGCTAGAAATGGGCAATGCGATTAAACTGACTATTGCTAAGTACAGCACCCCCGATGGTAATGACATTCACAGTAAAGGGATTGAACCTGATATTAAAATTTCAAACGAAGCTATTCTAAATTCTGATTATCTGGATATAATTGAGCAATCAACTGCGCAATATGATGAACCACAGGATGGTCAGATTTCTTCAGCTATTGCATGGATAACTACTCATAACTAAAAAGCAGACTCTGTGCGCAAAATATTTTTTGGATTAGCTCTACTCATTACAGGACACGTACAAGCAGCAAACATCGCTATCATCATTGACGATATTGGTTATCGTCAATCAGATGAGGCTGTACTGACCTTACCCAATACTGTCACTCTATCTGTATTACCTCATACACCTTTAGGCCAAACTTTGGCTCAACAAGGGCACCATCAAGGTAATGAAATCATGTTGCATATACCTATGCAGGCATTAAATGGTAAAAAGCTGGGTGATGGCGGCTTAACTAATGATATGAGCGAGCAACAACTGAAAAGCCAACTGAAAGCATCACTTGAAAATATTCCCTATGCTAAAGGCGCGAATAACCACATGGGAAGCTTGTTAACTCAATTAGACAACCCAATGAACTGGCTTATGGAAAGCTTAAAGCAAAAGGATCTCTACTTTGTGGATAGTGTTACGACACGCTATAGCAAAGCAAGCGACAAGGCTCAGCAATACGGTGTGCCTTTACTGAGAAGAGAGATTTTTTTAGATAATGATGTCAGTGAAAACGCATTAGAGAAACAATTTAGCCAAATCATTACCAAGGCGAAAACGGAAGGGAACATCGTTGTTATAGCGCACCCTTATCCAGAAACAGTGCGCTTTTTAAATGAGAATCTTCACAGACTAGAGTTAAAGGGTATTAACCTTGTTCATACCTCAAAACTTTTGCCTGTTAGCATGGCTAAAAACGAAGGAACTAGCTCAGCTCAAGTACTGAGATAGACATATCAGGCAGTGTTTCCATTAATTCATCTGCATTCTTAACAATATCAGCCAAAGTACACTTGTTAAGTACTGCCATGTAAGCGGCGACGGCTTCAGCCAGAATTCCTTTTAAACTACATGCAGGCGTAAAACGACAGTACGGCTCTGTGCAGTTAACAGGGGCTAGAGACGGCTCCAACTCACCCACTAATTTACCAAGATTAATATCTGCAGCTTTTACTGCTAGTTTAAAGCCACCACTTTTTCCTCGAATAGTCTGAATATATCCAAGCTTGCCTAAATGGTGGATGATCTTTGCAACATGATTTGAAGACAGCTCAAAAACAGTCGTCACTTCCGCAATACGGAATAACGTTTCTCTTTTCGGTTGCGCAGCAAGGTACATTAAAATACGAATGCCGTAATCTGTATATCGTGTTAGTTGCATAAGTTAATTCCAGCGTTAAATTAATTGGCTTAGGAAGTAGAAGATTCAAGCTCTGTGATTAGCCATAAAGCTTGTTCATTGGTGGTGCTACATACATCAATCGTCGCACTGAAATCAGTACAAACTTTTGGTCTAGATGGGTCACCAAATAGCTTACATAGGTTATCGTCATTTAGTTGAATACAGCGTTCACCCGCAAGTTTACCATTTGGCATACCAGGTATCGGGCTAGTAATAGAAGGAGCAATACAACATGCACCGCAACCAAGACGACAATCCATAATTTTACCTAAGCGTTAAAGCAGCAATATATCTTACTAATGCCTAATATAGAAACATCTTCTTTATAAAAAGCACATAAAATACATCTTTAAGTTTAAAGTGAGAGTTATGTTTAATTTTTAGCTCATGATCACAGCTGAATCATGTGACATGATAAGTGCATTTTAAACTTATACCAATCCGCATTAGACTTTGCCCATATTAGCCCAGTCTCGTGTACATAAACTTTTTACCCTATCTTTGCACTGAATAAATATATTCCAAGCTTTACAACACTGCTCAACAATATCGTTATAGCCTTCAAAACACCGATTTGCCAAACAGTGCTGTCTTAACCATTGCCATACTTGCTCTATTGGGTTTAGCTCTGGAGAA
>NZ_JAKILD010000016.1 GCF_023283825.1 Shewanella olleyana | reverse complement strand
ATATTGTTGTGGACTAGGCTCTCGAAGCATGATGATAAACTTGGTTATTATCTGTACTTCTATTAGATCAAAGCCCTAGACGAATGTCTAGGGCTTTGTCAGCAGTCTGAAAGGAGCCTTAGGCTCCTTTTTTATTAACAATAATATCCAAGCTACACCAGTAAGTGACCACATAGTGCAATAACAGGTAAGGTGACTAAAGTACGTAGAATGAATACCACAAACAGTTCGAAAAAGTTTACTGGGATTTTACTGCCAATCAGCAATGCACCGACTTCACTCATGTAAATTAGCTGAGTAACAGATAAAGCCGCAATCACAAAGCGCGTTAAATCGGATTCAATTGAACTTGCCAAAATTGATGGTAAAAACATATCAGCAAAACCCACCACTATAGTGGTCGAAGCAACATCCGCTTCGGGGATCTGCAGTAACTCTAGCAATGGAATAAATGGCATACCCAAGTAATCAAATATTGGCGTATTTTCTGCCAATACTAAAGCGATAGTACCAATAGCCATGACCACCGGAATAATACCGAATACCATATCTACGACGTTTTTAACGCCTTCTTGGAGTACATGCTTAACACCACCTGCACGAGAAGCCTTATTTAAGGCTTGTTCAAAGCCCCAAGACATAACGCCATGACCTTGCGGGATCATTTCATCATCAGGGTGACGAGGGGTGTTATCTATGTATAAATCTTTTTTCCACGACAATGGAGGCAGTTTAGGCACCACAATCGCAGCGACAAAACCAGCCAAACACACAGTTAAGTAGAATGGGACAAATAGGTGTTCAAGTTGCACTTGAGAAATCACGACTAAACTAAAGGTGATAGATACAGCAGAGAAAGTAGTACCAATAACCGCAGCTTCACGTTCTGTGTATAAACGAGTTTCGTATTGTTTGTTGGTCATTAAGATACCAACACTACCATCACCTAACCAAGAAGCCATACAGTCAATGGCGCTTCTGCCTGGTAAGTTGAAAATTGGACGCATAAGCTTGGTTAGCATAGTGCCGAAAAACTCTAATAAGCCAAAGTTCAGTAATAAAGGTAATAACATGCCTGCAAAAATAAACACTGAAAACAGTACAGGTAAAAGGTCATTAAGCACTAATGCGCCAGTATCGGCAGAATAGATAACCTCTGATCCTACTTCTAAATAAGTGAGTACAATAAATACAGCACCTAAAACTCGAACGATTAACCAAAATGGCGATACGTTAAGTAAATTATTGAGGAAGGGCTTTTCGCGCACCAATTTGGGTTTAATGATTCGAGCCAATACCGATATGATGGCCATAAAGACAACAATACAGGTGACGATTAATGGCAAAATATCTGCAAATTGGCCTTGAACCGCTTTAGACAATATCGCAATCGGGATGGTAATTGCGTCGTTATAGCTGATAGGCGTCATGAATAATAACAAACCGATCAGTGATGGAATGATAAAGGTCAGTATTGTCTTTATGTTATGTTTTTGTTTTTCTTGAGTCACTTTATATATGCCTTAGCAATTGACCATATCATTATGGCTGATTGTGTCTAACCATCCAGTGGGAAAATTGTTGAATGTCCATTCAATGATGCGTTAAGCGAGGCAAGGGTACCTGCTTATCTAGTCTATGTAAAACTATTCAACTTAACGAATAGTTATGGAGTTATTTTGCGTATCTATATTCTATAGAGTTCGTTGATAAATGCACGAATTAATTCTTTTGTAATCAAGGTTTTGGGGTGAGGTTGCGTGTTGGTTGTGCTGATGTTGCTATGGTTGTGAGTGGCGTTTTAGGCTAGAATCATTACTTACATAGAGATAAATAGATTATTTTTATAAAATTCAGATACTAGGGCCTTTTGATCTTTGCTGGTTAAGTTTTGTTCGAACCCTTTGGGCAGCGTTTGTTGGCGATTTTTACTGCGTTATCGGCTTTTTATGTAGAATAACTACACCACAAAGTCTTCGCCTTGTATAAATGGCCAACAATTCGCTGCAAAAATAACCCTGAAAGATCAACCGGCCTAAATATAAATGTTATAGATTAGATATCTGTAGAGGTTTTACCGATTTTGATTAAGTATGATAGATGTGAATTTATAAGGAAGTTGCTTAGCAGTGATAATTAATAAAACAGAAAAAATTGCTAGATTAGCTTACCTCTTTGGTTTGCTAGGCTTGTTCGGCCTTTTTCTCGGTATCGTGCTATCGGTTACGATTGAATATATCCAATATGGTGATAAGTACACTTTATTGCAGTACTCTTTAAGTGAGCTAGGGACTTATAACCGCTCATCGACTGCGATACTGATAAATGGTGGATTGTTTTTTGGTAGCCTTAGTTTAACCATGAGTTGCTTGTTTGGATTACAAATGAGCAATCGTTTCAGCAGTGGCTTGATGTGGTTATCGTTAATTGTGACTTTTATTGCCCTCGCTGCAATTGGTTTATTCCCGCTCAATGTTCACCACTTACATCTCCATGCTGTCTCTATTTATATTTACTTTGGCTTTTTAAGTGCAGCTTTATGTGTTGTTGAATGCGCTATAGAACGTAAGCCACCGTTGTGCATGCCGTTTATTTTAAGTTGTTTAGTATTAATGATTCACGGCGCGATTTTGTCACATGAATATTGGCGAGAAAGCTTAGGCGCTAAGCCCATTTCTGATGGCATGTTATTTCAAGCGATTGTATCGCAATCTCCAAAACCTGCAGTGTGGTGGTTATCGATATTATTCTGGGGCAGTATTGTATCAATGTGGCTTTGGATGTTGAGTATTTGTCGGTGGTATTTTTTACCCCACCGACAAGGTAAGCAATAGCATTTAGTCAAATCATACTTGTTGTAATCCGGCTTCGCCGAACCAATAACCATTGCATGCTTGAGAGTTAGCTGAAGACAGAGACGATTGCATTAAAGCGTCATCAGTCGAAACGGCTAACTTACTAGCGAGCGAATTGACAACATCTAAGCAATCAATACTACTTGGCGATACTCTAAAGTAATCAACTCCCATTTGCAGCATTACCATCAACTCTTGCGTTAAATCAATATTGGCTGCAGATTGTGTTTGAATACCATTAAGGCGCAATAAGTCTTGCTGCTCTTGGGTTTGAGCCAAAATCCCTTTTGGGTGTTGCTGACAAATAGTCTCGCAATTATCTTTATTTAAGCCAAAATGCTTAGCGGTAAAACAGCGGGCAGAATGGGCTAAGGGAATGAAGCCGTGGCCCATCACTTCAACTTCAAAATTAGGTTTGTTTGGATGATTAATTACTTGATTTAGCCAAGCTTTTGACAGCTCGTATGGCATAACAAATCGGCGCATTCCCATCGAGTGCAACAAATCTAAACTGGTACGGTTATAGTTATTAATGGTTGGCCCACAAATAAAAGGCAAGTTGGCTTGTTTAGCCACTTGCACACCAGCCATGTCATTGGCTTCAATGCTGAACTCGCCATTATCAACATATTTTTTTAATTCAGTAAGCTCTGATTGAGCTTCAATCAATGCCATGGTTGATAACACGACTTGCTTACCATGAGCTTTCAGCATGGCTGCTAATTCTAGGTAGTCATTAAATTTGAGCAAACGTCGTCGGCTGCATACGGTTTCGCCTAAATAAATCGTATCAACTTGGCTTTTTGCAGCTTGTTGATAGAAATGTTCCATATTGGCTTTATCCCAGCAGTAGCTTACTGGTGCGAGAGAAATCTTCATCAATATTTACCTTACTGCCATTGGCGCTCGTACGCGCCCAATGTGGTGACTTGTCCTTCTGACACTTTTGCGAGTACTTGATTCCATCGCGCTTGTTCAGTGAATGATTCGGGATGAGTTAAAAAGCTATCGATAGCTTCACGCCAAACTCGGGTCACTTGTTCAACATAAGCGGGGCTGCGTTGTCGACCTTCTATTTTTAAAGATTTAATACCAGCTGAAGCCAATTGTGGTAGCAGGCTCAAGGTATTTAAGCTAGTTGGGGATTCTAGCAAGTAACTCGCTTGAGTTTGGTCTTCGGCAATGTAACGCCCTTTACAGACAACTGGGTAGCCAAGTTGTTGATCAACGCCAGAAGTATCAATAAGCACTTCATTTAACCGCGTTAGACACTTGTCTCCTTGCTCTTGCCATCTCACGTGTTTAGCGGGTGAGCATGAGCCGCCAGTGTTAGGCGATTGGCCTGTGACATAAGAAGATAAATGACAACGCCCTTCAGCCATGATGCATAAACTGCCAAAAGCGAAAACCTCTAAATCTACACTGCTATTTTTGGCTAAGTCTTTAACTTGTTTTATTGACAACACACGAGGCAACACTGCGCGTTCGATGTTAAATGCTTGCTGATAAAAATCCAATGAAGCTAAGTTTGTGGCGCTTGCTTGAACTGACAAATGCAAGGGCAGATGAGGATAGCGACGATTGGCATAATCCAGTAATGAGATGTCTGCAGTAATCAGTGCATCCATTCCAATATTGGCAGCTAAGTCGATAGCTTGATACCAACGTGACTCTTCGCCTGGTTTGGGAAAGGTGTTGAGGGTTAAAAATACCTTTCGACCTTGGCTATGGGCAAGCTTAGTAGCTTGTTTGATTTGTTCTGGAGTAAAGTTGAGCCCAGCGAATGAACGGGCATTGGTGTCGTCTTTTAATCCTAGATAAACCGCATCGGCACCTGCTCTAAAAGCGGCTTTTAATGAGGCTAAATTTCCTGCGGGGCACAAGAGTTCCATTTTCTCTCTCTCTAATTGCTGTTGCAAGGGAGTGTAAAGTTGAATGACGTCACATGATTTGATTTGAAACAGGTTTCAATTGATAAAATGTGAGTAAACTAGCTTAAATATAATTCTAGGCAGTGTAGGAGTATCAATGTCTTTCGGTTTTTCCAGTAAAGTCGCTAAAAACGTATTAGGTTTAGCACCAAAAGTGGCCACACAATCTTTATCGGTTGTGCCTGAAAAAATGAAATTAGATTTGTTAGCAAAGTTGCTGACGTTGACTTTATCAGAGCAAATCAAGTTCGGTGAATTAGAGTTTTTACAAGCAAAGTGGGTCGCGATTTCTGTGCAAGATATCGGCTTACATTTTGAAATTAGCTTTGACGGACAGCTGCTATTACGCCCACTGACTAAAGCTGATGTTACCTTTACTGCTAATGTGCCTGAGCTATTGTTGGTCGCAGCGGCGAAAGAAGACCCTGATACTTTATTTTTTCAGCGCAAACTGAGAATTGAAGGTGACACTGAATTAGGCCTAGAAGTGAAGAATCTATTACTAGGTATTGAACTAGAATCACTGCCTCAACCGGTGCGTTTAAGCATTGAAAAACTCGCGGTTACCTTACAAACACTGCAAAGCTATTCAAATGATACTGCGATGGCATAAAACGAATTATATCTTGTGAAATATTAAAATTTGAGCAATAAAAAGGCGCAATTTAAGCGCCTTTTTTGTTTCTAATGTTTATGTATCTAATGCTTGAGTAAATATTCAGCCATTAAGCATCATTGAGCGATGTTTAGTTAAACCTTACCTGTTATGACTTGGTACTTATATTTAAGCTCTTCAGGTGTTTCTGCATGTGCAGGATCTGGGTCTATACAATCAATTGGGCACACGGAAATACATGTCGGCTTGTCATAATGGCCAACACATTCTGTGCACAGGGCAGGATCGATTTCATAAATCTCTTCGCCCATGGTAATTGCTTCATTAGGGCACTCAGGCTCACACATGTCGCAATTGATACAGCTATCGTCAATTATTAAAGCCATAAGTATTACTCTGCAGGTGCGGTTTCTTGATGTGGATTACGTGAATCTTGTCCCTGGGGAAGATTACGCATCAAAATTGCTTTGTCTAATTCAACTTCATCAGGCACAGCTAAGAACACGAAATGGCCCGAACCTAGCCCAGCTTCCACTGACTCACCTTTACGGTTGACTAATTCTGATATGGTTAAGGTTAAATTCCCTTGTGGTGTCATCACTTCAACACTGTCACCCACTAAGAATTTATTTTTAACATCAATTTCGGCAGCGCCTGACTCATTGCGTTTACCGGTAAACTCGCCGACAAATTGTTGGGTATCACTAATCGAATAACCATAATCATAGTTTTGGTATTCATCATGAACGTGACGACGCAAGAAACCTTCGGTGTAGCCACGATGCGCTAAACCTTCAAGGTTGTGCATTAATGTACGATCAAAGTCGTTACCCGCAACGGCATCTTCAATCGCCTGACGGTATAGCTGCGCTGTTCGAGCAACATAATAGAACGACTTAGTACGACCCTCAATTTTTAATGAATCCACACCTATTTTAGTCAAGCGCTCAACATGTTGGATTGCACGAAGATCTTTCGAGTTCATGATGTAAGTGCCATGCTCATCTTCATAAGCTGGCATGTATTCACCAGGACGACCTGGTTCTTGTAGTAGCACGACTTCATCTGATGGTTGGCCCGCACCTAACGTTGGAGTTTCAATTTGCACGCCATTTTGATCGACAATACCTTGTGGATTTACTGCAATAATGTCGCCAGTGTCTGTTTGTTTCGCTTCATGGACATCATACTTCCAACGACAAGCGTTAGTGCATGTTCCTTGGTTAGGATCGCGTTTGTTGATGTAACCTGAAAGCAGGCAACGACCAGAGTAAGCCATACACAATGCACCGTGAACAAACACTTCTAATTCGATATCTGGGCATTGCTGACGAATTTCTTCAATTTCATCAAGGGAGAGTTCACGGGATAAAATCACGCGTTTAATACCTTGCTGCTGCCAAAATTTAACTGATGCCCAGTTAATTGCGTTTGCTTGAACTGATAAATGCACAGTTTGATCAGGGAAGGCTTCACGCACCATCATAATAAGGCCAGGATCTGACATGATCACCGCATCGGGCATCATATCAATCACTGGGGCCATATCACGGATATAGGTTTTTAGCTTGGCGTTATGTGGGGCAATATTACTCACCACATAAAGCTTCTTGTTTAGTGCATGGGCTTCTTTAATCCCCATGGCAAGATTTTCCATTTTAAAGTCATTATTTCGAACTCGTAAGCTATAGCGAGGTTGACCTGCATATACCGCATCTGCACCGTAGGCAAAGGCGTAACGCATGTTCTTTAATGTTCCTGCTGGAGACAATAGCTCTGGTCTAAACATAATCACTCTCAATTTGATGGAAATTCACGCATAGCGCGGGGGGCGGCATTTTACTTAAGTATGGTTGCTTAATGCAAATAATTCCTCTGTGATTGTGGGGTTTGTCTAATTTAATTATGACTAATGAAAGAAAATGATTTATAAAAGATTACTGCTTTTTCTTTATTCAAATAAACCACATAACTGATATAATCCGAACAAAGCAATAACAATAGAATAACAGGCGGAAAGCATGACAACTGAACACCAACTTTTGGTCGGACTATTAAAGAAGCTTAAAGACGATGCTTTAGTGCTTCCTACACTGCCAGAAGTCGCTATGCGTGTGCAGGAAGTTGTAGCGCAACCCGACTCAAGTTTAAAGCAAGTCGGTGACATTATTGGCCAAGATGCAGCGATTTCTGCACGTATTATTAAAGTGGCAAACAGTGCGTTATATAGTCGTGGCAATAAAGCCGAAAATATCAGTGCGGCAGTAAATCGCATTGGCTTAGTGCAAATTAAATCTATTGTGACATCCGTAGCACTTGAGCAACTGTTTATCTCTACTAATGAAATGGTGTGGGAAGTGATGGATGAAGTATGGCAAACCTCGATTGAGGTCACTGCATCATCGGGCGCGATGTTAGCCATTTATAATAAACGTAACCCGAGTAAAAAATTAGACCCTGAAACATTAACGCTTGCTGGTCTTGTACATAATATCGGCGCGCTGCCTGTTTTATCTGAAGCGGAAACAAAACCAGATGCATTTACCAGTATTGATCAACTGCGTGGTTTAGTGCGTAAAATGCAAGGGCCAATAGGCCGAGCCATTTTAAAAACATGGGACTTTGCCCCTGAAGTGATGGAAGTGGTTGAACGCTGGGCTGATTTACATTACATGCCAGAGACAGTCACGTATTTAGACTTTATTCGTTCTGCGGCTTATTACACTGGTGAATTAAGAGCCGGTGTAGAACTTGAACAACGCTTAGATATATTTGCCACACGTGGCTTGCCTGTTACACCGGAAGATTTAGAAAGTGATGAATTTTTAGATGTTTATCATTCGATTAAGCAGAGTTATCAATAACAGTGTGATATTTATTTTAGTAATAATGTGGTTTTTGATGTAACTAGCTGTTGTTTAGAACTCCAGTATTTAGCTTTATTTTACAACTTGAGTATAGAGCATTAACAAAGCGTTATTATTCGCTTTTCAGACTAACCTAATTGACTGTTGTCATAGAATAAGGAGCAATAAATTGTGTTAAGCATTGAAATTATCATTGTGCTATTTATCGCTCTTATTCTCTTGCTAGGGATTGTGCTTGGGGGGTACTTTCAGCAAGGCAAATTTATTGCTGAGTTAACCCAAACATTAGAATCTAATAACGCAACTCAGTCACCGTTAAATTTCAAACATACACCGCGCGCATTTAAACCTCTTGTCCGCAATCTCAACTTGTTTCAACAGAATAATCCAGTGACGCTTGAGCGGGATAAACTGACAGGTTTGTCTAATCGAGTTGGCTTTAAACGAAAAATGTTTGCCAAAATGCCTGCTACAGAAGGCATGTTAGTGCTGGTGGACATACAGCAGTTTCGTTTTGTGAATGACTTATTTGGCTTTATTTTCGGCGACCAGCTACTTAAATCCTTTGCTTTACGAATTAAAGGTTTAGCTAACCCACCTCAATTTGTCTCTAGAATGAACGGCAACGAGTTTTTATTGTTTTATCCTCAAGTCGTTTCAACTTCTGAATTAAACCTAATCAAGCAACATCTTCAAAAACCATTTGAGATAGAACAAACTCCTATCAGTATTAAAGTTCAGCTTGGAGTATTAGAGTTACACGAGCATCATGCTGATGTAAGTTTGATGCTAAGACGATTAGATTTAGCCCTTAAAAAGGCTAAGGTGAGCCATAAAGATATTGCCTTTTACAATCAAGATGATGATAAAGCGCAATATCGCGAACTGATGATTATCAATAGTTTACCAAAAAGCTTGAAGCAGAATCAGCTTCATATGGTATATCAGCCCAAACTTGATATCAGCACAGGGGAGTGCTCGCAGGTAGAAGCATTAATTCGTTGGGAACATGACGGTTTAGGTAATATTTCACCTACAGAGTTTATTCCGCTTGCTGAGCACACTGGTATTATTGATTTAATCAGTAAATGGGCATTAGAGCAGGTGCTACAGCAACAAGTGAAATGGCTTCAGCAAGGGATAAACATTAAAGTCGCTGTGAATCTCTCGACTAAGGATTTAGAAAATCAGCATCTGCCAATAGATATCAGTAATTTGTTGATGCAATACAAGGTTCCCGCTGAAAATCTGATGATTGAAATCACCGAAAGTGCTTTGATGCTAGATTTAGCCCGAACCATTGAAACGCTGAAAGAGATTAGACAATTAGGGGTTAAAATTGCCATTGATGATTTTGGTACTGGCCACTCATCATTAGCCTATTTGCGCCACCTACCAATTGATGAAGTCAAAATTGATAAAGCATTTTTAGATGACTTTAATTGCGATCTTCAAGCGAATAAAATTGTTAAAACCAGTATCGATTTGGCCAAAAGCTTAGGCTTTGATGTGACAGTTGAAGGCGTTGAAACTAAAGATGTATTCGATACCTTAATTGAGTTTGGTACTGATACGATTCAAGGTGAATATGTCAGCAAACCACTTATTGCTAACGAACTAGAGCTACGTTTCTCGCAGCTCATCAACAAACCTTTTATCACTTTACCTACCACCCATTAGCTTTATTACTAATGACTCATTAACCTTCAATAGTATTGAGGGGATGAAAGTTATTTAAATAAAAGAAACAGAAGGAACAAGAGGAGCTAGCTTTCTTTACTCGTTCCATCATGAGTACGATACGCCAGACCACATCAAACCACAGCCAAAGCTAAAACGCTTTTAACTAAACTTTTCTCGTAACTGCTCAATTAAGTTCATTGGCATTGGCGCCATTTGGCGTTGCTGATTCATACAAACCATTTCAATCGTTGCCGTTACAGCAGGCTTTTTAGCATTAGGTCGCCAAATTTCTTGTTGCCAAACCGTGCGGTACTTACTTTCAAAATAATATTTGGTTCTGACATCGATAATATCAGCGAACTCAACCCCGTCATGACACAACATATCGGTTCGATAAACAGCAAACCCTAGTTGTTGCTCTTGCCACAACACATTAAGTACATTAGCACCGATGACGTGTTCCCTAGCTCGCTCAAAGTATTTTAGGAAATTAGGGTGATAAACCACACCAGAGAAGTCAGTATCTTCATAATAGATTTGTACAGGGAAGTGAAACGTAGGGCTGTATTCAATTGTTTTTTGAGTCATTATGATTTTGTAGTAGGAAGCAATTAAGGTTATTGTCGCTTATTTGAAAGGGATTCAATAGCGCTATTTAGCAAGCCTCACAGAATATGATTCTCATCAGACCACAAGCATTGATAAAAGTATCCTTTATCTATCTTAGATCTGCTTCATACATCTTTAGCCATCTTTAATTATCTTCAGTTTCCTTCAGTAAGAGCGACTCCATTGATAAGCATTTTGCTAGCAAGAGGTTCTGGAATTGCAGGACTAAATAAATACCCTTGACCCATCGTACAATCCAATTCTATGAGTTTACGTCTTTGCATCTCGGTTTCAATGCCTTCTGCCACAATATCCATATTTAGCTCGGTACCTAAATTAACGATATTTTTTAGCACAACTTCAGTAGCATGATTGTCTAGTAACCCATTTAAAAAACCTTGATCGATTTTTAAGGTATCAAGTGGGAAATGAGTTAAATAATTCAATGATGAAAAGCCAGTGCCAAAATCATCAAGGGCAATACGAACATTGAGCTTTTTAAGCTGCTTAAGCACGACTTCAGCAGTGCTGAAGTTTTCAATCAACAATGACTCAGTTATTTCTAATTCAAGCTTCTCAGCAGGGAAACCTGTTTGTAGCAATATTGACTCTATTTGCTCACAAATATCAGGTTGAGAAAGCTGTATAGGCGATATATTGACTGAAATATTATCCTTTAATAAACCTTCTTGGTGCCATTTTTCCCCATCAGTACAGGCGCGTAATAACACCCAATAACCTATTTCAATAATCTGACCATTGCTTTCAGCTTCGGGGATAAATTTAGCTGGTGGAATAAGACCTTCAATTGGATGGTACCATCTGAGTAAAGCTTCAAATGAACATACCTCACCAGTGAGCATATTCACTTTAGGCTGGTAATGAACCTGAAATTGATGACCAACTAGTGCGGTTTTTAATTGATGTTTAATGGTGATTTTTTCAAGTAACGCTTGCGATAACGATTCATTGAAAAAGTAAGCGCCATTTCGGCCTGCATGTTTTGCTGCATACATAGCTGTGTCGGCATGTTTGAGTAAAGTCTTAGAGTCGCGACCATCCTCCGGGAAGCAGGCAACGCCGATACTGGCTGAGCTGGTAATCCAGTGAGCTTTGATCTGATAACCGGTATTAATACAGGTGCGAATTTGCTCGATAACATTAATGAGCTTTTCTTGGCTACCAGGATGTTGAATGATAATGGCAAATTCATCACCTCCTAACCTTGCCAGCAAGTCATCTTTGTTGAGGGTGTTTGATAACCTTTTGCTGACTTCAATAATGAGTTCATCGCCAATGTCGTGACCCATAGTGTCATTGACCTCTTTGAAATAATCTAAGTCCATGAAAACAATTGCAACTGGGTTCTGTACATTTGTCACAGCTAGTTCAAGCTTTGAGTTAAAACGAAATCGATTTGAAAGTCCTGTTAGGCTATCGTAGTTTGCTCGGTTACTGAGTTCGGTAATTTTTTGGTAGCGAGTAAAAAGGTATAAAACGATCAATAAAGTACAGGTAGCCATCAAGGTAATAATGGCGTAGATCCACCATGCTTGTTTAACTTCAAACTCAAACTTAGCCACATGAGGACTCCAGCGCCCATCACTGTTACTGCCTTGGGCAATAAAAGAATACTTACCTGCATTAAGGTTGGTATAAGTGGCGGAAGTGTTATTACCTGCATAGACCCATTTATCGTCGAAACCATTTAATCGGTATCTATAGAGGTTTTTCTCTGGTGCAGTAAAGTCCATTGACGCAAAAGAAAATTGCACAATATTCTGTTCATAATCTAATTGAACTTCATCGACTTTTTGGTTGCTGTTAGGGCCAATTAATTGCTCATTGGCGATTAATGCAGAGGTGATATGGACTTTAGGCTTAAACACATTACTTGCGATGACGTTAGTATCAATTTTATAAAGGCCATCGTTAGAACCCAAATATAAGTTGTCACCGTTCATCGCTATAGCAGAGTCTGTGAAGGAGCTATTTTTTTCATTAATCGCACTAGGGTATTGAGTTACTTCAAAGGTGCGGGTATTCATTTTAGCAAATTTAGATTGCGAGGTTACCCAAACAAAGCCATCCCCGTTACCAGTAACACCTCTAAGTGTATTAGAGGTAAAGCCATGTGCTTTATTAAAGTATTTTATCTCAGTTGGCTCTTCCCATATGTCACCCAATCTTATTCGTGCAAGACCTAAACCTTGGGTCGCTACCCAAATATCATCATGTTCATCTTGATATAGCTTAACGGTTCTTATGTTTTCAATATCAGTGCCAAGAGAAAGGTGTTTGACTTCATATGTCTCTGGATTTACTCGGTAAATAGCATTAGTGGTCGCAAGCCATAATTCACCATTATGGATGAATTTCATATCAAAGGTATAGTTACCACCGGCAGCGTAGGAATAATCGTACTCTGTAAGCAAGTGCTGCTTTATCCCTTGCTCAGGGTTAAATAACATCAGTCCAATATCCAGGTAACCAGTGATCCAAATATCGCCATTTTTATCTGGTAAAGCGAGGTAAAACAAACTGTTTGGAAAATTGTATGGATTACCTTGCTTATTACTATAATGGTGTATTTTTTTACTGACGAGGTTATAAGAAGACAAGCCATCAGCACTGGAAATCCACAGATTTTCGTTATCATCTAAGATTGCGCTATAAGGTGAATTAACTGCGAAGTTTTCAATTGGATTAAGTTTTATTGCTTCGGTTTTATCGTTTATTAGATTGATTTTTTCTGATGTAGTTACCCAGATACTTTTATTTTCATCAGTATCAACCCAGTACGTAAAGGAGCTAGAAAGTTCAGGTGTGTATGGATGAGGTTTAAAAATTCGAGTGCCATGCTTAAAGGGGGAGTAATAGGATGCTCCATGGGCTGTTGCAAACCAAATCCCACCAGATTGATCAAACTGCAGCTCATTAACTCGATTGTCTGCAATGGAGTGGTCGTTATAATCTTGATGCTGCAAATGAGTATAACTCATCGTATCTAAGGTTATTTTTGTCGCACCTTTATCATGAGCAAGCCAAAGGGTATTACTGTCTTCAAGGCTAATATCATTCACGTTATTAGATGCTAGTTGATCAACAGATGGGTTGTTGGGATCTATTTTATAAATAACCACTTCCAGGGTCTTTGGATTAAAATCAACCAAGCCTTGTTGATAGGTTCCTAGCCATACTTGTTCGTCAGACACGACTTCTACGGTATTGATTGAACTGGTTAAGATCCTATTGGTATCAGGATTATTGGATTTTACTGGCACTAACCTTTGTGTATCTATATTGATTGTGGCGAGCCCAAAATCAGTGGCGGTCCAAATCGTCCCGTTATAATCTGAAAAAATACTGGAAGTGGATGTTTCGTAACGCTGGCCATCTTCATCGAAAAGAAAGAATGCTTGAAAGGTTTTTGTCGCTGGGTCATACAAACTAATACCTGATCCAGTTCCAAACCAAATGTTATTCGATTCATCTTCGAATACATTCGTTATCCAACTCGAACCCAGCCCTTTTTTACTGTTAAGCACATTATGCTGCAACATTTCATTCTCAGGAGTCAGCTGATTGAGTCCATCTTCTGTGGCTATCCAAATATTACCACTAGTATCTTCAAAAATATCGGTAACATAGTTATTAGAAATATGATTTTTTTCATTGGGTGAAAATTGGAAGTGGATGAAATCAATGCCATCAAATCGGCTGGCGCCACTGTCTGTGCCAAACCAAATATAACCATTTCGTTCTTGATAAATAGTGGTGATACTGGAGGAGAGTAAGCCATCACTCACATTTAGCGTTTCAAGTTGAAACTGCTCAGAATACGATAGGGTAATTGAACTTAAATAGAAACAAATAGCAATGACAATACACTGTAGGTTTTTTGCCCGCTGAAACATCAACTTCTCTGCTATTCAAAAATGACATCTATAACGTAATTGTTACATAAAAAGATGCCCTATGGAATCAAATCTGAAAGAGAAGCTTGTTTGAACTCTCTGGTTAACTTGTTGTTAACATATGTTTTTGAGGTTTTTTTATCTCTGTTTGATCTTGGTGACGTTTGATTGTTACTTAAGATATTAAGCTTAATTAAACTCAATGGCTGGCCAATAAAATGTAATCGAATGGTGACTTGTAAGATTACAATAAAAGATTAGATTCGATGGGTAAATGACTGCCGACCACATCAAGTAAAGACTTAGCTGTTAAGCTTGAAACACTAATGACTTGAGTATCACATCCATATTTCTGCGCTACTTTAGCCATTAATAAATCAAAGTCCCCATCGCCCGAAAGCAATATCACTTTATCGACGTGTTCTGCATAATCTAAAACATCAATCGTAATACCGACATCCCAGTCGCCTTTTGCACTGCCATCACTGCGTTGGATGTAAGGTTTTAGCTTGACGTCAAAACCAATATGCCTAAGCGCATCTTGAAACTTAACTTGGCCATCGTCGGCGGGAGCAATCGCATAAGCAAAAGCATGTTCAATATGCGCATCTTTAGATAATTGTTTAAACAACGCACGGTAATTAAAAGAGCGTCCATAAGCCTGTTTACAGGTGTAATAAATGTTTTGTACATCAACAAATACTGCTACTTTTTCCATTATTACACCTGTTTAGTCATTTAAGCTTAAGCGCTTTTTTGTTTTTGCATCTCAATAGCTTCATTAAGTTGTTGTTCAACAAAGCCTGGAGATTTAGTGGTACCAGATATCAGCCTATACATGGCCGGGATCACTAGTAGGGTCACTAGAGTAGCAAATGCCATTCCAAAGAACACTACTGTACCAACAGCTATTCGACTTTCAGAGCCTGCACCCGATGACATGATTAATGGAATTGCACCAATTAACGTGGTAAATGCCGTCATTAGAATAGGTCTTAAGCGTCTTGCTGAAGCATCAACAATGGCTTGTTCTAACTCAAGGCCTTTGTCACGTAACTGGTTGGCAAATTCTACAATCAAAATACCATTTTTAGTTACCATACCAATTAGCATGATCATACCAATCTGACTATAAATGTTCAGCCCTTGGCCGGTTAGGTATAGGCCTAAGAAGCCACCAAATATTCCCATTGGTACGGTAAACATGACAACTAGCGGGTTTATGAAACTCTCAAATTGAGCGGCTAGTACTAAATAAGCCACTAATAAAGCTAAACCAAATACAATAAAAATACTGCTTTGGTTTTCTTTAAAGTCTTTTGACTCACCAGTGTAAGAAACTGTGATGTCACTCGGCAGCATCTCGATGGCTTTAGCATCAAGGAAATCTAACGCATCACCTAATGTATACCCAGCGCCTAAGTTCGCTTTTAAGGTGATCGACTTTTGTTTGTTAAGATGACTTAACTTCTGCGCTGAGGCGACTTCATCAATCTTAGTAATCGTATCTAAGGTAATCAGTTTACCTGTAGATGTACGCATATATATCTGGCTTAAATCGGCAACACTATTGAAGCTGTTTTCATCGCCGCGCAAATATACATCGTATTCTTCACCACGTTCGATAAAGGTGGTTTCACTGCGGCCACCTAACATGATTTCTAAAGTGTCAGAAACCTCAGTGACACTGACACCAAGCTCTGCTGCTCGCTCGCGATCTACCGACACAAGTAACTCAGGCGTGGTTTCTGCGTAATCGAGATCTGCACCTTCTAAAATAGGGCTTGAATCAGCTTCAAGTTGCAGCTTTTGTGCCCAGTCAAATAGTTCATTGTAATCAGAGCCTCCAAGCACAAATTGCACCGGTTCACTCGATTTTCCTCTAAAGCCGGGTAGCATTGGGCGGACCATGACATCGGGAATACCTTCAAGCGCTTTAGCTACAACTCCCAGTGCTTGTTGCGCATTGATGTCACGATCTTTCCATTCCTCAAGTTGAATAATCACAAAACCGGTTTGGTCACCAGCTCGGCCACCAAAAGCTGGGGCTTGTGTACTGAATGATTTGAACACCCCATTGCCTAACATAGGCATTAAACGCTGTTCTACAATATCCATGTTAGCCGACATGCGGTTATAACTTGTCCCTTCGGCGCCTTTGATAAAGGCAAAAATGACTCCACGGTCTTCTTGCGGCGCCAATTGAGCTGGAACTTGGTTCAATAACCAGCCACTACCTACAAGACAAGCAATAATGACAACAGGGGCTGCAACACGATATTGAACCGCTTTTGAAACGACACGGCGATATTGCTGTTCAAGCTTATCGAATATGCTATCAACCCAAAGGTTAAAGCGATTCGGCTTTACATTGGCTTTAAGTAATTTACTGCCCAGAACTGGCGTTAATGTCAAAGCAATGAGAGAGGAGAACAAAACCGACACCGCGAGCATTACTGAAAACTCTGTAAAAAGTAGGCCGACCATACCTTCCATAAAGGAAATGGGTAAAAATACCATCACCAATACCGCAGTGGTTGCCATAACAGCAAAACCAACTTCACGGGCACCTTTGTAGGCTGCAAGAATCGGCGGCTCACCTTTTTCAATGTGGTGAAATATATTCTCTACCACCACGATGGCATCATCCACTACCAAGCCAATGGATAGGATCAGCGCCATTAATGTCAGTAAATTAATGGAGAAACCAAACGTATTGGCGGCAATAAACGCTGAAATCAGAGACACTGGCACAGTGACAGCTGGAATGAGCGTGGCGCGCACTTGTCCGATGAATATGTACAGCACCAAAATTACTAAAATCGCCGTAATAATTAGGGTGTTATATACCTCATCTATCGAGCGAGAAATAAAAATCGTAGAGTCATAGTCAACGACTAATGCGGTGCCTTCAGGCAAGAACTCTTGAATTCTATCGACTTCTTGGTGAACTAATTTAGCCACATCAAGCGGATTAGCATCAGACTGAGCAACAATGCCTAAACTGATATTGGGGACACCGTTACTTTTAAAGGTCGAATTCTCGTTTTCAGCACCAATAAACACGTCTGCGACATCTTTTAGGTAAATAGGAGTTCCGTCATCTGCTGTGCGGACCACTAAATAATCAAAATCATCAGGATTATTGTACAGTCTAGCCGTTCTGACGGTCATTACTGTCGTGTCATTACGTACTTCGCCACCTGGCGTTTCAACATTTTCAGTTTTGAGCGCTGACACAATATCATTGGCCGATACATTTCGACCTGCCATTAGCTCTGGTTTTAACTGAACGTACATGACTTTATATAAGCCACCTGATAGCGAGATAGAGCTTACGCCAGTGATTAAGTTAAAGCGATCTTCAAGTACGCGTTGGGAGTAATCAGTAAGCTGAGTTCGATCCATCATCGAGGAGCTTAAATTGACATAGATTGATGGCTCACCTGAACCATTATCTTTCGATACAACAGGATCGTCAGCTTCATCTGGAAGGCGACGTTGAGCACGTGCTACCGCATCACGAACATCACTAACACCTTCTGTTAAATCCCAACCTAATAAGAAGGTCACTGTGATTTGTGACATACCGTTTCGGGTAACAGACTGAATTTCATCAATACCACTGATCCCAGTCAGTTCATCTTCGATGGTTGTGGTGATCTGGCTTTCCATAATCGTGGCAGATGCGCCACTATAGGTCGTCATGACGGTAACAACAGGTTTTTCAACGTCAGGCATTTCTCTTACTGACAACTTTGACAGCGAAACGAGACCAAATACGCCAAGTAATAAACTTAATACAATCGCGACAACAGGTCTTTTTACAGACACATCAGAGAGCCACATTAACTTTTCTCCAGCTGAGCGTTAGTTGGTGTCGTAATGGGCTCATTCAGTTTTGGTTCTGAATCTTCATGGGCTAAACGTGAATCTGCTCCCTGTTTTTCTAGCACATCAACAGATACACCATCACGCATATTGACTAGTCCTTGCACTACAACGTTGTCGCCAATATTTAAACCTTCAGAAATTAACACCTCATTATCAATGCGAGCACCTAAGATGACTTCGGTGCGATTAGCAATCTTATTGCTATCAACAAGATAAACAAAGCGTTTAGTGCCAGAGTACTCGATAGCCTGCACTGGGATCACTGGTTCAGATACCGCAGGGAAGTTAAGCGTTGCCGCCATCATCATGCCTGGTTTTAATTTATTGTCAGGGTTAGCAAACTGTACTCGTACACGTAAGTTTAACGTGTCTTGGTTAATACGTGAGTCAATGGCAATGATTTCACCATTAAACTCTTGAGATGGCCATGCACGACTTTGTGCTGAAACTTTCATACCATTTGAAAGTAATGACAAGTAATGTTCTGGCACTTGTAAATCGAGTCTCATGGTTGAGAGATCGTCGAAAGACAATAACTCAGTGCCCACAGAAATCATTTTGCCTACGCTGAAATCAATTAATCCTGCTGACCCCGTAAAAGGAGCATTGAGTGAGTGATAATCTAAATCCGCTTGAGCTGCTGCAAGTCGTGCTGCAGCCATATCAACGCTGGCGCGTTGCGCATCAATTTCTGTCTGGGTGATGGCATTGCTTGAAATTAGTTTAAGGAATTCTTTGAGCTTGCGTTTCTCATCGGCAAGGAAGGCTGCTGCTTCTGCGGTTGTCGCTTTAGCTTTAGCGTCATCAAGTTGAACGATAACTTGGCCAGCTTGAATATCTTGATCTGGTTTAATTAAAATCTCACTGATTTGGCCTGCGACTTGAGAAGATATGTAAACAGATTGCTCTGCATCAAGTTTGCCGATAAGGGATAGTGACTGAGACAGTTCATGCTGATCGACAATGCCTGTAACGACAGGAATTGTTTTTTGTGGTTTCCCCTTTGCATGAGGTTTGGCTTTATCTGCTTGGGATAAACCACTAAAAGACACAACTGCAGCGATAATACTGCTTAATATGATAAGAAATGCCAATTTTTTCATTTTATGAACTCTAAGAAAGAACAACAGACCGATTGTTGAATTGCGGACTATTTTAATCAAAAAAAGGCATATAAGAGTAAAGGAATGTAAAGCAAAGCAGATAAGATTGTAACCAAACATACTGATAACAAAAGTGTTTATGTATATGATCGCAAGTGGTGTTAAATGATCTCAGTTATTACTATTTGATTACAAAGCAAGGGTTTTGTGACTTGAATTAAATGTTGATGTTTAATGCATATACCCAAACTACTTGAAGATACGTGTTTCAGAGCTTCACCGTGTTTTCAATACTAGGCGCGTTAATGCGGTAATGTAGGTACCTTATAAATTAGCGCAACAACGTAGTGGGAACACGGTGAAACTCCCTGAGGGCAAGTTTTACACGCGTTTATGCTGCGTTATTGATTTTGAAAAGGGAATAACCATTACCCGCAATCAATGCCTTGCCTAAACGCGTGTAAATTCTTGCTGAAATCGAGCATCTTCAGGTTGTTTGGGTATATTAAAAAGCCACCTCATACTCATAGTTGGAGGTGGCTAAAATTGTTCTGCAGAACTAAATACTAAAAATCACTTTAAAGCTTAGCTGACGGGCTAGAATCAAAGCTTTCTTCTTGCTCGGTTGTTGCAGGTTCAATCCCCATAAAGTACTCGTAACCTTTATCTTGCATACTTTTTTTAGGTTTATTGGTTGAAGCTTTAACATTGCTGTTTAGCATATCCGTTGGTTTTGGCTTCATTTTCATTGTTTGTTTTTTATGTTCACTCTTAGGTAAGGTGACCATATCGTTATTTTGGGCTGTGTTATTGAAGTTATAACTGAAGACGCCGTTGCCCTGAATAAACTCAACACTCGATTTATCTTCTGAATGATAAGAAGCTAAAATACCATGTTGACCCAGTGGAACTTCATGAAACAGCTCGCGACCCGTACCAATTTTTACGCCATCAATAAACCAGTCAGCAGCGACATTACTCACTAAGGTAATCATGGCTGATTTAAGTCCTAATTGCTCATTAATTAATGAATCAATTTTACTGTTATAAGATGGTTTAAAAGCCATTTTAATCTTGTAGTTTAAATTACCGCTCATGTTCATGCTGGCATCAATAACATCGTATGATAAAAGCACGCTGCGTTCATTTAAAAAGGGGTCAGTTTTAATTGTGTTGGTAACGATATAGCTTTCTGAATCTTTTAAACAATCATTAATTGATTGAAACTTAGAACATAATGTCGAACCGTCTAAATCAACAGATTGAACCGTATCAGGCTTAGACACATCGGCGATGACACGTTTAGTTATTTCACTTTTAAGTGCAGCTAATTGTTCATCCTTATTGGTACGAGTGTTATTGATAACATCGTATTCAGCCATGATAGATTTATATTCTCTTTTAAGAGATTTGCCATCGATATCATATTTGGTTTCAAGCTGATCAATTTTAAGGACTAATGTTTCGAGTTCTTTATAAAAAGAATTGAGGTTAGATCGAGATAAAATTCTGGTCGGCAACTTAGAGACTAAATGCTCATACTCAGTTTGCTTACTCTTAATTTCGACGCTCAGTGCATGATAATCAGATTCATTTTTCTTATGAGTCGACAACTTATCGTTCGCAGAAATAAGTAAACTATCAATATTATATTTTTGCTCAATTTCTTGTAGTTTTTGAGTTTCACTACTAGAAATGACTTCTAAACCAAATGAGCTACTTGCGTAAAAACATAATAAAATAAAAGCAATTTGACTGTATCTCACTGATTTCTCCATTTTTATTTGATTTTTTGATGTATAACCTAAAGCTATCGTCATCGTTTAACAGTTAAATAAGCCGTCAATATTTTTATAGTACTTAAGTTAATTTGTCTTTACAAATAGATTGTGGGATTTTGACGCTTTTTTACAATGATGTCACAGCGAGGCGTTATGGGAGCTTGCAGCAGTGTTTTATTGATACGACATGATACTTAAATAAGTTATTTAAGTGTTTGTTAATGCTGCCTAATTGAACTGTAACTTGAAGAACAAAAAAAGAGACTTCATCTATTGTTATCAATTCTCAAATAGCAGTTTTACATCGTAGTGATATAGATTAATGTAACCAACTTGTTGGTGCAGTGGTATTCGTCATTTTTATGACATGGTAATTGCTAATTGTTGTTTTCAGCTATTACAGCCGCTTTTTTGCACAAAACATAAAAAAGCCCCAATTTAAACATTTTGCTTTAAAGAGCCATTGTTTAAATTGGGGCTTAATATTTTAAAAGCTGAATACCAACGGTAGCAGCTTTAGATAACTTTTACTTGTAACTGCTTACTTACAAATGCTTATCTACAAGTGTTTACTTGGCGATGCGCTTGTATTTTAGGCGATGAGGTTCAATGGCTTCAGTACCTAAATGCTCTTTTAACCAAGCAGTATATTCAGTGTAGTTACCTTCATAGAAGTTAACTTGACCTTCATCGCGGTAATCTAAGATGTGGGTAGCAATTCTATCCAAGAACCAACGGTCATGAGAAATGACCATGGCACAACCTGGGAACTCTAATAGCGCTTCTTCTAAAGCTCGTAGCGTTTCAACATCCAAGTCATTGGTTGGTTCATCGAGAAGTAATACGTTACCGCCAGCTTGCAATAATTTAGCAAGATGAACACGGTTACGCTCACCACCTGATAAGGTACCAATAATTTTTTGCTGGTCGCCACCACGGAAGTTAAAGCGGCCTACATAGGCGCGACTTGGGATTTCTGTGTTATTGATGCGCATGATATCTTGGCCGTCGGAAATTTCTTGCCAGACAGTGTTTTTATCATTCATCGAATCACGGAACTGCTCAACTGAAGCAATTTGTACTGATTCGCCCACTTCAATGCTGCCGCTATCAGGTTGTTCGGCACCAGAAATCATCTTAAATAAAGTTGATTTACCCGCGCCGTTAGCACCGATAATGCCGACAATAGCGCCTTTAGGTACAGCAAAAGTTAAATTATCAATTAATACACGATCGCCATATGACTTAGTCAAATTATTCACTTCAATGACTTTATCGCCTAAGCGAGGTCCTGGTGGAATAAACAACTCGTTTGTTTCATTACGTTTCTGGTAGTCGTTGGTGTTCAACTCTTCAAAGCGAGCCATACGGGCCTTACCTTTAGATTGACGGCCTTTAGAACCTTGACGTACCCATTCTAATTCTTTTTGAATGGTTTTCTGGCGCGCACTTTCAGTCGATGACTCTTGTTGCAGACGCGCATCTTTTTGCTCTAGCCATGAAGAGTAGTTACCTTCCCATGGAATACCTTCACCACGGTCAAGCTCTAAAATCCAGCCAGCTGCATTATCCAAGAAATATCTATCATGGGTAATAGCCACAACGGTGCCAGTGTAATCTTGTAAGAAGCGCTCAAGCCATGCGACTGATTCTGCATCCAAGTGGTTGGTTGGTTCATCGAGTAACAACATGTCAGGCTTTTCAAGTAATAAGCGACAAATAGCTACACGGCGACGTTCACCACCCGAAAGCACTTCGATTTTTTCATCCCAATCAGGAAGACGCAGTGCATTGGCTGCTCTGTCTAATACCACATCAAGGTTATGTGCATCTTGAGATTGAATAATCGCTTCAAGCTGACCTTGCTCTTTTGCTAGGGCATCAAAATCTGCATCAGGTTCAGCATAAAGTGCGTACACTTCATCTAAACGCGTTAGTGCATTTTTGGCTTCACTAACAGCTTCTTCAATCGCTTCACGAACCGTTTGTGATTCATCAAGCTTAGGTTCTTGGGGAAGATAGCCAATTTTAAGATCTTGCATCGGGCGAGCTTCGCCTTCGATTTCAGTATCTAATCCCGCCATAATTCTAAGTAAAGTTGATTTACCTGAACCGTTTAAACCAAGAACACCAATCTTGGCGCCTGGGAAAAAACTAAGGGAAATATCTTTAAGGATTTGTTTCTTAGGCGGAACAATTTTGCCCACTCTAAGCATGCTATATACAAACTGAGCCATATTTATATCTCTTTGACTAAGGTTCGAACTAGGAAATTTAATTAATTCTACTTGAATCTGACCCTAACTTAAAACCGAACTTATATTATTGAAAATTTAATCGACAATATAATTTCGAATTGCTGCGATATGAAAGCTGTATATAGTAAAGAATAAATGTAACATTGTTATAACACTATGGTTGAGGGGGACAGGCTCAACAATCAGTTGACCACTGAAAGGTATGTATAAGCAGTGAATCTTTAAAACATGTTAAGGGATTAAATTGATAATGATAAGAGGGAAGGTCTTAAAGAAAGCGCTACTACCCAATACGCTACTACCAAATATGCTATTTTCAATATCACTATTTTGTTTGTCTAACCAAGTCTATGCTCAGCAATTAGGTATAGAAAAGATTGAAGGAATTTCTTTTTCTGATGAGGGTTTGGGTTCTGTCGCTCCAGAAAGTCTCTCCAATAATGTTAATTCAGTTAACCTAGATTTTTTTAATTTAGCTAATTTTGGCGTTAATGATCCTTCTGGTCTATCTAGAAGCAGTCTTGCTGCAAACTCTGGGAATACGAGTATTAATAGCTCAGGTGTTTCAGAAGGGGAAAGTTTTCTTACTGATCCACAGTTAGTTGATAAAAACTGGTGGGGAGCACTAGCTGAAGTTTCAACTCTACTTGTTATTGGCGAAGTGCTTTATCTTTCAAGTGAAGAAAGCATGGAAGGAGATTTCGATTATGAAATTGAAGGAGATACAGGCCAATATTTTGTGGATCGTATCGTGTCGAATGATTCTTGGAAACTTGATGACAATAAGGTCGGCATGAATTGGGGCCATACCTACGCTGGCGCACTTTATTATCAAGCTTTTCGGAATTATAACTTTAATTACTATGAATCTTTAGCGGGTAATTTTGTCGCATCGGCAGTCTGGGAAGTGTTTGCGGAATATAAAGAAGTGGTGAGTGTGAATGATCAAATAGTGACTACCTTTGGTGGGGCTGTATTAGGTGAGAGCTTACTTCAACTATCTGAAATGTTAGATTCAAAACAAGGCTGGCTCCCGACGACTTTTGCTAGTGTATTCAATCCCGCTAAAACAATTAAAGGTTGGTTTGGTTATGATAACCCTCAGCGATTTAATCGAGAATATGCGAAAGATAAATTTAACATTTACACCGGTGCGATATATTCCACGAAGCAAGAAGCTGATATTGCAACGACCTCATTAATATTGGGTTTAGAAGCGAGTATCGATAGTGTTCAGGGGAAATTTGATGGGTTGTCTGCGACGCCTAGCCAAGTAGAGTTGAATATGGAACTCGGGATATCAAATGAAGGAATTGAAGATTGGCAAATGGATTCTTCAGTCTTCTTAGGCGGTTGGACTAGTGGTGAAAATATCTTATTAGACTCTAAAAATGGTCTGAATACTTGGTTTTTAGGGCCATCAATGGGACTTGAATATAGCAGTTTAGGTCAAGATGAAGAGGAAGATTTTTATGCTGCGATTAATGTGATTGGTTTATCTGCAGGTTCACAATGGTTTGTGGGTGATGTCAATATCAGTATTCGAGGCGACTTGTTCGCTGATTTTAGTATGGTTAAGCCCTTTGCAACTAAAAACTATCGTCAAAATGGTGGTCTTTTTTGGGGAACAAAGTCAGTGCTTTGGGAAGGTGGTTATGGGTATGCTTTAGGTCATACAGCCAAGTTAAAACTAGAGGCAAATTATAAAGAGTTGTTATTAGGCGTTAAGTTTCAAAGTCAACGCTGGGACTCAATTGATGATAATGAGTTTAACCGCAGTAGTGATTGGAACCCAAACGTCAATGACCTCGACTTTAAAGATGCACGGGATAGGTACGAAACTTATCTCGATGTGCCTTTGACTGATAATATGAATATCAGTATTCATCATGAGCGAATTGATCGAAGTGGGACATTAACTGGGATTGAAAATTTGGCTATTTCAAATCGAAATGATGAAACAGAAAGCCGCAGCAGTATTCAATTTGTTTATCAATATTAACTTCAAAAACATTGTCTTTGTGAGAGTTAATCTTATTCTGTTTTACCCATTAAATGGGCAGTCGATCAAAATTACATAGTTGATTCATTTTTAGAAAAGAGTTTTCTTAAAATAGTTACAAGACTATGAAACTAAGAGCGAAATTGGTTTTTACTATGAAATACAATTACTGAAAGCTGCTAATACTTACAAATTATAGATGGCAAATGGTATTCATGATTAATTGCAAGTAATTTCATGTTTCAAATGCTGGGATTGTGATCAATTGCGCTGTATCATACCGCGCAACCCTACTATAAGAATTAACAGCTGGAGTGAGTAATGCTGAAAAAAGATATGAATATCGCGGATTATGATCCACAACTATTTGCAGCAATTGAAGATGAAACGCGCCGTCAAGAAGAGCACATCGAACTCATTGCTTCTGAAAACTATACCAGCCCGCGCGTCCTTGAAGCCCAAGGTTCTCAGCTAACGAACAAGTATGCTGAAGGTTATCCTGGAAAGCGTTACTACGGTGGTTGTGAACATGTAGATATCGCAGAAGAGTTAGCGATTTCTCGTGCAAAGGAATTGTTTGGCGCGACATACGCAAACGTACAGCCACATTCTGGTTCTCAAGCAAACTCAGCCGTTTTCATGGCGCTACTTCAAGGCGGTGATACTGTTTTAGGTATGAGCCTAGCCCATGGTGGTCACCTGACCCATGGTTCTCAAGTGAGTTTTTCTGGCAAGCTTTATAATGCTGTCCAGTACGGTATCGATGAAACTACAGGTAAAATTGATTACGCTGAAGTTGAGCGTTTAGCTGTTGAACATAAACCAAAAATGATTATCGCTGGTTTCTCTGCATATTCTGGCATTATCGATTGGGGCAAGTTCCGTGAAATCGCTGACAAAGTCGGTGCTTACTTATTCGTAGATATGGCTCACGTAGCAGGTCTTGTTGCTGCAGGTATTTACCCGAATCCACTTCCTCATGCACATGTTGTAACCACTACCACTCATAAAACCCTTGCAGGTCCTCGTGGTGGTTTGATTCTTTCAGCTGCTGATGATGAAGATATCTACAAAAAGTTAAATTCTGCAGTATTCCCAGGTGGCCAAGGCGGTCCTTTAATGCATGTTATCGCTGCTAAAGCGGTTGCATTTAAAGAAGCACTTGATCCTGAATTTACGACTTACCAAGAGCAAGTTGTTGCTAATGCTAAAGTGATGGCGAAAACCTTCATTGAGCGTGGTTACGATGTTGTTTCTGGCGGTACAGATAACCACTTATTCTTGCTAGATTTGATCAGCAAAGATATGACAGGTAAAGATGCCGATGCTGCGTTAGGTAAAGCTAACATCACTGTAAACAAAAACTCTGTACCAAATGACCCACGTTCACCTTTTGTGACTTCAGGTCTTCGTATTGGCTCTCCTGCAATTACACGTCGCGGCTTCACTGAAACAGAATCAGTAGAGCTAACAAACTGGATGTGTGATGTATTAGATGACATTACCAACGAAGCTACCATTGAGCGCGTTAAGAACCAAGTGCTTGAGTTATGTGCTAAATATCCTGTTTACGGATAATTGTTGACGGGTTTAAGGTTGCGGATAAAACCGTGACTTAATGTTTATATAAGTTGAGCAATTTTTATCTAGAAAATGCTAGCGAATATTGCTCTTCATAATTAGACACATTATCCATTTGAACTAAGTAGGATAATCTTATCGATAAGGTTAACCTTATTAAGTAAATAGGATAAACTTTAATGGCTGTAAGTACCTTGTGCTTACGGCCATTTTATTTTTATTTTCAGGAGCGAATATGCATTGCCCATTTTGTAGCGCGACAGATACTAAAGTGATTGACTCTCGTCTTGTGGCTGATGGCCACCAAGTCCGTCGCCGCCGGGAATGTACATTGTGCCATGAACGTTTCACCACTTTTGAAGGTGCCGAATTAGTTATGCCGCGAGTGATTAAACAAGATGGCACTCGACAACCGTTTGATGAAGATAAACTTCGAGGCGGCATGTTGCGCGCGGTAGAAAAGCGTCCAGTGTCTATTGACCAAATTGAGCAAGCATTAACTAAAATCAAATCGACCTTAAGAGGGACGGGTGAGCGCGAGATTGACTCAGCAATGATTGGTAATTTAATGATGGAACAATTAATGGTCCTAGATAAAGTGGCTTATATTCGCTTCGCTTCAGTTTATCGTGCCTTTGAGGATGTTTCCCAGTTTGGTGAAGCCATCGCTAAGCTACAAAAGTAATTTCTGTTCCCCATATTGAGGCTGTAGATTATGTTTACAGCCGCTATTTCAAGTAGGTGTTTATGTCTCAATGGTCTATTACTGATATTGAAATGATGAGCCTGGCAATTTCTTTAGCCGAAAAAGGGCGTTACACCACTCGTCCAAATCCCAATGTCGGTTGTGTTATCGCTGTCGATGATCAAATTATTGGTCAGGGTTACCATATTAAAGCGGGTGGCCCTCACGCTGAAATTCATGCACTTCAAGATGTCGATGCCAAACAAAATCAACAGCAATTATTAGCTTCCACGGCCTATGTCACCCTTGAACCTTGTAGTCATTATGGCCGTACACCTCCTTGCGCATTAGCATTAATTAAAGCGGGTGTTAAAAGAGTTGTGATTGCTGAAGTTGATGCTAATCCGCAAGTTGCTGGAAATGGCATCCGATTATTAACTGAAGCGGGCGTGCAGGTTGATGTAGGTTTACTTACCGAACAAGCTAAATTACTCAATTTAGGCTTCACTAAAAAAATGACCACAGGCCTGCCTCGAATTACAATTAAATTGGCTGCTAGTATTGATGGTAAAACGGCACTTTCGAATGGGGTGTCTAAATGGATTACTGGGCCAGAAGCACGAGCTGACGTGCAAAAGTTACGCGCTCGTCATTGTGCACTGGTAACGGGTGTTGAAACAGTACTTGCTGATAACCCAACGCTAAATGTGCGTTATGAGGAGTTAGGCAGCTTGAAAAGCTCACTTGCGTCCTCAGATCTACAGCAACCTTTGCGGGTTATTTTAGATAGTAAAGCAAGGCTAACGAGTGAAATGAAGCTATTTGATTTTACATCACCTGTATTGTTGGTTTCCTGTGTGGATTACCCCGCAGAAGTACAAGAAAAATTTAACAATCATGTTAGTTGTATCACTATTGCCACAAATGAAGATGGACGCGTTGATTTACATGCGTTATTTACTTATTTAGGTAAGCAATGTAATTCAGTACTAGTTGAGGCAGGAGCCTGTCTTGCTGGTAGTGTGCTTAATGAAAACCTTGCTGATGAACTTTACCTTTATCAAGCAATGAAAATTTTAGGCAGTCACGGCCGTAATTTATTACAACTGAACGACTATCAAACTATGGAACAAATTCCTGAATTACAATTGGTCGATTCAAGACGCGTTGGAAATGATCAACGGATGATTTTCAATCTCTAGTTCCAATTAGCTAACTGATAATAATCGAATCGAACTGAACCGAATTAAAACAAGTGAGTATTTATGTTTACCGGCATTATTGAAGCCTTAGGCACATTGAGAAAAATCGAGCGCAAAGGGGATGACATTCGCCTAAACGTTGCCAGCGGAAATTTGGATTTATCTGATGTGAAACTAGGCGATAGTATTGCGACCAATGGCGTATGTTTAACTGTGGTGCAATGTCTCGCAGATGGTTATGTCGCCGATATTTCAGCTGAAACAGTCGCGTTAACAGGTTTCGCTAACTATCATGTCGGTCAAAAGGTAAACCTAGAAAAAGCGGTACTGCCAACGACTCGACTTGGCGGGCATATGGTCAGTGGCCATGTTGACGGTATTGCTGCAGTAGAACAGCGAAGTGTTCGCGGTAAAGCCATTGAATTTTGGTTAGCAGCGCCTGCTGAGTTAGCCCACTATATTGCACACAAAGGCTCAATTACCATTGATGGTGTTAGCTTGACGGTTAATGAAATTGACCGTCATCGCTTTCGTTTAACGATAGTGCCACACACCGCATCAGAAACAACACTAACCAACTTACAAGCTGGCGATAAGGTTAATATTGAAGTTGACCTTATTGCACGATATTTAGAACGCTTAATGAATCCGCAAAAGCCTGAGAAAGCATCAGGCGGAGTAACAATGGAAATGTTAGCCAGCGCTGGATTTATGCGATAACCCTCTTTTTACCCTATATTGCAGATATGGGGAATAACAACACAAAGGTCTTAACATGGCACTACATAGTATAGAAGAGATCATCGAAGACATTCGTCAAGGTAAAATGGTTATCTTGATGGACGACGAAGACAGAGAAAACGAAGGTGACTTGATTATGGCGGCCGAAAAGGTCACGCCTGAAGCAATCAACTTTATGGCGACATATGGCCGTGGCTTAATCTGTCAAACTATGACTAGAGAACGCTGCCAACAATTAAATCTACCTTTAATGGTGACTAATAATAACGCCCAATTCTCAACTAATTTTACTGTTTCTATTGAAGCGGCAACCGGTGTTACTACGGGTATTTCAGCCCATGACCGCGCTGTTACTGTACAAGCTGCAGTTGCCAAAGATGCAAAAGCAGCTGACTTAGTTCAACCTGGACATATTTTCCCATTAATGGCTCAAGATGGCGGCGTACTGACGCGTGCCGGTCATACTGAAGCGGGTTGTGATTTAGCCCGTTTAGCGGGTCTTGAACCATCAGGTGTGATTGTTGAAATTCTCAATGATGACGGCACCATGGCTCGCTGTCCTGACTTAGAAATTTTCAGCGAAAACCACGGCGTTAAAATGGGTACCATTGCTGATTTAATTGAGTACCGTAACACTAAAGAAACCACCGTTGTACGTGAAGCAGAATGTAAACTGCCAACACGTTTCGGCGAGTTCAAAATGGTGACTTTTAGAGACACTATCGATAACCAATTACACTATGCCTTAGTGAAAGGAAACGTTGAGGAGAACTGTCTAGTGCGTGTTCACCTACAAAACACCTTTAATGATCTATTGCATTCTGAACGCGACCAAAAGCGTAGCTGGCCATTAGAAAAAGCCATGGAGCGTATTGCATCTGAAGGCGGTGTTTTGGTGTTATTGGGTCACGAAGAGCATTCAAGTGAAATGCTTGCGAAAGTGAAAGCTTTTGAAGCTGAAGATAATGGCCAAGCGCCAGCTGCAGCTAAATGGGAAGGGACTTCTCGAAAAGTAGGAATCGGCTCACAAATTCTATCCAGTCTTGGTGTTAGCACAATGCGTTTATTGAGCTCACCAAAACATTATCATTCGTTGTCAGGCTTTGGTTTAGAAGTTACTGATTACATTGCAGAATAATTCACTAATTTAGTGAAGTTAACATTTATCATTAATTGCACAGGACTCAGGGCATTTTGCTGTGGTATTATACCGCCACTTTTGCCCAGAGCTGGGTGCTTTAGCTAATTTAGGTAAGATAATGAACGTAGTTCAAGGTAATATCGAAGCAAAAAATGCCAAAGTTGCGATTGTAGTATCGCGTTTCAACAGTTTTTTAGTTGAAAGTCTGCTTGATGGCGCAATAGATACACTAAAACGTTTTGGTCAGGTTGACGATGCCAACATTACTGTTGTTCGTGTTCCTGGCGCTGTTGAATTACCACTTGCTGCACGTCGTGTTGCTGCATCTGGAAAGTTTGACGGTATCATTGCACTAGGTGCAGTGATTCGTGGTGGTACTCCGCATTTTGATTTAGTTGCAGGCGAGTGTAACAAGGGTCTAGCTCAAGTTGCTTTAGAGTTTGATATCCCAGTTTCATTTGGCGTGTTAACCACAGATACCATTGAGCAAGCAATCGAACGCTCTGGTACTAAAGCAGGTAACAAAGGCACTGAAGCTGCTCTTGGCCTTCTTGAAATGGTTAACGTTCTGCAAGAATTAGAACAACAGTTGGTATAGTAGTAGGAAAAGTAATGAAGCCTTCAGAGCGCCGTAAGGCACGCCGTTTAGCTGTTCAAGCTATTTATTCGTGGCAATTAAGCAAGAATAACGTTGCTGATGTTGAACATGAATTTTTAACTGAGCAAAACATTAACGGTGTTGATGTAGCTTATTTTCGTGAATTGCTATCAGGTGTAGCCACGAAAGCAACTCAACTTGATGATCTTCTAAAACCTCACTTAGATCGTGATATTGAAGATGTATCTCCAGTTGAAAAAGCCATTGTGCGCTTAGCTGCATATGAATTAACTTATCGTAAAGATGTGCCATATAAAGTGGCTATCAACGAAGGTATCGAATTAGCGAAAGCGTTTGGTGCTGACGACAGCCATAAGTTTGTCAATGGTATGCTAGATAAGCTTGTTACTCGCAAGTAATGAATGAAAACGGTATCTTCGGATACCGTTTTTGTATGGCTTAAGATACTTCTATAAAACATATAGGTGGGCGGGCAACCGTACCAGATTTATCGTGAAAGAATTCCAACTTATTGAACAATTTTTCCGTGATAAAGGCCAACAGCGCCGCGATGTTCATCTCGGTATCGGCGATGATTGCGCACTCGTGCAACCAGCAGAAGACAAATCTATCGCAATTTCATGCGACACGCTCGTAGAAAACGTCCACTTCTTGCCAACCATGCCAGCTCATGAGTTAGGTTATAAAGCTGTGGCTGTTAATTTGTCAGATTTAGCGGCAATGGGCGCAGATCCTGCTTGGATGACATTAGCGTTAACCTTACCCGATGTAGATAATCAATGGCTACAAGACTTCAGTGAAGGTTTGTTTGAAGCGGCAGAATATTACAGCGTTAGTTTAATTGGTGGTGATACAACCCGTGGCCCACGTTGTATTAATGTGACTATCCATGGTCAAGTCCCAACAGGTAAAGCATTGACCCGTGGCGGCGCTAAGATAGGTGATTGGATCTATGTCACTGGCACTTTAGGTGATTCAGCTTTAGGCCTTGATTTACTTTTAGGCAAAAAAGAAGTTGATCCGCAATACAAAGAGTTTTTGATTAACCGTCATTACCATCCAACCCCAAGGATCATTGCAGGCCAAGCTCTGCGCACACTAGCGTCAAGTGCAATTGATTTATCCGATGGATTAAACTCAGATATTAACCATGTTTTAAAAGCCTCAGACGTCGGTGCTATTATTGATGTGAATGAGTTACCTTTGTCTAAATCTCTCTTAGAGTCAGTAGGTAAAAAGGATGCGATTAACTACGCACTGACCGGAGGTGAAGATTATGAGCTATTATTCACAGTCCCAGAGTCGCAGCGTGGTGCGTTAGATACGGCATTGATCCATGCTGGTGTTAAGTTTGTCAAAATTGGCCAAATTTGCGCTGGTGATAAATTGCGATTGGTATCTGATGGACAACCTTATGAGTTAGACTCGAAAAATTTTGAGCATTTTTAATGAATTTATTATCAACTGATCCAGCAGTATTAAAACTCTCTTTAAAAAATCCGGTGCACTTTTTAGCGTTAGGATTTGGTAGTGGTTTAGCAGCTAAAGCACCTGGTACGTTTGGTACCCTTGCAGCTGTTCCATTGGTTTATTTAATGGGGCATTTGAGCTTAACCGCATTTATTATTATCACGGTTATCAGTACGCTTGTGGGCTTTTACATTTGTGATAAAGCCGCAAAGGACATGGGCGTACATGACCATGGCGCCATCGTTTGGGATGAAGTAGCAGGATTGATGATTACCATGGTTGCGGCTCCTGCTGGCTTGATATGGTTAGTGATTGGTTTTGCATTATTTCGTTTCTTCGACATTCTAAAACCTTGGCCTATCCGTTGGTTAGATGCCAAAGTTCACGGCGGTTTTGGCATTATGATTGACGATGTGCTTGCTGGCATCTTTGCGCTAGTGTGTTTACAAGCTATTTATTATTTTGTGTAAACAGTATTGAAATCTACTGTGGCTAACTTAAAAGCTAGGCAGTGAAGAATAAAAAAAGCCCACGTTAACGTGAGCTTTTTTTATGAGCTAAACCTAGGTGACAACATTTAGACGCTACAAGTAAGGTGCTACTAGATAGCTGCTATATTAATTTAATGACCCTATTTAAGTCTTTTCTAATGAGAAGCCCTAATGAGTCGTTATTAATGCAAAAGTTCTCTAGCATTCGCTAAGGTATTTTCAGTAATCACATCACCAGCAAGTAACCTTGCCAGCTCACTAATACGCTGCTCTTTATCGAGAGGCTTCATCTGGGTTTCTGTACCGCCACTTTTGGTAAATTTATTCACCAGCATATGCTGATGCCCATTACCGGCAACTTGCGGTAAGTGAGTCACGCAAATAACCTGAGTTGATTCCCCTAGGCTTCTTAGCATTCGGCCAACCACTGCGGCTGTAGGGCCAGATATGCCCACATCAACTTCATCGAATATCAGTGTCGGTGTGGAAACCTTTTTAGCGGTTATAACCTGAATCCCCAACCCTATACGTGATAACTCGCCTCCTGAGGCAACTTTGGCAATGGGCTGTAATGGTTGGCCTGGGTTAGTGGCAACCTGAAACTCTATTTGATCACTGCCTAATAATGACTGGATGTCAGGGTTAAAATTAACAGCAATGCTGAATTTTCCCTTTGGCATGTTCAGTTCATGAATCGATTGGGTCACCAGTTTATTTAACTCTTTAGCATAACGTAAGCGACTCTGGCTGAGTTTCTGAGCATTTTTGATATAGGCTTGTTTACTGTCATCAACTTGCTGCTGTATTTCATCAAGGCGGCTAGCATCATTACTTAACTCTGTGAGTTCTGCTTTAAGTTGTTGATGATGCTCAGCAAGTTGCTCGGTTTGTACATGATGTTTACGTGCCAGTTGCATTGCTTTAGAAATACGTTGCTCAAGAAAGGCAAAATGCTCAGGGTCGAGTTCAATTCTACTGAGGTAATCTTGTACTTCACTGCTACTTTCTTGGACCTGTATTAAGGCTTCATTGAGCATTTCTGCGATATTTTTAAGGCTAGGGTCAAAGCTTTGTAAATTATCAGCAAATCCCACAGCTCGGTTAAGTAGTGACTCAACATTATGTTCATCATCTTCACTTAAGAGCTGTAAGGTATTTTGACAAGTTTCAATTAAGTCGGTGCCATTCGCTAAGCGTTTATGCTCTTGCTCAATTTGTTCAAATTCACCAGGTAAAAGTGCGAATTCATCTAACTCTTCAACTTGATACTGAACCAGCTGCTTTCTTGCGATACGTTCTTGTTGGTTTTGCTGTAATTGCTTTAGTTCATTTTCGATATTTTTACAGCGTTGATAGCTTTTACTTACGCTATCAAGCAACAGTTTATGGTTTGCGTAGCTGTCGAGTAGGGTAAGTTGATGCTCACTTTTGAGCATTGCATGGTGTGCATGTTGACCATGTATACCAACAAATAATTGCCCCAATGCTTTTAATTGAGAAAGTGGTACTGGATTACCGTTTATGTAGGCGCGAGAGCGGCCATCAGCACTAATGGTTCGACGTAAAATACATTCTTCTTCAACATCAAGATCATTGTCCTCAAGCCAGCGCTTGGCGAAAGGAACATCATCTAGCGTAAAGCGAGCACTGACCTCAGCTTTGCTAGCGCCAGGTCTTACCGTATTAGCATCTGCACGATTTCCAAGGCAGAGACCTAATGCGTCTATTGCGATGGATTTACCTGCGCCTGTTTCGCCAGTAATACTGGTCATGCCGGCTTTAAAGTCGAGCTCTAGAAAACGTACAATCGCGAAATTATTAATGCTTAATTGGCAAAGCATAATCAATCCTTGTGTGAATAATCATCAAACCACTGTATCTACAAACAGTGTACACTGTTTTTTTATACAGTAAAGTGCTGGTTAGATATTTTGTTTGCCGAATTTATAGTCGGTGAACCACCTTTTAAAAGCTTATTTAACTTAAGCCGTGTAGTAGTTTTTCAATGATAGGCAAGGTTATAAAAGTGGCAATGGTACTGATAAGAATGCATTTAGCGCTAGCTAATGCATAGGTTTGGTAACGTTGAGCGAGTAAGTAAACACTTGCCGCAGAGGGTAGTGCAGCAAGAATAACACCCATAATGAGAAGTTCAGTATCGACGCCGAAATATCGCAATAAGAAATAGGCGATAACGGGCTGGAATACCAGTTTTAAAATATTGAGCACAGTCATTTCGATAGCGATATGCCGCCTCGGTAATGCGGGTTCAGCGCCGCCGTGCATTGCTTTTGCTAACACCATACCAATAGCGAACAGTGCACAAGGGCTCGATGTGTTGCCAATAAGTCGCATCATCATGCTAAGACTATCTGGTATAGGGAGTTTAACTGCGGAGGCTGCAACCCCTAGGGCACAACCAATGACAATTGGGTTACTAATGAGAGCGTTGAGCATAATAATCACTGGATGGTGTTTTTGCTGCTTATTAATGGCCAGCTCCATACTGACCATCGCAAAGGCAAACATCACAATAGATAATAAACTGGCAATGGCCGCAGCAGTTACTGCGTGATTATCGCCAGGGTATAGCATCATCATCAAGGGGATCCCAATAAAGGCAGTATTACCAAAACTGGTATTAAGCCCCCTAATTGCAGCTAATGCAGGTTGCTTTTTATCAGCCGATAACGAGATGACAGCTGTGACAAAATAGGTTACTACCATGGCAAGGCCAAATGAGAAAATAAATCCCCATTGCAAAATTTCATCGATGTCAGTTTCAGCTAAGGCAATAAACAATATAGCAGGGAAGGCAACATAATAAACATATTCATTAAGAGTAAAGTCGGTATCATGAGGTAAGACTTTAAGCTTTTGTATAATAAAGCCTAAAAGCATAATACCGAAAACGGCAATAAGAGGGGTAAGAATACTGGGCATCCCTCAATCCTTATTAATGAGTAAAGTGATAGGCGCTAGTGGCGAGCTATTTTAAGCAGCTCAAGCTTAAAGTACACAAGCTGAACATTGTAAAAGTTAAAATGAAATTAAAGCGTAAAACCATCAATAAACAGTAGATGGTTACAAAAAATTATTGGCTATAATTTGACTGAGTAATCGCATTTAATAGCGATGGTACTAAATGAGTCTACTAGAAATTGCGTGAAATAAAATGCGATTAAGGTCTTACTTTAGATGATGAAAGGGCTTTGAAAGGATTAAAGGGAGTGTTGCTGGCACCACTCCCACAATTTTTCTCAATAAACAGAGTAACTTTCTATTACTTACTGAGCGACTTACTGAGCGCTAATCCCAATATTTGAAACACCCGCATCAACAATTTCTTTTCGAAGTTCTTTAATGAATTCAGCCGAAATTTTAGGGTTGCTCTCGATAATATCTAGCAGCATTCCTTGAAGTTCTTTTTCTTCTTGCATCACTGGATGATTGAAAACAAATTCTTCAACGACTTCTTCATTTAGTTCGTCTTGTAACTCTTCTACGCTAATGGCTTCAATATAATTAGCGACGGTGCTTGAAGACAGTTTACTGATATTAGTAATGTCTTCTTCTATTTTTCCTTGAATTCCACCCAGAAGCGTTGTTAAAGCAACCGCTGCATCCATCGCTGGGTACACTCCGTATGCTTCAAAATCACTTGGTTCGGGTGTGTTATCTTCAAGACGCTGTAAGTGAATGTCGTAGTTAAACTTAAGTTTTTTGTCGTACTGCGACTGCCAAAGCAAGTCCAATACCGTGCTTAACATTTTTGGCTCACCAAACTCGCATACTTCTGAAAACAATTGGTAGTTAGGTAGCATGCGCTGGCAAAGTGCGGTAGCAAATAATTGCTTTTGAGGTAAAGATAACGCTTTTAAACGTTTAAAAAAGCCGGGTTTATTACTCATTGGGAACATCCGCTGATAACTGTGATATCACTTGATTTGCTGCTGATTCTACCTTAGTTAGCTCATCAAGTAACTCTAGTATTTCCGGTTCTAGATCATCAAGGCTAATTTTTTTCTTCAGGGCTGACTCTATCTCTTGGCAAAGCTTTTGGGTATTAGGGACGCCGCAGTAGCAGCTTGCGCCATGAAGCTTATGAACTGTTTGCAACATTAGATCGCTATCAGCCTCTTTCATCGCAGTTTCAATATTGCTGACACTCTCTGGTAATGAAGTCACCAACATTTGCAGCATTTCAATCGCTAAATCTGGCTTTTGATTGGTTTGGGCTAAACACAGCTCCCAATTAAGCGTGTGCATATCAAAATGAGTAAATTTAGGTTTGCTTATCCAGCGGTTGATGACGCCTTTTAGAGCTGCTTCATCAATGGGTTTAGGTAAGTATCCATCCATACCACTGCCTAAAATCAATTCACGCTCTTCTGCAATAGCGTGAGCGGTAACAGCAATGATAGGAGTGTTTCGATTGAGTGATTCTTGGCGAATAAACTTAGTGGCTGTAATCCCATCTGTGCCAGGCATTTGAATATCCATAAAGATGACATCAAACGTCTGTTGCTTGGCATATTTAACGGCATCGTCGCCATTGTTGACAGAGATAACATTGACCACAATCTCTTTTAACAGGGTGTCGATAAGCTTTAAGTTAGCTAAATTGTCATCGACAGCCAATACACTTAAGTTCTTGCGCTCATAAACAACGTCTTGGTTTATTTCAGTTAGCAACGCCGTTTGGGTTGGTGGATGAATAAGTTGATTGGCTAAATCGTAGTCACTGATTGGCATACTCATCAATATGTCAGTATTTGGGCGTAAGGCTTTATTGAGAATCTCTTGTTGCTCAATACAGTCATGCAGTAATACTAAACAAGCGGTTTTCTCTCTGGCAATTTTCAAAAATTCGAGCAACTGTTCTTCATCGTTAAAACCGTGACAACTAATGAGGATATAATCATAGTGTACTTGGCTTGATGAAAGCGTCGTTTCCAGATGATTTACTTGTCCTACCGAGGTTAAGTGCAGTCCCCACGCTTCAAAGCGACGATTGAAAGTATCACGAGTTAATTCACGAGTTTCAAACAATAATAGGGTCTTATCTCTTAATGTTTCGAGATGCAGCACTTCACCAATATGAAATTGACTTAATTCTAACGGCAGCATAAACCAGAAGGTTGAGCCTTTATTGGGTGTTGATGTAAAACCAATTTGTCCCCCCATCTGATTAATTAGGCGTTTAGTAATCACTAAGCCAAGACCTGTACCGCCAAAGCGTCTGGAAATTGAAGAATCTGCCTGACCAAATGCTTGGAATAAATATTCTTGCTGACTTTCGTCAATGCCAATACCTGTATCAATGACTTCACAGCGCAATGTAATGCTTTCATCTTTTTGACCAACAAGATGAATTTTTAATACCACGCTGCCATGGTCAGTAAATTTAATCGCATTACCAATCAAGTTAGTCATGATTTGACCAACACGCATAGCATCACCGCTGACACTTTCTGGCACGTTATCATCGATATCAATAACCAATTCGATGTTTTTCTGTTGGGCACTGCCTGAGACAATACTGACGGTTTCTGAAATCGTTTCTCGAAGTGCGAATGGCATTTTTTCAAGTACCATTTTACCCGCTTCAAGTTTAGAGAAGTCCAGAATATCGTTAATGATACCGAGTAAGTTACTGGCACTGCGTTCAATGGTTTTAATGTAATCAAGCTGGCTTGAATGCAAAGGCGTTTTGATTAATTGTCTCGAGAAACCGATGACACCATTAAGAGGCGTTCGTAGTTCATGGGACATATTAGCTAAGAACTCGGATTTAATTCTGCTGGCTTCTAGGGCACGTTTTTTGGCTAAATCTAATTCAACGTTTTGAATTTCAATTTGTTCTAAGGTTTCTCGCAAATCTGAAGTGGCTTGGTCGATGTTTTGCTGCATTTCATCATGATATTCAGACAATGAGCTCGCCATGGCATTAATACCACGTTTTAATAAATCTAATTCACCAATGAGTTGGCCATCTAATCTGGTATCAAGCTTACCTTCACGGATTTTTGCCACCACCCTAACCATTTCGGTAATCGGGTAGTTAACGTGTTTTACCAACCTAAAAGTAAAAAATAGATTTAACTGCACACCAATTAGTACTATCACAAACGCTGCAATGGCGGCGCGATGCTGCTCTAGTAAGGCATTTTCTTTATTCAGTAGAATAGAAATATAGCCAAGGATTTGCTGGCCTTCAGCATTTGTCAGCGTTGGCGCGGCAGTTTGAGTCGGGGAGGAATTGGTAATGTAATTATTATTGCGCTGATTGACACCCGTATGAGAAATGATCGGTACTCGAATAACCATAGTGTCGTCTATGGTTTCATATTGGCTGGCAATCAAGGATTCAAGCGCTCTGGTGTAGCGCATGCTTTCAAAATCTTTGTGGTAATGAGAGGTGACAAATAACTGGTTGTCGATGTCGAAAATTGCAATAGAGTGGATTAATGCTGAATGATTAAGTTGTGATGCAGCTAATAAGCGTTTACTGGCTTCTCTATCTTCGGTGACTAATCCAAATTCACTCGCAATGGCTAAAGGTTCTACAATACTTCGACCTTGAGCGATTAAGGTTTCTTCAAGTTCATAAAAACGGTTTATGGTGAAGTAACTTCCAAGTAGAATACCCACCATGACAGTAGGTGCTAACGCAAGTACCAGCACCCATGAACGGAGGCTGTATTTGGTCATGTTGTTAGCATTATTCATCGTGAAGTTATTATTCCTAAAGACTTTTATCAATTATGTTGTCTAGACTGCCAGAAACACAGCACTCTTGACCAGTAATTTATTCAAAACCAGAGGCCAAAATGGCGCAATTTTTTAAAGCAAAACCAAACAAGACTAAGCAGTTATCCGCAAAGTTGAGTTTAACGGTATCACAACTCGATCACCTCGGTGCAGGTATTGCACAGCATAACGGGAAAGTCGTGTTTGTACCGGGTGCGCTTCCTGGTGAAACGGTGACAGCTCAACTAACCGAACAAAAGAAGAAATATGCGAAAGCAAAATTAATAAAAGTTGACCATCCAACAGCCAGTCGGGTTAACGCCCAGTGCCAACATTATCACCAATGTGGCGGCTGTGATTTACAGCATATGAGCATTGAAGCCCAACGTGAGCATAAACAATCAGCTCTAACTAATTTAATCAGCAAGCTGGCAACTAAGGTTGATGAATCGATAGTGACAGCAGCGGTTACTGGCAATGAGTGGCATTACCGTCGCCGTGCTCGCTTAGCTACTTTGTTTGATAAAAAGTCGAAAACCTTACAGTTAGGGTTTCGCGCGGCTAACAGTAGCGATATTGTGCAAATCAAACAATGTGATGTATTGGCAAAATCATTGTCGGTGCTCATCACGCCTTTCACTGAGTTACTTAATCAGTTGCAAGCTAAAACCACATTAGGCCATTTGGAGCTCACAGAAGCTGAAAATGGCTTGTTTGCTGTGCTGAGAATAACTAAGCAGCTTAAGCTGGGCGATCAGCAGTTATTAGTTAGCTTTGCTAAAAGCCATAATATTAATTTGTTAGTGCAAGACAATGACAGTGCGATTCATTCATTACATTCTACAACGGGTTCTAGCGAAGACGCAGATATCAAGCTGCCACAGTATAGTTTAGCTGATGGCCAAGTTGATTGCCGCTTTAGCCCTGGCAATTTTGTTCAGGTCAATGCAGATATTAATGAGCTAATGGTGGCACAAGCGATAGAGTGGCTCGAGCCACAAGCAAACGAGCGAATATTAGACCTGTTTTGTGGTGTCGGTAACTTTAGCTTACCTCTTGCTACCCAAGCTGCCGATGTCATTGGTGTTGAAGGAGTGCCTGAAATGGTCGCTCAAGCTAAACAAAATGCCTTAGATAATAAGCTTACTAACTTAAGTTTCTTTCATGCCGATTTAAGTGCTGATTTATCAGAAGCCAAGTGGCTTGGACGTATTGATAAGTTATTACTTGATCCTGCTAGAGCGGGCGCTTATGAAAGTTTACAGTGGCTTTCAAAAATGAAGCCTAAAAAAGTGGTTTATGTGTCTTGTAACCCTGCAAGTTTAGCGCGAGACAGCCAAGTGTTAATCGAACAAGGGTACAAATTAAAGCGGCTCACTATGCTAGATATGTTTCCTCAAACTCATCATATTGAGGCAATGGCATTATTTGAAACAAAGTGATGCTTAGTTAGCGGGTGCATTATTAGTGGTGGCAATGTTAGCGGGCGAAATGTTGCCGATAGAACATTCGTTAGCAATCTGATGATTTATTATTGATAACTGATATACGTACATCTTGTTTAAGCTAGAAAGTGTTGAATAAATAATCGGTTCTCGGCTTTTTAAGTAAGAATTTGTAAAATGATTAATATTAATTTGACATAGATTATTGAACATTCAAGATGATTTTTTTGTCATAATGCAGAGCGCATCTGCAATAGCCTTTTTATCGACAATATAATCAGGTTTGTTTTACTGGTAGCAAATAAGTACCAATAAGGAAGTTAATTATGGTCTCAGTTCGAGAAGCACATTTTAATTCAGCCGATTTTAATATCGACGAATGGGTGACCCGTTATCTTGATAACGAAGAAGAAGCCCAAATGTTGCTGGATCTTATTAAACAGTTAGATGCGCTGCCCACTTCGACTCCAGATGTTCATCGCGGTTTATTAGACCGTGCTCGTGAAATGGTGGAAATTCTTGCGCCATTGAATATGGATATCGAAACCCTTCAAGCCTCTTTATTATTTATCGTACACGATGATGGCATTTTATCGATTGAAGATATCGAAGAGAAGTTTGGCAAAAGCTTAAGCAAGCTGGTGGCAAGTGTCGTTACGATGGAAGCCATTGGTGCATTAAAAGTCAGTCAAGACTCACGCACTGCTGAGCCGCAAATTGATAATATCCGTAAAATGCTGCTTGCGATGGTGGAAGATGTTCGTGCTGTGGTCATCAAACTTGCCGAACGCTTGCGCTTATTGCGTGAGATAAAAAACGTTGATGAAGAAACTCGAGTATTGGTTGCCCGTGAAGTTGCTGACATCTACGCGCCACTGGCAAACCGACTCGGTATTGGTCAACTTAAGTGGGAATTAGAAGACATTTCATTTAGGTATCTTCATCCTGTTGTATACAAAGATATTGCTCAACAATTAGACGGTAAACGCGTCGATAGAGAAGTGTTTGTCGATAAGTTTGTTACTCAGCTGCAAGAACGATTAGATGCCGATCAGATAAGAGCCAAAGTGTATGGCCGCCCGAAACACATTTATAGTATCTGGCGCAAAATGAAAGGCAAAGATCTTAAGTTCGATGAACTGTTTGATGTGCGCGCTGTGCGTATTGTCACAGATCGCTTGCAAGACTGTTACGGCGCTTTGGGTGTAGTACATACGCTTTGGCACCATATCCCCCGTGAATTTGATGATTATGTAGCGAACCCAAAGCCTAACGGTTATCAGTCAATTCATACTGTCGTCGTCGGGCCTGAAGGTAAGACTGTTGAAATCCAGATCCGTACTGAAGCCATGCATCAAGATGCCGAGCTAGGTGTTGCAGCGCATTGGAAGTACAAAGAAGGCACGGCTGGTGGTAAGCAAAGCGGCTATGAAGAGAAAATTAACTGGCTGCGTAAGATTTTACTATGGCAAGAAGATGTGGCTGAAACAGGCAACCTTGTTGAGGAAGTACGCAGCCAGGTTTTCGAAGACCGAGCATATGTATTTACCCCTAATGGCGAAGTTGTTGATTTACCATTAGGTTCAACCGTGCTGGATTTTGCTTACTACATTCACTCCCATGTGGGTCATAAATGTATTGGTGCAAAAGTCGATGGACGCATCGTGCCATTTACTTACCAAGTTGAAACGGGCGAACGAATTGAGATAATTACCTCAAAGCATCCGAACCCGAAAAGAGACTGGTTGAACCCGAATTTAGGCTATATCAAGTCGTCTCGTTCACGCTCTAAAATTCAGCATTGGTTTAAGCAGCAAGACCGCGATAAAAACATGATTGCTGGTAAGGAATTACTTGAAGCTGAACTCGCTCGCGTATCGCTAAAGATTAAAGATGCTCAAGTGGCGGTTGAACGATTCAACATGAACTCAATGGACGACATGTTAGCTGCAATTGGTGGCGGCGATCTTCGCCTAAACCAAGTGGTGAACTATGTTGAAACGAGTTTGCGAAAAGAGTCAAATTCTGAGCAAGAAATCGTTGAGGAAATCATTAAGCGTTCGCAGCCCAAACCTGCTCGAAAAGGGCAGGGGCAAGTGGAAGTTAATGGTGTAGGTAATTTGCTGAGTCATATTGCGAGTTGTTGTAAACCTGTTCCAGGAGACGAAATTTTTGGTTATATCACCATGGGGCGCGGCGTTTCAGTTCACCGCAGTGATTGTCCTCAAGTAAAAGAGTTAATGCGCGCTCACCCAGAAAGAAGTATCGAAGTGGTGTGGGGCGAGAATTACTCTGGTGGTTATCGCATCAAGGTACAAGTCAGTGCCCATGACCGAAGTGGTTTATTACGAGATGTGACCACTGTACTTGCTGCTGAGAAATCTAATGTGATGGCGATGAGCTCTACATCAGATGAAAAGAACCAAACTGCGGCTGTAGATCTTGAATTAGAGCTTTATAATCTCGATGGTTTATCGCGTATATTAGTTAAACTGGGTCAGATTGAAGGCGTGATTGAAGCAAGACGCTTATAGCTCAGTAGCTATTAACTCAGCAGCATTAAAGCTGATGTAAAAATTGAGGGCGGTAAATCAATAGGTTTATCGCCTTTTTTTATAATTTCCTGTGCACTTACCGGATATTTCCCTATGTCAAAAGGCCTGCAGCAACATCACAATGTTATCCAACCACTATTAACCATAATGGAAAAGCTTCGCGACCCTGAAACAGGCTGCCCTTGGGATAAACAGCAAACATTTGCGACGATTGTACCGTTTACGCTCGAAGAAGCTTATGAGGTAGTCGATGCAATTGAACAAGCAGATTTTGAATCTCTGCCTGATGAGCTAGGTGACTTGCTATTCCAAGTGGTGTTTTATTGCCAGTTGGCAAGTGAGCAGGGTATGTTTGATTTTGCTGTTGTGGTAGAGAGAATTTGCAATAAGCTGACTCGCCGCCATCCTCATGTCTTTCCAACTCATGATGCCGAATCGCCACTAGCAGATGCACAAAAGGTTAAACAATCCTGGGATGCCATCAAACAAACTGAACGAGAACAGAAACAGCAGTTTTCATTACTCGATGATATTCCTGTGGCGTTACCAGCATTGAACCGAGCTATTAAAATCCAAAAAAGAGTCGCTAAGGTGGGGTTCGATTGGCCTGATTTAGCCCCAGTTGTGGCAAAGGTTCATGAAGAAATTGATGAAGTCATGGAAGAGGCGCAGCACTTAACAGCGCAGCCAGAAATTTATCATGAGCGAGTTGTCGATGAGATGGGCGATTTGTTATTTGCAGTCGCGAATATGGCAAGACACTTGGGGGTTGAGCCTGAACAAGCGCTGCGACAAGCTAATCAGAAATTTGAGCGACGTTTTAGAGGCGTTGAAAGCTTTGCTGATAAAAGTGGTAAGCCTATGAATGAGCATTCCTTAGAGGAGTTAGATACTTATTGGGATCAAGTTAAGCAACAGGAAAAGACATAAAGCGTTAAGGTTCGTTCAATTAAGCTCTGGTTTAACTAAGCTCTGGTTTAACTAAGCGCTGGTTTAACTAAGCGCTAGCCGATGCATAAGCGTCGGCAATCTAGAGTAATTCTTTATTGCCTATATGGTTTAAAAAACACATGGAATGAAGTTGTTGGCTTAGTAAACATTATTATCGCAATTTAATGAGTTTATTGTTTGTTGTTATCGAGCTATTTTGGTAGAATGTCGCCCCGTCCTAGTGCTTTCTTACAAGCACGTATTTTTCAAACTCACATTCTCAGGTTCAGCATGACTACAAGGTATATCTTCGTAACTGGTGGCGTTGTTTCTTCACTAGGTAAAGGCATTGCAGCAGCATCTCTAGCAGCAATTTTAGAGGCGCGTGGCCTCAATGTAACCATTATGAAACTGGACCCATACATTAACGTCGATCCAGGAACCATGAGCCCGACTCAACATGGTGAAGTATTCGTTACTGAAGATGGTGCTGAAACTGATTTAGATTTAGGTCATTACGAACGTTTTATTCGTACCAAAATGAACCGTCGTAATAACTTCACAACCGGTCGTATTTACGAGCAAGTGCTACGTAAAGAACGTCGTGGTGATTATTTAGGTGCAACCATTCAGGTCATCCCGCATATTACTAATGCGATTAAAGAGAAAGTACTTGAAGGTGGCGAAGGCCATGATGTTGCTATCGTAGAAATTGGTGGCACGGTTGGTGATATCGAATCACTGCCTTTCTTAGAATCAATTCGTCAATTAAGTGCAGAGCTAGGACGTGACCGCACTTTATTCATGCATTTAACTCTAGTGCCGTTCCTAGGCGCTGCAGGCGAGATTAAAACTAAACCAACTCAGCACTCTGTAAAAGAGTTACGCTCAATTGGTATCGCGCCAGACGTATTAGTTTGTCGTGGTGACCGCGCAATTCCTGCAAACGAAAAAGCGAAAATATCGCTGTTCTGTAATGTAGAAGAAAAAGCGGTTATTTCATTAAAAGATGTTGATAGCATCTACAAGATTCCAGCTTTACTTCGCTCTCAAGGCCTTGATGAATTAGTTATCAAGCGTTTTGGTATTGACTGTAAAGAAGCTGATTTATCAGAGTGGGAAAATGTGATTTACCAAGAAGCTAATCCAAATGGTGAAATTACCATTGGTATGGTGGGTAAATACATTGAGCTGCCTGATGCATATAAATCAGTTAATGAAGCATTAAAGCATGCAGGCCTTAAAAATCGCGTTACTGTCAATATTCAATATGTTGATTCGCAAACCGTTGAAGCAAAAGGTACAGAAGCCTTAACTGGCTTAGACGGTATTTTGGTTCCAGGCGGTTTCGGTGAGCGTGGCGTTGAAGGTAAGATTTTTGCTGCGCAATACGCACGTGAAAACAACATCCCTTACTTCGGGATCTGTCTAGGTATGCAAGTGGCTCTTATTGAGTTCGCTCGTAACGTAGCTAAGCTTGAAGAAGCGCATTCAACCGAATTTAACTCTGAAACTCAACATCCAGTTATCGGCTTGATCACTGAGTGGATCAATGAAGAAGGTAACGTTGAGACTCGTCATGAAGAGTCTGATTTAGGCGGTACTATGCGCTTAGGTGCTCAGCTATGTCATTTAGCTGAAGGTACGAAAGCTGCTGCAGCTTACAATTCTAATACCTGTGTTGAGCGTCATCGCCATCGTTTTGAAGTGAACAACAACTATGTTGAGCGCTTAGAGAAAGCAGGCTTAGTGTTTAGTGGCCTTTCATCTGACCGTAAATTAGTTGAAATGATTGAGCTACCAAATCATCCTTGGTTTGTTGCTGGTCAATTCCACCCTGAGTTCACCTCAACACCACGTGATGGTCACCCACTATTTGAAGGGTTTGTAGCCGCTGCTAATGCTCATCAAAAAGGTGAAGCTAGCTAAATAACGAAAGCCATTGATGAACTCATCAATGGCTTTTTTTCATAGTGTATTCCAACTTGTCACTTTGATAGTTGAAGCGTCAAGATAATAGGTCTATGCTATGCTTCAAGTTGGTGGTTAATTACCAAACTGAAAGTGAAATACCAATAATCAATCTTCAAAAGTAAAAATGTTGCTGATTAATGGTATTGATTTTCTAATTTAATTTTATCTTACATTTATCGAGGAAGTTATGGCTAACATTATTAATGTCATTGGTCGCGAAATCATGGATTCACGCGGTAACCCAACAGTTGAAGCTGAAGTCCATCTTGCTGATGGCTCTTTCGGTATGGCTGCAGCTCCTTCTGGTGCATCTACTGGTTCACGTGAAGCTTTAGAATTACGTGACGGTGACAAAGCTCGTTACTTAGGTAAAGGCGTACTAAAAGCAGTTGAAGCTGTTAATGGTCCTATTGCTGAAGCACTAAAAGGTAAAGATGCATTGGCTCAAGCTGAACTTGACCAAATCATGATTGACCTTGATGGCACAGAAAACAAAGCTAAATTTGGCGCAAATGCTATCTTAGCTGTTTCTTTAGCAGCGGCTAAAGCGGCTGCAGCATCAAAGAAAGTTCCTTTATATGCTCACATCGCTGACTTAAACGGAACACCAGGTGTTTACTCTATGCCTCTTCCAATGATGAACATCATCAATGGTGGTGAGCATGCAGATAACTCTGTAGATATTCAAGAGTTCATGATCCAACCTGTTGGCGCGGCTAATTTCCGTGAAGGCCTACGTATGGGCGCTGAAGTATTCCATAGCCTTGCTAAAGTACTTAAAGCTGCTGGTCACTCTACTGCAGTGGGTGATGAAGGTGGTTTTGCACCAAACCTTGAATCTAACGAAGCGGCACTTGCAGCAATCAAAGACGCTGTTGCAAACGCGGGCTACGAGTTAGGTAAAGATATTACTTTAGCGATGGATTGTGCTGCATCTGAGTTTTATGACAAAGAAGCAAACATCTACGATCTTAAAGGTGAAGGTAAGAAATTCACTTCAGAAGAATTTAATTACTTCTTACAAGATCTGACTAAGCAATACCCAATCGTATCTATCGAAGACGGTCTTGATGAGTCTGATTGGGATGGATTTGCTCACCAAACTAAACTGATGGGTGATCAAATTCAGTTAGTGGGTGACGATTTATTCGTAACTAACACGAAGATCCTAAAGCGTGGTATCGACAATGGGATTGCTAACTCAATCCTAATTAAGTTTAACCAAATCGGTTCTTTAACTGAGACTTTAGCTGCAATTAAAATGGCTAAAGATGCTGGTTTCACTGTTGTTATCTCTCACCGTAGCGGCGAGACTGAAGATGCAACTATTGCTGACCTAGCTGTTGGTACTGCTGCAGGCCAAATCAAAACGGGTTCTTTAAGCCGTTCTGATCGTGTTGCTAAGTACAACCAACTACTTCGTATCGAAGAAGCATTAGGTGAAAAAGCACCGTATAACGGTCTTAAAGAAGTGAAAGGCCAAGGTTAATCTTTGCTAAATCTTAAAAAGGCCACCACTAGGTGGCCTTTTTTGTTGTACTATAGCGTTACTAATATTAATAATTATCGCTGATAACCGATTTATGAAACGACTTTTACTATTACTGTTTATCTTAGTAGGCTTGTTGCAGTATCGACTTTGGTTAGGCGAGAACAATCTTTCCCAGTATATGAATCTGCAAAAGCAGATTGCCAGCCAGCAAGAAAGCAATAACAAACTCATCGCTCGTAACCAAGTGCTTAAAGCAGAAATCATCGATTTAAAAAGCGGCACAGAAGCCATTGAAGAGCGTGCCCGTAACGAATTGGGTATGGTTAAAGAAGGTGAGACCTTTTATCGCGTCGTTGGCAATAATCCCCGTAACAATTCTACATTTGGTCAGTAATCATTATGAATTCAGCAAAGCAATCTGTTGTCGCGATTGTGCCAGCAGCTGGTATTGGCGCCAGAATGGGCGCAGCGATTCCTAAGCAATACCTTATGCTTGGCGAACAAACTATTCTTGCGCATACATTGGATAGTTTAATAACGCACCCAGACATCAGCCAAGTTATAGTGGCTTTGCACCCTGAAGATGAGTTATTTGGTAAATTAACTCAAGCGAATCATGAAAAAATAGTCACGGTAATAGGCGGAAATGAGCGTGCAGACTCTGTCCTTGCAGCTTTGAATTCCTTAGATGATGATATCAATAATGAAACGAGTGAGCACACGACTTGGGCATTAGTCCATGATGCTGCCAGACCTTGTCTAACTCAAACTGATATTGATAAATTACTCAACTCCCGTGAAATACACCCTCAAGGAGCAATTTTGGCTATGCCAGTGAGAGACACAATGAAAAGAAGTGTCGTTGCAAGTGCTGAAAGCAAGGCTGGTATTGGGGAGCAAATTGCAGCAACCGTATGCAGAGACAATCTATGGCATGCATTAACGCCGCAGCTATTTCCAAGTCAGCAACTTAAACGGAATTTGTCATTAGCCCTTAAAGAAGGTGCCAATATTACTGACGAAGCCAGTGCTATGGAGTGGGCGGATGTAAATCCTGGGTTAGTTTCTGGCAGAGCTGATAATATTAAAGTGACTCACCCTGATGATTTACAGTTAGCTAAATTGTTTTTGGCTAACATTCAGTCGCTTTAGTTAAACAAGCCTGATTAAAAAGAGTTAATCATTAAAATATTTATTAATAACAGTCATATAATAAACGGTAATCTACAATAATGAATATACGTATTGGTCATGGTTTTGATGTACATAAGTTTGGCGGTGACAAACCGCTCATTTTGGGTGGCGTTACTGTACCTTATGAGACAGGCTTAATTGCACATTCTGACGGCGATGTAGTGCTACACGCTGTTTCAGATGCGATTTTAGGAGCGATGGCTTTAGGGGATATTGGTAAGCACTTTCCTGATACTGATGCAGAATTTGCCGGGGCAGATAGCAGAGTATTACTAAGACATTGCTTTAAACTTGCGAATGAAAAGCAATTTGTTATTGGTAACCTTGATGTGACCGTTATAGCTCAAGCACCTAAAATGTTACCGCATATACAAGCGATTAGAGAATGCTTAGCTCAAGATCTAGAAACATCGATTGATAATATCAATGTCAAAGCCACCACAACTGAAAAGTTAGGTTTCACAGGACGTAAAGAAGGTATAGCTGTCGAATCAGTGGTGTTGATGACCAAGTCTGTATAAAACCAATTTTAAACCGTTTGCAATAATAAACCCGTTACTTTGAGAATATGACATGAGCTCGCTACATTACCTTTTTGATAAACCCACTTGCACCGCTGACTTACGCACTTTCAATAGTGATTTTATCGTAAAGGAAATGCTGCCTTTTAGTCCAACTGGCGAAGGTGAGCATCATATGATCCATGTTCGTAAAGAAGGCCTTAATACCAATCAAGTGGCCGAGATATTAGCTAAGTTTGCCAAAGTACATCAAAAGGAAGTGACTTACGCAGGTCAAAAAGATAGAAATGCGGTGACTGAGCAATGGTTTGGCGTGCGCATTCCTGGTAAAGAAACACCTGATTGGCACTCTCTATCAACCTCGGATGTGGAGAGTGAGGCGGCTAATCAAACTCGGTTAACGATTCTTTCAAGCCAGCGACATAGTAAAAAGTTACGGATTGGCGCCTTATTAGGCAATTGTTTTGAGCTGACATTGCGTAACGTGTCAGATAAACAAGCCCTTGAAAAACGAATCCAGCAAGTCATGGAAACAGGCGTCCCCAATTATTTTGGTGAACAGCGCTTTGGCCATCAAGGCAAAAACCTGATTTTCGGTCAGCAAATGCTCGCGGGAAAAAAGGTTAAAGATCGTAAAAAACGCAGTATGTATTTGTCTGCTGTAAGATCAAATGTATTTAACCAAGCCGTGTCATATCGATTAAACCACCACAGCGTAGCGCCTTTAACTGGTGATTGTGTGATGCTAACAGGTAGCAAGAGCTTTTTTGTCACTGAAAAGTGGGATCCTGCAACGCTCAAACGTTTAGCTGATAACGATATTCAATTATCAGCACCTTTGTGGGGGCGTGGAACTGTCCTCCCTCAAGCGGATGCTGCCATGGTTGAGCAAACCGCATTAGCTGATTTAGCGACGGATTTAGCAGGGCTTGAGCAGGCAGGGTTGGAGCAAGAACGTCGTCCACTGCTGTTAAAGCCGCAAGCCATGAAGTACCGATTTGAACAAGACAGTTTAATTATAGAGTTTATGCTGCCTGCAGGAAGCTATGCGACATCAGTGTTAAGAGAGCTACTGGACTATCAAGATGTACAAGAAGTTAAACGTTTACAAATGGTGGCTGAACAAAACGCACTTGCACAGCAAAAAGCCCTAGCTGGTTCTACAGCTTCACTTTCTGCATCAGAAACAGAAGCGAAATCAACTCAAAATGTTAAACAAGAGCCTTCATCATGATTAACATATTAGTGAGTAATGATGACGGCGTGACGGCGCCTGGTATTAAAGCGTTAGCGGAAGCGTTAAGCCAAATCGCCAATATAAAAGTCGTTGCACCAGATCGAAACTGCTCAGCTGCAAGCAACTCTTTGACCTTGACGAATCCATTAAGAATTAATAACTTAGACAATGGGTATATTGCGGTTAATGGAACACCATCAGATTGTGTTCATTTAGCCATTAGAGAATTGTGTGAAGATGAGCCCGATATTGTTGTTTCTGGTATTAATGCTGGTGCAAATATGGGCGATGATACTTTGTATTCTGGCACAGTTGCAGCAGCGACAGAGGGGCGGTTCCTTGGTTTACCAGCGATTGCGGTATCTCTTGTCGGCAAAGAACTCATACATTACCGAACTGCGGCTGTATATGCAGCCAAAATCGTGCAAGGGTTATTAGCACATCCTGTTGATAGCGATCAGATTTTAAATGTGAATGTACCAGACTTGCCTTTAGAAGAAATTAAAGGCATGAAGGTGACTCGTTTAGGGTCAAGACATAAAGCTGAAGGCATGATTAAAACGCAAGATCCTGCAGGACGTGATATTTATTGGCTCGGCCCACCAGGTAAAGAGCAAGATGCAAGCGCAGATACTGACTTTGGTACAGTTGAACAAGGTTATGTCTCTATAACTCCGTTAACGGTCGATTTAACAGCATATAACCAGCTTGCTGGTTTAGAGAACTGGATAAACAAACTATGAGTCAGATAGCCTCAACTGTTGCTATCAATTTAGCTAGAAAATTACATGAAGGCGGCATTAGTAATAATGCAGTGTTAGAGGCTGTGTCTAATACTCCAAGGGAGTTATTTTTAGACGGCGCACTGGCACACAAAGCATATGAAAATACAGCACTACCTATAGGCCAGGGACAAACAATATCTCAGCCTTACATCGTGGCTCGTATGACCGAATTACTATTGCAACATAATCCCGTTAAAGTTTTAGAAATAGGCACTGGTTCAGGTTATCAAGCAGCCATTTTAGCTCAGCTTGTACCGCAGCTATGTACTATCGAACGGATTAAAGCGCTACAAATTCAAGCAAGACAAAGGTTGAAGCGTTTGGATTTGCATAATGTGTCGTTCAAATACGGTGATGGGTGGAAAGGTTGGCAAAATAAAGCGCCATTTGACGCGATTATGGTGACAGCTGCAGCGGCTTCAGTGCCTGAAGCATTATTAACTCAGCTCTCTGAAGGTGGCGTACTAGTAATCCCTGTGGGCGAAGATTCACAGCAATTGCTAAAAATAACACGTCAGAATAATGAATTTAATTCGCAAATCATTGAAGCGGTTAAATTTGTACCATTAATTAATGGTGAACTTGCTTAATTAGGGTGATATTTCCCATCTTAGCTGGAGAGAGTGTTTGAAGTATCACAATTGGTTATGCGTAATCTGTTTACTGACTTTTTTATCAGGCTGTAGTTTTCAAGCCCATAGCCCTGCGCCTGTAAAAAGTATCTCTTCTACAGCTGGCCCTAAATATAATAAAGGTTCTATTACCTCAGGTAGCTATAAAGTTAAACGAGGCGACACTTTATATTCAATTTCATGGGGCGCAGGTAAAGACTTCAGTGATATTGCCGCATACAACAAGCTAAAGGCGCCTTATACCATTTACCCTGGTCAGACCTTAAAGCTCTACAAGCCAGCAGCCCCTAAAACGACCACTAAGCCGGTTGCTGTAGCGAACAGCAAACCCAAGCCAGTAAAGAAAACTGAGCCAAAACAAACCACAGCAACAAAACAAGCAAATGCGTCAAGTAGCAAAGGTAGTACAAAAAAAGAGCTTGATCACAAAGCTAAGCCTGCGTATTCTGTAAAAACTACCCCAGAAAAAACAGTTCAAGTAGCGAAAAATCCTGTTTCAGGCTTACCTGATAAAGTAAGTAAGTGGAACTGGCCTAATAAAGGCAAGATTATAGGGTATTTCTCTACAACTCAGCAGGGCAACCAAGGTATTAAGGTTGCAGGTTCACGCGGAGATATTATCAAAGCTGCTGCTGATGGAAGGGTTGTTTATGCAGGTAATGCACTTCGTGGTTATGGCAATTTGGTTATTATCAAACATAACGACGACTTTTTAAGTGCATATGCCCATGCGGATTCAATATTGGTCAAAGAAAAGCAGTATGTAAATGCCGGACAGACAGTAGCGAAAATGGGTAGCACAGGGGCAAACCAAGTGATGTTACATTTTGAAATACGTCTACATGGTAAGTCAGTTAACCCATTAAATTATTTACCTAAACGCTAATTGTTTAGTTCACATTAAAACGGAGGATAGGCAAGTGCACTAATTAACTTACATTTACCAGGTTTGGGAGAGCACCATATGAGCCAAAAACAAAACGCTGCAGTCGCAGTAGAGCTTATGGATTTAGCTAAACAACCACAAGAGGTTGCGCCAAAGGCAGGAAGTGCCAAAGAAGGTCAGCAATCCGATATTGATCAACAAGTTCAAGATGATTTGCAAAAAAATCTTGACGCCACTCAGCTATATCTAGGTGAGATCGGTTTTTCCCCTTTGCTTAGTGCAGAAGAAGAAGTCTTCTTTTCACGTAAAGCACTCAAAGGCTGCGAGAAGTCTCGTAACCGCATGATAGAAAGTAATTTACGCTTGGTTGTAAAAATTGCCAGAAGGTATAACAACCGAGGTCTAGCATTACTTGATCTTATTGAAGAAGGCAATCTAGGACTTATTCGCGCGGTCGAAAAATTTGACCCAGAGCGAGGATTCCGTTTTTCAACTTATGCGACTTGGTGGATTAGACAAACCATCGAGAGAGCTATCATGAATCAAACCCGTACTATTCGTTTACCTATTCATGTCGTTAAAGAGCTTAACGTGTACTTACGTACCGCAAGACAGCTAGCTCAAAAACTTGATCATGAGCCAACGGCAGAAGAAATCGCTGATACTTTAGATGTTTCTACTAGCGATGTAAGCCGCATGTTAAAGCTAAACGAGAAAATCACTTCAGTAGATACCCCATTAGGTGGCGATAATGACAAAGCGTTACTTGATGTCATTGCTGACGATGATTCAGTAGGGCCAGATTATAAAGTACAAGATGAAGATTTATCTCATTCAATTGTAGGATGGTTAAACGAGCTGAATACTAAACAAAGAGAAGTATTAGCGAGACGTTTTGGTTTATTAGGTTATGAGCCATCTACATTAGAAAATGTTGGAGCTGAAATTGGGTTAACACGTGAACGTGTCCGCCAAATTCAGGTAGAAGCATTGAAACGATTGAAAGATGTATTAGGGGCTCAAGGTTTGTCAGTAGAAGCTTTGTTTAGAAGCTAGCGCTTTTGAAATTTCGATAAATTAAGGACATTCATGTCCTTTTTTATTGCCCTAGAAATTGGAACATTATGATGAAAAGTAAAATTATTTTATTGTTAATACCGCTTAGTTTATTCGTTATTACAGCTTGTCAAAGTACTCGCGATAGCATGGTCGAACAAGGTTACCCTTTAGCTTATGCTGATGGCTTTCAAGATGGCTGTGATAGTGGCAATAAAGCGGGTGGCAGTTTGTTCGACGAGTTCAAAAAGGATATTAACCGTTTTAATGCTGAAGCAGATTACGCCCAAGGATGGAGTGATGGTTTCAGGCAATGCGAAACGGAGCAAGAATCACTTCAAAGACAAGTTAGAATGAATATTGAACAACAAAAATTACAGCAGCAAAAGCAAGCTAATGAACTTGCTGAGCAACATGCATTGGAGCGCGAAGTGATGAAGGGGGTTGATACGAGTGGATTAAAATCACTTGAAAACTAATGCTTATATTAATTTACTCCGATTAAAAAGCCGCTACATTTTCCTGTAGCGGCTTTTTGTTGAATAGTTAACCTTTAGTGTCTTACAGATTAGCTAAGCGCTTTAGTTCATACAGCATATCTAAAGCTTGTTTAGGGCTGTAATCATCTGGGTTAATTTGAGCCAGTTTATCCGTAGCCGCTGAGTTTTGTGGCTCAGGCATTGTCAGGTTAAGTGCTTCTTGTATTGGCACTTGATGAGTATTGGCTAAATCTCGGCTTTCAAGCATATGCAGTTTTTGTTTCGCAGCTTTAATAACATGTGCAGGTACGCCAGCGAGCGATGCCACTTGTAAACCGTAACTTTTACTCGCGGCTCCTTCTTGAACAGCATGCATAAAGGCAATAGTGTCATCATGCTCTACAGCATCTAAATGCACATTAGCCGCACCACTCATCTGGTCTGGTAATTGAGTTAACTCGAAATAATGGGTAGCAAATAAAGTTAACGCCGCCACTTTTTCTGCCAAATATTCTGCAGCAGACCAGGCAAGAGATAAACCATCATAGGTGGAAGTACCACGACCAATTTCATCCATGAGCACTAAACTCTTTGCGGTAGCATTATGGAGAATATTTGCCGTTTCTGTCATTTCAACCATAAAGGTTGAGCGACCAGAAGCAAGGTCATCTGATGCACCAATGCGAGTAAATATTCGGTCAATGGGTCCAATCACCGCTTTTTGTGCAGGAACAAAACTGCCTATATGTGCCATTAACGTAATGAGGGCAACTTGGCGCATGTAAGTCGACTTACCGCCCATATTAGGACCTGTCACAATGAGCATGCGACGTTCTGGAGCAAGTACTACTGGGTTTGCTATGAAAGGGGCCTTGCTAACCAGTTCAACGACTGGATGACGTCCCGCTTCAATGTTGATACCAATTTCGTTACTTATTTGCGGGCAGTTATAGCCTAAGGTTTCTGCGCGCTCGGCAAAGTTACTTAATACATCTAACTCTGATGCAGCTTGGGCAAATTGCTGTAATTCATGTAATTTGGGCAATATTAAGTCGAACAGTTCTTCCCAAAGCTGTTTTTCAATTGCTAAGGCTTTGCCTTGGCTTGAAAGCACCTTTTCTTCATATTCTTTAAGCTCTGGAGTGATATAACGTTCGGTGTTTTTCAGGGTTTGTCGACGCTGATAACTCAGCGGTACTTGATCTGATTGCAAACGACTGACTTCAATGTAGTAGCCATGTACACGGTTATAGCCGACTTTTAGAGTATTGATGCCGGTTTGCTCTTTTTCGCGCGCTTCCATCTGCACAAGGTAGTCATTGGCACCTTCACTAAGGCCACGCCACTCATCTAATTGTGCGTTGTAACCCGTTCGAATAACACCACCATCACGTATTAACATAGGTGGGTTATCTACTATTGCTGATTGCAATAACAGTTGCTGTTCTGGGAACTCTCCCAATAAGCCTGCAAGTCGTTGCATTTCACTTTGTTTGCAGTGGCTAAGCGTTTGTTGAATTTCTGGCAACAAATCTAAAGCTTGGCGTAGGCGGGCAAAATCACGCGGTCTTGCACTACGAATAGCAAGACGTGCCATGATACGTTCAATATCGCCTAATGCCTTTAACTGCTGGTGTAAGTCGGCATATAGCCCAGTTTCGATAAGCTCAGAAACGGCTTGCTGACGTTGACTGATATGTTGCTGTTCTCTAAGAGGTTGATGGATCCAGCGTTGCAACATGCGACTGCCCATTGGCGTAGCCGTTTTATCAAGTACCCAAGCAAGGGTATTATCTCGAGAACCAGAAAGATTAACCGTTAGCTCAAGATTACGTCTTGTTGCCGCATCTAAAATAATCGTATCGGCCTGATTAAACATGGTGATACTACTGATATGGGGCAGCGCAGTTTTTTGGGTATCTTTAACATACTGCATTAAGCAACCCGCAGCTTGAAGTGACAAGCGCGCATTGGTTATGCCAAAACCATGAAGATCTTTGGTACCGAATTGCTCGAGTAATAACTGAATACTGGTATCGTAATCAAATTCCCACTCAGGTCGGCGTCTGATCCCTTTAAGGTTTTCAATGAGGTAACGATCCGCTAAATCTTCGCTATATAGAAGTTCTGCTGGGCTTGTGCGCTGTAATTCTGCTTCTAATGTTTCTGCATTTTCAAGTTCTACGACAACAAAACGACCAGAGGAAACATCTAAAGTGGCATAACCATAGCCTGATTTACCTTGGTAAACAGCTGCCAGCAAGTTGTCTTGTCTTTCTTGAAGTAATGCTTCATCAGTCAAGGTACCTGGAGTCACAATTCTAACGACTTTACGCTCAACTGGTCCTTTACTGGTGGCTGGGTCGCCAATTTGCTCACATATTGCTACCGATTGACCGATTTGAACCAGTTTGGCAAGATAACCTTCGACAGCATGGTAGGGTAAACCCGCCATCGGGATTGCGTTACCGCCACTTTTCCCTCTTGCAGTTAGTGAAATCCCTAATAGTTCTGATGCTAGCTTGGCATCTTCATAAAATAATTCATAAAAGTCCCCCATACGATAAAACAAAAGCATCTCAGGATGCTGTGCTTTTAACGTTAAATACTGACGCATCATTGGGGTATGCTTTTCTAAACTTGGGTCTTCATTTACGGTCATTAAGTAATTGCTCTTAATCTGGCTTCAAAACGGAATTATCAACGGCGCTCATCTTAGCAATAATTAGTTTGATTCCCAATAAGCTATCTTCATACAGTCGTGTTTAAAGGGTTAACTAGTGGAATTTTGAGCAAGTTAAATAGTTTATATCTCAAATGTTTACAGTATCCTCTACCTGTATATACAGTGGTTTTTACTGAGTGTTTTTTGAGGTGTGAAATATATATCCATAATTAACTATTGATTTTAAAGGTTTTATTTTAGTTAGATTCAATTAATGTCAAAAAAGTATACAGTAACTATTGATACTGTATGATTATACAGTATACTGAGCTCATATTGTTAGACAGACAAATTTATTCGTTACCAAGTTCGCATGCCGAACTGAGTCACCTTAAAGGGATAAAGAGAATGAAAGCAGATCCAAATAAAGAGAAAGCGCTAAACGCCGTACTAGGTCAAATTGAAAAGCAATTTGGTAAAGGTTCAATCATGAAATTGGGCGCAGACCGCACAATGGATGTTGAAACTATTTCTACTGGTTCGCTTTCATTGGATGTTGCATTAGGTGCTGGTGGTTTACCTATGGGTCGTATCGTAGAAATTTACGGTCCAGAATCTTCAGGTAAAACAACCTTAACACTTGAAGTGATTGCAGCAGCGCAGCGCCAAGGTAAAACTTGTGCTTTCATCGATGCCGAACATGCTCTTGATCCTATCTATGCTAAGAATTTAGGTGTAGATATTGATAACCTTTTATGTTCTCAGCCAGATACTGGTGAGCAAGCGCTTGAGATTTGTGATGCATTAACTCGCTCTGGCGCGGTTGATGTCATCATTGTCGATTCTGTTGCTGCATTGACTCCTAAAGCTGAAATTGAAGGTGAAATTGGTGATTCACATATGGGTCTAGCGGCACGTATGATGAGTCAAGCAATGCGTAAGCTGGCTGGTAACCTTAAGCAATCAAATACTTTGCTTATCTTTATTAACCAAATCCGTATGAAAATCGGTGTAATGTTTGGTAACCCAGAAACCACAACAGGTGGTAACGCACTTAAGTTTTATGCTTCTGTTCGTTTAGACATCCGTCGTACAGGTGCTATTAAAGATGGCGACTCAGTAGTGGGTAATGAAACCCGAGTTAAAGTGGTTAAGAACAAAATTGCTGCGCCATTTAGACAAGCTGAATTCCAAATCCTATACGGAAAAGGTATTAACCGTACAGGTGAATTAGTTGATTTAGGTGTAGCACATAAGCTTGTTGAAAAAGCAGGTGCATGGTACAGCTACCAAGGCAATAAAATTGGTCAAGGCCGTGCGAATGCTGGTAAGTATTTAGTTGAGAACCCAGCAATTGCTGAAGAGATTGAAGCTAACTTACGTCAAATGCTACTAAGCAAAGAAAAAGATGCAGCTCCTGCTGAGTCTGATGAAAACATTGACTTAGAAACTGGTGAAGTTTTTTAAGTTGAGTTTAACTTAGGTTTTCTAAACTTAAGTTAAGGGCCATTGCTAGCCACTTGATTCAAATATCTTAATCGCGATAGGCACATGCCCATCGCGATTTTTTATGGTCTTTATTAAGTAAAACTGGATATGAAGTGTCGTCTAAATTGAATACCAGAACTTGAAAAACAAATATGGGCCAAGCTATACCCAAACAACTTGAAGATACGTGTTTCAGAGCTTCACCGTGTTTTCAATACTAGGCGCGTTAATGCGGTAATGTAGGTACCTTATAAATTAGCGCAACAACGTAGTGGGAACACGGTGAAACTCCCTGAGGGCAAGTTTTACACGCGTTTATGCTGCGTTATTGATTTTGAAAAGGGAATAACCATTACCCGCAATCAATGCCTTGCCTAAACACGTGTAAATTCTTGCTGAAATCGAGCATCTTCAGGCTGTTTGGGTATAATATGAGTCAAGCGAATACAAGTCAGGCTATTCGAGTCAAGCTAGCACTAGTTAATCTGGCTCGAGTCAGCTAATACATAGTATTGTTATTTTTAGACTCACTCGGAATTTGCTGAATTGAATCCCAGTGCTCAACAATTTTTCCGAGCTCATCAAACCGGAAGAAGTCCATAGTGATATATTGATCATTTCCAGGCCAAGTTTGGTGGGTATGTAATGCAACCAAATCACCTTCAGCGATGGCTCTAACAAAACGAATGCTCTTCCCCTGATACTCTGCCATTTCGGTGAAATAATCGATAAAAGCTTGTTTGCCATCACCAACAGCCGGATTATGTTGGATGTAGTTAGCCCCTACATATAAATCCACGGCTTTTGTAGGTTCACCTAAATACGCCATCTCATAGAATGCGATCGCATTTTGTTTATTGCTATGAGTATCATGTGGAGCTTTATATGAAGTGTCATTTGCCATCATTATTATCCTATCAAAGTCGTTATTGATTCGTTTTAGCTTTAAAAACGTGTTTACTAATCATCCCGAAATAAAGCTTATCCAACTGTTTTGCACTCACTGGAATAAAGCTATTTTTGCACTTGCCAAAGAGAATCAATGAAGTAGTCCTTGCTATCACTAAAATGCCTAATGACTTCAAATCCAGTTTTTTGACTGATGAAGTCAATGTCAGTTTTTAAAAACTTAAATGAAAACTCTAAGTGAATAGGTTCAAATGCTTCAAAATGAAAATGGCGCTTTAACTCGGCGATATAAACGCTTTGCGGTTCAGTGGCGATGACATAGCTTTCCATAGCTCCGAGTAACGGGCTGTATACGCCGAAATGTTGAAACTTACCGATATCAAAGTTGCCGCCAAGTTCGTTGTTGATTCGTGTTAGTAAATTTAAATTAAAGTCACTTGTCAGTCCGCTAGAGTCGTTATATGCCTTAGTTAACACATCGACATCCTTCTTTAAGTCAAATCCCACTAGTAAGTAATCATTGTTATCCATGTTCATCCATAGACGTCGCAGAAAACCTTGGTTTTGGACTCGGTCAAAATTACCGATATTTGACCCTAGAAATAATACTAACTGTCGATTCTTAGACGTTTCCCGAACCTGACGCAAGCCGTCGAAATATTCAGCGACTATGCCATGACACTCAACAAATGGGTGAGGACTAATGGTCTCTTTTAGCATTAACATCGCTTCTTCTGAGATATCTATGGGGTAGTAATTCACTCTACAATTATTATCGGTAAAACCATTGATGATCAGCTGAGTTTTATGTCCATCTCCTGCACCTAGCTCAATGATGTCTATTTCTGATTCATTGATAAGATCTGCAAGTTGGTGTTTAACGCTGTCTAATATTTCGTACTCTGTTTTTGTCGGGTAATAGTCAGGATGCTGAGTAATTTTTTGAAATATCTTACTGCCAGTATCATCATAAAAATATTTTGCCTGCAGTGCTTTTTGAGATGCGCCCAGCCCAGTGAGCACATCGATAGCAAATTGCTCTTTATTCATTGCCTCAACAGTTTTTTTACTGTTATAAATTTTAGAAATTTTCACTTGTTACCTCCTTATTACTTTAATCTTTAGCAAGCCTGATGCCTGAAAACATCCATTGTTGGTGTGGTTGATAAAAGTTTCGATATGTATGGCGGTAATGACTAGATGGTGTCGCTATGCAACCTCCTCGAAGTACGAATTGATTACACATAAATTTACCATTGTATTCTTCAAGCTTTCCTTCAAATGGTTTGTAGCCTGGATAAGCTGAGTAATGGCTTTGAGTCCAACACCAAACTTGATGGGTTTGAGCATCGGCTTTATTAGGATGATAGACATTAGCCTGTAGATCTGTGAGAGCATTTTGGCGATGGCGCAAATAGTGCTCGAATTCTTGCTCTGACGGTAAACGGCATTGTCGCCATTGTGCAAATGCTGCAGCTTCAAAATAGCTGACATGAACCACTGGAGCATTGAAATCTAATGGGGCGAGTCCATGGAGGGTATATTCATACCACTGTCCATTAACTTGTCGCCAATATAGCGGCGATATTATGTTATTTTCGCACACCCAATCCCAGCCCAAACTCAGCCAATATTTCGCTTGCTGATAACCCTTATCTTCAACGAATTGTAGATACTCTCCATTGGTGACAAGGGTTTCTGATATTGAAAACTCAGTTAAATAAGTTTTATGCTGAGGACACTCATTATCAAAAGCATATCCATCTCCTTGATGACCAATTTCTGTTAATTGGCTACCAAAGCTTTGCCATGATGTCGTTACTGCTTTAGATGCTGGCAGTGGCTGCTGAATATATGGAGGCGTTGATGGGTTGCAATGGAGGATATATTTGATATCCATATAAAGTAATTCTTGATGTTGCTGCTCATGATGAATTCCAATTTCAATCAGCTTTGCTACCTCAATGCTCTGTTGGCTATCTAACAATTGACTATCTAGCAAATCAGTATTTAAGCAATTTAAATCAATAAGTAGCTTTGCTATTAATTGATCTGTTCGTTCTCTGTATTGATAAATTTCAGCCACAGTCGGCCTTGAAAGGTGGCCACGGTTTTGTTGAGTCCAATGCAGTCCTGTAGCTTTATAGTAGGAATTAAATATTAGACTGAATTGTTCACCGAATCTTTCATAGCCTGTTAAAAAGGGAACTAGAATAAGCTCTTCGAAAAACCAAGTAGTGTGGCCTAAATGCCATTTGGGTGGGCTGACTTCAGCGCAAGGCTGTACACAAAAATCTTCTATTTCTAAACGACTACAAATTTGACTTGTTTCAGCTCTGGTTGCTTTATAGCGCTCAAGTAACAATAGGAGCTTTGATAATTTAGGCGACGAGCTTATCTCCATATATACTTCCTTTTCTTTTCAATTCCAGTTTGATTCCGCACTTAATAATGATTAATACCTATACATCATCCAGCTTAGTCTTTATTTACTATTCAAATACTAAATAGTTACAGTTTCTTGCTATATAGTTAAATGTATATAGGTTTTCATGCAATTGCATTTGATTATTGGCATTTTAATACTCAGCATAACATTGCCAAATAGCCACTAATTATGACTCACTAATGATGACTGTTTCATGAAAGGCTATGCAGGAAACTATGGTTAAATTGCGCATTAGCACTAAGGGCAAAATTAATCAGAGCTTGAATTAAGTATTCATTGGAATTGCTATGACAGAAAAGTCTTTATTCAATCAATTTATTCGCCAAGTATTTAGTGGTGATACTCAAGCTGGAAACCTTGCCGCTGTAGAAGTTTGTAGCTCAAGAGTGGTTTTTGAAAACGAATCACTGATGCAGAAACGGGCTGCAGAAAACCGATTGCCAATCAGTGCGTTTATTTTTAAAGAGAGCAGTCATACTGAACTTGGTTATCATATTCGTTGGTTTTCACCTGAAACTGAAGTGATCCTATGTGGTCATGGTGCCTTAGCTGCTGCAGATGTCATTATCAGTGAGCTCAATACTGACATTAACCTTTCACAATGCTCATTTCTAAACAAGCTTATTACAGTTAAATCCATATCTAATAGTTCATATACTCTTGATCTGGCTCCTGTTGAACTCATAGCATCAAGATTATTATCAGATTTAGCCGAAGTTATCGCTAATCATATTTGTTTAGATGCAATGACAAAGTATGAAGTCGTTGTTGATAATCTGGCGCAGCTAGATAAAGCGAAACAAACCGATAAATTGAATGGTTATTTGATTGTTCCATTAGCCACTAAAGAAGCAGTGGTAAATTTTGATTTTGATGAGAAAAGGTTTAGCGAGTTAACTCAACAAGCCCTGATTGTCACTTATCAAGCAGCCAATAATAATGAGATATTTTTTCGATACTTTTCGCCGCAATATGGAGCAAAAGAGGACAGTGCTACCGGCTCCGCTGCGCCCGTAATTGCCGAATTCTGGCAATTTGAATATGGCGTTAAGTATACTTGTGTGCAACTGTCTCTATCTGGTGGGATTTATCAGGTTATCCGCAATACTAATAAGGTAAGTGTCATCGCTAAGGTTGGTTAAAGCTAGGCGGATAAATGACAAGTTTTAGCCTGTCAACTCAGTAAAATGAATTGTCGATTGGGGTAATCGCTATTCAATGCAAGAAAATCACTAATCTAAGCCGCTAGATTCTCGCACCTTCAGTTTGTTTAAGTATATAATGTTGCCAATATTCGAGCTGATATACAGCTTCATGATAAATAGAATTTATCCATTTAGGGCGATTTCATGTTTCAGACCACCACAGAATTAAGAAGCGCATTTTTAGCGTATTTTGGTAACAACGGACACCAAGTTGTCGATAGTAGCTCTTTAGTGCCTCATAACGACCCAACGTTATTATTCACTAATGCTGGTATGAACCAGTTTAAAGAAGCTTTTCTTGGCTTAGAAAACCGTGGTTACACACGTGCGACAACGTCACAACGCTGTGTTCGTGCTGGTGGTAAACATAATGATTTAGACAATGTGGGTTATACCGCTCGTCACCATACGTTCTTCGAAATGTTAGGTAACTTCAGTTTCGGTGATTACTTTAAAGAAGAAGCGATTTCATTTGCATGGAACTTCCTAACTCAAACATTGAAGTTACCTACAGAGAAGTTATGCGTCACTATCTATGATACAGATGATGAAGCATTTGAAATCTGGAATAAAAAGATTGGTGTTGCTGCTGAAAATATTATCCGTATTGGCGACAATAAAGGTGCACCATATGCATCAGATAATTTCTGGCAGATGGGTGATACAGGCCCTTGTGGTCCATGTTCTGAAATCTTCTACGATCACGGCGAACACATTTGGGGCGGCCGTCCAGGCACACCTGAAGAAGATGGCGATCGCTTCATTGAAATTTGGAACATCGTATTCATGCAGTATAACCGTCAAGCTGACGGTGAAATGAAGCCGCTACCAAAACCGTCTGTTGATACAGGTATGGGTATCGAGCGTATTGCTGCAATTATGCAAGGCGTTCATTCAAACTACGAAATTGATATTTTCCAAGCGTTAATTAAAAAAGCGGCTGAGATCATTGGCGTTGAAGATTTAGAAAATAAATCACTACGTGTTATCGCCGATCATATTCGCTCTTGTTCGTTCCTTATTGCTGATGGTGTTATGCCATCAAATGAAGGCCGTGGTTACGTTTTACGTCGTATTATTCGCCGCGCAGTGCGTCATGGCAATAAGCTTGGCGCAACTGAGACTTTCTTCTACAAGTTACTGCCGACACTTATCGAAGTAATGGGCGATGCAGGTAAAGGCCTTGTTGAAGCAAAAGCCATTATTGAAAAGTCATTAAAAGCTGAAGAAGAGCAATTTGCTAGAACCCTTGAACGTGGTTTAGGGATTTTAGATGCGGCATTAAACGAGTTAAGTACTAATGTGCTTGATGGTGAAACAGCATTTAAACTATATGACACATACGGATTCCCTGTGGATCTTACTGCTGATGTTTGTCGTGAACGTGATATCACTGTTGATGAAGCGGGCTTTGAGTCAGCAATGGCTGAGCAGCGTAGCCGTGCACAAGCTGCAGGTAACTTCGGCACTGACTATAACAGCGGCCTTAAAATTGAAGGCGAAACTGAATTTTGTGGTTACACAGAATTGAATGGCGAAGGCAAAGTCAGTGCTATATATGTTGAAGGCTCTGCAGTTGATTCTTTATCAGCAGGACAAGAAGCTGTCATCGTTCTAGATAACACGCCATTTTACGCTGAATCAGGTGGTCAAGTCGGTGACAAAGGTCAGTTATCTATTGGCGAAAATGTATTTGCTGTTTCAGACACCCAAATCTTTGGTCAAGCTTTTGGTCATGAAGGTAAGTTAACTGCAGGTACTTTAACTGTCGGTCAAACGGTTACTGCTGAAGTGGATAAAAAATTACGCCACCGTACTCAGCTTAATCACTCAGTTACCCATTTATTACACTCAGCGTTACGTAATGTACTAGGTACCCATGTTAACCAAAAAGGTTCATTGGTTAATCCTGAGCGCTTACGTTTTGACTTTGCACACTTTGAAGCGGTAACTGCTGCAGAGCTTAAGCAAGTTGAAGAAATGGTCAACACTCAAATTCGTCGTAACCATCAATTAAAAACTGCCGTAATGGGCATTGATGAGGCCAAAGAGCAGGGCGCTATGGCGTTATTCGGTGAAAAGTACGATAGCGAAGTACGTGTTGTCACTATGGGTGACTTCTCGATTGAGCTTTGTGGTGGTACTCATGTTGGCCGCACTGGTGATATTGGTTTATTCAAAATCACATCTGAAGGCGGTATTGCTGCAGGTATTCGTCGTATTGAAGCTGTTACAGGTTCAGTGGCAATGGCTTATGTTGCTGAGCAACAAGCACAGCTTGATAAAGCAGCTTCATTACTTAAATCAGATTCAGGATCTGTGGTAGCTAAACTTAAAGCGCATCTTGATAAAGTGAAGCAACTAGAAAAAGAAATGTCTCAGCTTAAAGACAAGCTCGCAGCTGCAGCAAGTGCTGATATTGCTGGCGAAGCGGTTGAGCTTAATGGCGTCAAAGTTTTAGTTAAGAAACTTGAAGGGGTTGATCCAAAGTCATTACGTGGCCTTCAAGATGAGCTCAAGCAAAAGCTTAACTCAGCTATTATCGTGTTAGGTATTGCCAATGAAGGCAAAGTGAACTTAATTGCAGGTGTAAGTAAAGATCTTGTCGGTAAAGTTAAGGCCGGTGAGTTAGTGGCTATGGTTGCACAGCAAGTTGGCGGCAAAGGCGGTGGACGTCCTGATATGGCGCAAGCGGGTGGCACTCAACCTGAAAATCTAGATGATGCTTTAGCACTTGTTCAACCTTGGTTAACTGAGCGCTTAAGCTAATTGCAAACGGATAAGATTGATAATCCTATAAGTCTGAGCGGTTCGAGTGAGTTGGTGATAATTTTATGAAGTCAGCTTTAACAAGTTAGCTTAATGAAATGACCTTAGTTAGGTCATTTGGTTTAAGTTATTTCATCATCCATTGAAGACGGTCGCTTTATGGCTTGAGTGATTGTATAAGGTTTGGCATAGTATAATTATCGATGTCGATTAATGAGTTATGAGACATCGTTTTTTATTAAAATCTGGTTCAAAGCACTGTAAATTAAAATAGTATAGATTTTTATGCTTTTTTGTTTATGAAAGCATCAACTTGTTTTGAAGGTTCTGTTTTAGCTTTGTCTAAAGAATGGTCTGTAAATGTTAACAGCTTGATACGAGCAGACCCTTAAATTACCAAATTTCATTGATTTTCGATTTTTTACGCTAAAAAGCTTAAAAATTTTATTGATTTAGTGTCGTAACTAATTATTTGTATTAAGCTAACACTATTAAAACGCGCATATTACGGATAGAAGCTGGTGTATGCTGATTGAACTAAAGGAGCAATCGAATGCTGATTTTGACTCGCCGTGTAGGCGAAACATTAATGATAGGTGATGAAGTTACTGTTACTGTACTAGGTGTTAAAGGTAACCAGGTACGTATCGGTGTGAATGCACCTAAAGAAGTATCAGTTCATCGTGAAGAAATTTATCAACGTATCCAGTCTGAAAAATCTGGAAACACTACCCCAGAGGGTGGCAATTTCTGATAAATCAGAATTGTTAAGCGTTATATTATTAAAGCCAGTCTATGCTGGCTTTTTTGTGTCTGCTCTTTAAGAGTGCCTCTTAGTCAAATAAGTATCAGGCCATCAATTTTCAATATTTAAATCGGCCACATCTATCTTCGAATTACCCCACAATTATTTAGGAGAGGTCAATCGAACTTTATTAGCAGATTATACTGAGTGAATGTTTCAGCAATATCTCAAACTAACTGCTTTGCTGTGTTTGGACTCAGATTCGATTACCTAACCCGACTTAATACACTTCCAGTTCCAGTTCCAGTTCCAGTTCCAGTTTGTTGCTCCTATATATTAATATCCAATAAAACTTACTTTTTAGATAAGCAAAGTAACTAAAACCTTGAGTTGAAGTTATTGGAGCAGAAAACCGCCATAAAGAAACATTTTACTGTCTAAACAGTTTGAACTAGCCACTAGAGTTAAAAATGGATTTAATTGTTTTTAACTTAAAAAACAAAAATCGGTAAGGTGAATTGAAAATTTTTGTGGCTTATGTCGGCAATATGATTAAAAACAGTTCAAATGAATATATGTTTCTGAAAAAGGGTTTGACTTATTTTCTTCAAACAGTAATATACCGCCCAAGAAACGGAGAGGTGGCCGAGTGGCCGAAGGCGCTCCCCTGCTAAGGGAGTATGGGCTTTAAATCCCATCGAGGGTTCGAATCCCTCCCTCTCCGCCATTTCTTAAAATAGTATATCGATGCGGATGTAGCTCAGCTGGATAGAGTACCTGGCTACGAACCAGGCGGTCGGAGGTTCGAATCCTCCCATCCGCACCATTGCTATTTGTGTTTGAATTATTTAATGAGCGGATGTAGCTCAGCTGGATAGAGTACCTGGCTACGAACCAGGCGGTCGGAGGTTCGAATCCTCCCATCCGCACCATTAGATTATTCAAAAGCTTTACCATTTTATATATGCGGATGTAGCTCAGCTGGATAGAGTACCTGGCTACGAACCAGGCGGTCGGAGGTTCGAATCCTCCCATCCGCACCATATAAAATTCATACCAAATTATGCGGATGTAGCTCAGCTGGATAGAGTACCTGGCTACGAACCAGGCGGTCGGAGGTTCGAATCCTCCCATCCGCACCATAATTCGGAGAGGTGGCCGAGTGGCCGAAGGCGCTCCCCTGCTAAGGGAGTATGGGCTTTAACTCCCATCGAGGGTTCGAATCCCTCCCTCTCCGCCATTATTTGCATATATTAAATATGCAACTAAGCTCAATTAGCCTTGAGCAAAAAGTAAAAGATTTGCGGATGTAGCTCAGCTGGATAGAGTACCTGGCTACGAACCAGGCGGTCGGAGGTTCGAATCCTCCCATCCGCACCATGATAGAGAATACCCTGTAGGCAACTACAGGGTATTTTTTTGTCTAAAATTTACCTTTTATTACGCTGAACACTATCGAGCGATCCACTTTCAAAGCCATTTTCTATTTAGATGATATGCTGTATGAATGAAAATACAGACTTCAGCTTTTCACTTCAGTTTTTTACTTCAACAATTCGTTAGCTAACCTCACTAAAAAATCCAACTTAAAAAGATATACATTTCGCTATTGACCCTATTACTAGAATAGTTGACCAGTTTTGCTAAAAGCGAGTTGGCTAACCTCATAATTAGTCATCTTAAAGCCGTAAAATCGACATATTTATGCTTTTTAGATGCTATGCACAGGTTTGGGGCGGTTGGTTGTTCTTATTATTGATATCACTTTTTATATAGAACTCGTCATAATCTTGTCATTTTTTGATTAGAACGCTCAGAATTGAACAATTCTCAATAATAACGTAAAAAAATTAGTGAATTATTACATAGAGAGGTCTAATTTTATTATTTTTGGTCTGACCAATTTACAAGCTGTTGGATTAATTGTTATAGATTGGTTATATTTTTCGTCGATGAAAAATTTGATATAACCAAATTGGATGATTGAGGTCTTTTTTATAATCTGAAATTGGTTAATATGGACTGAATAATTATTCTAAGTGACCCTGAAACATGACTTAATGCTTAAAAATGGTGCATGAGTCATTGATATGAGTCACTTCATCGGCTTTACGTAATCAAAAGTGGATCCTATGTGCAATCGCTGATTGAACATTAAGACAAGAGAGGATGTATGACTTCAATATCTGAGCAGTTATTTAACGCCCTAGGCGTGATGATAATGGGAATGGGCTTAGTATTCATATTTTTAAGTATTCTAATTGTCGGTATTAAAATCGTCGCTAGATTATGCGAGTCAGAGAATCAATCTGCCGTTGCTCACGCGCCAACACCGGCCGCAGCATCAGCAACAACACTTGATCCTAAGTTAGTAGCAGCTATTACTTCTGCTATTCATCAGTATCGTGCAAAAGATTAAAGTTTAGGAGTTTTTATGAGCAAGCCTTTAGCGTTAACAGATGTAGTATTAAGAGACGCCCATCAGTCTATCTTGGCAACCCGCCTACGTTTAGACGATATGTTACCTATCGCTCCTTTACTGGATAAAGTTGGTTTTTGGTCTTTAGAGTCATGGGGTGGTGCTACCTTTGATTCATGTATTCGTTATTTAGGCGAAGATCCTTGGGATCGTATTCGTGAATTAAAAAAGGTCATGCCAAACACACCACAACAAATGTTATTACGTGGTCAAAATTTATTAGGTTACCGCCATTATGCTGATGATGTGGTGACCCGTTTCGTTGAGCGAGCTCACACAAATGGTGTAGATGTTTTCCGTGTTTTTGATGCAATGAACGATGTACGTAACCTTGAAACTGCCGTTAAAGCCGTTAAACAAGTTGGCGGTCATGCACAAGGAACAATTTCATTTACAACCAGTCCTGTTCACACAGTTGATACTTGGGTTTCAATGGCTAAAAACCTTGAAGATTTAGGCTGTGATTCATTATGTATTAAAGATATGGCTGGTTTACTTAAACCAATGGAAGCCTATGACCTTATTAGCCGTTTAAAGTCTCAAACTGATTTAACTGTTTCTATGCATTGCCATGCAACGACGGGCTTGAGTACTGCAACTTATCAAAAAGCGATTGAAGCTGGAATTGACGTCCTTGATACCGCTATCTCGTCAATGAGCCAAACCTATGGTCACTCGGCTACTGAAACGCTTGTTGCTATGGCTGAAGATAATGGCCGCTCTACTGGTTATGACATGGCAACGTTAGAAGAGATTGCCGCTTACTTCAGAGACGTGCGCAAAAAATATGCTCGCTTCGAAGGGGCGCTTAAAGGGATTGATTCTCGTATTCTTCGTGCCCAAGTACCAGGTGGCATGTTAACTAACATGGAGAATCAGCTTAAAGAGCAAGGCGCGGCAGACAAGATGGATGCAGTGCTAGAAGAAATCCCGCGTGTACGTGAAGATTTAGGCTTTTTACCTTTAGTGACACCAACCTCTCAAATCGTCGGTACTCAGTCAGTGATTAACGTCTTAATGGGCGAACGCTATAAAACCCTTGCTAAGGAAACTGAGGGCGTATTGAAAGGCGAGTACGGCGCAACTCCTGCTCCAGTTAATGCTGAGCTGCAAGCTCGCGTGTTAAATGGCGCAGAAGCGATTACCTGTCGCCCTGCGGACCTTATTGAACCTGAGCTGGATAAACTTCGCTCAGAGCTCAGTGAGATAGCTAAGAAAGATAACTTTACCTTAGCAGCTGATACCGATGACGATGTTATGACCTACGCGTTATTCAACCAAATTGGCTTACAGTTCCTATCAAATCGTGGCAACCCTGATGCCTTTGAGCCTGTACCTAGTGCTGATGATATGGCTGTACCTGCAGCTAAGGCTGAGAAAGGGCCTGAAACTTATACCGTAAACGTTCAGGGTCAAAGCTTTGTTGTTGAAGTGAGTGAAGGTGGCGATATCAGCCAAATAGTGCCAGCTGCTGCATCTGGAGGCTCACAAGCTCCAGCTCCACTTGCACCGCACGCACCGGTGAGTAATGAAATCAAAATGACGATGAATGCGCCGCTATCTGGCAATATTTTCAAAGTCTTGGTTAATGATGGCGACCAAGTGAATGAAGGTGATGTAATCATCATTCTAGAAGCCATGAAAATGGAAACCGAAGTACGTGCTGCAACTGCGGGCGTTATCCGTAATGTATCAGTTAAACAAGGTGATGCAGTGACAGTGGGTTCACCTCTGTTGGCATTAGCGTAGGAGATAGCATGGAAGGATTAATGGCCTTTTGGTCTGAGACGGGTATTGCTAACTTCGCACCTGATCAATTATTCATGATGGCGATTGGTGGGTTACTACTTTATCTTGCTATTGCTAAAGGGTTTGAGCCGCTACTTTTAGTGCCTATTGGTTTTGGTGCAATTCTAGCTAACATCCCAAATGCTGGCTTTACCGATGAAGGTGGTCTGCTTTGGTATGCCTATTATGTGGGTATTGAAACTGGGATTTTCCCATTATTGATTTTCATGGGAGTAGGCGCACTAACAGACTTTGGTGCACTGATTGCTAACCCTAAAACCTTGTTATTAGGCGCCGCGGCGCAGTTTGGTATTTTCGCCACTTTGCTTGGTGCTATTGCACTGAACTTAGTTCCTGGTTTTGAATTTAGCATGCAAGATGCTGCCGCCATTGCAATTATTGGTGGCGCTGATGGACCCACGGCGATTTTCTTAGCCTCTAAGCTTGCCCCTGACTTATTGGGTGCGATTGCCGTTGCTGCTTATTCTTACATGGCGTTGGTTCCGTTAATTCAACCACCAATCATGCGTTTATTGACTAGTGAGTCAGAGCGTACGATTAAAATGGAACAGCTACGTGAAGTGAGTAAGAAAGAGAAAATTATCTTCCCGTTGATGGTTGTCGGCATGACTATTCTGTTTTTACCTGCTGCAACGCCATTAGTAGGCATGTTCTGTCTTGGTAATTTAATGCGTGAGTCAGGCGTGGTTGATAGATTATCTAGCACAGCTCAAAACGAATTGATCAATATAGTGACAATCTTCCTTGGTCTAGCTGTTGGTTCTAAACTGCAGGCTGAAGAGTTCTTACGTATTGAGACTTTGGGTATTTTGGTATTAGGTGCAGTTGCATTTAGTATAGGTACAGCTGCTGGTGTGATGATGGCTAAGCTAATGTCTAAGCTATCTGGTGGTAAGATTAATCCATTGATTGGCGCTGCAGGTGTATCAGCAGTGCCTATGGCTGCTCGAGTCGTGAATAAGGTGGGTCTAGAGGCTAACCAACAAAACTTCTTGTTAATGCATGCTATGGGGCCTAACGTTGCCGGTGTACTCGGTAGTGCTGTTGCTGCTGGTGTCTTGCTAGCGGTATTAGGCTAATCTGTTGTCGAAGTCTTACATTGCTTATCATTAATAAGTGATAAGACTTATAAAGCCACTGCATGTCAGTGGCTTTTTAATGCCTGTTATTTAACCTGATATCTAAACTGACCAGCACAAGAAACAACTTTCGTTGAAGCTTTCAATAATGTTCATTCATTCTGTATATGCTCTGATGTCGCAATCAGTAGAAGCTTTATCTCTATCAAAGCTACTTTCAGTGTTAACTATCAGCAGATTTATGCCTTGCACCTATTTAGGAACTGATAGGAAACTAAGTACCCATTTAGGTGCGGTTAAGTTGATATCGCACTGAATTGGAACACCTCTTTATGAGTACTACCTAATTTAAAATGTATATATCAATATAAAACAATAACTTAATGAGTTGGCACGGTTGCTGAATAGTAATGTTTAATAAATACATAATCGAACACTGTCAATACACACTATAAATCGATGATTAAACAAACGATTTAAGTTGTTTTTAGAGTTTAAAGCTAATTTTACATTTAAGCAAAGGCGCTTAATTATTCCTAAAGGAGTAATTGGCGCCTTTTTTGTTTTCTCTTTTTAAATTTTACAAGGATATAAAGATGAATTGGAAAAAAGCACTTAAACATACCTTACTGGCGGTATCGTTTACCGCAGTAGTGCCAGCAATGGCTGAAGTCGGTTTTCCTGAAAAAGAGGAGCTAACTTTCGGTTTTATTAAATTAACTGATATGGCGCCAATTGCGATTGCTTACGAAAATGGCTACTTCGAAGAAGAGGGCTTATACGTCACGATTGAAGCACAAGCAAACTGGAAAGTGCTGTTAGATGGTGTGATTGACGGCCGTTTAGATGGCGCGCATATGTTAGCGGGTCAACCAATCGCTGCAACCATTGGTTACGGAACTGAAGCTCATATTATCACGCCTTTTTCAATGGATTTGAACGGTAATGCGATTACGGTTTCAAATGATATTTGGAAAAAAATGAAGCCAAATATTGCTAAAGACAGCGAAGGTAAACCTGTTCACCCGATTAAAGCTGATGCACTAAAGCCTGTCGTTGAGCAATACACTGAAGAGGGTAAACCTTTCAAAATGGGCATGGTATTTCCGGTATCAACCCATAACTATGAATTACGTTATTGGCTAGCCGCTGGCGGTATTCATCCAGGGTTTTATGCGCCACATAAAGGTGATACTTCAGGTCAGTTAGATGCTGAAGCTTTCTTATCTGTTACGCCTCCACCGCAAATGCCATCAACACTTGAAGCAGGCACTATTTATGGTTACTGCGTTGGTGAGCCATGGAACCAACAAGCGGTATTTAAAGGTATTGGTGTGCCAGTGGTTACCGACTATGAGATTTGGAAAGATAACCCAGAGAAAGTATTCGGTATAACCGCTGAGTTTGCTGAAAAGTACCCTAACACCACAATTCGTTTAACTCGTGCGTTAATTAAAGCCGCGAAATGGTTAGATGATAATGACAATGCTAACCGCCCAGCGGCTGTGAAAATCCTATCTCAATCTAATTACGTTGGCGCTGATTACGACGTTATCGCAAACAGTATGACAGGTACGTTTGAATATGAGAAAGGTGATAAACGTGCAGTACCTGACTTTAATGTGTTCTTCCGCTACAACGCGACATATCCATATTACTCAGATGCGATTTGGTACCTGACTCAAATGCGTCGTTGGGGACAAATTTCTGATGACAAGCCTGATGCTTGGTACAAAGAAATTGCAGCAAAAGTTTATCGTCCTGATATTTACGCAAAAGCTGCGCAATCATTGATTGATGATAAAACCATTGCTGCAAAACACTTCCCTGACTTTGCGACAGAGACTGGTTTCAAAAAGCCACAGCAGCACTTTATTGACGACATTGTATATGACGGCAGTGCGCCAAATGATTATTTAAGTAAGTTCGCTATTGGTTTAAAGCAAGGCGACAAACTATAAGCGTTTATTCGTAAGCCATTGGTAAGCAGCATGATTAATCATGTTGCTTACGATTAATGTTAAGTAGTTAAGGAAAACATTATGACAACCATTACGCGGTTAACAGATCGATTAATGATAGATAAAAGCAAGGTCACTTCTTTTCTATCTTGGATGGGTCAAGCCAGTAAAGCGTTATTGCTACCTGTTATTGGTATCACTGTATTTTTAGTGATTTGGTCAATTGCAGCAAACAGCATTAATACTTCGCTAGGTAAATTCCCTGGACCTGTTGCCGTGGCAGGGCAGTTTGGCGCTTTATACCAAGAGCACAATGCTGAGCGAGTAAAAGCTGAGGCTTTTTACGAACGCCAAGACAAACGTAATGCTGCAAGACTCGAAGTTGATCCAAGCTATGTAGTAAAAATTCGTGCTTACACTGGTAAAGAAACCTTTGTTGATCAGATTTTTACCAGTCTTGTTACGGTTATGTCCGGCTTTTTACTTGCGGCTGTCATCGCCATCCCTATGGGGATTTGGATGGGCTTAAGTCCAACACTGAATGCGGCGTTAAACCCAATCGTTCAAGTGTTCAAACCTGTCTCTCCGCTTGCTTGGTTGCCTTTGGTGACAATGGTTGTAAGTGCGCTGTATGTGTCGCCAGATCCTATGGTGTCTAAGTCATTTATTAACTCACTACTAACGGTCACTTTATGTAGCTTATGGCCAATGATGATTAACACATCATTGGGTGTCGCCAACATAGATTCTGACTTAGTTAATGTGAGTCGAGTACTACGTTTATCGCCTTTAACTCATGTGCAAAAAATTGTATTACCTGCATCAATTCCATTGATTTTCACTGGTATGCGTTTATCGCTAGGGGTTGCTTGGATGGTGTTGATTGCCGCTGAAATGCTAGCGCAAAACCCTGGTTTAGGTAAATTCGTTTGGGATGAATTCCAAAATGGTAGCTCAGAATCGCTAGCCCGCATCATGGCTGCAGTTGTTGTGATTGGTTTGATTGGTTTTTTATTAGACCGAGGTGTCCTGGCGCTACAACGCTGGTTCTCTTGGGATAAAACTAAATAATCATTGTAAATAAGTAGCCAATGAAAGAAGTCATCATTAAAGAAGTAGTGATTGAAAGAGGAAAAGTCTGATGAGCACCTTTTTAGATATAAGTAACATTGATATGGATTTCCCCACTCCTAATGGGCCGTTTAAAGCCCTTAAGGAAGTGAATCTTAAAATCAATAAAGGCGAATTTGTCTCATTGATTGGTCACTCTGGTTGCGGCAAGTCTACGGTATTAAATATTGTGGCGGGTTTATATCAAGCGACCAAAGGTGGGGTAATTTTAAACAGCACCGAAGTGGCTGAACCAGGCCCTGAACGTGCGGTTGTGTTTCAAAATCATTCGCTTTTACCTTGGTTAACAGCCTATCAAAATGTGGAACTCGCGGTTAAGCAGGTGTTTCAGAAGAAAATGAATAAAGCTGAAATGAAGCAATGGATTGAGCATAACCTCAAGCTAGTGCATATGGATCATGCCATGCATAAACGTCCCAGTGAGATATCAGGTGGTATGAAGCAGCGTGTGGGCATTGCACGCGCATTGGCGATGCAACCAGATGTTTTATTGATGGACGAGCCTTTTGGTGCGCTTGATGCACTTACACGTGCTCATATGCAGGACTCGTTAATGGAAATCCAAAATGAGTTAAATAATACCGTCATTATGATCACCCATGATGTGGATGAAGCGGTGTTACTGTCTGACAAAATTGTGATGATGACCAATGGGCCCGCTGCAACCGTTGGTGAGATTTTAGAGGTTAATCTTCCGCGGCCAAGGGCACGCTTAGCACTGGCAGAAGACAAAGAATATAACCGTTTAAGAGCAGAGGTACTTAAGTTCTTATACGAAAAACAACGTAAAGTTGAGAATATTAACATTAGCAAGTCTTCAATTAGTGATAATGAAACTGCTGATGTTGGCTAGGATTTTTGATGGATAAGATTTATAAAAACTAAGGGAACTATGATGAAAAAGAATCAACTTGCAGGCTTAATTAAAGAAAAGTTGGCAAAACCTGCATTAACCTTACTGGCTCCAGCTTCGCTTGCCATCCTTTCTGTAGGTCAAGTGAATGCCGCTGAAGCAACCAGTATTGCAGAGGCTGTGACTGAAGGAAAAGTGAAAGTTGACTTAAACCTTCGCTATGAAATGGTGGAACAAGATAATGCATTGAAAGATGCTGATGCTTTTACACTTCGAACCAGACTGACTTATGCCACAGCTGATTACTATGGCTTTTCATCGTTAGTCGAATTTGAAGATTCACGTGTTGTAGCGGGGGTTGATGATTACAATAACACGCTAGGAAAAAATCCTGATTACTCTGTGATTGCAGATCCAGAAACCACAGAGCTGGATCAGTTATTCCTTAAATACAAATTTAAAGGCTTTAGTATTAAAGGTGGCCGTCAGGTGATCACCTTTGATAACCAACGTTTTGTGGGTCACGTAGGCTGGCGTCAAGACAGGCAGACATTTGATGGTGTGATGCTTGATTATCAATTCAATGATATTTTCAAAATTGACTATGGCTACATTACTCAACGTAACCGTATTTTTGCTCAAGAAAAAGATATTGATTCGAAAGATAACCTGATCAATGCATCTCTTAAAACAGGTTTTGGTACCTTAAGTGGTTATGGTTATCTGCTTGAAGTGGATAACGATACTGACAACGGCTTAGACACCTATGGTCTTCGTTTTGCTGGTAGCACAGACGTCGGCGATATTAAGGTTCTATACTCAGCAGAATATGCCACACAGGATTCTGATAGTGCAGGTCAGTCATACTCAGCTGATTACATGAGTGTGGAAGGCGGGGTTGGGTTTTCAGCTATTACATTCAAAGTGGGTTATGAACTATTAGGTTCTGATGGCGGCGATTATGGCTTCTCGACTCCACTTGCTACATTGCACGGATTTAATGGTTGGACAGACCAATTCTTAACAACACCTCAGCAAGGTTTAGCAGATTTATACGCATCGATTGGCGGTAAAGTGTTAGGCGGGAAATGGGCTGTGGTTTATCATGAATTTGAGGCCGATGAATCATCTGCACTTGTGGATGATTTAGGTTCGGAAATTGATGCAGTATTCAGTGTACCTGTTTACGATAATTACACCTTAGGGATTAAATACGCTGCATACTCTGCGGGTGATGTTGCCGCTGGTAAAGTCGATACCGATAAAGTCTGGTTATGGGCCAACGCTAAATTTTAGTTCTAGCTTTAGCTAATAAAAATGGCAGATGATTTCATCTGCCATTTTTTTGTTAAATCTTAAGTGCGTTATATCTGTCAGGCGGCTTGCTCAACCACCTTATCATTTGAGTTGAATTGCGCTTCGTCAAACTGACCTTCGCTCTTACCAATCACAACAGCTGTCATCATATCGCCAGTGACGTTAGTTGCGGTGCGGATCATGTCTATTACACGGTCAATGGCAGCGATAAAGGCAATCCCCTCAAGCGGTAAACCCACAACACCTAAAGTCACGGTTAACATCACCATCGCGCTTCCAGGAACACCTGCAGTACCAACTGAGGCTACAGTAGCAGTAACTGCAATTAACATGTAATCAGTCATATCTAACGGAATACCGTAGATTTGCGCAATAAAGATAGCGGCAATAGCAGGGTAAATACCGCCACAACCATCCATATTCATGGTGGCACCAAGCGGTAGTACAAACGCGCTATAACGTTTTGACACACCCATTGATTCAGTACATTTACTACTTGCTGGCAAGGTACCAAAGCTTGAAGCGGTACTGAAAGCTACTAACTGCGCCGGCATCGCTTTACGGAAAAACTGCACTGGGCTTAATTTCGCCACAAACTTAATCAGGCCGCCATAAACGAAAATAATATGGATTAAGGCTGCAACGTAAATGGCTAAAATGAACTTACCCAGTGGTAATAAGGTTGATAAACCATATTCGCCAACAACCCATGCCATTAAACCAAATACACCGATTGGAGTGAGCTTTAATACCATACGGGTTAGTTCAAACATCACTTCAGCGCCAGCGCCAATGGTGTTCTTTAATGGCGCTGCTTTCTCGCCAACCGCATTAATGGCGATACCGACTAAAGCGGCAAATACAATGATTTGCAGCACTTTTCCTTCCGCTAGCGAAGCAAAAGGATTAACAGGGATCATATTCAGCAGCACTTGAGCAAAACCAGGAATATCACGGTCACGAACTTCTGAAGTCGCCAGTTCAATGCTACCGCCCATGTCAAATGAGCTACCAACTGCAAGGCCAATGAATGAAGCCGCAGTACCCGTTAGCATAAACAAGCCTAAGGTTTTTAAGCTAAGTCGTTTTAGGTTCGCTTGGGTACCTAAAGAGGTAATACTGACTACAATGGCACAAAATACCAAAGGCGCGACCAACATTTTAATGGCGCTAATGAATAAGTCGCCTAATGGTTTTAGCATCACAGCGCTATCGCCCAAGGCGACGCCTGCCAAAATACCAAATGCAAAACCTGCTAGCACTTTCTGCCAAAAAGGAATACGCTTCAAGGTTTGAAAAATCATTTCAATTCCAACTAGTTATTATACTTGCTCTATACAGTGAGCAAGGGGATTATTATGTCAATAACCTAACACAATCACACTTAAAGGCCATTGATAGTCATTGTTGATTTGTTTTGTAAGAAAGTAGGTATACCGTGATAAGCGAGTTTAGGTTCAGCTTATTTTAATATTGCTTAACTACAGTCTTTAGCTGCACAATTTTTCGAATTGTATTGAGTGTTCCAAGATGGAACAAACCGTTTTTGATATAACTTATATCAATTACATAATATGTTAAATGCACTTTAAAATTCAACAACTTGCTAACTTGAGGTTAAGTCGTTTAAAAGTGTTTAAAACTCTATAGATATCATTAGGTAAAGTGAATGACTGCGTTATGGTTAATGTTTAGTGGGGCTTTCTTGGCGGCAACTTTGTTACCAGGGGGCTCAGAAGTTTTACTTGTGGCCTTATTAACAGATGCCCCAGAAATGTGGTTATCTTTGCTAATCGTAGCCAGTGTGGGCAATTCATTAGGCGCAATCACCAGCTATTATTTAGGCTATTTAGGTCGGTTTGCTAAGACTCCTGACGACTTTGCCTCAAAAAAGTATCAACATGGATTAAAATTAATTGAAAAATATGGCTACTGGGCACTGTTACTTTCTTGGCTCCCTTTGATTGGTGATATTTTGTGTTTAATAGCTGGCTGGTTAAAACTGCCAATTGTGCCGTCAACTATCATGATTTTAATTGGCAAAACAATTCGATACTCTTTAATTGTGGCGGCATTTATGTGGGCATGGTAAAAATATTTAAATGCGTAAATGTTATATAACACAATTGTTATATAGCACAATGTCCAATGAAGATTTTTTAGGCTATTGAATTAATAGGGAAGTTTAATTTGAAACCCTATGCCTTTCGTGTTGTCAGACATGAATATAGCAAACCTCATTGACCTTTTATTCAAGGAGAATAAAGTGAAAAAATGGATCTTGGCAGCAGCAATATCGATCGCCATTAGTGGTTGCGCCCATGAAGCAACAACGCCTTCAGCATTACCAGAAGGTGTGACCTTACTTGAAACCGTTCAAGTATCAGATGCGATTGGCATCCCTTATAAAAAATACCAACTTGAGAATGGCTTAACCGTCATTTTACATCAAGATAGCTCAGATCCATTAGTCCATGTCGATGTGACTTATCATGTGGGATCAGCACGTGAAGTGGCTGGTCGCAGTGGTTTTGCTCACTTATTTGAACACATGATGTTCCAAGGTTCACAAAATGTCGGTGACGAGCAGCACTTTAAAGTGATCACCGAAGCGGGTGGAACACTCAACGGCACAACCAATACTGATCGCACCAACTATTTCGAAACAGTGCCAAGCAATCAGTTAGAAAAAATGTTGTGGTTAGAGTCAGACCGCATGGGATTCTTACTTCCTGCATTGACCAGTGAAAAATTCGAAGTACAGCGTGAGACTGTTAAAAATGAACGTGCTCAGCGTATTGATAATCAACCTTATGGCCGCTTGAATGAACGCTTTAACCAAGCAATGTTCCCAGCGGGGCATCCGTATTCTTGGCCTGTTATTGGTTGGCCTGAAGACTTAGAACGCGCCACTGTTGATGATGTTAGAAACTTCTTTAAACGTTGGTATGGCCCTAATAATGCCACATTAACGATTGGTGGTGATTTTGATGAAGTCACCACTCTTGCCATGGTGAACAAGTACTTTGGCGAGCTAGAGCGTGGCCCTGAAGTGAATGCTGCTCCTAAAACGCCAGTGAGTTTAGATAAGTCGCGTTATATCTCAATGGAAGACAAGGTACATTTACCGCTCATCTATATGGGTTTTCCAACCGTATATGCTCGTCATCAAGATGAAGCCGCATTAGATTTACTGGCCAATATTTTAGGTGGCGGTAAAACCTCATTACTTTATAAAAACTTAGTGAAAGATGGCTTTGCTGTGCAAGCTTCTGTGGGACATCCGTGCCAAGAGCTATCTTGTCGGTTAACCTTATATGCATTAGCTAACCCTGCCAGTGGCGCTAACCTTGCTGACCTTGAGCAAAAGATCAATGACTCGATTGCTGAATTTGAACAGCGTGGCGTAACAGATGACGATTTACAGAAAGTAAAAGTACAATTTGAATCTGACACCATTTACGGTATGCAAAGTGTAAAAGGTAAAGTTTCCACATTAGCTTATAACCAGACCTTCTTTGACGACCCGAATATGATAGCCCGCGATCTTGAGCGATATGCCAGTGTCACTAAAGAAGATGTGATGCGCGTTTTCAACACTTACATCAAAGATAAACCTATGGTGGTAATGAGTGTGGTACCAGAAGGGGCAAAACAGTTAATCGCCAAGGCTGATAACTTCACTCCAACGATGTTACCTATTGCTGAAAGTGCAGTAACAGGTACTGAAAATGTTCGTCAAATCACCTCAAGCTTTGATCGCTCAGTGATGCCAAAAGTGGGTGAAGCACCGGTATTAAAAGTGCCTCAACTGTGGACTGCTGAATTAAAAAACGATATTGAAATCATGGGCACAGAAAGCCATGAAACCCCAACTGTTGAGTTACTGATTTATCTTGAAGGTGGTAATCGACTACCTGATATGGACAAAGCTGGCCTAGCATCAATTACGGCATCGATGCTGAATGAATCAAGTGAAAAACGCACAACGGAAGAGTTAGCGGGTGCGCTTGAAATGTTAGGCAGCAGTATTTCATTTGGCGCCTCAGCGACCCAAAGCTACATTCAAGTCTCGAGCTTAACGGAAAACTTAACGCCGACATTAGCGATTTTGCAAGAAAAGCTATTTACCCCGGGTTTTGTTGAAGCTGACTTTGAACGTTTGAAGCAACAAGAAATTCAAGGCCTACAGCATCAAGAGTCTGATCCTAATTACTTAGCGAGTCGTAGTTTTTCAAGCTTACTGTTTGGTGACGACAGCCATTTAAGTGCTAATGCTGGTGGGACACTTGAAACGGTATCGGCGTTGACACTCGATGATGTTAAGCAGTTCTATAAGCTTCAATACAAAGCGGGTAACGCTCAAATGGTCGTGGTGTCAGATTTGAGTCAGAAAGAAATCATGCCGTCATTAGCCGTGTTTGAAAACTGGCAGGGTGAAGCGAATGATTCTATGACGTTACCGCCATTGCCAGATCTTGAAGGTGGTACTATATATGTTATCGATAAAGCAGATGCTGCTCAGTCAGTGATTAAAATTGGTAAGCGTGCTTTGCCTTATGATGCCACGGGTGATTACTTCAAATCATTCTTAATGAATTACCCTTTAGGTGGGGCATTTAATAGCCGCATTAATTTAAATCTACGTGAGGACAAAGGTTATACCTATGGCGCTCGTACAGGGTTTAGCGGTAATGACTTAGTTGGTCGTTTTGAAGCTTCAGCAAGCGTGAGAAGCGATGTCACAGCAGAGTCAGTAACCGAGTTTATTAATGAAATAAACCGTTTCCAAAAAGATGGCATGACTGAAAAAGAACTCGCCTTTATGCGCAGCTCAATTTCTCAGGGTAAAGCGTTAGATTATGAAACGCCTTATCAAAAAGCAGGCTTTATGCGGATTATTCAGCGATATCAACTTGCTGATGACTTTACTGAGCAACAAGCGGAAATTGTCGAAAACATCACCGCTGCAGAGCTGAATAAATTAGCCGCAGAGCAACTCAAATTATCTGAAATGATCATGGTGATTGTTGGAGATAAGAAAGCGATTTATCCTAAACTTGAAGCATTAGGCTATCCTATTAAAGAGATTAAATAAGCCTAGCCATTGCTTTTGAAGTTATCGACCCTATAAAGCCTATATAGGGTCTGATACAATTACTATAACGGTGACAATAAAAATGTTACCGTTTTTTATTTATTTGGCCTGTAATAAATGACCCTTAATTAACTGCTCTTTATAAAGTGCGCTTGTTAAGTGATGAAATGTAAATTTGCTCATCAATTGTATTTATTTATGCAATTGGGGAAATAATGTCGTTTAATATCAGGTCTAGCAGTTTGAATGTCGCCTATGCAAGCGACTAATACGAGCAACAATAAGAGAACAGCAAATTGAATTCATTCAATGAAATAATCGAGCTCCTTTCTAACGGTGAAGGCCGTGAATCTTTACTCGGCATGTTACGCGGTATTGAACGTGAAGCATTACGAATCGATGACTCTGGTCAATTAGCAAAAGATGGCCACCCAGAGAAGCTAGGTTCTGCGTTAACCCATTCTCGTATTACCACAGACTACAGTGAATCACTGCTCGAGTTTATTACTCCAGTAAATACCAATATTGATACGCTATTAGAAGGCCTGACTCAAACTCACGCCTATAGTGTAAAGAACATGAATGGTCAGTCGCTATGGCCGGTCAGCATGCCTTGTTATGTTGGTGATGAAAAAGATATTCCAATTGCACGTTATGGCAGCTCAAATAACGGCAAAATGAAAACCTTGTACCGTCAAGGGTTAACCCACAGATATGGCCCATTAATGCAAATTATTGCAGGGGTGCATTTCAATTTTTCAGTTTCAGAAAAACTGTGGGATAGCTTGTACGAAAACAGCGATAAAAGTCTATCTCGACAGGATTTTATCTCTGAATCTTACTTTGGCATGATCCGAAATTATCGACGCCTTGTTTGGGTTCTGCCATATTTCTTTGGTTCGTCCCCTGCATTGTGTAGCTCGTTCGTTAAAGGTCAGTCTGTTGGTTTCGACTTTAAGAAAACCGGTAAAGGCACCTTGTACTTGCCTTATGCTACTTCATTGCGCATGAGCGATTTGGGTTACACCAATAAAGAACAAGAGCAGCTTAATATCAGCTATAACTCTCTCCCTGAGTACTTAGCGGGTGTTGGCGAGGCAATTAGAATGCCTTCGGCAAGCTTTGCTAAAATCGGCGTTAAAGTGGATGGTGAATACCGTCAACTAAATAGCAATGTACTGCAAATTGAGAATGAATTTTACTCGCCTATTCGTGCTAAGCGTGTCGCTAAATCAGGTGAGAAACCGTCAGAAGCATTGGCAAGAGCTGGGGTTGAATATATCGAAGTGCGTGCACTTGATGTTAATCCATATAGCCCTATCGGCATTGATGCTAGTCAGGTGAAATTCCTCGACTTATTCTTGCTGTATTGTCTACTGCTTTCGTCAGAGAAAACAGATGCAGCAGCTGAAGTTGAAATTGCGGCAAACCTTAAAGCTGTTGTACTTGAAGGGCGTAAGCCTGGACTTGAGTTAAGTCGCAATGGTCAACAAATTGCTATGAGCGAATGGCTGAATGATATTTTTGAGCCGATGAGCAGAATTGCAAAATTACTTGATGGTGAAAGCAGCCAATATCAAGATGCATTAACTGAGTGGCATGCTGCGATTAACGACTCAAATAAGACCTTGTCAGGTCGAGTGCTTGAAGATGTGGTTAATCAAGGTATTGATCACGGCGCGTGGGTTAAACAGTTATCACAGCAATATCATCAATATTTAACTCATTACCCATTGTCTGATGCTGCCATCAAAGAGTATGAAACAGAAGCAGAGCAATCTATCCAGCAACAACACGATGTTGAAGCGCAAGTAACCGTTGGGTTTGATGAGTTCTTAGCTGATTATTTTGCTGACTTAGCTGAACCTGTAGCAGCTGTTAATTAATGAAAAAAATAGCACTACTCGCGGTATCCGTAGCCTTGTTACAAGGCTGCGCAACTTCAAATGAAGATGAACTACTCTGCGGTTCTGTGGCGAGTTATATTACGCCACCGGCAGCAGAAAGCTTATATCGCGTTGTGGTCACTCATCTTGATGGTAAAGCGGTTATTTCCCGCCCTTATTATAAGTTATCCGCCGGTATTCATGAGTTTACTGTCGCAGAGTTAATTGAAGCGCCTGAGCTTAAAGTCAAACTAGCGGCTAGGCAGACCAAAACAATATCGGTTGAAGTCGAGCGTGAGCAACGTTATCACTTAGCAGCTGAGTTCAAGCTCGATAAAGTCTATAGTGGTCTCAATACTGATTATTGGCAGCCCATAGTGTGGCAGCAAGAGTCGTATGAATGTGCTTTTGCTAACCCAATGGAATAACCAAGGCTGTAAGCCTATTGTTTTGTTTTTTGCTCAATTCTTACCTCATTACCTTTTCATTTCTTTCCTCATTATTTATACATCTTTTGTTTTATTTTTATCATAAAACTATGTCAATAGAAGTCATTTATCGAATCGATGATGCCGCCTTATAAACGAATAAGCTCAATGGCTATTTTTCTGTTAATCTCGATTGCATCTGTACCTTAATGATGTGAAAATCTAGCCAAGTTTTGAGTGCGCATTCAGTTGATTTAATTTGTTTATAAGGGTTTTTATGAAGTGGTTTTTCCGTGTATTTAGCGCAGTTATTCTTCTGCAACTGACTGGTTGCGCTACACCACCTCCAAAAGAACCTGATAACCTTTGTTCGATTTTCCAAGAAAACCGTTCTTGGTATAAAGCGGCGGTAAATACGCGTGATAAATGGGGCGTACCCGTGCATGTTCCACTTGCAATGATGTATCAAGAAAGCTCGTTCAAACATAACGCAGCGCCACCAATGCAGTACTTTTTAGGGTTTATCCCAACGGGTCGTGCAAGTGACGCTTATGGCTATGCTCAAGCTAAAACCATGACATGGGATGACTATGTTCGTGAAACTGGTAATTCTTGGTCAAGTCGCAGTAATTTTGATGACGCGATGGACTTTATGGGCTGGTTTATTTACAAAACCCATAAGATTAACGGCATATCAAAATGGGATGCTAAGAATCAGTATTTAAATTACCACGAAGGGTGGGGCGGCTATAAGCGCGGCAGTTATAAAGCCAAAGCTTGGCTAGGACCGGTAGCCAATCGTGTTGATGCCCGCTCTAAAACATATGCAGCCCAATATCGAACCTGTAAAGAAGATTTAGATTCTTCATGGTTATGGCGCTTATTCTTTGGTTAGAGTAAGCCTCTGTTAAGAATGTATAAAATATCTAAAAATTAAGCTCCGGATAAACGGAGCTTTTTTATGTCAAAAATATAATCGCCTAACTAGAAAAGGCTAAACTTTCAGGCCGAACGTCCGATAACAAATGTAGCTATTGTGTTAACTACACCTCTGAGTGAATAATTAATCTGAAGGTATATCTGTATACCAAATAATAAGAACGATTAAGTTCATATAATAAATACGTTTCGGAACTCTATATGCAAAACCATAATGATAATAAATTGCGGACAAAACTTCTTTTTCCGTTACTTTCATTAGTGCTGCTGGCGATTGTTGTCACGCTAGCTCTTCCACAACAAATATCAAAATTTCAAGTCATCAGTGTACTCGTGTGCTTAGGTATCGGCCAATTTGTCCTAGGTGTTTATATATATCAGCAGCAAATACAACAAAGATTGAGCAAGTTAAGCCATTATTTAAGTTTGGTGATCAGTACCGATACAGCGCCAGATAAGCCCCTTAAGGATAAGGGAGATGACCAAATTGCGCTTATCACTAATAACCTGAGTGACTTTATCGAAGACTTAAAGTCCGTTATTGATAACATTCGAAAGGATGCAAATGATGTCAGAACCGGATCTTACGAACTGGCATCTCAAATGGGCGCAGCTGAAGCATCAGTGAATAAAAGTACTGATGAAAATGAACAAATAACCGCATCGCTTACTGAAATTTTACGAACGGCCGATGAGCTGTCAAATAATGCCGATGAGCTTAAGTCGACTTCAGTGGATGTTAAAGAGTTACTAGCGTTAGGCACTAATGACGCGCAAAATAATCAAACCTCGATGACGACATTCGCAAATGGTATTGAAAGCATGGTGTCGGATTTAGACCTGCTGAACAGCGATAGTCAGAAAATTGGAAATGTACTTGAAGTGATTAAAAGCATTGCAGAGCAAACCAACTTACTTGCTCTAAATGCCGCGATTGAAGCCGCAAGAGCGGGTGAACAAGGCCGTGGCTTTGCCGTAGTCGCTGATGAAGTGCGAGCGCTTGCTCATCGAACTCAAGAATCAACGATTGAGATTCAATCAATTGTATTAGAGCTTCAAGCTAAAGCGGGTAATGCGGTGAATGCGATTGGAGAGAGCCAGCGCGTAACGCAAGAAAGCTTAATGCAATGTCAGCGCGTCACTCAGGCATTTTCTGATATTGGTATCGCGTTCCAACAGCTTGATAGTGTTGCGGGTAACATGACATACAGTATTCAAGGGCAACAGACTTCAACTGGCAGTATCAATACTCGTGCAATCGAAATCTCTCGTTTAAGCCATGAAGTGCAGATAAACCTTAAGGCGATTTCAGATAGAGCACAGCAGCAAAAAGCCAGCTCTGAAAACCTTGAGCAAGAACTTACCAGAGTGTGTATTTAACGGTCGCTAAACTTTCAAAATATGAAAGATGTTCAAGCTTATAAAGCTAAATTTGATGTGGGTATCGTTCAATATTTAGAGGCATAGAATAATCATAGATAAATAAAAAAGGCGCCAATGGCGCCTTTAAAATTTGAATTGTCTAAAGGAATTACGCTTTAAACTCTTCTAAAATCCACGCTAATGGTGCTTGGTATTGCTCTGGCATCCATTGTTGCAGTTGGCTGATACTGTCATCAACCATTGTTTTGCTGTGAGCTGAAAGGTTTAAATGACCGACTTTTCGGCCAACACGAACTTCTTTGTTGTACCAGAATAACTCAGCGTTAGGCAGACTTAACCAGCGGTCATCTTTATCCACGCCGATTAAATTAACCATTACACATTGAAAGTTAACCTGCGGCTTGTGAATAGGTAATCCACACAGAGCGCGTAGGTGTAATTCAAACTGGTTAATATGACACCCAGACTGAGTCCAATGGCCAGAGTTATGTACTCGCGGTGCAAGTTCATTAACGAGTAAATCATTACCCACTCTGAAGCATTCCATTGCCATCACACCCACATATTCAAGCTCATCCATAATGATAGTTAGCATAGCTTCAGCTTGAGGCTGGAGGTGATCTAAACGGCTTAATGGCGCAATTGAAGCCATTAAAATACCGTCTTGATGCAAATTAAGCGTAAGAGGGTAGAAAACACATTCGCCTGATTGCGTTCTCACGCCAACAATCGACACTTCTTCATCGAAGTTGATTGCTTGCTCTGCAATCGCTTCATTGCGCCAATCAGCAGGAATTTCAGTCGCTTCTGCTTGCTTAAGCCAATGCTGACCTTTGCCATCATAGCCGCCAGTGCGACGTTTTAATAATACTCGATCACCGTATTGTTGGTGTAAAGCATCAGTTTGAGTCTTGTCATCAACTAACTCCCAAGGAGACGTTGGCACTGATAACTCATCTAATAAGCTCTTTTGAGTATAACGATCCGCTAAACGGCCAAACACTGGACCATTAATAAAATGCGGATGTTCGCTTAATTGTAAGCTCAGGTTTGATTCAGGCCATTGTTCACGTTCTGCAGTAATGACATCAGTGTCTTCAAGCGGTAGGCGCTCATCAGACGGGGTCATGATATCAACTGGGCGAACATTAATCGCTAAGGGGTGGCCTGCATGAGAAAGCATTGCGCCTAATTGGCCATTACCTAATACCCAGACATTATGCTGTTTAGGAGCTTGCTGAGCCATTAAGCTTCCCTCGGATCTGGGTTATCAAGGATAGTGTTAGTTTGATCTTCACGGAATGCATCTAAACGAGCTGCAAGTTCGGCATCAGTCACTGCCAAAATTTGGCTCGCCAATAAGCCTGCGTTGAATGCACCAGCAGTGCCGATAGCTAAAGTACCGACAGCAATACCTTTAGGCATTTGCACGATTGAAAGTAGGCTGTCCATTCCAGATAGCGCTTTGCTTTGAACTGGGACACCTAGCACTGGTAAACGTGTTTTTGAGGCGATCATACCAGGGAGATGCGCTGCACCACCGGCACCACCAATAATGACTTTATAGCCTTTATCTGCAGCAGTGCTAGCAAAATCCATTAGTTTGTCAGGAGTGCGATGAGCTGAGACAACTTCAACATGATATGGCACCTGAAGCTTATCCATAATTTCTGCGGCGGCTTCCATGGTCGGCCAATCACTCTTAGATCCCATTACTACGGCAACAAGGGCTTGCATGATAACTCCTTAACACACTTATATTATTAGGTTATTTTTACTTTTCCCCTGTGTAGGGCACAGGGTTTATAACTGACTGAAAGCCCGCTATAAAAAAGGGGCTAGATAATATCATGTTGGCTTTATTTTGGCTGCTTTTCAGTGTTTTCTGCGGCTGAAACTTAGTTTCTGATTGCGAATGCTAAAACTCTCCTCTAATGTTAGTCACATAGGCTTTAAACTCGGAGGCAATCTATGTCATTCCAAAGGTTAAAGACTAAGGGACTAGTTTTTTACGTTTTATGTATTTTTATTGTTATAAATCAGCCTGCTATTGCAAGTGTTCATGGAGTGATGCTGGCTGAAGTTGATGAGAGCATCGTGTCTATTTCTGGGACTGAGGAAATGGAGGTAATTTCACTGCTCACTGAATTTAGCGATAACCAACTGACATTTGAACAGCAACAAGTGAGTATGACCCGAGGCTGGTTAGAATTAAGTAAACAGCAAAATAGCTGTATGTTTAATAAAATTAAGACCCCGGAACGATTAGAGGTGGCTAGCTTTTCTCGTTATCCCATCACTATATATCCACCCCTGCGCTTAATAGCACTGGCTAAAAACCAACAGGTTTTTGCCAATCAACTCGATTTTGCAAAATTACCCCCAAATACCCAAGGCCAAATTGGCGTGGTTAAAGATCGTTCTTATGGCGATTACATTGACCAGAAAATTAATAGAAACCCCCATGAGTTTTATGTTCGCGGTGGCATGAGTTCATCGAACAGATTAGTGGACATGTTGAAAGCTGAAAGAGTGCTTGGAATAATCGAATATAGTGAGGTTGTAGACGCTTACTTAAGAGATAACGATAAGTCCCTTGATTATGTATCCATTCCCATTCGTCATGTTGATCAAGCTATTTATGGTTACATTGCCTGCTCGAAAGGAGAAAAGGGTGATGAAATCATTGCTGAGATCGACAGGGTGATGAGCCAGCAAAGTTTTCAAGAGGCATTTATCAGGATGCATGATGATTTTTTTGGTGAAGCTGAAAAGGCCATTTTAATTCCTCAACTGGAAATATTGTTTAACCTTAGGTGAGGCTTAACAATAGATGAGGCTTAACAATAGGTGAGGTTTAAAAATCGATGAGCTTGAATAATAAATGAGGTTTAAACATAGATGAAATAGAAGCTTTCATTTTAATGGTTAGATTTCTGCGACAAAAATAATTGATAAAAAATAACCCTTTTTGATTTTGTTTACGTTATTACTAATAAGGTTGATATCAATCAACGATTTGGTAATGAGGCTGAACATGACAAAGCAAACTAAATATGGAATTCAACATCAATTTTATCTAGGGTTATTTACTTTAGCTATTGGGACTTGCACATCTGTTAACGCTGCAGACATGGACTCCTTTGAACAAAGCCAACGTGTACCTCAAACCGCTGCTGCTACTGAGGGTGCTGAACGTGTGCAAGCAATAAGTCCCGATCCGATAGCATTACCGAAGAAACCTCCTTATCCTCCAGTTAAACCGGGTTATTATCAAGGTCAGATTGCCATTAATGGACATGGCGGCAATATGGTGACGGGTGAAACCCCTTTGTCACAGTTTAACTTAGCAACAAGCTCTGCTGATTATCAGTTATTGCAACAGACCGTAGCCCAAAATACTTTGCCCTCGCGAAATAGTATTAGTAGCCACCAATTATTAAATACCTTTGATTATAAGTTTGAAAATATTGATGAAGTATCAAACAATTATGCTGTTGCGACAGAGCTTGCTCCATCTCCTTATAACCAAGGTACTCACCTGCTACTAGTCAATATCGCCTTAACTCAGGATGCTAGTGATAAGGCGGTACTTGGATTTAATTGGCTACAGGCTACGATGAAATTTAATCCAAGATTAGTGTCTGAATATCGTTTAGTTGGTTTTGAGAAACCGCATAAAACTTCAGTACATGATAGACAAGTGACAGTAAGTAACGCCCGTCAGTATTTAGCTTTGTATGAGCTTAGATTAAATGAAATTGATGCGCATAGTCAGGCAGAAAACCCATCAATCACCCAGCGCTTTAGTGCCACAGAACATGCTGAGTTATCAATATCTGATGCGCGCTCTACTTCTGGTCAGCGCTTTATTAATCAAATTCCGATTGATATTAATCAGCTGCAAAAGTTTTTTGAGCAAACGACTGATGACTTTAGATTTGCCGCAGCGGTGGCGGGCTTAGGACAGTTAATTAATCGAAGTAATTATGTACATGATTTTGATTATCAAAAATTGATTCAAATTGCCAAAGAGGCGACTAAAGGTGAGCTTAATGACAAACGCGCTCAGTTTATTGAGTTGGCAGAATCTGTTGCCGTCATAGCCTTAAGTTCTGAATATCAACAGTCAATTAAAAAGCCGCAACCTCCTCATCAACGGGAGCCTTATCCAATGCCGCAGCCAATCAAATCAAAGCGTATTGGAGAACTTCTTGAGGGAAAACAACAACTCATTTTGCCAGTCGAGCCTATTTCATTGCCTAAGCCTCCGCCTGTTAGTAAACATATTTAGTAGACAATAACTTCTGCTCTGGGCAAACTGGTTTAATGTAATGAAAGTGGTACATAAACGAGTACGTAACCCAAGGTAGACTGAGTGGCAGACTTAGATCCAATTAATGATGTGGCGACTGCGAATAGCATGTCAGATGAGCAACTAATGTTGAATTATCAGCAAGGTGATACGGCGGCTTTTGAGCAATTATACAGCAAGCATAAAGGCCCGCTGTATCGCTACTTTGTGCGTCAACTTAGTAATAATTCACTCGCTGAAGATTTGTATCAAGACACCTGGGGGAAAGTGATAAATGCGGCTGGCAATTATCAAGTGACCGCCAAATTTACCACTTGGTTATATCGAATTGCCCATAATCTTCTAATAGACCATGTTAGGTCGGTTAAACCTCTCGATAAAGTCGAAGAGTTGGGGGATGACGGTATGGATAATTTTGACGCCAATACCAATAATGAACAAGCTCATAGTCGCCCAGACGAACAACTTGAAGACGTGCAAAAAGCCAAATTACTAAAATCATGCATAGCCAATTTACCTGCGGTGCAAAAAGAAGCTTTTTTACTCAATATAGAATTAGGCTTAACCGCAGCAGCAATTAGCGATATTGCTGATGTGACACTAGAGGCCACTAAAAGTCGTATTCGTTATGCCTACCAAAGCATTAAACAATGTGTTGCATTAAAATGGCAAGAGGGGAACTCATGAGTAATAAAGATAAACCTCAAGCAGATACAACCAATAATGCCATTTCTGATGAAGCGTTTGCGGCATTACAAGAAGACATCTGTGCTTTGTATAAACAGCAAGACCTTGAAAGACCTTCTGCTGCAATTGATGCGGCAATATTATTGCAGGCAAAAGCGGTTCAATCTGCAACTCGTTCAGCCTCAACTCAATCAAACGCCACTGAGGCAGCAAGGAATAATGTTGTAAAAGTGAGCTTTTGGAAAAAGCATCGCTTACCCTTATCAAGTGCAGCTTCGGTAATACTGATAGCGTCAGTCATGCTGCTAAACCCTGAATTCAAACAACATGCAGTGACAGATCTTGATGACAGCATCCCAGTAATATCAGATACCCCAGCACCTGCAATGATGCGCAGCGCAGCGCCACAACCCCAACAGGCGGAAATTAGTCAAAGTCATGCCAGTGTAAATAGCGGCGATGCAGTTAGTAGTGACAATGCAGTTAATGGCGTACAAAAAACCGAAGTCAGTAACAGCCCATCTATAAAGCAAGTTGCACCTAGAGGAAATGTACAATCTTTTGATATGCAAATTCCACAGCAACAGATAAGCACCGAAGGTAACACTGCTACTATTCAAAGTGGGACTCTTCAAAGTGACACTCTTCAAAATGGCGCTGTTGAAAATGGTTCTCGTCAAAACGCAGAAATGCAGGTGATAGAAGAGTTTTCAGGAAAAGGATTGCAGTCGATGACAGCCCCGACCATGCAACATGATTCCCTAGACAAGGCGATGATAAAACTAACTGAGTTAGTGAATACTCAGAATTTCGCTCAAGCCGAGCGCTACATGCTAACCATTGAACAGCGGTTCCCAGACATTGTGAACCCTGAGCACCCACAACATAAACAGTTTACTGAATTAAAACAGCAATTAACCTCTCAGTGATATAACTTAGGCGCGGTAACTGAGAGAGGCGGCTTAACTTCGTTACAATTTCTTATAATTTAAATGGGTGATATGGCCTATTTGATGCTGCTAAGTTAGCATTTATTTGCTAGTTTGAGTCCTTGAAAATAATAATATTTACAAGGACTTTTCTGGTTATGAAACTTCGTCACTCCGTTACCGCTTGTCTATTGGCATTAGGCTTGTGCAGCACTTCAGCTCTCGCGAACATCGAAAACCAAGGTTATTACCGCGCTCCAGCACTACATGATCAAACTGTGGTGTTTACAGCTGAAGGTGACTTATGGACAAGCCAGTTAAATCAAACAAATGCTAAACGTATTACCACCCAAGCAGCTGAAGAGATGGATGCGGCGATTTCCAAAGATGGCAAATGGGTAGCCTATAGCGCTAACTATGACGGCGCGACAGAAGTTTATGTAATGCCTATAGCTGGTGGCGTTGCAAAGCGAGTCAGTTTTGAAAATAGTCGAGTTCGCTTACAAGGATGGACTGCATCTGGTGAAGTGCTCTATGCCACTGACAATGCTCATGGACCTGCAAATTACTGGGTACTTAAAACGGTTAACCCGACTTCATTAACACTGACAGACTTACCCTTAGCGGATACAATTGAAGGGACGATTGACGAGCAAGGTAAATATGTATACTTCACTCAATTTGGTTTACAAGCCAGTGGCGATAACGCCAAGGTTTATCGCGGCGGCGCATTAGGTGAGATTTGGCGTTTTGAACTGGGTAGTGACAATGAAGCGCAAAAGCTCACCACAGAACATCAAGGCTCGGTAAGACAACCTATGCTTTGGCAAGATAGAGTCTACTTTGTCAGTGACCAATCGGGTAATGACAATATTTGGTCAATGGCCCTTAATGGCAGTGATATTAAGCAACACACTCAATTTAAAGAGTGGCAAGTTCGCGATGCGACACTGAACCAAGGCCGCGTTATATTCCAGCATGGAGCTGACTTAAAAATGTTTGATATTGATGACGCAAATTCATCAATACTGAATATCAGTCTCACCTCTGACTTTCCTCATCGACGCGACCACTGGATTAACGATCCGATGGAATATGCCACATCAGTTGAGTTTGCAGCATCTGGCGATAAAGCTGTCATTACCGCAAGAAGCCATGTTGTTGTAGCAAGCCATGATGGCAGGCGCTTAGTACAAATCCAAAGTCCTGCAGAGTCTCGCATTAGAGATGGCATTTTAAGCGTGGATGGTAAGTGGGTTTATGGTATTAGTGATGCTTCAGGCCAGCAGGAAATATGGCAATACCCTGCTGATGGTACTAAAGGGGCGAAGCAATTAACTAAGAATGGTAGTAGCTTACGCACCAGTTTACATCTGTCACCTGATGGGCGATACATCGCCCATGACGATTATGACGGTAACGTTTGGTTGCTAGATTTAAAAAAAGGCAAAAACAACAAAATTATCACCAATGGTGAAGGCCTAGGTGAATACCCTAATATTGTTTGGTCCGCTAACAGCCAACTGATTGCAGTAACGAAAGCTGAAATAGGCAAGCAACGCCCACAAATCGTGTTGTATTCTTTGTCAGAAGAAAAATCTAAAGCTTTGACTAGTGACAAGTACGAGTCTTATTCTCCAAGCTTTAGCCCTGATGGCCAATGGTTATACTTCCTATCAAACCGCCACTTTGATGCCACACCAGGCTCACCTTGGGGGGATAGAAATATGGGGCCGATATTTGATAAACGTACCCAAGTTTTTGCCATCGCATTAAATGAAAAAGCGCTATTCCCATTTGTAAAACCTACAGAGCTTAATGCTGCAAAATTGGCAGAAGTTGCTGATGATGCGGATATGAGTACTAAAAAGATCAGAGTCGATTGGCAAGGGATAAACCAGCGCTTATGGCAAGTGCCAATAGCGCCAGGTAATTATGATCAATTAACTGTGCTAAAAGATAAGTTTTACCTGCTAGATACCCACGGGGATAAAACCAGTTTGAAATTGGTTAAATTCGATCATCTATCACCTGAACTGAGCGAGTTTGGCGCTGATATTGCTAATTATAAAGTGTCTGCTGATGGTGAAAAACTGTTAGTGACAAAGCAATCAAATCCAAGTGAATTACACATTGTTGCAGCAGGGGACAAAATGCCTGCAGAGCTTAAAAATACCAAAGTTGATACAGAGCAGTGGCAGTTATCTATTTCACCCATGCAAGAGTGGCAGCAAATTTTTGAAGATGCTTGGTTAATGCATAGAGACTCGTTTTATGACAAAAATATGCGTGGTAAAGACTGGGCTGAAATTAAGAAAAAGTATCAACCTTTACTCGAAAGATTGACTGATAGAAATGAGTTAAATGATATTTTCAAACAAATGATGGGTGAATTGGACTCATTGCACTCTCAGGTTCGAGGCGGTGATATTGATAAGAATGATACCGTTGTTGGAGCGAGTCTAGGAGCTAAGTTAAGCCAAACATCGAAGGGTATTGAGATAAGTCATATTTATCAGAATGATCCTGAACTTCCAAGTCAAGCCTCGCCACTTGCGCGCATTGAAGTGGATGCTAAGCAAGGCGATATTATTTTAGCCATTAATGGTAAGCCAGTTAACAATATTGCTGAAGTGACCCAAAGCTTAAGAAACCAAGCCAAAAAACAGGTTTTGCTTGAGCTTAAACGAGGTAAAAACAGCCATAAAACGATTGTTGTACCTCACGAAAACGGCACAGATGCTAAGTTGCGATATTTAGATTGGGTAAACAATAACGCCAACAAAGTGGCTAAAGCCAGTGATGGCAAGATGGGGTACTTGCATTTATATGCCATGGGCTCAGGTGATATCGAAAGTTTTGCTCGTGAATTTTATACCAATTACGACAAAGACGGTTTAATCATTGATGTTCGCCGAAATCGAGGTGGTAACATTGATAGTTGGATTATCGAAAAATTACTCCGCCGCGCTTGGGCGTTCTGGCAACCTACTCATGGCTCAGCTAATACCAACATGCAACAAACCTTTAGAGGTCATTTAGTGGTATTAGCAGATCAAATGACTTACTCAGATGGCGAGACCTTTTCGGCCGGTATCAAAGCACTTGGTATCGCCCCTATTATTGGCAAGCAAACCGCTGGAGCAGGGGTTTGGTTATCTGGGCGTAACCGTTTAACAGATAACGGGATGGCAAGGGTTGCTGAATATCCGCAGTACGCAATGGATGGCCGCTGGATAGTTGAAGGGTTTGGGGTAACACCTGATATCGAAGTGGATAATTTACCTCATGCTACTTTTAATGGTGTTGATGCTCAGCTTAATGAGGCAATCAACTACCTTAAGAATGAAATGGTTCAGACACCCATTTTACCTCTGAAGGCTAAACCTATCCCAGCTAGTGGCGCTGCTGCAGATATATTACTTGAATAACACTGACTAAAATCTCATTACTGATATTGAGCTACTGATGTTTAGCTTAGTAATAAGCCACTGTCGAAAAAGCATTCGACAGTGACTTATTTATTATGTAGTTTAATCTCTATTAACGGCAGGTAAGCCAAATGACTGATACTTTTGATCAGATAATTTGATGTTAAGTCAGTGACTAATTCAGTTCCTAAGGATGGGTATGAGCGAGTTTAGCTATTCAAAACAAATAAAGTTAGAGAGCTTAATTGCTGGTGGTAAGTGGCGATTTATCCTACTTCACGGAGTGTTAGGCTGGGGGATTTCCACCGCATTTGTTATCTCCCTCATCGATCATTTCCTCCTCAATACTCAATTGATTAATTCATTCACCCAAGCACTATTGATTTACCCTGTAGCAGGTTTGCTATTTGGCTTGATTATGTGGGCTATGATCAAAAATGAATATCGTAAAATGTTCGCAGAATTGAGCGAGTAAAAGAACCTATCATGAGATTTTGCCAAGGCAAGTTTGAGCACAATTAACATGGTTGAGTCAGCGCAAAAAAATAAAAAGGCCACTCATTGAAAGTGGACTTTTAAATTTAAATCAATGACTTAATTCGTTATAGATTTATTTCTACTTCAGAATTAATACTATTGGCAATAAAGCAATTTGCATGGGCTTTATCGTGAATTTTTTGCAGTATTTCTGGGCTGACTTCAACACCACCTGCGAATGTCACTTGTGGGTTTAAACTCATTTTAGTGACAGAAATTTTACCTGAATCATTTTTACCTAATTCCGCTTTTGCGTTATCAGTATAGGTTTCCACAGTAAGACGCTTTAAATGCGCAATGGCTAAAAAAGTTAACATATGACAAGACGATAAAGCTGCTAACAAACTCTCTTCAGGATTTACCTTAACTTCGTTCCCTTTGTACTCTGGAGCTGAAGAAGCATTAATCACTTGGCCAGTACCAAACTCAATCTGGTGATCTCGGTTAAACTCTGGCGCAGCATGCTCGAAGTGATCGGCTTGCCATTTTACTGTTAATTTAAAACCCATCAAAAATCCTTTATTAACAATTTCAAATGTTTAGGTAAGCTTTATTTGAGTTTTACTCAATTACTTTGAAAGCTGATATCTATACATTTTTAGCTGAACAAGCATTTTACCTAAGTGACGGATGAAATCTACTAAAGCTTAGATATTTAACGACTAGCCTAGACGTAAAAAAACCTTTGCATTTTCAGTTGTCCGTTTTTTACACACTAATTCATTTGCTTAGCATAATTTGCTGATAGTGGATTGTTAACTAAATGTTATGAATACGTATGCAATAAATTGAGGCTAATACTTATCCATGACTAGTATAGAAAAATAATAATGCCTGATATTCCATTAGTCTGAGTCGTATAACTGAATGTTGGGTGACTATAAAGTCAGTAAGGTGAGGGGAAACTCAATGTTCAATTGTAAACCTAGTGTTTTATCGCTAGCGCTAGCGGCTGCTGGAGTTAGTTTTATACTAACTCCGAGTCAGGCATTTGCGGCCGAAGAGATAAAAGCTGAAACAGTCCAGTCATCATCCGCTGAGGTAGAAGTTAACGCAACTGAAGCTACAGCGCCTACGAATGTGTTAGCTGAAAACAATAGTGAAGAAGCGGAAGATGACACAGGTATTGAGCGGATCAATGTGACGGGTTATAGCCGTAGTTTAATTGATTCACTTAACTCTAAACGCTATGGGGATACCGTTTCAGAACAACTTTCTGCAGATGATTTAGGGGCGCTGCCTGATGTTTCGATGGCAGATGCATTAACACGTCTCCCTGGTATTTCAGCGGTGCGAACTGGTGGTCAAGCCGCTGAGATTAATATTCGTGGTATGTCTGGCGGCTTTGTTTTTTCCACCTTGAATGGTCGTGAGCAAGTATCAACTAGTGGCTCTCGTAGCATCGAATTTGACCAATATCCTTCAGAGCTAATTAGTTCAGCTGCAGTTTATAAATCACCAAAAGCTTCACTGATAGAAGGCGGTGTAGCCGGTACGGTTGAGCTCACAACCGTCAGCCCATTAAGCAAAGAAAAACAGCATAGCTTTACCGCCAACGTTCGAGGCATGTACAACGATCGCGCTGATGAGGTTTATGGCGCTGAAGATTTTGGCTCCCGTTTAAGCTTTTCATATCAAGGTAAGTTTTTAGAAGATACTTTGGGCGTTGCAGTGGGGTATGCCCGTCTTGAACAACCGAGTGTGGCGACTCAGTTCATTGGTCTTGCTTACAATGACTCGAAAGATGTTGATGGCATTGAAGGCGATACCAATGGTCCAGAAGATAACCCTGCCAATGAGTACATCAGTGAAGGTTTTGAGCTACAACATTTAGGTGGTGTTGAAATTCGTAACGGTTATATGGCCGCGATTGAATGGGCCCCAGTTGATAACTTTGTTTTAAAGGCTGATGCCTTTATGTCGCGCTTTGATAGTGAGTCATTTGCCCGTGGGTTTAGAACAAAATTTGGTGGACGTGACGCCAGTGTATCTAACCCTACTTATGACGGAAACTCCGTTATTGGTGGCACCTTTAACCGCACCTCGAAAAGCTATACTCGTGTAGAAATTGTTAATGATGATAACCAAGATTTTGATGAAGTTGATAGCTTTGGTATTAACGGTGACTGGCAAGTCACTGAACGCTTAAATGTTAATGTTGATGTTTCGTTATCGGCAGCTAAAAGTGACTTCCGCAATGGTTTACTGTGGTCAAACGTGGCAGTTGATGCCAATGCTGATACACCTATTTTTGACGAAAACGTTTCAGTGAGTTACTTACTTAATGGTTTAGATTTACCAGATGTTGGCTTTAATCAAGCTGATGCCTTTTCAGATATTGATCGAGTGATGGTCAGTAAATACGGGATCTACCCGTTTGAAAATGAAGATGAAGTTAAAGCATATCGAGTCGATTTTACTTATGAGTTAGATAATGACTTTATCTCGAGTGTTGAATTTGGCGCACGCTATTCAGACAGAACTTATTCTAATGATCGTTCAGTATTTGAATACGGTAATGATGGCGCCTTTTCTAACTCTGAGCCGCCTTTAAAACTCACAGACGACATGACGACAGTGGTTGATTGGGAAGGTGACTTTTCTTATTTCCCATCATACTTAGCCATTGATTTAGATAAAGCGCTTAATGCATGGTTTCCTGATGGTACGCCTGAGCCCGTTCAAACTTGGGGTAATGCAACAGGTTTAGTTGAAGGTACTGGCCAAGGCTATACGACTAATTATTCATGGTCAGTGCTGCAAAGTGGTGAAGTTTACGAAGAAGTCTTATCTGGTTACGTAATGGCCAACATTGACACTGAAATTGGCGGATTACCGATTACAGGTAACTTTGGTGTTCGAGTGGTGAATACCGATCAATCTGCCACTATGCTGCAAAATGTTGTAGGCGAACCTACATTAGGTGCACAAAATATTACCGATGAAATTGGCATTGTTAACAACTATTATGCGCCCACGGTGCAAGGTGTGGATTACACCGATTACCTGCCATCAATTAACTTAAATTTCAAAGTGACAGATGACTCACAAGTGCGTTTTGCAGCGGCTAAAGTGATGTCTCGTCCGCCAATTAACCGCCTTGCGGGTGATATCAGTGCATCAGTATCTGATGATGGCGAAATTAATGGATCAAGTACTAACAACCCTTTCTTAATGCCGTTTTATGCTAATCAATACGATTTATCTTATGAATATTACTTTGATGAAGGTGCGGTAGTTGCAGCCCTTTTCTACAAAGATATTGATTCATTCATCGACACTATCGCCATTGAAAATTTTGATTTTAAAGGCAATGGCTTCAACGTCCCTGATTTCATTGAAGATGAAGTTAGTGGGGAGTTAATTGAAACCACTAACGGTACCTATACCACTGCAGTAAACAATGCTGAAGGTGGCTATATTCGCGGTATTGAACTTGCTTATACCCAAGTATTTGCGTCATTACCTGCAGGTTGGTCTGGACTTGGCTTTAATGCAAGTTACTCCTACACAGAATCAGAAGTGCAATCAATTACCAACTTAGGTGGTGATACAGCGACTCAAGATTTACCTGGCTTATCCAACAATGTCGTGAGTGCAACCTTGTTTTATTCTTACGAAGGCTTTGAAACACGTTTAAGTGGTCGCTTCCGTGATGACTTTGTTTCTGAACAAGTCGCGATTAACGAACAAGTGGTGAACTTTGACGGTGAAACAGTACTGGATTACCAAGCGTCTTACCAAGTGACTGACGGTCTAGGCGTATTGTTCCAAGTGAATAATTTAACCGATGAACCAACAAAGAGTTATTTCGGCAGCGAAAATAAAACCGGCACCATTCAATACTTTGGCCGTGAATACTACTTGGGGTTCACTTATGCCATGTAATCAAAACAATAAAAACAACCTAACGTTAATTCGAGTGATGGGTCATCAAATTAAAAACAACAAACTGATGGCGCAATTTAATCAAAATTCTATGGGGAGAAGTCACTCATGAAGAGTATTTCTAAGGTCTTAAAGTTATCAGCAGTGGCGGCCAGTTTAGCTGTTCTTGCCGGTTGTGGTGGGGATTCATCTGAGCCAGGTGAAGTACTGCTAACCTGTAATGTGCCAAATATACCTAATGCAGCGGGTACAGAATGTGTACCGCCGCCGCCATTAAGTTGTCCTGCACCTAAATTTCCTGATGCTAAAAATGAAAGCTGTGAAAATGGCTTAAACCCTGAGTTGCCACTACCGACAGTTCTCGCTGGCGAAAATCAAGCTGTGTTGTATTACCACCGCATTAAAGACGACAATAATACTGACTCAAATACTAATTATCCGGGCTATAAATTACACACTTGGAATAATGACACCTGTGATAGCTATGCTGCGCCATTTGACTCAACTGATTGGGCAAACGGTCATTCGTTTGATGGCATTGATCCTAATTATGGTGCGTATTGGATTATTAATCTCAAAGAAGGTTACAGTGAATGTGCTAACTTCATTATCCACATTGGTACTGAAGGTTCAGGCAAAGCTTTAGGCGATGGCGACTTAGTCATGAACCTTAAACCCTTTGAAGATGACGCTGCTCCAGAGGCAAACTTTAATCGCACTAATTTCACCATTCATGCTGACAGTGATGTGTATGACTATCCTATTTTAGATGTTGGATTTTCGATTGCTGGTGCCAGTGCCCATTGGTTAGATCAAAACACCTTTGTATGGAATGAAGATCCTGACGGCATTGCCAAGTTTGTCATTCACCATTCTGACAGCGCAGGAATTGCTGGTGACAATGATGGCAATATCAGTGGCACGCAGGTTGAAGTGGTTTCCAGTGAACTCACCGATGTGCAAAAAGCGTTAGTGCCACATTTAGCTGACTGGCCAGCCTATGAAGCGAATTTCAGTGCTGAAGAAGCCAAAATGGTTGCTAAAAATCAGTTAGTGATGGCCGCATATGATGGTGACAACAAGCCGGTAGCAGCAACGCATGTGCAGGTGGCTAAAGTATTAGATGCTTTATACACCACAGGTGAAAATGATGCAGACGAAGCTGATTTAGGCATCATTTATGATGGTAGTAATATTATGGCTAAGGTGTGGGCGCCTACGGCTCACTCAGTTAACTTAAATATTTATGATGCAACCAAGAATATGACCAGCAGCGAAGCTATGAGCTTAGATGCTGAAACAGGTATTTGGTCATTCAGTGGTGACATGAGCTTAGACAGAATGTATTACCGCTATGAGCTTGTGGTATTTCATCCAGTCACTAAAGCGATTGAAACGTTAGAATCAACCGACCCATATTCGCTTAATGTGTCTACCAATGGCCGCTTCAGTCAGTTTATTAATTTAAACGATGATGACTTAAAGCCTGAAGGTTGGGATGATCACGAAGTGATGACGGTAGCTAACCCTGAAGACATTGTTATTTATGAAGGGCATGTGCGTGATTTTAGTGCGCGTGATGAAAGTACTTCAGAAGCTAACCGTGGTAAATATTTAGCCTTTACTGAACAGGGCAGTGTTCCTGTTGAGCATCTTCGTAAGCTTGCTGAAAGTGGTGTCACTCATTTCCATTTATTACCTGTTAATGATATCGCTACTGTTAATGAAGATCCTACTGAGCGAGTTGATATAACAGATACCTTAGGCACCTTGTGTGACAAGATTGAAGACAATGCTGATGCATGTAAGACACAAGAAAAGTCACTTACAATCAAGTATCTTCTTGAAGAGGCGTTACCAGGCTCAAAAGATGCGCAAGCGTTAGTTAATGCAATGCGTGGCTATGACAGCTTTAACTGGGGTTACGATCCGCAGCACTTTTTAGCGCCTGAAGGTAGCTATGCTAGCGATGCCGACGGTATTGCTCGCGTAAAAGAATTACGTGAAATGAACCAAGCGTTACATGGTTTAGGTCTACGTGTTGTTTTGGATGTGGTGTACAACCATACCAGTTCATCTGGGCTTTGGGATAACTCAGTACTTGATAAAGTTGTACCAGGTTATTACCACCGTTATAACGAAATTACTGGCAATATTGAGTCTTCAACCTGTTGTGACAATACCGCGACAGAACATCGAATGATGGATAAGTTTGTCTCAGATTCGATGGTGATTCTAGCTGAGCAATATGGTTTTGATGGCTTCCGATTTGATGTTATGGGTCATATGCCGAAAAGCAGTATCTTAGCTGCACGTGAAGCCGTTCAAGCGGTTGATCCTGATAACTACTTTTACGGCGAGGGCTGGAACTTTGGTGAAGTCGCCGATAATCGTTTATTTGAACAAGCGGTTCAGGCCAATATGGCTGGCAGTGAAGTCGGTACCTTTAATGACCGTATTCGTGAAGCGGTTCGGGGCGGCGCATTATTTGCCATGGAGCAAAAAGATGACTACCTGCGCGACCAAGATACCTTACGTTTATCAATGGCAGGTAACTTACAAAACTACGTGCTTAAAGATTTTAATGGTAATACTGCAACGGGTAGTAGCTTTAGCTGGAACTCTCAGCCAACAGCCTACACATTAGATCCTGCCGATAGTATCAACTATGTGTCGAAGCATGATAATGAGTCACTGTGGGATATATTGCAGTACTCAAACGATATTGGTATGTCTCTTGATACACGAGTTCGTGTGCAAAATATCGCTGCATCTATTCCATTAATGAGTCAAGGTATTCCATTTTTACAAATGGGTGGCGACATGTTGCGTTCTAAATCATTAGACCGTAACACTTATGATTCTGGCGATTGGTTTAACTGGGTCGACTTTACCAAATCAAGTAATAACTGGAATGTAGGCCTCCCGTTAGAGCAAGATAACGCTGAGAAAATGGATCAAATTATTGCCTTAGCAGGTAACCCAAATTCAGCGCCTTCAATGTCTGAAATTGAGTTTGCTTCAAATGTATTTAACGAATTCCTATCCATTCGTAAAGACAGTTCATTACTGCGTTTAACCACAGAACAAGACATTATTGATCGTGTTGGCTTCCATAACATTGGCAAAAACCAAACCCAAGGTGTGATTGTCATGAGTGTGGATGATGGCGCTGGTTTAGTGGATATCGACCCAACTGTTGATGCCATGGTGGTGATGATTAATGGCAGCGAGAATGAGCAGTCTCATACTGTTTCTACAGCAGCAGGTTTTAGTTTACATCCAACTCTAGCAATGTCAGTTGATTCAACTGTACAAAACGCTAACTTTAGTGAAGGCGAGGGTGAAGGTACCTTTACAGTGCCTGCATATACCACCGCTGTGTTTGTTAAAAACCAAGGTGATACACAAGGTACTGGTTTAAGTGCAGACGCGACGGCGGGTGCGCCTGATGTTGTTCCTTACGGTAGCACAGAAGTCTTTGTCCGTGGAGGTATGAACGGCTGGGGTGAAGTGGATAGCTTCACTTACGTTGGAAGCGGCGAATATCGCGTAGCGATTACGCTAGCTGCTGGTGGTTATGACTTTAAAGTTGCCTCTGCCGATTGGAGCACCGTTGACTTTGGTGGGGTATCTGACGCAGAAGCAGGTGTCGATGAAAATGTAGCAGAACAATTAGCCGCTGGTGGAGCAAACCTAAGCTTTACTGCAGCGATTGATGCGACATATGTATTCTCACTTAATGCATCAGATAAAGATAACCCAGTATTAACTGTTTATAACGAAGAACCATTTGTTGGCACCACCGTCTTTGTTCGTGGTGGTATGAATGGCTGGGGTGAAGTTGATGAACTAATGTATCTAGGCGGCAGTATTTATCAAGCTGAAATCTTAGTCTCAGCAGCAAACCACGAGTTTAAGGTCGCTTCTGCTGATTGGTCTACGGTTGACTATGGTAGCTTAAATACCGACGGCACGGTTACGCTGGGCACAGAAAAAGCATTAGCTGTTTCAGGTAGTAATATGAGCCTGAATTTTGAAACAGAAGCAATGTACACCTTTACTTTGGATATGAGTAATCGTGATGAGCCTATTCTCACTGTCAATAAAACAGACATGTTTGCTGGTAACACTGTGTATATTCGTGGAGGTATGAATGGCTGGGGTGAAGTTGATGCCCTGAGTTATCAAGGCTCGTCTGTGTACACTGTTGATATCGCATTAGAAGCTGGCACTGCCGAGTTTAAAATCGCAACAGGCGACTGGTCAACAGTCGATTTTGGTGCGATTGCTGGTGAAGAAGCGGTGATTGAAGGTGATATCAAAACCTTAGCCTCAAAGGGCGCTAACATGTTGTTTGATGTGGCAACAGCAGGCACTTATCGCTTTACCGTGACAGGGCCTAGTTTAAGCTCTCCAACATTGACCGTTGATGCGGTGAACTAAAATCATTAAATGAGACAAGTAAGGTTAATCATTTTTTAATCTTTAAGTTCTTATTAAAACGCTAAAAAAGCCTAGCTAATGCTAGGCTTTTTCATCGAGTTTTTTCAAATCACCATTATTTATTTTAAATAATGGTGATTTAAAAGAGTATTTACTTCAAGCCAATTTACGAGCTTAACAGGCAATATCGAAACTAAGTAAAACGTCAAGAGAATGAAATTCAAACAAAACTAAAGCTTAATTGTCTAAAAAATAACAACAAATACAATTTCGGTGTAAAGACGACAAAAGTTGCAGATTTTGTTTTGGTTTTGTGTCTATACTAAAGCTGTAAACTAAATAAATGACAGTAGTATGAAAAAATAGGCTGGTTGATTGTTAAGTTAACAATAATTTATACAACTACCCTTGTGATCTAGGACACACGCCCCCAAATCTAATTATGTAAGAATAAATATCTGCTAGAAAGTGAAGTATATAGCAAAGCTATATTATTAAAGGATAAGTTATCTATGAAAATAAATCTTTCAGGTCACCATGTTGATGTTACAGATACTGTAAAAGAAGACGTTAGCGCAAAGTTCACTAAAATTGCCAGCCATTTCCCAACGCTAATATCGATCGATATTATCATCTCAAAAGAACACGGCGAATTTGAAGTTGAAGTTACGACAAATTATGAAGGAAGTCGTATCGCCGCCAAAGCCTCAGACCCTGTTATGTATCCAGCACTTTCAAGTGCGGGCAAAAAACTTGATGCAGCACTAAAGCATCGTAAAGGACAACTTAAAGCTGATTTACACAGTAAGCCAGAAGTTACAGCACCAGAAATTGCTTACGAACGAGTTCAGGAAATGGACTTAAAATAAGCGGTTACTTTAGTTAAAGTATAAAAAACGCAGTCATTGGACTGCGTTTTTTATTGGAAGAAATAAATAACTAGTTAGTCATTAATTTCCGCATTGTGATAAACGTTTTGTACATCATCACAATCTTCTAGAGCATTGATGAATTTGTCGAACGTCTCAACATCTTCGCCAGTGACTTCAGTCATTGTTTGCGGAACAAAGGTGATGTGCTCAACTTCAAAGTTGATATCTGCATTGTCGTCAGTTAACGCAACACGCACCTTGTTGAATTCAGTGATAGGGGCAAAGACACTGATCATTCCGTCTTCTAGTTCAACATCAGTGACGTCGACATCGGCCATCATTAATAATTCTAGAATTGCTTCATCGTCGTCACCGGCAAAAACGAATACAGCTTGGTGATCGAACATGTGTGAAACGGTACCTGGACCACCTAATTTAGCGTCATTTTTAACAAACGCTTGGCGAACTTCAGTAAAGGTACGTTTAACGTTATCTGTTAAACAATCTACGATGACTGAACAGCCACCAGGACCGAAACCTTCATAACGAGCTGTATCGTAATCTTCACCACCGCCACCGCGGGCTTTTTCAATGGCACGCTCAATAACGTGAGTAGGAACTTGGTCTTTTTTGGCGCGAGTAATTAAGCTACGTAATGCTAAGTTACCATCAGGATCAACACCACCATTTTTGGCACAAACGTATATTTCTTTACCGTAGCGCGAGTAGATACGCGTTTTTTGGCCGGCAGTTTTTGCCATAGATTCTTTGCGGTTTTGGTATGCTCTTCCCATCTTGATCTCGTTTTTAATTTCGAAAATTGCCGCTGATTCTAACAAAAATAATCGCAGCTGTTTAGTCTATATAGGCAGTGCACTTGATGCAGATCAGCCGATAAAGGATTAGTAAGTTCAATTTACCATATATGGTGTTAAATTTGTGTAAGATATTGATTGCTAGAATGAGGTATTCGTTTCAAAAATCGACTAGACTGATACGAGTGTTATAAAAACCATATCGTAAGCATGTAGTTAGCATCGGTAAGAGAGTGAAAATATGACAAAAGAGAGCCAAGAGCCTAGCTGTACAGATGAAGATAATAAAGCGACGGTAACCGTGTTGTTTTATGAAGCTCCAGTAGGATTATTAATGAAAAATACAGTGCTAACAGGACTAGAGGTGAGCGAAACTGGCAGGGTGATGCTGCCAAATGATTTCAGAAATGGTAAATCTATCATCGCGGTGCTTGATGGTGAATGTAAAATTCTAAACTCGTTAGGTGAGCGTGTTTATTCACAGAAGAATTTAGTCTAATCCAGAACTAATCCTGCATTTACAACGTATCAGCAATTAACGTAAAACTAGACTTATGCAAAGCGACTAAGCTGTTAGTCGTTTTTTTGTGTCTCATCATTGGCTACAGTCACTAAGTAAGAAATCATTATTGAGGTTATTTAAGTTCAATAGTGCTTTTAATGTCCGCTGTATTTCTTGATAAGCACTCTATCAAACAATTCATTTTCAAAGGAAGTATTATGTCATCCAGCTTGTTTAATTCTTATAAACTCAATGACACGTTAACGCTTAAAAATAAAATTTTGATGGCACCGCTCACTCGGTGTATGGCTGATGATAATTTAGTGCCGACTCAATCCATGGCTGATTACTATGCACGCCGTGCAGATGCAGGATTGATTATCAGTGAAGCGACAATTATTCGACCTGACGGTCAAGGATATGTGAATACCCCAGGTTTATACAATCAATCCCAAATTGAAGGCTGGAAAGTCGTCACTCAAGCGGTACATGATAAAGGTGGGAAAATTTTTGCTCAGCTTTGGCATACTGGTCGAGTAGCCCATCCTTTCTTTTTTGGCGAAGAGAATGGTGAAGTCATATCTGCATCAAATGTTGGCATTGAAGGCACTATTCCCCGTAATCGAGAGTTAACTTATCAGCAGCCTAAAGCCGCTACCCAAGCTGATATTAATCAATTGGTTGCTGACTATGCGAACGCTGCTGAAAACGCAATTGAAGCAGGTTTTGATGGTGTTGAAATCCATGGAGCCAATGGCTACTTAATCGATCAGTTCCTGCATTATTCATGTAATAACCGCACTGATGAATACGGTGAAACCCCTGAAAATATGGCTCGCTTTGCTATTGAAGTTGTTGATGCTATTAGCGCTAAAATTGGCAGTGACAGAACTGCTATTCGGTTATCTCCTGGGGCATATTTCAATATGGAACCTGATAGCCGCGATCGTGAGGTGTTCGATTATCTATTGGCGCAGTTTGAGCAACGTAAATTAGCTTTCATTCATTTGGGTATTTTTGATGATTCAATGGAGTTTGATTACCTTGATGGTAAGGCGTCGACTTATTTAAGGAAACATTATAATCAAACTCTAGTTGGCGTCGGCAGTTATACCGCCGAAACTGGTAGTAAAGCCATTGACGCTAACGAGTTTGACTTACTTGCCATTGGCCGTGCTTTTATCGCTAATCCTGATTATGTAAGCAAGGTGCGTGATGGTAAGACGCTGACCTCTTATGAAGATTCCATGCTAGCTGAGCTAATTTAGCCTGTAATAAGTATTCTTTTATTGATTGAGTGCAGTTTTAAGAAAGCGCAGTACCGAAAGGCAGCTTAGTTAAGCTGCCTCTTTGTTAGCTGATTTAGAGTGACACATCATCGGATTTAATCAGTCGTTTCTTTAGTTAATGCAAGCGCTGCTTTAATTGTGGGGGCGGGTTTACCCAGTAAATAACCCTGAGCATAGTCAATGTTGTAATGCTTAACTTGCTCTAGCACTTGTTCTGAATCCACAAATTCGGCCACTGTCTCTATTGCCATTTTTTGAGCAAAACTGGTGACGGTAGACACTAAATGCTGAGCCTTAGTATCTTTATCTAAATGGCGGATAAGTGAGCCATCGATTTTAATAATATCGATATCTAAACGCATCAAATGGACAAAGTTTGAATATCCCGCACCGAAATCATCAATAGCAATTTTGCAGCCGTAAGGTTTCACTTTAACGATGAAGTCGTGAACTAAGTCGTAGTTAGTGATCTCTTCACTTTCTAGTAGTTCAAAGGTCAACCGAGTTGCTGTTTCTGGGTAGGTTTTTAATAACGAAAGTAATGTTTCGACGCGTTCTGCATCAGCGATATCTTCAAGCGAGATATTGACTGAAAACTCATAAGGTAAAGGCTCAAACATTAGAAATGACTTTTCTAACATCACCTTCATCATTCTAGGGTAAAGGCGAGAACGCACGGCTGTTTGCATAAATTGCCCAGGTGCCAATACTGTGCCGTCAGGCAGGCAAATCCGCATAAGACATTCAAACTTAGGTTTTGGGTTGACTGACATACTATCGTCTGACTCTATGTGCTCAGATAACGGTTTTATCAGTTGAACATATGGCGTCACTAAGTTGTTTTGCACCGCTGTAACTAATAAGCGGCTTTGATGCATGTTTGCCTCAAAAGCCTCGGGGTTAGACATTTCAGAGGTAAATAAGCGATATCGTTGGAACTGACGTCTGGCAATACGCCTAGCTAAGTCTGCTTGTTGGTGAAGTTGAGAATATTGATCATTAACGCGATGAGCGCCGCCAGCACTCAAGGTGACATATAATTCGTTATCATCAATGACAATAGCTTGGTGGCTCACATGGTCAATTAGTTGTTCAGCTAACTGCTGCAGCTGCTGGTCATTCAATTCTATGGCTACCAATACTACAAATTCATCAGCACCGGTTTTATATAAACGATGGGGTGCTGCGTTCATCTCAAAAGTGTTTGCTACTTTTTGGATGATGGCATCACCTGTTTTTACGCCATAGAAATCATTAATCTCAGCAAAGTCAGTTATATTAAAAACCAATAACGAACTTACTGTGTGTTGGTTTAAATCAGCGTACAGCTTTTTACGGTTAGGTAATCCGGTTAAGTTGTTAAAATAAGCTTCTTGATACAGTTTACTGTTTTGCTGCTCGATTTGATGAAAACTGCTAGCCAGAGACTCACGCATTAACTCGAAATTATCACCAAGCTGTTGGATTTCATCTTGGCTGTTAAGTTTGAGCTTTTGAGTAAGGTCGCCTTTAACGATTCTTTGCGTCCAATTGGTCAAAGTAAGAATATCTGCAGTAACAATTTTACCAACACTCATCAATAACCAACTGGCTAAACTCAGCACGCCTGTTAATAGTAATAATTGAAACAATAAAGTGTTAAGTAGCTCTGCACCATAGAGTTTGACTTGTATTGAACCGCCATAAAAACCTTGTAGTTGCCCACGGGAGACAATGGGTTGCATCACCTGGCTAAAACCTAATACCCATTCACTTTGACGAGTTTTATTGGTTTCAACATGCCTGATAGCGCTAGGTCGCTTTGCTGTTATCAATTGACCATTTAATGCACTTTGTTTTGCTTGGGGAATTAATGATGCCCACATACCTTTAATAAAGTAATCATCAGTATTATTAAAACCGAGCTTTTGAGCCCGATTGAGTTGCAGTGATTGGTTTTGTTGGCGATGGTGCAAAGAAATTAATTCACCATTTTTATCTAAGACAGCAAAGTCAGACAAGGTAATTTGAAAAAGGCTGGTTTGTTTTTTATCTATTCGCGTTGTCGCAGGAGAGAAAAACTGATCAATGGCAATGTCGATATTATCTTTTTGGCTATTTAAGTCATCAAAGTTAATCTGATTACTGGCTAAGACTAAATGCATGTTATGCAAGGTGTCACTGATGCTTAGCTTAATCAATTGCCTGTTTTGATGTAGCTGATAACTAAAAAATATGATTTGAACACAAATTAAAATCAGCACATTTGATAGTACTAACTTTCGATACAACGGCATTTTTAAATGCAGCAGCCAATACAGCAGTGGCTCCAACAAGCAGTACAATAAAAATGCACCAATAACCGCTAAAGTGAGTAATTGACTGATTACCGCAATTTTTGGCCAGTCAGCAACTTCAATTAAAGAGTTTTTATCCCCCCAAGGATTAACCGCAGTGTTTGGATTCTTGGGGTCTAAAATCCAGATAACTTGATCTTGCCCTTCAACATCTAAAGCAAGTTTGTATTCAATGTCCCCCGGGTAAATAGGTAAAAGATATTGCCATTGTTTTTCATCAGATTGATTATCAGGAGAACTGTGCATCTGATAGAAGGGGTCATCACTACGCCAATCAGAAAAGCTACCACTGACAAATACGTTTAAAATTTTACTTTTAGCAGATAAGCCATAATGTTGATTAAGTTCGTCAGATAACGGTAAGGAGAGGTTAATTTCATAAGGTGTTAGTGCATCATCAGCAAGGTAGGATACAAGCCAAGTTTGTAACGGCCACAGACAAAGTAAAGCTAGCAATACCCCCAGCCTTATCTTCCATTTATATAAATAGTGAGCAACTAAACTCAATTAAGGCCCTTATATTTAACTGTAATTGTTTAAATATTGAATCAATATTTCAGAACCAATTACAATGAAGTGAATGTAATCATTAACAATTATGTATCAATATGAGCTGAATTGTAGACAAGGTCAACAGTCTTATTCAGAAATATTTCATACACTTAAATATTATTTTAACCTGCCTAGTGACTCTGAATAGATCGTTGACTGAGACAAGAATGCCATTGTCAGTCAAACTTAATTCCTGAACTGTGATATGTGCGATATTCAGCTGCTAGCTGATAATTTGCTTATTAAGTATAATGTCATTTATCTATTTCTGTTAATTAGTAAACGTTACCCATGTTTGTAGCTGAAAAGCTTATTACAGAAACCTATAAATTAAAGAGAAAATATCATGAGCACTATCCCACCATGTCCTAAATGCGAATCCGTCTATGTATATGAAGATGGCTCACAACTTATTTGTCCTGAATGTGCTCATGAATGGAACCCGAACGAAGAAATCGTTGATCCAGATGCCATCATTTTAAAAGATGCTGTTGGTAATTTGCTTGCTGAAGAAGACAAAGTCACTTTGATTAAAGACCTAAAAGTAAAAGGTTCTTCACTAGTGCTTAAAGTCGGTACCAAAGCTGTGATCAAACGTTTTGTTGATGCTGACCACGACATCGATTGTAAAGTTGATGGTCATGGCCAAATGATGCTTAAATCTAAGTTTGTTAGAAAGCAAAACTAATCTAGCTTAATCCTTGTTTAATATTCTTAAACACCTGCTTTTATGCAGGTGTTTTTTTATCCCTGAATAAACGAGAAAAAATCATTCGTTATTGAACCTTTAGTTAGGTATTTTTAAAGTATTTCTTTCATTTTTACACGCTACATTTGAAACAAACATATTCATTTTGTACTATTTCCAGAATGCCTTGGAGGGCCAAATGAAAAAACGAATTCTTTTTGTGTGTACGGGCAACTCATCTCGTTCGCAAATGGCCGAGGCAATCATCAATCGTGATTATAGAGATAAATATGAAGCGTTCAGTGTGGGGAGCAAGCCTAAAGATATTGATGCTAGAACTTTCACAACGCTCAAGTTGGCTGGTTATTCAACAAGTGACTTAACTTCAAAACCATTAAACCATTTCGATACTGAAGAGTTTGACTATTTAATCTCGCTTTGTAGTTCAGCAAGAGGGGAGTGTAGCAATATATCTGGCGTGTCAGAAACTATCTCTTGGGATATTACCCCGCCTAAAAATGTGGCATCGGATGAGCGGTTTGATAAAACATTAGAAGAGTTACAAGAACGCATTCGACTTTTTGCACTGATCCATTCAGACTCAGATGAAGAACAATTCAATGTAGAAACATTTTTAAAGTGCATATCAGATAAAACCCGCTTACTCATCACCTTACTATTGCATGTTGAAAAGGAATTGAGCGTCAGTGAAATATCTGCAGCTTTGCAAACCCATCAAACCAAAGCTTCACGGTGTTTAGCGCATTTAAAAAGCCACGGCGTGTTAAAAGACAGAAGGCAAGGCTTACGTATTTTTTACTCTGTATCGCCAACACTGCCTCAATGGGCGAAGGTCATACTAGACCAAGCCGTAATTGCAAAGCGCACCCAATTACAAGCGACGTTAAAGGTGTTGAACTCGACCGAAAGGCCTGTGATAGAACACTAATGTTAAAAACACCTGCTAAATGCAGGTGTCTTTTTGAAGGATTATTTGCGATTAAGTTCCCGTCGCCACATCTGAACCAAATAATGATAAGAGTGCTAGCTATAATTCGAGGCAAACAAAAAGGGCTTAGCATTGCTGCTAAGCCCTTTTATATATTTGGTGGAGCGGCGGAATTTGCCCCCGCGTCCAGAAAGCCTACATCCCAAATAATACTGTGTGATCATTTTTATATCGTTTAAAAAAAACATATGCTTATACAGCTTACGCTGCAGTGTTCGATTGTATGTTATCAAGTGATACTGCCACTTTGTCGCCACATTAGCTGATGTAACCGGCTAACTCAATACATTGTTTATATTGTTCCCAATTCCAAATTGTCCCTTCTGGATTCATCAGCATGTTTCTTATTTCAGAATGAATATATCTTTCTTTATTACTTGATTGTGATGAATATTGGTGTTTTAAAAAGTCAAACTCTTGAGGACCAATATAAGTAGTATTTCTATCATTGAAATAAGCTTCTTCAGAATGTTGTACAGTAAGAATTGACTGAAATGAATAATTTATAAGATGGTTACTAGAGAATTCATCTTCAATTTCAATTGTCTCACATTCCTTTGTATTGAGATCTTTAGAAATTTGATTTGTTCGTTCGTCGAATCTAGCAATATTTTTATGCTTTTCTATTATTGAAGCAAACAGCACTATCAAGTTTATTCTTATCAAGTTTGGCCGAGTTGATATTGCATTTATTTGACGTAAACACGCTTCCATTTGGGCAAGTATTTGATCTAAATCCCTGGCCTCTATTTTGTAAACTTCACAGATTATGGAAAGTATTTTTGTAACTGAAAAAGCTCTACTATCTGACGGAAAAATAGCTATTTCTTGATATTTACTTAAATTAATATCTTTTTGAGATAAATATGCTTCAAAATCGGCTGCAGGGAGCAGTGCTGTTCTATCAAAGAAACGCTTTAAATACATTTGGCCATCAAACTTTTGTCCATATATAGCTTGAATTGAACTCGAAAGTTGCTTTGTATCGGTTGCAATGATGAAGACCATTTTTTCTGTATCAAAAAAGTGCTTAACAACTTCGAGCATTTCAATTGCGTAGGTTGGGCGGCACCTATCTAATTCATCTACAAGTACGATGAATGGTACTTTCATGCCATAGATTATTTCTAACAAGTCAGCTATGACTGATAGCGTAGATTTTATTTCTGATAGTGCCTCAGTTTGTCGCTTATAGTTTGAAGAAAGCTCCTCAAGCCGCTCTTCAATCATTTCGGGGGGATTATCAGTGATTGCACCTACAAAATCTTTACCTGCACTGTAGCTAAGCCCTGTTAATGAAGTAACAACACCTGCGAAAATTCCGATAGATTGTTTATACTCAGAAATTGTAGTTTTAAGCTTTTCAAAATAATCGGATTTATCACCATTTACAGGAGACTCCATAAGCTTTTCAATTTGAGAAAGCAACTCAAAAGCGACAACTGACAAGGGGTCTTTTGAAAAATCACTTTCCCAAGCATCAATATAAACAGCGGGGTGGTCGAGTTGATAACTTTCAGTGTAAAGGCGTTTAAGAAACTCGGTTTTCCCTGAGCCCCAGCTAGAATCAATGTTTAGTACAAATCCATCTTTTTCTTCAATAATGAAGTTAAGTAGAAAACGCCCATAATCAGAGCGATTTAGTTTACAATTTTCAAAACTATGCGTTTCAAGCCAATCATTATGCTTTGCTAGTTTTTTAATTTCATTTGTACTCATGAATCATCCTTGATTAGGTGTGCTATTGGGTTCTTTGTTATCGCATCGCCTAGGTGGCTGGCTGCGAATGGGTATAGTGCATGGTGTCTTAGATATCTGAATGGCCTAGGGCTTGTTTTAGTACCAGAATATTACCGCCGTTCTACTATATATGGCTACTTACTATGAGTATTTAAGTTGGAATGTTAAAAGTTACCATAGAATAATTTTATATCATAAGTCACTCTAAAATATTGATTTTAGTATTTAATAAACAAAAAAAAACTCACCCGAAGGTGAGTTTTTTAGAATTTGGTGGAGGCGGCGGGATTTGAACCCGCGTCCAGAAAGCCTACATCCAAGGCGCTACATGTTTAGTCTCTCTTTTGGTTAACCAAGTACACTCCGAAAGACAGGATTGCAATTGGCGAGTCCGATACTATTTCGCGGTTCACCCTCGGACGGAGTTCCCTCGCTATCAAATGTAATATGACCATCTTGAATCCCTGCCCATTTGAGAGACGTGGGTAAGATGGCTAGCTAGCCTAAGCTGCTAGAGAGTAGTTAGAGTCGTTAGCAACTATAACAGTGCGGCTTTTTACGAGGCCAACCGCCCCTCGACATGCTCCCAGGGTTTCGTGAATCCTGTCGAATCCAGAATCGCCCCCAAAGTTTGTTGATTGTATCGGGTAAACACTAAAAAACCTAATGCATTTCACCAATTAACAACCGTTTGTTCATTATCCGTCCAGTCGACTCTTTTTCATGACTCGTGATTGTTCAACTTTCCATTCACGTTCTTTAGTGTCTTGGCGCTTATCGTGATCTTTCTTACCTTTACCTAAACCAATTTCTACTTTTACCCACGCGCGTTTGCGCCAGTATAGAGAAAGCGGTACTAAGGTGTAGCCTTGACGCTCAATTAAGCCTTCAAGTTTATCGATTTCGCTGCGCTTCATCAGTAGCTTTTTAGTACGAACAGGATCGCACACTACATGCGTTGTCGCGGTGTTAAGTGGCTGAACAGTACAGCCATGCATGAATGCTTCACCATTTTTGATGAAAACATAGCAATCCGCTAAGGTGACTTTACCCATACGCAGGGATTTAACTTCCCAGCCTTGTAGTTCAAGTCCAGCTTCTACTTTTTCTTCAATTTTAAATTCAAAGGTCGCGCGCTTATTACGTGTAATCGTAGCGGGAGGATTCTTTGAGTTTTTCGAATTCTTTTTTACCATAATCGCGTGTACTGCCCGCTGTTATCCCATTTAAAAACTCTGCTCATTGTTAACATGCGGCAGATATGGGGGAGAGAATAATCTAATCAAGCGATTATACCCAAACCACTTAAAGATGCGAGTTTATTCATTAACCGTAATGGTGCGTTTTAGCGCAGGCGTGTTAAAATTGGCAGATTGTTATCGATAGTGTTGTTATTCATGCCAAAAATTTCAAAAAATGTGCTTGTTCGTTTCAGTGCAATGCAAATGTATGATCTGGTTAATGACGTTGAGTCTTACCATGAGTTTTTACCTGGCTGCGTAGGCGGCAAAGTACTTGAGTTTGATGGTAAGACTATGGTGGCATCGGTCGATGTATCTAAAGCGGGTATTCGTAAAACCTTCACCACAAGAAATCAGGTTGTATCTGGCAAAAGCGTCTCATTAACACTGGAAAATGGGCCGTTTAAAAACCTTGATGGTATGTGGCGATTTACTGAGTTAACTGAAGATGCATGCAAAGTAGAGTTTGATTTAACCTTTGAGTTTTCTAATCCGCTTGCAGATATGGCATTTGGTCGAGTCTTTAAAGAATTAATGAACTCAATGGTGACGGCTTTTACTGATAGGGCTAAGGTGATTTACAATGACAAATGATGTTGAAACATTTGCAGTTGATGTGATTTATGCACTACCGACTCAGCAAAAAATTATCACAGTGAATGTGACACCTGGTACTAGTTTTATCGAGGCGGTTAAACAAAGCAATATTGTGAGCTTTTTCCCAGAGATTGATATTGAAACCGTGAAGCTGGGCGTATTTAGTCGCCAAGCAAAGCATGATGAAGTTTTGCAGCAAGGTCAACGAGTTGAAATTTACCGACCACTGATTGCTGACCCTAAAGATGTTCGCCGTAAGCGTGCAGAAAAAGCAAAAGAAGAAGGCCGCAGTAATAAAATCACCGGTGCTAAACTAAATTAGCTGGACTTGGTGATATGTGGCTTAGTTGAAGTAGCTTAGTTGAAGTAGCTTAGTTGAGCTAGCTTAGTCACTTTTGTGATTACGAAATAATAGACATTAAAAAAGCGGAAAGAATTATCTTTCCGCTTTTTTGTTTCTGCAGGTTAAGCCTTTTTAAGCTTAAGCTGGTTATTCGCTTTGATTATTACCTTGAGAACCGCCAATTGGCACATCGTTCTCGTTTTCAATGCGCTCTTCTTCAACCAGAGGTTTTGCATCTCCGCGAATAGCATCAGGCTCTTGCTCTGGTAATAAAGGAGCAACAACTGGTGCAGAAACCGTTGGTAGTGCACCTTCATTAAGTGGCGTATCAAAATCATCACTTAACTTGTAGTCACCTTCAACTCGCTCAAGTAAGTCACCGTCAAAGTATAAAATAAGTTCTTTATGAGTCACGCTGGCATCACGGCCACTTTTAAAGTGATAAACGTAGTACCAAATATTATCAGCGAAACTGTCCCGAAGTACTGGGCGGCCTAAAATATATTCAGCCTGCTCTTTAGTCATTTCAACACGTAGTTTTTCTACCTGTTGTAACTCCATGTAGTTACCTTGTGGTACATCAGGCTTATAAATTAAGTAGTCAAAAACGCTACATGCACTTAGTGATACTGAAAGCGCAACTGCGCCTAAAAGGGTAAGACTTTGTTTTTTGTTTATCATTGTCTGCGCTATTTCCTAAAAATCTGACGCCATCATACCCAAGGCTTCCCTATGCTGACAAGTGGCTTTAACTGTTGAATGCTATAACTGTGTGAATAGTAGAGTGGATAGTGATGAGTTAGTTCCGCAATGACGCGGTTAAAGTGGACTAATTACTCAATAAAATGATTTTGAATGTTACAAAAATGTAGAAAGTCGTGGTAAATCTAAGAGTAATTATATAAGTTTAAATGATGGAGTTTAGATTAGGCTGAAATTTGATTAATTAAGTTAATTCATAAGCCTGCATAGCCCGCTACGTACTTAGTACTACGATATATTTGACAAAAAGAATAATGATTAACGATGTCATCAAAAGAAGCTAAAACAAATCAACAATCACTGGTACCTCCAAAATCAGCAGGTAAGGTGACATTTGTGGGGACCGGTCTGCAACTTGCGGGGCAGATCAGTATATTAAGTAAAAGCTATATAGAAAATGCAGATTTAGTTTTTTCACTTGTCCCTGACGGATTTACTGAGCGCTGGCTTGTGAGTTTAAACCCTAATCATCGTTCTCTTCAGCCTTATTATGCTAGAAAAGATGAAGTCAAAAATCGCCGAGATACATACTCTCAAATGGTAGAGGCAATTCTCGAACAAGTGCGTTTAGGGCTAAATGTGGTTGTTGCACTTTATGGTCATCCTGGTGTGTTTGCTTGTATTTCCCATTTATCAATTAAACAAGCAAAGAAGGAAGGATATTTTGCAGAAATGCTTCCTGGAATATCAGCAGAGGCATGTTTGTGGGCTGATTTAGGCATAGACCCTGGTGCTTCAGGTCATCAAAGTTATGAAGCGACTCAGTTTATGCTGTACCACCACGAACCTAATACCAATACTCATTTGTTATTGTGGCAAATATCGTTAGCTGGTGAACATACCTTAACTCAGTTCTCTACGACTTCAGAACGTCTAGCGATCCTAGTGGATCATCTTTCACAGTGGTATCCGCTTGAACATGAAGTCGTGATTTATGAGGCTGCAAACCTTCCCATTCAGTCGCCTCGTATCGAAAAGCTTTTATTAAAAGAGCTACCTTATGCCCGTTTAGAGATGATATCTACATTAATGATTCCGCCTGTTCAGAAATTAAAGTTGAACTTGGCAATGCTTGAAAAACTTGGGATTAGCGCCAGTGATATTGGATAGCTGATATTGTAAATATAAAGAAGGAACTATGATGGCAAACTTAACAGAATTTTTTACTCAACTGAACACAGATGCAAAGTTACTAGACGCATATAAAAAAGATCCTGAAGCAACAATGAAAGCACATGGTTTATCCGATAAAGAAATTAAAGCCGTTTTATCAGGTGATGCCAAAGTGGTGAGCTCATTAGTGGGAGATGCCGAAATGAAAGCATTTTTGTTAATCGTAAATCCATCGGAATAGCTGATGGTAAATTTGATCAACGTTAGTTTTGTTATTTTGGCACTGCTGTTTAGCAGTGCTTTAATGGCTGAAACCAATTTTGACTTAACTCTTGATTCTCTTGAACAGTCTTTTCATAAAGACATCTCTGCTTCTGAGGAAATAATCAAAGATTTATTGTCTGAACAAGATCAGTTAAGCCAATCACAAACCGCTCGATTATACATGTTAATTAGTGTGAAAAGTTTATATTTAGGAGAGTTCGAACATGCTCTCGACTCCTTAAATAAAGCACTATATTTCAAGACTGATGATCAAATTAAGACTCAGATAACGCTTTATAAGATAACGGCTTCAATTGGATTGAAAGATTACCAATCAGCATTTGAGCTACTTGAAGAAAATTTAGCTCGTATAAAACGCTATGATGATGACAATATTAAAGTGGACTCATATATACGTTTGATGAACGTGTATATGGAGCTAGAAGCATTTGATGAAATGTTATCGACAGCTACAGAAATATTGAGGCTTAATAAGGCAGAAAACACAAAAAATGAATGTTATGCAAAACTGTATTTATCTGTTGCTAACTTAAAGCTAGGTAAGCTTGAACTTGCTGGCCACCAATTTAAAGAGAGTGAAACTTATTGTAAAACTCACAATTATCCACTCATCGAGGCTATGTCTATCAAAGGCCAATCTCATGTGATGTTCGAAAAAGGTGAATATGAAGCTTCATTACCTGGCTATATTGATTCTTTAGAGCGTTACCAAGCGTTCAAGTTTCAGGTGGAAATTAATGATAATCACTCCTATATCAGTGAGGTTTATTTTCATCTTGGTGATTATCAACAGGCAACGTTTTATGCTGAGTTAGTTAATGCTTTACCCAATGTACCTATGAACTATAAACCTAAAGAACGGGCTTATAATGTGCTTTCGATGGTGGCAAGTAAAAGGGGGCAGTTTAAAGAAGCTTATCAATATCAAGTGCAGGCTAACGCTATTGGTATGCAGCTTATTGATGCTAAAAAAGTAAAAGAAAATGCCTACCAAATGGTTAAGTTCGATTCGGCAGAGAAAACGCGTGAACTAAACCAATTAGTGCAAGATCATGAAATGATAGCTAAACAGCGAAGTATATTAAATAACGAGAAGAGCGCTTCTTTTATGTTTTCTACTGTTCTTGTGGGCACGGTCGTATTTCTGAGTTTAATGTTATATGCGGCGTGGATGCAGCGAAACCAATTTCGTAAACAGGCCCAGGTTGATGCCTTAACAGGTTTATATAATCGTGGTGCAGGGCTTGAAAAAGCCGAGAATGAGTTCGTGCAAGTTCAAGCGCGTGAAGCGACCATTAGTATTATCCTAATCGACTTGGATTGGTTTAAAAAAATCAATGATAGTTTTGGTCACGCTACCGGTGATTGGGCACTGAAAAAAATCTCAGGGACTATTCAGGAACACGTTAAATCCAGTGATATTGTTTGCCGTTTAGGTGGTGAAGAGTTTGCGATTTTTATGCCGCAAACTAATATAGAAACCGCGTATCAGCTCGCTAAAACACTATGCGCTGCCTTTGCAAATATCAATACACGATATTCAGGTCATCAATTTACCATCACTGGAAGCTTTGGTGTCAGCGAATTAACCCAAGATGATTTGAGCTTAGACCCTATATTAAATCGTGCTGACGATGCGCTTTATCAGGCTAAATCAGCAGGCAGAAATCGAGTGGTTAAGTCCTAGCTGTTGCTTATTTTTACCTGACGACTTTGTTTTCAAGTCCATCAAAACTACCTTTTCTCATTAATAACATTGTATTTTACATACGCTAAAACGTTCTCACCTCAGTAACCTAGTGATACCTTCAACCGAAATTAGCATCAAAATATTGGTGCCAAAGTTAATTCAAAGATAAAGCTGATTCAAAGATAAAGCTGATTCAAAGATAAAGCTGATTCAAAGATAAAGCTGATTCAAAGATAAAGCTGATTCAAAGATAAAGCTGATTCAAAGATAAAGCTGATTCAAAGA
>NZ_JAKILD010000015.1 GCF_023283825.1 Shewanella olleyana | reverse complement strand
TTGCTTGGTGACAATAGCATTGTGGTACCACCTGATCCCATCCCGAACTCAGTAGTGAAACGCAATAGCGCCGATGATAGTGTGGGGTCTCCCCATGTGAAAGTAGGTCATCGCCAAGCGCCTAATACGACGAAGCCCTAACACAATGTGTTAGGGCTTTTTTGTGTCTGGAATTTAGCGTCAAGTTAAACCATATTAATAGCTAACAGTGTGGTCGGTATGCCCATGTGTCCTTACAAGGATAGAAAAAAGTGAATCATTGCCAAGCACCTAGCTATCTTAATTAAGAGTTAACAAGTCACAGTATCAAAAATTTATCTACTATTTGCTTGCCAGTTTTATAACAAGTATTTCCAACAGTTAATTACTGTTATAGCTCTAGCGACTAATGAAAAGAGATTAGTTATATGAATTAATATTGATAATTCGTTGATGTTTAACATAGGTCAGCTATCTTGTTAGGCAATTAAATAGGTTTTATATATTGGCTTAGTTTCCAAGTCAGCATTTTAGGGACAAAAATGAAATTAGAAATGATTTGTACTGGCGAAGAAGTGTTATCTGGCCAGATTATTGATACTAATGCAGCCTGGGTTGCTAATACGATGATGGAGTTGGGGATAGAAACTCAGCATCGAATCACTGTCGGCGATCGATTAGATGAGTTAATGAATGCCTTCATTGAGCGTAGTCATCACGCTGATGTCATTATTGTTAATGGTGGCCTAGGTCCAACAAGTGATGATATGTCTGCTGAAGCGATGGCTATGGCTAAAGGCGAATCGTTAGTAGAGAACGTTGAATGGCGAGAGAAATTAATTGCATGGTTTGCTCGTAACAACAGACAAATGGCTAAGAGCAATTTAAAGCAAGCTTGGTTGCCAGAATCAGCGATTATGGTAGATAACCCTGTTGGGACTGCCTGTGGTTTCAGAGTAAAGCTTAACAAAGCATGGTTGTTCTTTACTCCGGGTGTGCCTTTTGAATTAAAGCATATGATTAAAGAGCAATTTATTCCTTTTATTAAAGAAGAGTTTGATATCAGTGAAAACACCTCGTTAAAGAAGTTGTTAACCATTGGTCATGGTGAGTCTTCTCTTGCAGACAGTTTATCTGAATTAACCTTACCTAATGGGATAATGTTAGGTTATCGCTCATCAATGCCGCATATTGAGATAAAGATTTTCGCTCGTGGTGACAAAGCTATTAGTAAGTTGCCTAATATTACCAAACAAGTGAAAGCGATTTTAGGTATTGCAGTTGTTGCAGAAGATCGACCAACCCTAGCTGCAGAAATACATAATAGACTTTATCAATCAGGTTTTAGTTTGAGTATTGCTGAGTCTTGTACAGGTGGGCTAATTACCAGTCAATTAATTGATTTTTCAGGAAGCTCTTCATATCTTCATCATGGCTTAGTGACATACAGTAACGAGTCAAAAGTTAAAGTTTTAGGCGTTAATCCGCAGATCCTCGATGACTATGGTGCAGTATCTATCGCAACCGTTGAAGCCATGGCTAGAGGGGCGAGGGATATACTAGATAGCGACTTTGCACTGTCTACCAGCGGTATTGCAGGCCCAGATGGTGGCTCTGATGAAAAACCTGTAGGAACAGTTGCTATTGCTTTAGCTACAAAACATGCTGTGTACAGCCAGATGGTCAAATTACCAAGTCGTTCTAGACAGTTAGTGCGTAGTATCAGTGCAGCGATTGCTTATGACATGCTAAGACGTGCTTTGCTTGGTGAAGCTGTAATTGTTGATTACCCTTCTATATCACGTTTTGCTAAATAAAATGATGACCTTATTGACTAAATAATTGGAATTATGGTCAGTAAGGTTGCTCTTCCCTAAGAGAATTGGAAATCATTTGTTTAGTAAAGTTAGTCTGCGAGCAGATAATGATATTTTTAGCTGACATTATAAATTTAGCTACCCAATTGTATTAATAATGCTTTTCGACGGTTTAATTTAATTAGACGTACGTTAGTTAATCCTTTAACGACATGAGTTATAACCGTTCAAATTATGCTCTGCCATCGTGTTTTTGTATTAATTAGTTCGTAAGTACACTTTAAATTTGAAATAAAAAAGCGCCCTAAGGCGCTTCTAAACTATTTCATCAGCAAATTATATTCAGTGTTAAAACTTAATCACAATCTTACCTTTTTGCACTTCAATAGCTTTTGTCATCGAGGCCATTAATGCTTGGTTCGAGTCATTAGTATCGAGCACGTATACAGGTTGTGACTCTAAAAATGTTCGCAAAAACATCATTAATTGTGGAGTGATGGGTTTCAGCATTTGTTCAATATCCGCAGGTTCTGATTTAACGCTAACCAAGTCCAGTTTCTTCAAAAAGATACTTTTGGTTTCAACGTCATACCAAGGCTCTGCTTCAAAAGTGGTTTCCATGTCAGCAGAAATAGACTTAAATGGATTTTTCACGGCCATCTTAGTCAGTGCTGTAACTGAAATAGTATTAGGCTTATTTCCTAGCTCCACTTCCATATCATTGAGTTTCAGTTGTAGGCCGAATATTTGATTGCCTTGAGAGACTTCGTAGTGCATCTCATTATTCAAATAGTCTTCTACTTCTGACTCAGTAATGCTGTACTGACTGGCGCAACCAGTCAGTAGTAGCATTAGGCAAAGTAAACTGGCTTTGAACAAAGTCATTATCCTGTGTTTCTCATTCCGGCAGCCACACCCGCAATGGTTAGCATTAATGCTAACTCAACTTGCTTTGAGGCTTGTTCCTCATTACGGGTACGTGCCAATAGTTCTGCTTGTAAAAAGTTTAATGGATCGATATAAGGGTTACGAAGCTTAACTGATTCTCTATTCCAAGGCGTGTGAGACATTAACTCTTCTGCTTCAGTTAGAGATAAAACCGCTTCTGTACCTAATTGTAGACTTGCACGCAGCTTTTTACCTAAATGATGTAAATTCTCTGGCACCAAAGTGCTCTCATAATAGCGAGCAAGATTAGGCTCAGCTTTCATATAAACCATTTCTAGCATTGAAATACGAGTTTCAAAAAATGGCCACTTAAGCTCCATCTCTTTTAATAATTCAAACTCACCGCGCTCATTTGCCGCTGTTAATGCTTCGCCAGAACCTAACCATGCTGGAAGCATTAAACGGTTTTGTGACCAAGCAAAAATCCACGGAATTGCACGTAGACTTTCAATACCACCGTCAACACGTCTTTTTGCTGGACGGCTGCCTAATGGCAGCTTTCCAAGTTCGACTTCAGGTGTCGCGGCTCTAAAGTAAGCTACAAAGTCAGGCTCTTCACGGACAATGTCACGATAGGCTTTGACTGAATCATCAGCGATGCGCTGCATACAGTCGCGCCATTCTTGTTTAGGTTCTGGTGGTGGTAATAATGTCGCTTCCATCACCGCTGATGTGTAAAGCGCTAAACTTTGCACGGCGACTTTTGGTAAGCCGAACTTAAAGCGGATCATTTCGCCTTGTTCGGTCACCCTAATACGACCGTCCACAGATCCCGGAGGTTGTGACAAAATCGCTTTATGTGCAGGTCCGCCGCCACGGCCAATCGAGCCACCACGACCATGGAAAAGCATTAACTTAACGTCCGCTTTTTTACACACGGCGACGAGTTGCTCTTGTGCGTGGTATTGCGCCCAAGCTGCAGCCATTACACCTGCATCTTTAGCTGAGTCAGAATAACCAATCATCACTTCTTGCATACCTTTGGTGTAACCACGGTACCAATCAATGTCTAGTAGTTTGGTCATACAGTCTGCGGCAGTGTTCAAATCGCTTAAGGTTTCAAATAATGGCACCACACGCATAGGGTGCTGACAGCCTGTTTCTTTTAAAAGCAATAAAACAGCTAAAACATCAGAAGGTTTGCTGGCCATTGAAATAACATACGAGCCTAGTGCTGTTGCAGGTTGGGTTGCTACAAGTTGGCAGGTTTTAATGACTTCTTGAACATCTGCTGACGGTTGCCAGTCTGTTGGGATAAGAGGTCGACGACTGGTGAGCTCTCTCAATAAGAAGGCTTGTTTCTCATTTTCGTCCCAATGATCATAATCACCCATGCCTAAATAGCGGGTTAACTCGGCTATAACATCACTATGACGCTCCGCATCTTGGCGAATGTCTAACCGCAGCATGTGAATACCAAAACACGCTAAACGGCGTAACATATCTAATAAAAGACCATTCGCAATTAAGCGCATACCTGAGTCAGAAAGACTACGGTATAACAATTCTAGCGGTTGTTTTAAGTCATCCAGCTCCCATATGAGGTCACTATGGTTTACATCGAGTTGATGGCCTTCAAGACGGGCATTAAGGTAATCAATGGTGCCACGTAGTTTATGGCGTAAATGTCTTAAGATATCGCGGTAAGGTTCTTTACTGTTTGGCACTAGCGCCATTAGCTCTGCATTGGCATCTTGCATCGATAGTTCATTTACTAACGACACTACATCTTTAAGGTACAGTCTTGCGGCTGCATGACGGTTGCGTAACAGTACTTCTTCAGTGACAACAGAGGTAACAAATGGGTTACCGTCTCTATCACCGCCCATCCAGCTTGAGAATCTGACAGGGCAAACGTCAGCTGGAATTTGTTGGCCTGTTTTGGCTTCAACATGATCGTTTAACTGGCGTAAAAAGTCAGGGACTGCTTGCCATAATGAGGCTTCAATGGTGCTTAAGCCCCAGCGAGCTTCATCAACAGGAGTCGGCCGTTCATTACGGATTTCATTAGTATGCCATATTTGAGCGATTAACTGACGTAATCTAAGATGTGATTGGTTTCTTTCGCGTTCAGTGAGTTGCTTGTTCTCTTGCTCGGTTAAGCAATCGACAACAGCAGAATACTTTTGGATGAGTGTCCGGCGTGAGATTTCTGTCGGATGCGCTGTCAACACCAAGTCAATATCAAGCGTTTTTAAGCAATTAATGACATCTTGCTCATTAGCGTTGCTATTCAGCATGCGACCAAGGAGCTGTTCTACTGGATCTGGGACACAAACAAGTTCATCACAATTACGGCTTATGGTATGAAACTGCTCAGCAATATTGGCTAAATTTAAGAATTGGTTAAAGGCTTTAGCAAAAGGGACTAACTCTTCATCTGGTAATGAATTCAACAAGGTCAGCATTTGCTGTCGAGACTCTGCATCACCTTTACGTGATTCTTTTGCAAGAATACGAATTTGCTCGACCTTTTCGAGAAATGCTTCGCCAAGGTGATCGCGCATGGTATCACCCAGTATCTGCCCTAAGCTACTCACATTAGAACGCAAAGATGCGTACATGTCGGCGGTTTGCTCTGCCATAATTACTCCATAAGTTAACTTAATTAGCCGTTACAAATATTTTGCTCAAACTAGCACAATAGCGAGCTGCGAGGGTATTGGTCAATGGCTTCTATATATTAATTAAAATACATAATCATATAACGCATATATCATTGATGTTGGTCACAACTATTTAATACAAGCCTGATAAATAAGCTTTTTAAGTAAGTCTACCGTGGGCGTTAAATACTCCAAGCCAATATACTCATCCGGTTGGTGGGCTTGATTAATGCTACCTGGTCCCATTACAAGTGTTTGGCAGCCTAATTGTTTAATATAAGGGGCTTCCGTAGCGTAGTTAACGACTTCTGGTTGGGTGTTTGAGATTTCTGCTACTAACTTAGTCCAATAGCTATCTACTTTACCTGCAAATGATTCAGAGCCAGGATATAAAGTCGATATTTCAATACTACCTGGATATTGCTTACTTATTTCCGATAAATAATTAATCACCATGAGTTCTAAATCGGCTAATTCAATACCAGGTAGAGGCCTGATATCGAGGTGTAAGTCGCAACAGCCACAAATTCTATTAGCTGCATCTCCACCGTGTATATGGCCAAAGTTCATCGTCGGGTGAGGAACGCTAAAGGCATTTTCGTGGTAATTTTCACTTAAATGTTGCTTAAGCTTCATTAATTGACCGACGACTTGATGCATAATCTCGATGGCATTTAATCCTCTGGCAGGATCTGATGAATGTCCACTTCTACCTATCACTCGAATGCCTTGTGCCAAATGGCCTTTATGCATATATACCGGTTTTAAGCTGGTGGGTTCACCAATAATGGCATAATCAGGAGCAATACTTTTTGAATCTGCAAATGCTTTGGCGCCATTCATGGTGGTTTCTTCATCGGCGCTTGCAAAGATATGCAGCGGACGTTTTAACTCATGTAAAGGCACTGTTTTAAGCGCTTCCATTATTAACGCAAAAAAACCTTTCATGTCGCATGTGCCTAAACCATACCAACGGTTATCTTTTTCTGTCAGTTCAAATGGGCTTTGACTCCAGCGTCCTTCATCAAAAGGCACAGTATCAGTATGTCCAGCAAGTAAAAGCCCACCTTTACCAGAGCCGATAGTTGCGACTAAATTTTGTTTACCACGGCTATCTGCCACTGTACTCACAGTGCACTCAAAACCCATGTCAGAAAACCAAGATTGCAATAGTTCGATAACTGCATGGTTACTCATATCTTGTTCTGGCTCTAATGCACTGATTGACGGCGCTGCAATCAGCTGTTTAAAAGCATCTTTTAGTTCAGGTAATGAATTCATAGGAACCTTTTTTATCTATCGCAATAAATATGTATTCATTATTATTGCATAAGTAATAATTTGTGTTAGTCTAGCAAACAGCTAAGGTAATCACCATAACTTGATAATGATTTAAGAATATAGATATGTATTTAATTGCGATTCAACTCACTGTAACAGATCCCAAGGTAAACTATCTTCGACGATAGTTTTATTCTCGAGCACCCAGCTCATGTATCGATTTATCTTCAACAGTTTACTTACTTAAAGACGACAAAATAATGAAAAATATCGCAATAATTGGTGCAAGTGGTTATACCGGCGCACAAATCACCGCTCTTATTGATGCTGAAGCATCACTGTCTATACAAGGCTTATACGTTTCTGAGAACAGTCTTGATAAAGGCCGTTTACTCGCTGATTTGTATCCAACGTACCAACATATTCAAATTCCTTTATCGCCTTTATCTGCTGCGGCTAAGCAGGCTATCGTTGAAGAAGCCGATGCCGTGGTACTTGCCACAGAACATTCGGTCAGCTTAGAACTTGCAGCATTCTTTTATCAACAAGGTTTAGCTGTTTTTGATTTAAGTGGTGCGTATCGTTTTGCTGATGTTGAGCAGTACCCTAAATGGTACGGCTTTGAGCATACTCAAGCAGAAGTGCTTGCTGATGCCGTATACGGTCTAGCTGAGTGGAATCACCAGCAAATTGCTCAAAGTAAAATGATTGCAGTGCCTGGTTGTTACCCAACGGCGTCATTAACTGCTCTAAAACCTTTAAAGCCATTTTTAACTGACGCTTATCCAGTAATCAATGCGGTAAGTGGCGTGACAGGTGCGGGCAGAAAAGCACAACTGCATACTAGTTTCTGTGAAGTGAGCCTGACACCGTATGGCGTATTAGGTCATAGACATCAACCTGAAATTGCCACTCACTTGGGCCAAGAAGTGATATTTACGCCGCATTTAGGTAATTTTAAACGTGGAATTTTAGCCACCATTACAGTGCAATTAGCTAAAGGCACTACTGAAGCTGATGTAGCAGCCGCATATCAAGTATATGACGATTGCCCATTAGTTAGCGTTAAGCATAATCAATTCCCTAAAGTGGATGATGTGGTCAACACGCCAAACTGCATATTAGGTTGGAAATACGACCCTCAAAGTCACTACCTAGTTGTGGCGAGTGCGATTGATAACTTAATGAAAGGTGCTGCAAGTCAAGGCTTACAGTGCATTAAAATTCACTTTGATCTTTAACAGGAGAAGATGAAATGTCAGATATGAAGCCTGTTATTGTACTTAAAGTGGGTGGCGCATTACTTCAGTCAACCACAGGAATGGCTGAGCTAATGTCAGTGGTTGCCGAAATGATGTCGCAAGGACAGAAAGTCATTTTTGTACATGGCGGAGGATGCTTAGTTGACGAGCAACTTGCAGCCAATGGCAAAGAAACCATCAAGCTTGACGGTTTACGGGTGACACCAGCCGATCAAATCCCAATTGTAGTTGGCGCATTAGCAGGAACATCTAACAAGCTATTACAAGCTGCAGCAATTGAAGCGGGTATCGTGACTGTGGGTATGAGCTTGGCTGATGGTAATACCGTTAATGCATCAATTAAAAATGAAAACTTAGGTTTAGTGGGTGAAGTCACACCAAATGACCCGAGCTATTTAAATTATTTATTATCACAGGGCTGGTTGCCAATTTGCAGCTCGATTGCTGTGTCACCTCAAGGTGATATGTTGAATGTTAATGCCGACCAAGCTGCCACAGCGTTAGCAAAATTAGTACAAGGTCAGCTAGTTTTATTATCTGATGTGCCAGGCGTATTAGATGGTAGCGGCGAATTAATTGCGCAATTAAATCAACAGCAAATTTCAGATTTAGTTCAGCAAGGCGTGATAGAAAAAGGAATGAAGGTCAAAGTAGAAGCGGCATTAGAAGTTGCTCAATGGATGGGTAAACCAGTGCAAGTTGCATCTTGGAAACAGCCTCAACAATTAATTGCCTTAACGAACGGAAAATCCGTTGGCACCCAAATTCAGCCATAGGAGTAAATTACTAATGGAACATTTATTGTCAATAAAAGACCTATCGCAAACTGAGTTATTAGATTTATTAGCGCTAGCAAAAAAGATTAAAGCTAACCCTACAGATTACAACCAAGCATTAGCAGGCAAAAGTGTCGTAATGCTGTTTGAAAAGCCTTCGCTTCGTACGCGAGTCAGTTTTGATATTGGTATTAATAAATTAGGTGGTCATGCTGTTTATTTAGATCAGCAAAATGGCGCGTTAGGTAAACGCGAGCCGGTTTCAGACTTTGCGACTAATATTTCTTGTTGGGCTGATGCAATTGTGGCGAGAACATTTTCTCATACAACAATTGCGGGTTTAGCTGAGCATGCTTCAGTTCCAGTTATTAATGCTCTATGTAACTTATATCACCCATGCCAAGGCTTAGCTGATTTTCTGACCTTATCTGAGAAGTTTGATGATGTGAGTAAAGTTAAATTAGCTTATCTAGGTGATGGTAATAATGTCACTCACTCATTGATGTATGGCGCTGCGATTCTTGGCGCAACCATGACAGTCGTTTGTCCTCCAGGGCATTTCCCGGATGGACAAGTGGTTTGTGAAGTTCAAGCGTTAGCTGCTAAACATGGTGGTGAGCTAATTTTAACTTCAGACGTCAATGAAATGGGCCCGCAAGATGCAGTATATACCGACACTTGGATCTCTATGGGGGATAACACCTCAATGGAAGAGATTGAAGCCAAGTTTAAACCGTACCAAGTGAACATCGAATTGATGACCAAAGTGGATGCTAACTTCTTTATGCATTGTTTACCTGCATACAGAGAAGTTGAAGCAACAGCTGAAGTTGTTGATGGCGAAGGCTCGCTTATTCTGCAGCAAGCAGAAAATAGAATGCATGCTCAAAATGCAGTATTGGTTACCTTATTAGGGTAATGACAAACATTTTTCGTTGGCTGGCTGATAACTTTAGCGAGCCAGCTTTACACAGTTTACGTTAGGAAGAATTAAAGATGTCTATTGAAACACAAGCAAGCATTAAGAAAGTCGTATTAGCTTATTCAGGCGGACTGGACACATCAGCTATTATCCCATGGTTAAAAGAAACCTATGACAATTGTGAAATTGTAGCCTTTTGTGCTGATGTTGGTCAGGGTGATGCAGAGCTTGAAGGCCTGCACGAAAAAGCCATTGAGTCAGGTGCTTCTGAATGTTACATCGTTGATTTAAAAGAAGAGCTGGTGGCTGATTATATTTATCCAACGATTGCTACTGGTGCTATCTATGAAGGGACTTATTTACTAGGTACTTCAATGGCTCGTCCAATTATTGCTAAAGCGCAGGTTGAAGTTGCTCGTAAAGTTGGCGCTGACGCTGTTTGTCATGGCTGTACTGGTAAAGGTAATGACCAAGTTCGTTTTGAAGGTTGTTTTGCTGCCCTTGCTCCTGATTTAAAAGTGATTGCTCCTTGGCGTGAATGGTCAATGGTAAGTCGTGAAGATTTATTGGATTACTTAGCAGAAAGAAATATTGAAACCACAGCTTCAGCGACCAAGATTTACAGTCGTGATGCTAATGCTTGGCATATCTCCCATGAAGGTGGCGAGTTAGAAGATCCTTGGAATGAGCCAAGTAAAGAAGTATGGACCATGACGGTTGCACCTGAAGATGCACCGAATACTCCTGAATATGTTGCATTAAACATTGAAAATGGTCGTGTGACTCAGGTTGATGGCGTTGCTTTATCACCTTACCAAGCGCTTATGTTGCTTAATGAAAAAGCTGCTGCCCATGGCGTAGGTCGTATCGATATTACCGAAAACCGTTTAGTTGGCATGAAGTCTCGTGGTTGTTATGAAACACCAGGCGGTACCGTTATGTTTGCAGGTCTTCGTGCAATTGAAGAGTTAGTGCTTGATAAAACCAGCCGTGAGTGGCGTGAGCAAGTTGGCGCACAGATGGCACACTTAGTTTATGACGGACGTTGGTTTACCCCTTTATGTAATTCACTTCTTGCGGCGTCAGAGTCATTAGCTGAGCTGGTTAATGGTGAAGTGGTGATTAAACTTTATAAGGGCCAAGCAAGTGTCGTTAAGAAGCGCTCACCAAATAGCTTGTACTCAGAAGAGTTTGCAACATTTGGCGATGACGATGTGTATGACCAAAAAGATGCAGAAGGCTTTATCCGTCTTTATTCTTTATCTAGTCGCATCAGAGCACTCAACAGCAAATAAGCTCAGCTGTTAGATAATTTTTAAACGGGGCTTACATCTGCATTTAGGTATAAGCCCCGTTTTCATATTCGTTTTAATATTATTGATTTAGCAACACTGATTAAAGAATTGAACAAGAGGATATCAACATGGCTTTATGGGGCGGAAGATTCAGTCAAGAAAGTAGTGCATTATTTAAATTATTCAATGATTCACTGCCAGTCGATTATCGTTTAATTGAAGAAGATATTGTTGGCTCAATTGCATGGGCAACGGCCATTACTTCTGTGGGTATTTTAACCCAACAAGAATGTGAGCAATTGCATGGTGCATTAAACGAATTATTAGCTGAAGTTGCTGATAAACCAGAAGCCATTATCGCTTCAGGCGCAGAAGATATTCATAGTTTTGTCGAGCAGTCTTTAATCGCAAAAGTCGGTGACTTGGGTAAAAAATTACACACTGGACGTTCACGTAACGACCAAGTGGCAACGGACCTAAAATTGTGGTGCAGAAAAGAAGGTGAGCAATCACTAACGCTGCTTAAAAAGCTCAGAGGCGCTTTAATCGACCTTGCGGCGCGTGAGATTGATGCAGTCATGCCAGGTTACACTCATTTACAAAGAGCGCAGCCAGTGTTGTTTGGCCACTGGTGTTTAGCCTATGTAGAAATGTTTGAGCGTGATATCAGCCGTTTAGAAGATGCGTTAAAACGTGCTGATACTTGTCCATTAGGTTCAGGCGCGTTAGCGGGTACAGCTTACCCAATGGACAGACATGAAATCGCTAAATCTTTAGGGTTTGCAGCGCCAACATTGAATAGCCTTGATACGGTATCAGATCGTGACCATGTGATTGAATTATGTAGCGATGCTTCTATCAGCATGATGCATTTAAGCCGTATGGCCGAAGATTTAATCTTCTTTAACAGCGGTGAAGCAGGTTTTATTGATTTAGACGATGAAGTCACTTCTGGCTCTTCATTAATGCCACAAAAGAAAAACCCTGATGCACTCGAGCTTATTAGAGGTAAAACTGGTCGTGTTTATGGCAGCTTAATGGGTATTTTAACCACCATGAAAGCATTACCTTTGGCTTATAACAAAGACATGCAAGAAGATAAAGAAGGCCTGTTTGATGTCATGGATAGCTGGGCTATTTGTCTTGAAATGGCGGCATTAGTGTTAAGTGGTTTACAAGTTAATCGCGAAAGAACATTAGCTGCTGCGCAGCAAGGCTATGCCAACTCAACTGAATTAGCTGATTACCTTGTGGCTAAGGGAATGCCATTTAGAGAAGCACACCATGTCGTTGGCGAAGTGGTAGTGGTTGCTATAGGCAAGCAAACACCGCTAGAAGAGCTGCCGCTTGCTGAGCTTAAACAGTTTAGTGACATTATCGAAGATGATGTATACGCCTGCTTAACGATTGAATCTTGCTTAGAGAAACGCGAAGCTTTAGGCGGGACGTCTATCATTCAAGTGAAACAAGCGTTAGCAGCAAAACAAGGCTAATCATATAGCTTGAACTTTGGCTTACGAGAGCTTTGGCTTACGAGAGCTTTGGCTTACAAGAGCTTTGGCTTACAAGAGCTTTGGCTTACAAGAGCTTTGGTTTATAAGAATTTTTGGCTTGCAAATAGTCATTAGCAAACTGAATGATTGCGCTATTTTTTATGAGTGATTTTTTATAAGTGACTGCTTATAGGAGATTGTTCATGATGATGATTTAATAGTAAAAAAGCCCTAAGTGAAATTCACTTAGGGCTTTTTAGTTGATGCGTTTTATTTTATAGATTCAAGATTTAGCGTTTCTGATCCTGGTATTCAATCATTACTGAAATAAATCATCTGTCGGATTCTCGATAAAAATGTTGTCATCAATAACTTCTTCTTTTGCGTATTCTTTTGGCTCTGTTCCTTCGACGAAGTACTCAAACGAAGTGGTATGGTCGGTTTTACGGGTTAATAACCCTGTCGCTAAATCAATTCGAGCAGAAACAATCCCTTTAGGTGGAATAGTCGTTTTCTCCTCGGTGCCTTTTAGCGCCTGATTCATAAAGTCGTTCCAACCTGGTCCTGCAGTTTTAGCGCCAGCTTCGGCACCTGATATTTGGTTTTCGGGTCCATCGGCCACCCAACTTGTACGGCCAAGTCGACGGCTATGATCATCAAAACCAACCCAGAATGTTGAGGTTAATGTAGGATTAAATCCACTAAACCAAGTGTCGCGAGATTCATTGGTGGTACCGGTTTTACCTGCGATGTCGCGACGTTTAATTAATCGTGATGCACGCCAAGCTGTACCATTCCAACCTGTACCTTTGCTCCAATCACCGCCACCCCAAATCACGCTTTTCAGTGCTTCAGTTATCAGGAATGCTGTTTGCTCAGAGATGATTCTAGGCGCATAACGGCTATTTTCATCGCCGCACTGTCCAACAAGCGTATTGGTTTGATCTGCTTGTTCTTTTTCAGGTTCAGCTTGTTGTGAACGAGCAAATTCATCTGCCATCGCTGCAAAAGGATCATTTTCATCGGCTTGAGTAAAATTATCAGCTTCATCGGCTTGTATAGGTGTACAAGCAAGCAGTGGATTTGCTTTTTCAATGACATTATCAAATGAGTCCGTCACTTGCTTAATAAAATAAGGCTCTACGAGGTAGCCGCCATTAGTGAATACGTTAAATGCGGTAACAACCTGCAAAGGAGTAACTGATGGAGAGCCTAATGCGACAGATTCGTTACGTGGTAAATCATCAGGATCGAATCCAAACTCAACTAATTTGGCTATGGTGTCATCTAAACCGATATGTCGCATAGCGCGCACAGACATCACATTGACCGATTGTGCTAGACCGACACGTAAACGGGTTGGGCCACCATATATATCAGGCGAATTTTTTGGGCGCCATGCAGTACCTTGTCGAGTGTCAGGTTTATTAATCGGCGCGTTATTGATTAATGTCGCTAAGTTGTAGTCTTTTTCAAGCGCCGCAGAATAAATAAACGGTTTAATATTCGAACCTAATTGACGTTTAGCTTGAGTGACACGGTTATACTGACTTTGTGTAAAGCTAAAACCACCGACTAATGTTTTAATAGCACCATCACTTGGCTCAAGTGAAACTGTCGCGCTAGATACTTGAGGTATTTGAGATAACTGCCAGTAATCACCGTTATTTCTAATCCATACCTTTTGGCCGACAGCCAAAATGTCCTCGGCTTTTTTAGGTGGCGTTCCTTGGCGTCGATCAGTAATAAATTTACGTGCCCACTTTAAACCATTCCACTCTAGCAGTATCTCTTCGCCTTTAGCGTTTAAGACTGTTGCTTGCTGTTCTTCAACGGCAATAACAGCAGCAGGCATAATGCCTTGCATGGCTGAAGTACTTTTTAAATTGCTGATAATATCGCTGGTGGTCATAGGTTCTGTATTGGTATCTGATGTCGGGTCTGCCGACCATAATTCAGCGATCGGACCTCGATAACCATGACGTTGATCGTAAGCAAAAACATTATCTCGCAATGCACTTTGTGCTTTTAATTGTAAGTCAGACGAAATAGTCGTGTAGACGTTATAGCCATTGGTGTAGGCTTCTTCTTCGCCATATTGTTTCACCATATACTCACGTGCCATTTCTGAAATATAAGGCGCGTATAAGTCGATTTCAGCGCCATGATATTTAGCTGTGATAGGAGAATTAATCGCTTCTTGGTATTGCGCCTCTGTAATGTTGCGCTTTTCTAGCATCCTGCTCAGTACCCAGTTTCGGCGTGTTTTAGCACGCTCAGGGTTTCGAATTGGATTTGCTGCAGAAGGTGCCTGAGGTAAGCCGGCAATCATCGCCATTTCGGGAAGCGATAGTTGAGTTAAATCTTTACCATAATAAACTTGGGCAGCTGCGCCAACACCGTATGCTCTGTTACCGAGGAAAGAACGGTTTAAGTAAAGTGTCAGGATTTCTTCTTTAGAAAGTGCTTTTTCAATTTTTAATGCTAAGAATATTTCTTTTGTTTTACGAATATAGGTCTTTTCACGAGACAAGAAAAAACCACGGGCGACTTGTTGAGTAATCGTACTCGCGCCTTGGCTTTTTTTGCCTGTCGTTACCAAAATGACAGCAGCGCGAACAATACCGATTGGGTCAATACCTTTATGTTCAAAAAAACGAGCATCTTCGGTATCTAATACGGCATTAATTAATTGTTCAGGTACATCCTGGTATTCAACTGGGATTCTTCTTTTCTCACCAAACTGAGAAATAAGTAATCCATCACTACTGTATATTCTTAATGGCGTCTGTAATTTTACCGTTTTAAGGGTATTTACATCCGGTAATTCAGGTAAAAGATAATAATAAGCCCCGACAATCGTGCCGACGCCTAATAAAGTTAAGCTAAATATAGCTATAAGTATTCGTTTTAACCACTTCACCGAAATATTCCAAAAATCATAAATATGCCCGCTAGTATATAAGCGGGAGGGTTTTTGGTGAAGTAAAAACATGAAAACAGAAAAAAACAAGTTGTAAAATTTAGAAACATTTAATACAAATACTTATAACGAGTTGATTTTGTGCTAATCTATTTTAAAATATAAAAAAATAAATGCGATGACGGAATATGCTTTCTAAATTTTGGAAGCGTCAAGCTCCGCAAATGGTCGGAATCGATATTGGTTCCCATGAAGTTAAAGCCATTTTGCTGAGTAAGACCGCTGATGGATATAAAATTCAAAACTATATATCTGCTCCTTTGAGAAAAGGTGCAGTTGTCGATCATGAGATACGTGATTCAGAAGCTGTTATTGAATCATTAAGGCATATTAGGCGTGGGCTGCCAAAAGGAATTAAGTCTGCTGCGGTTGCTGTCTCTGGTTCTGCTGTAATGACCAAAGTGATTTACATGGATGCTTCATTAAATGAAGAAGAAATGGAAGCACAAATTGAAATTGAAGCAGATAACCTTATCCCATATTCACTCGACGAAGTGAGTATCGATTTTGAAACACTCAATGCCAACACAACTGACCCGACGAAAGTTGATGTGTTATTAAGTGCTTGTCGTACAGATAATATTGATTCCAGAATGGATTCATTAGATGCGATTGAACTTGATACTAAGGTAGTGGATGTTGAAGCTTATGCTTTGGGGCGCTCGTCTGAGTTAATCCTTGCTCAACTCCCTGAAGGCGCCAATGAGAAATCTGTTGTATTGGTTGACATTGGAGCCAATATGACCACTTTTGCTGTGGTTGAAAACGGTGAAACAACATTTATTCGTGAGCAAGCTTTCGGTGGTGAATTATTTACCCAGTCGATTCTGTCGTTTTATGGCATGCAATATGACGAAGCTGAAAATGCCAAAATAACGGGTGAACTACCGCGTAATTATATGTTTGAGGTGCTATCGCCTTTTCAAACACAATTATTACAACAGATAAAACGTACACTTCAAATTTATTGTACCGCCAGTGGTAAAGATAAAGTTGATTATATTGTGCTCTGTGGTGGAACTGCAAAACTTGAAGGCATGACAGCATTATTAACTAATGAATTGGGGGTGCATTCTATTGTTGCTGACCCATTCCAAGGTTGTTTACATGCCGATGATGATATTAAAAACCAGCTAGAACCTAGTATTAGTAAATATATGGTTGCATGTGGTTTAGCGCTTAGGAGTTACGCTCAATGGCGAACATAAATCTACTTCCTTGGCGTGAAGAGGCCAGAGAAAAACAAAAAAGAGATTACATTGGTATATTAGCGTTAGTTTTTTTAGTTACCTGTTTAGTTGTATTTTTAGCATTAAGCTTTATTGAAGTGGTCACTGATGATCAACGTCAACGAAATGCATATTTACAATCTGAAATATCTCTATTAGATGCCCAAATTGCAGAAATAAGAAAAATTACGGCTCGTAAGAAAGATATTGAAAGACGAACTAAGATTATATTAAACCTTCAGCAATCTCGAAATTTGCCGACACATGTTTTAGACGAGTTAGTGAGAATTGTGCCTCCTGGAATATATCTGTCGAGTATCGAAAAGAAAGGCAGTTTACTTTGGATTGAAGGTAGAAGTGAATCAAATAACAATGTTGCGAACATGATGAGAAAAGTAAAAACATCGCAATATTTAAATGATCCAAGTATGCAATCGATTATTAGTCAAAACGAAAACTTAAGACAATTACAAAAATTTAGATTGCGAGTGACAATCTTTGATGACACTCAGCCAATAGAGACAACTGAAGGAGGTCGAAAATGAATCTCGACTTAGAGCAGTTTAATGATATTGATTTTGAGAATATTGGTGGTTGGCCGACATTAGTTAAAGTGGTTTTTGCTATTTTTCTTTCATTGATGGTATTGGGAGCAAGTTATTACTTGTTTGTTTCCGATGCACTAGATGTATTAGATCAAGAAGAAAGACAGGAGATAACCCTTAGAGAAGATTTTCAAAATAAATATCGCTTAGCGGCTAACTTGAAATTGTATCGTGAACAACTTGTAGTAATGGAAGCGCAATTTGCTGAGTTACTTAAAATGTTGCCTTCAGAAAATGAAATGCCAGGTCTGTTGGATGATACAACTTTCGTTGCGACAGATGCAGGTCTCCGCATCAATAGTTTGGATTGGGACACTGAAATCGAGCGTGATTTCTACTTAGAGTTCCCGATTAAAATAGCAGTTGTAGGCGACTATCATCAGTTAGGTAACATGGTCAGCGGCGTTGCGAAGTTACCTCGTATCGTGAGTTTGCATGATTTTGTGATAAAACGTGATGACAGCGGCAGTTTATCGATGGATATTCTCGCGAAAACCTATCGATTTAAAGAAGGCGCACAGTTGCCTGCTGAGCAAAATAAGGGGAAGAAATAATGAAATTCTTATCCTTATTATTTCTCGTATTAATGTTAACTGGCTGTATAGGTGATCGCAGTGATTTAGAGTTGTTTGTTACGACGACTAAAGCACAGCATATTGCTCGTATTCCTCCGTTAAAAGAAACACCTAAGTTTGAACACTTTGCCTATCAAGCAGAGTTAATGCGCAGTCCTTTTGTACCACCTTCTCGTGAATTAACAGAGGAAGTGGTGGATACCAGTAGAAATTGTCTTCAACCTGACTTAAAACGTCGTAAAGGTCGTCTTGAAACATATGCAATAGACAATTTAAGAATGCGCGGTACGTTGAGTGAAGATGGAACGACTTGGGCTTTAGTTGAGTCATCTGATGCAAATGTTTATCGCTTAGGGGTCGGTGAGTATCTCGGACTTTACCATGGGAAAATAGGTAAGGTTACACCGCAATATATTGAAATTATAGAATTAATTCCTGATGGTTCAGGTTGCTGGGCTGAAAGAGCAAGCAACTTAGAACTAACTGGCAAATAATGTGCGAAGGATGAGGGAATAATGAAATCTTCTGCCGCGATGCAAACATCGACAAAAAGAATCTCACTACTTAAAACAGTACTTGGTGTTGTTTTAATGATAGGGGCACTACCAAGTGCACTAGCCGCCAATAAGTTAATGGATGTCAAATACCATTCTGTTGTCGATCACCAATTAGAATTAGAGCTTGTTTTCGAATCTGATTTATCTACTCCTGAAGTTGATCTATCGGGCTCACCTGCTCAAATCATATTAAGTTTTGAAGACAGTATTTCAAATCTTGAAAAAGATGACATTACTATTGATAGGGTTGGCGTTGAAGGGCTTAAAACGACACAAGTAGATGGCTCGCTCAATGTTGTTGTTGATCTAACTGAAGTAAAACCTTATCAAGGAAAAGTGGTAGGGAATACGTATCGTTTGACTGTAAATGACACCGCTTCAGGCCCAGATAATGCTGATAATCCTTTTGTTAATGGCATCGAAACGATTGATTTTCGCCGCAATAAAACCGGTGGTGGAGATTTATTAGTACATTTGAATAATCGCTCGGTGGCCGCTAATGTCGCCCAGGTAGGTTCAAAACTCGAAATAAAATTATATAACACTGATATAAAAGGTGAACATTTGTACGTCATGGATGTACAAGACTTTAATACACCAGTGACCAGTTTTGAAACGTTTAAAGATGACTTAACTTCACGCATTATGGTTGATGTCGATGGTAACTATGACTACAACTACAAGCAAGAAGGCAATGTCTTTAAAGTCAGTATTAATAAAGTCGAACGTGCTGCTGTTGCTAAAGAAGATAAGAAATATAATGGTCGTTCTTTATCATTAAACTTCCAAAATATTTCAGTACGAACAGTGCTTCAGATTATTGCTGATTATAACGATTTTAACTTAGTGACCAGTGATACCGTCGAAGGCAACATCACTTTGCGTTTAGATGACGTGCCATGGGATCAAGCGTTAGATTTAATTCTACAAACTAAGGGATTAGATAAGCGTATTGAGGGTAATATCTTAATGGTTGCCCCAAGTGAAGAGCTTGCCACACGTGAGCGTCAAGACCTTGCTAACCAGCAAGAAGTAAAAGAATTAGCACCACTTTATTCTGAATATATCCAAGTTAACTATGCTAAAGCTGTTGATATGGCAGAGTTAATGAAGAGTGCTGATTCAAGTTTATTGTCTAATCGCGGTAGCGTGGCTGTCGATGAACGTACTAATACTTTGTTAGTCAAAGACACTGCTGATTCGCTAGAAACTATTCACCGTTTAGTTGAAGTGCTTGATATCCCAATTAAGCAAGTATTGATTGAAGCACGTATGGTGACAGTCAAAGATAACGTCTCTGAAGATCTTGGTATTCGTTGGGGTATTACTGACCAGCAAGGTGACAAGGGAACATCTGGGTCACTAGAAGGCGCGAATGATATCGTAGCAGGTGTCATTCCAGCGTTAAGTGACCGCTTAAATGTTAATTTACCTTCGTCTGCATCAAATGCTGCAAGTATTGCCTTTAGTGTGGCTAAAATGGCCGATGGTACAGTGCTTGATTTAGAGTTAAGTGCTTTAGAGCAAGAAAACAAAGGTGAGATTATTGCAAGTCCGCGTATTACTACCTCTAATCAAAAATCAGCTTATATTGAGCAAGGTGTGGAAATTCCATATGTTGAATCAGCATCAAGTGGTGCAACAACAGTTTCATTTAAGAAAGCAGTACTTTCATTAAAGGTTACCCCTCAAATTACTCCAGATGACCGCGTGATACTTGATTTAGAAATCACTCAAGATACTCGTGGTGAGACTGTGCAAACTGGTACTGGTGAAGCAGTATCAATTGATACACAACGTATTGGAACGCAAGTGCTTGTTGATAACGGTGAAACGATTGTTCTGGGTGGTATTTATCAGCAGAACCTCATTAGCCGCGTCAGTAAAGTTCCTGTTTTAGGTGATATTCCATTAGTTGGTTTCTTATTTAGAAACACTTCTGATAGTAATGAACGTCAAGAGCTGTTGATTTTCGTGACACCAAAAATTGTCACTGAACAGCTATAAATAGATACAAATAAAAATACCAGCTTATTGCTGGTATTTTTTTGTCTATTTTTTACCTAGTGGATTGATTCTATTATCAAGAATAAAAAATATCTCATAAGTTGTTTGCCTCTAATGAAACGCTAATAAAGATTTATTTTAAGAATCTTGGGTTAATTCATCAACATTACTTGCAACATCGGTCATATAACTGAGATAATCCTTCGTCAAGTCTCATTAGAGCAAGGTTAAATTATAGGTCGGCTTGAGTTTAAGTCGATAAGGCATACATTTCATATAAGATTCAGACGTATATATAATGGCTGAAAAACGCAATATTTTTCTGGTAGGCCCAATGGGCGCAGGCAAAAGCACAATTGGTCGCCATTTGGCCCAAATGCTGCATTTAGATTTCCACGATTCAGATCACGAGATTGAGAAACGCACAGGTGCAGATATTGCCTGGGTGTTTGACGTTGAAGGCGAAGAAGGTTTTCGTGTACGTGAAGCTCAAGTCATCGCTGACCTTTCGGAAAAGCAAGGCATTGTCCTAGCTACTGGCGGCGGATCTGTACAAAGTAAAGACATTCGTAATCATTTGTCGGCTCGCGGTATCGTTGTATACCTAGAGACAACAATCGATAAGCAAGTGGCTCGTACTCAACGCGATAAGCGTCGACCTTTATTACAGGTTGATGATCCACGTGAAGTGCTTGAGAATCTTGCTGATGTCCGTAATCCTTTATACGAAGAGATTGCTGATGTTATCGTTAAGACAGATGAGCAAAGCGCGAAAATAGTCGCAAATCAAATCATTGAGCAACTCGGTTTTTAGGTAGGTTTATGCAGCAAGTTCAGGTTGAATTAGGTATACGAAGTTATCCCATTTTTATTGGCCAGAATTTATTGCAGCAAAACGCTTATTTCTCCGATTACCTTTCTGGTAAAAAAGCACTCATTGTCACCAATGACACTATAGCTCCGTTGTACTTAGAACAAGTTCAACAAGCTATGGCGAGTTGTGGTGAAGTGGGTGTTGTTGTGCTGCCTGATGGAGAGAGGTTTAAAGATCTCACTCATTTGGATTTAATATTTTCTGCTTTGTTAGAAAATAATTTTGCACGTGATTGTGTGATAGTTGCATTAGGTGGCGGTGTCGTAGGCGACATGGCTGGCTTTGCTGCATCTTGCTATCAGCGAGGCGTGGAATTTATTCAGGTTCCTACAACCTTGCTGTCCCAAGTTGACTCCTCAGTTGGCGGTAAAACCGCAGTTAATCATCCTTTAGGTAAAAACATGATCGGGGCATTTTATCAGCCTCAATCTGTCATTATCGATACTAATTGTTTAGCTACATTACCTGCAAAAGAATTTGCTGCAGGCATGGCTGAAGTGATTAAGTACGGTATTATTTGGGATGCTGACTTCTTTAGTTGGTTAGAGCAAAATGTTGAGCAGCTAAAGTCGCTTGATAACGACGCCCTTACTTATGCGATTGCAAAATGTTGTCAAATTAAGGCTGATGTCGTTGCTGAAGATGAAACCGAGCGCGGTGTTAGAGCGTTATTGAACCTTGGCCATACCTTTGGTCATGCTATAGAAGCTGAAATGGGTTATGGTGTTTGGCTTCATGGCGAAGCAGTTGCTACCGGTACCATAATGGCAGCATTAACATCGTTAAAACTAGGCTTAATTCAGCAAGCTGATTTCGATAGAGTTGTTCGCATAATGGAAGCGTTTGATTTACCCGTAACCTCTCCTGAAACCATGATGTTTGAAAGTTATATCAAGCACATGCAACGTGATAAAAAAGTATTAGCGGGCCAAATTCGTTTGGTACTACCCACTTCAATAGGCACTGCTGATGTATTCTCTGATGTAAAAGAGTCATTACTTGCAGAAGTGATTAGCGAAGTTTAACTTGTAGTGTAAGTCTAATGGTGGGCTTTTGGATATCCAACAAACGCTATTATTACCTTCTCAGGAATCTTTAGTTCAGCGACTAGAGCATATTGCTAGTTATAGTGAACAACTGGTATTAGTGTCGGGTTCTAAAGGCTCAGGTAAAACCACGTTAGTTACTGCCCTAGCAAGTGAATTAGATAACTATAACTCCGCATTAGTTATCTGCCCCATGCATGCTGAAAGCGCCGAAATTCGACGCAAAATCCTTGTTCAATTAATTTCTTCTCCCATTTTTGATGATGCCTTACCCTTAGCTGATACCTTGTTAAGGATCCAATCTAGCCTGACTAAGCCATTGCATATCATTATTGATGATGCGCAATATATGTCACGTGAGTTATGGGCTGAGTGTTTAGTGCTGACGCAATTGAAGTGTGCTGGTAAACCTATTTCAATTACTTTTACTGTTGAGCCAGATTCATTTGCTGATTTGAGTTATGAATTAACAGAAACGATGCAATCACTTCTACTGCACGTTGAAGTTGAGCCTTTGTCATTAGCTGAACGTGAAGGCTTATATAGAACCCTATTAATAAGAAGTAACAGAACTCCATTTATCCCTCGTGAAATTATCCAAGCGCAGATTGAAAAACAATCCGGCACTCCTGCAGAAGTTATCGAGCTTTTAAAAAAAGCATTGGAAGATGAACCTGTAGTCGCAAAGAAATGGACCAACAATCTAACATCGATTGTACCCTTGGGCTTAATATTGCTTATCGGTTTATTCGTTGTTGGGTTCTATTTTTATCAGAGTGAGCAACAAGCTGAAATTGAACGGGATAAAAATAGTGAGATGGTCGATTTCTTACCTTTTACAGCGCCAGTAAACGCACCTCAATGGTTTATCTTTGACTACGGCAAGTCATTAATAGCCCGAGTTTTTACTGATACTTCATCTCAAGTAATAACGCATCAAATAAGCTTAGATAATGATACTTCTGTTGATACATTACTCATAATTTCTCCTGTTTCAGCTGACGATATCACTCAGCAATTAACTGCAGAAGATACTGTCAATTTAGTTGATGAGATTGCCGAAATGGATAAGGCAGAAGACGTTAATCTAGTTGATAACCAGAATGTACAACTGTCAGATGTTGCTGAAGAACAAACGATTGTTGAAAGAGATAAGCTTGAAATTATCAAGGACGATGACGACAAAGTTGCCCACACTGATAAATTAACTGACAGGGCTGGATATACATTACAGATAGCCAGTGTTCGTGAAGAAAAGTCGCTGAAGAACATTCTCACAAAACTAGAGATCCATCAATCTAGTGCAGCAGAATTAGTGCAGGCAAAATATAAGAATCGCCATATTGTTTTATTCGGGCAATTTGAAAGCACAGAACAAGCTTTACAAGAATCAGAAACATTACAACAACAGCTTGGATTAAGTGCACCTTGGATAAGGAAATGGAGCGATCTGAAAGGATACGAAATCAAATCGAATTAATCGCTTAAAAAGCCATTCGATTTGGTGATTCAAACAATGATTATTCTTATTAAAAAGAGTACAATCATCTGCTTTAATTTTGCTAGTAACCGGTATTCATGACTAAAAAGCATAGAGCCTTTCTTAAGTGGGCGGGTGGAAAATTTAAACTCGTTGACGAGCTAGCAAAACATTTACCTCAAGGTAAAAGACTAATAGAACCATTTGTTGGTGCTGGTTCAGTATTTTTAAATACTGACTATGACGAGTACCTGCTATGCGATATTAATCATGATTTAATCAATCTCTATAATATTGTTAAAAATGAACCTGATGCTTATATCGCTGCCGCTAAGGCGATGTTTGTTCCAGAAATGAATGATAAAGAACAATATTACCGAATTCGTGCCGAATTCAATCAAACAAAAGATCCTTTCAAACGCTCGGTATATTTCCTTTATATGAACCGTCATGGGTTTAATGGCTTATGTCGTTATAATCGAAAAGGCGGCTTTAACGTGCCTTTCGGATCATATAAAAAGCCTTACTTTCCAGAAGATGAGTTACGCTATTTTTCTAGTAAAGCGAAAAAAGCGACATTTCATTGTGTGAGCTATGAACAAGCATTTGAGATGTCGAATTCTGGTGACGTAATTTATTGCGACCCTCCTTATGCTCCGCTATCAACAACTGCAAGCTTTACAACCTATGTTGGTCCAGGTTTTAGCTTAGATGATCAAGCTTTATTAGCGAGACAGTCACGCCATACTGCCCTTGAACGTGACATTCCAGTATTGATCAGTAATCATGATATTCCACTGACGCGTGAACTTTATCGTGGGGCAAAATTAGCTTCAATTGCAGTGCAGCGTAATATTAGTCAGAAAGGTAGTTCGCGCAAGAAAGTAGACGAAATAATGGCGCTGTATGATCATCATTATCAAGAAGTGATCGATTAATTTTCGATATGCGTAGATGAGTTTATGAAATTACTTAGAAAATTTTTTTTAGGGCCTGTCAGCTTAAGACTTGATTCACGATAAAGATCAAAGACAAAATCATTAATGCAGCTAATGCTATTCCCATAAATATAAATGGGAGAGGGGAACTGTTTTGGTTAAAGTCTCGCTGGCGATTATCTTCAGTCTGCACCCCAAAAAAAGCAGCGACAGTGCTGGTAAAAACACGCCAAATCGACATTAAATAGCGTTCGGGTTATTTGCTGGCATATCACTGATAGGTTTACTTTTTTCACTACCGTGCAGTAATTCTAGCAAATCTAAGAAATGAAACTGACTTGAGCGGCTATTACCTGTAACCCAGCTACCCCAACTGACATTATCAGATTGAGTTGCACAACGGTTATTTGGATGGCTGCTAGGTAAGCTAGAATTATAGGTGGCTGTATCAGTACAAGCACAGTTTTCTGCAAATAGCTGCTCGCGGTTATCGGATGAGGCGAAATAAGCGACAAACATTAACGCGCTTGCTGAGAAAATACTTAATACAGGCTTTAACGTCACTTTACCTGTCTGGTAAGTGTTCATTTTTCGCTGACTGCACATCATAAGGGCTATCCTTGTCTCATACTTTCAGAATGAATAAAAAAACGTGTCCTAGATAACTCTATACGATCCAACAAGATGTAAGGATCAGTAACTATAAATATAAAAATGACACAGTGACGTAAGTCGCATTATAGCAAATTTGTCTAGTTAATGAACATCCATGATATGTGATCCAGATCAATTTAATACTTACAGATTATTAATATTTACATTTATTGACGCTAACAAAGTTTTATTACTGTTTGTGACTAGAGCGTTTTCTCTGCAAAGGGTAAAATAATGCCACTTTAAACAGCTTCGAGAAGACTATGCGTCCATTTCTGATTGCTCCATCTATTTTATCTGCCGATTTCGCCCGTTTAGGTGATGATGTTCAAGCCGTACTAGATGCAGGCGCTGACGTTGTTCATTTTGATGTGATGGATAACCATTATGTACCTAATTTAACCATAGGCCCGATGGTGTGTCAGGCTTTACGTGACTTTGGTATTACTGCTGACATCGATGTGCATCTAATGGTGAAGCCTGTTGATCGCATCATTCCAGATTTTGCTAAAGCAGGTGCTTCTATTATTACTTTCCACCCTGAAGCTTCTGAGCACTTAGACAGAAGCCTACAGTTAATTAAAGAATCAGGCTGCAAGGCCGGTTTAGTCTTTAATCCAGGTACACCACTGCATTACCTTGATCATGTTATGGACAAACTGGATGTGATTTTATTGATGTCGGTTAACCCAGGGTTTGGCGGGCAATCATTTATTCCGTCTACTTTAGATAAATTGAAACAAGTGCGCGCTAAAATTGATGCGAGTGGTTTTGATATCCGTCTTGAAGTTGATGGTGGTGTTAAAGTCGATAATATTGCTGAAATCGCTGCAGCTGGTGCTGATATGTTTGTTGCTGGTTCAGCCATTTTTAATCAGCCAGATTATAAAACCGTGGTTGATGAAATGCGTTTAGAACTTGCTAAAGTTGACGCTTAATCATGGCTGATTTTACTAAGGTTAAAGCAATCGCTTTTGACTTAGACGGAACGCTTATTGACAGCGTGCCAGACTTAGCAGCGGCCACTCAAGCGACTTTGTTAGAACTTGGATTGACAACATGTTCTGAAGCTCAAGTCAGAAATTGGGTCGGTAATGGCGCTAAGGTGTTAATGCAAAGGGCTTTACAGCATGCATACAGCACTGACAATAACTTAAGTCATGAAGTGTCAGGCGCGACGCTCAATGCCGCAATGCCAGTCTTTATGGAGCATTACCAACAACACCTTCAAAAACATAGTCGGTTATATACTGGGGTGTTAGATACTTTAACTGCCTTAAAAGCATTAGGGTACACCTTAGCAATCGTGACGAATAAACCTCACCATTTCACCGTGCCGCTATTGTCTGCATTTGAAATCGATGAGCTGTTTAATTTGGTATTGGGCGGCGATTCTCTCGCTAAAATGAAACCTGATCCTATGCCGCTTCAGCATATTTTAGCTGAATGGCAACTTGAACCCGAGCAACTATTAATGGTTGGTGATTCAAAAAATGACATATTTGCAGCTAAAGCTGCTGGAGTTAGCTCGATAGGCTTGACCTATGGGTACAACTACGGTGAAGATATTGGCCTAAGCGGTCCGACTGCGGTATGTGAACAATTTAATGAGATTTTAGCCTTACTACCTTCAGTTAACACTAACGGCTAAAACTAAAAGCTAAATCAATGGAGCAATAAAACAAATGACTGCAAAACCTATCGTGTTTAGTGGTGCTCAACCTTCAGGTGAGCTAAGTATCGGAAACTACATGGGCGCGCTTCGTCAGTGGGTTAATATGCAAGACAGCCACGATTGTATTTATTGTGTTGTTGATTTACATGCCATTACAGTGCGACAAGATCCTGTAAAGCTGCGTGCAGCTTGTTATGACACGCTAGCAATTTATTTAGCTTGTGGTATCGACCCAGACAAAAGCACTGTGTTTTTACAGTCTCAAGTACCGCAACATACTCAATTAGGCTGGGCACTGAACTGTTACACCCAAATGGGTGAGCTTAACCGCATGACGCAGTTTAAAGATAAGTCGCAAAAACACGCTAATAACATCAACGTGGGCTTATTTGATTATCCGGTATTAATGGCTGCAGATATCTTACTTTATCAAGCTAATGAAGTGCCTGTAGGTCAGGACCAAAAGCAACATTTAGAACTTTCTCGCGATATCGCGACTCGTTTTAATAATGCTTACGGTGACACCTTTGTTGTACCTGAGCCGTTTATTCCAGAAACGGGTGCACGGGTCATGTCATTACAAGATCCAACCAAGAAAATGTCTAAGTCAGACGATAATCGGAATAATGTTATTGGCTTACTTGATGATCCTAAAGCGATTATGAAGAAAGTTAAAAAAGCGATGACAGACAGTGAAGAGCCACCAGTAGTGCGTTTTGACGTAGAAGAAAAGCCAGGTGTATCTAACTTATTAAGCTTAATGTCTGGCTGTAATGGCCAATCAATCGGGTCGATTGAAAAAGACTTTGAAGGCAAAATGTATGGTCACTTAAAAGTGGCAACGGGTGAAGCTGTTGTCGAGATGCTTGAGCCATTACAAGAGCGCTTCCACAAGTTCAGAGCCGATGAAGAATATCTTGATTCTGTATTTAAAGCAGGTGCAGAAAAAGCCAAGGTTCGCGCAGAAGCCACAATCAAAAAAGTGTACGAAAAAATCGGCATGATTGTGTAGAGCCTATTAAAATTGGTAGTCGTAAAAGCCAGCATCATGCTGGCTTTTTTGTTTTATAAACCCGACTGAGTCTGCGTTTTTAACCAATCAATAAAACAAGCTATGGCAGGTTCGCGTTGCCTACGTTGTTTACAGCTAAAGTTGAAGTTAAAGCCCGTTAATAAATCGGGTAAATCAAGGGCAATTAATCGTCCTGAGCGTATGTCATCTTTAACCATAAAGTCAGACGCGAGTGCAATACCTTGGTGAACAATTGCTGCCTCTATAGCAAATAAGACATGGCTGAATATATGCTGTTGCTGCTCCACTGATTGGGTTAAGTGGTTTACCTCAAACCAACGCTGCCAATCAATGCCTAATGGTCCTTCATCAACAGTGAGCAATACAGCACTCGCTAAGCAACTTTTTAACTCTTGGGTGGATTGAGCTGGCTTAATTAACCATTTAGCTATGTACTCAGGGCTTGCTACTGGAATTAAGCGCTCTTTATGCAATGTGAAATGACGGTAACCTTTATGGTTTGATTGACCTGAAATAAACATGTCGGCGACGCTATCGCTTAATTGTGGATCATTGGCAATCATTTCCAAACGTAAATCAATTTGTGGTTGAAGTTGACGGAACTCACTTAATCTAGGTATCAGCCATTTAACTGCAAATGAACTGTAGACAGCTAAACGTAACTGTTGGTTTTCATCGCCAACTATTTTCCGGCTGATGTCATCTAATTGATTGAATGAAATCTCAGCTTGCTCAAACAGTAGCGCGCCTTTATCAGTTAATTCTAACTGTCTAGTATTACGAATAAACAGCACTTCACCATAATACTCTTCAAGCTGTTTAATTTGGTGTGATACCGCACTTTGGGTAATACAAAGCTCATCAGCAGCTTTCGAAAAGTGCTGCAAGCGAGCTGCGGATTCAAAAACTTGTAAAGACCGCAATGGAGGAAGCTTTCTCATTGTCGTACCACTCAGCAAAAGTAGATGTGAATAAATAATGGGTAATAATCATATTTATGAATTTAGCTCATGAATGGGTAATAAACATCATTTCAGTTGCAGAAACTTGCAAGATATCATGCTTTTTTATTTAACCTGAAATCGGGATAAGAAGTTAGTTAAACTGTTGAATTATTACATGTTTGCTTTCAATCTTATTCTAGAGAGATATTTTTGCTTAGAACAAGGCAAATTTGTGCGTCAATAGCTGGCCTATTGCAAAAAAATTTAACGCCGTTATCAGTAAAAATAACCTCTAGAAAGCAAGTTGTTATCCCGAGCTCAGGTTTTTTAGGTTGTCTGTTAATTTGAGCGTATAAAGCCATGAAGCCACATGTCGTCATTGCATCATTGATATTAGTATTGGGAAATATTTTCAGCGCCTTATACGATGTATCAATTAAATGGTTACCACAAGATGCTGATGTGGTGACATTTTTACTTATACGCCAGCTAGGTTGCGTGTTAATGCTGTTGCCTTTGTGGCTTATAGCTCGCAGACCAAATACCGCAGATATTAAATTACAATTACTACGCTCAAACATAGGTGTAGTGACATCGATAACTTTAGTGGTCGGGTTATTGTCACTACCTTTGGCTACAGTGAGTTCTTTATTTTTCTCTGCGCCTATTATCATCATAGTATTAGGCCATTTTCGGCTTAAAGAACAAGTGAGAATGAGTCAGTGGCTGATCACTTTACTGGGGTTTGTGGGAATTATTATCTTACTTCGGCCGTCAGAAATGAATTGGGCGGGGCTGGTGGTATTAATTGCCGCAGTGACATTTTCTGTTAATCAGATTACTTTACGAAAATTACCCAAAACGGACTCACCTATTGTGACATTGATGCTTTATAACCTGTTGAGTATTCCTGTGTTAGTTATCATCGGGGCCAGCATAGGTTTCGGTCACATATCTTGGTCACTGAGCGGTTTATCCATTGTCAGCAACATCTTTATTTTGGCTTATCACCTGTGCTGTATTTTTGCATACCGAAATGCCAAAGCCAGTGATATCGCGGTAGCAGAGTACTCTGGCCTACTGTTTTGTATCTTCTTCGGTTGGCTGTGGTTTGGTGAATGGTTAGATGCATTAAGTTGGGTTGGTGCTAGCTTAATTGTGCTACCCAGCTTAGTGATACCATTTGCAATTAGATACTTTGCAGTTCGTTCAACTAAGGCTTTAGCAAGCTAACGCTTCGTTAAGCTAAGTCTTCGTTAAACTAACGTTTCTTTAAGCTTACAATAGCTAAAAAAATTCATCGGACCAAGAGTGCGATGAATTTTTAGTTTCAGAAGTGAGTGGGGTACTTTTGAGTGAGCTATTCTGGTTCAATATATTCAAAAACCTTTATCACCTTTCTCACGCCAGAAGTATTACGAGTCACTTCTACAGCGAGATCAGCTTGATCACGAGCGATTAATCCAAGTAAAAAGACTTCGCCATTCTCAGTCACTACTTTTACCCGTGTGACATCTAGCTTGGATTCGTTCAGCATACGGGTTTTAACCTTGGTAGTGATCCACGTATCGTTACTGCGTGTAGTAAACGATGTAGGATTACCAATGCGAATTTGGTTATGCAACTTACCGCCGATCTCTAACTCCTGAACGACTTTAACTGCCTTATCGCGCAGCATAGAGTTAGGTGATTGACCAATCATTAATACATTACTATTCAACACCACACCGGTAATATTGGTCTGGTTATGGATGTCTTCATGTTTTGACAATGCACTGGTGATTTCAAAATCGGCATTAGTATCGCTAATTTGGGTAGACATGCTTCGCTCATCGTTGACCATTTTAGCACCACCAACAGCACCCACCATAACAACACCAGCACAGCCCTGAAGTAGGAACAGTATTGCTATGGTAAAAACTGCTTTTATCATGCTTGATCTTCCTGAGGGAACAGAGTGCGGTCAATGTTGTCGCATAAGCAGTGAATGACTAATAAGTGAACTTCCTGAATACGAGCTGTCACATTTGAAGGAACACGTACTTCAACGTCGCCTTCGCTCATGAAACCAGCCATAGCACCACCGTCTTTACCGGTTAACGCAACAATCGTCATATCACGTCCTAATGCAGCTTCCATCGCTTTAATCACGTTGCCAGAGTTACCACTGGTCGAGATAGCTAATAAAATATCACCAGGTTGACCCAGTGCCATGATTTGCTTTGAGTAAATCTCATCGTAGCTGTAATCATTTGCGATAGCTGTGATGGTTGAAGTATCACAACTGAGTGCGATAGCAGGTAATGGCGGACGTTCAATTTCGTAACGGTTTAGTAATTCTGCAGAAAAATGCTGTGCATCGCCAGCACTACCACCATTACCGCATGCAAGAATCTTATTACCGCTTAACAGGCATTGCACCATCATCTCAGCCGCTTTTTCGATCGACTCAGGCAATGCTTCTGCTGCATCAATTTTAGTTTGAATTGATTCTGTGAAGCTGTCTTTAATACGTTCTAACATGGTTAAATCCTTACTCGCTAAAAGTGTTGCTATCATGCTTAACTTTATATATTGGCAGCATTATAGCTAAATTTGTCTATTTAAAAACACCCCTGCAACCATTGTATGTCTTTGCCATTGATAGCAATCACATCAAAGCGGCATGGGGCATTGATTTTGTGTGTTTGTAAGTATTGTTCTGCAGCTTTTCTAATGCGAGATATCTGTGCTGCCGAGACGGCACTTAACGCACCGCCAAACTGGGGTGATGAACGATATTTCACCTCAACAAAGACCCAGTATTGTTTATCTCGCATGATTAAATCGATTTCACCAAAACGGTAACGCTGATTTTGAGTCACAAACTGTAGACCTTGTTGTTCAAGGTAAGTTCGAGCCAATGATTCAGCGTGTTGGCCTTGATTGCGTTCGTTCATAAAAGAAGGTTCATAAAAAGTGCTTCATATTGGGTGCTTTATAAATGACTGTTATAAAGGACGAAGCTGGCCTCGCTGATATTTACCCCAGCTAAGCGTTCGTTCAATCACACCGTCTTTATCAACTGATAAAGCCCCACTGCGTCCGTTAAATTGGTAGCCAGGGAAAGCGCGCATCTGGGCCAAACGACTTACCAGTTCTAGTGAGTCATAACCCATGATATATAAGCGCTTTTGGCCGTTATTCCAATTACTCCATAGTTTACTCACCATGGTCGTTTCAGTATTGGTGCCCATTAACCAAGGGATATCGCTGATCATTAGGTTATTCAGCTCTTGTGCTGATTGAGTTGAATTACCACTTAATCGACTGCGGCTGGTGGTATAAAGTGCAACAGGATCGGCAAACACACTAAAGTTAACGTCGAGGAATGGCTTAAGCAGAACCAAATCTTTAGCGGCAGAAATCATGTAAATAGCATCAATATCTCGGCGTGAACGAAAATCAGCTTCAATATTGCTGCCAATGAGTTCTTTCATACGGGAAATACGTGCTTGGCTATCTTTAACCCCAAGTGCTTCTTGCACTGTGAGTTTCATCTGATCGCCACCATCGTAGTAATGGATTTCGGCGTTTTCTTCTGTTAACTCAAACCACTTTTTATTAAAACTCTCAGCCATACGTTTACCCGTTGAGTCATTGCTGACTAGTAGCAGAGGTAAAGTAATGCCATCGTTATACAGCTTTTGCGCAGCATCACTGGCTTCTTGAGCTGGTGATAACGCAAAATAGAACTGGTCGTTATTGGCTGTGAAGGTTTCCGTTTGGTTCAAATACAGCTGTGGAACGGTCATTAAGCCTTGCTCGTTCAACGCCTGCATTTCTTCCACGGCGTTAGGTAACAAAGGTCCAATAACAAATTCAGCGCCAGCGGCAATTGCGTCTTGATAAGCTTGTTCAACGCCTAGATTAGTATCAAAAAAGTTAAGCTCTATTTGGTCATCATAAGCGGCCATATAACTTGCGATAATACCTTGACGAATAGGCTCTGCAACAGCAGCTCGTCGACCTGTAAGAGGTAAAAGCACGGCAATGTTTTGTGGCTTATAAGGTTTTGCATTCAAAGCTTTTTCTAAATCAGAAGGTAGCTTCATCGCACCAGGGTGATTAGGATTCGCTTGTTGCCATTCACCTAAATAACGCACTAATTGAGAAGGATCTACAGCATAATGTTTAGCAATATAAGCTAGCTGTAACCAACCAGAAAAAGTCGGATTGCTGCTATCGCCCATAAAGCTCTTAATGGTTTCTTCATGTAGAGGCTGAAGTGCACGCCAAATATTATCGTTGACCTCAAAAGCTTGCTCTTTTGGAAGATATAAACTTAATGAGCTTAACTGGCGTAATTCATCAATAGGCTGTTTTGTTTGGTTAAATAAGCGCGCTTTATATTGATGATATGTCACTCGCTGCCAATCGGGGAGCTTCCACTGTTGTGGATAATTCAAAATAGCGAGTGCGTCAGCCTCTGAGCGAGTTTGCTCAGCAACTCTTGCTGAAAGGTATAACCACTCCGCTTGTAAGCTAGGATTTGGCTGTAACTTAGGCTTCATTGAGGTCAATAAAGAATCAGCAGCGCTAAGATTACCTTCGTTCACGTAGGCATGAGCCGCTAATAGTAAATATCTATCACGCTCTTGTGGCTGTTCACTGTTACTTGCTGCCGATAAATAGACATTAGCCGTTTGGGTAACGCTGGCTAACGAACTATCAATAGCTTGTTTGTTATCAGTGATTTGGGTTGCACAACCAAATAGTACGGTAGACAAAATGGCTGCGAAAACAAATTTTGTTGTAATCAGTCTTTTTAACACAGGGCTTCACTCTGGTAAGATGCTGTCTCTAGTTTAACCTGCTCTTTCACTTGGCGAAAGTCCAGATGGTATTCAATACAGAGGTAGTTATGGACCTATCGGTCGCACTTTATATCGTTCCCACTCCCATTGGCAATTTAGGGGATATCAGTAGCCGCGCGATTGAGGTATTAAATAATGTCTCATTGATAGCCTGTGAAGACACTCGCCATAGCGGAAAACTGCTTAGCCACTTCGGTATCGAAACCCGTAAAACAGCACTACACGATCATAATGAGCGTGATAGAGCCCAGTGGATTATTCAAAAGTTAGGTAATGGCGAAGCCGTTGCGCTGATTTCTGATGCAGGTACACCGTTAATTTCAGATCCAGGATATCACCTAGTTAAACAGGTGCGTGAAGCAGGGTTTAACGTTATTCCTTTGCCAGGGCCATGCGCTGCTATAACTGCGTTAAGTGCGTCAGGCTTACCATCTGATAGATTCTCTTTTGAAGGTTTTTTACCGTCTAAAGAAAAGGGCCGCTTAGATAAATTAGCAGCCTTAAAAGAAGACCCGCGCACATTAATTTTTTATGAATCACCGCATCGAATTGTTCACAGTCTTGAATCAATAGTGACGGCATTAGGTGAAGACCGTGAAATTGTTATGGCGCGTGAAGTGACAAAAACGTTTGAGACATTTTTATCTGGCCCTGCCGGGCAAGTTCTGCAACAAGTTAAAGATGATAGTAATCAGCAGCGCGGTGAGATTGTCTTAATGTGTCATGGACATCGCATTGAAGTTGAATCAGAATTCTCAACGACAGTCATTAATACCTTAAAAATTCTTTGTGAAGAGTTGCCATTAAAGAAAGCCGCCGCGGTTGCTGGACAAATTTATGGTTTGAAAAAGAACGCGCTATATAAGCATGGATTAGAGATAGGACTTTAATTCGGGCGTTTGCCAGCATTTACGCTCAATTAACCATCTTTATGTTGGTGTGTTGCTGGTGGTTAGGCTATAATCCGCGCCGAGTTGGCCAGACAGTTGCTGCGTTCGCAAGAACGGGGAGGAAAGTCCGGGCTTCAAAGAGCAGGATACCAGGTAACGCCTGGGCGGTGTAAACCGACGACAAGTGCAGCAGAGAGAAGACCGCCAACTTCGGTTGGTAAGGGTGAAAGGGTGCGGTAAGAGCGCACCGGGCCACTGGTAACAGTTGGTTGCAAGGTAAACTCTATCCGAAGCAAGACCAAATAGGGTCCCACTGCTTACTTAGGTAAGTTAATGCGCTGCTCGCGTTGGGACCGGGTAGGTCGCTTGAGCCTGTGAGCAATTGCAGGCCTAGATGAATAACTGTCCACGACAGGACCCGGCTTATCGGCCAGCTCACCTAATAAATCAAAAAGCCCGTTTATCGAAAGATAAGCGGGCTTTTTGTTGTGCGTAATATATTCATTAAAGTTTAGCTAACCTGTAAATTTTAACTCTATAAATAAATTTCACATGATATTTTAAGCGAGAAGATAACTATAAATGGTGCTTTTTAAAGGAGTGACATTGCTATATTTAATTACACTTTAAATATGCATTTGATAATTATCTAATCTGGTGGCCAAATTCACTATGCCACTTCACTCTATGTGTACGATGGATTTGGATTATTATTAGTAGAACCTGACTCTAAATAGAACGCCTGTGGTGTATGTGCTTTATTATGTGCATTTAGACCATTTATCTCGCCGCTTTCTGTGTGTATTGATCATTGCGTAATGTGACGTTAAACATAATCAGATTCCTATTATAGGTAGTCCGTAATCTTATTGAATATTTTTCATTAATAATTACTCCTTATTTAACACATGCTTTCTTATGTTTTTTATAAATAGGGTTATGTTAACGCTAAGTGCTTTATGTCTCACAGTTACAACCGGATTAAACATAAATTAAACAAGTGAATCAATAGATTGCAGTAACAAGCTGTCACAATAAAATAGCATAATTAGCCGTTCATGAATTGACTGTATATGGCACAAGTGGTAATTTCTCTATCATAACAATAACGCTTTAATCGAAACATTTCTGCTATGAATTAAACATGTTTATTACAGTGGTGAATTTTTTTGAATACAAATGCTTTAGAATTTACTTTTCAGGTTAGACAAAACTTACTTAGCAAGCTGAGTTTTAGTTTTCTTTTTATCGTTACTGCTTTAGCTATTTTTAATGTGACGTATTATCATCATTATTTTTACGCAACTATTGAGTGCATTTTTGTTTTGTTCTCGCTATTTGTGCATGTAAAATCTAAAAGGCACGCGTGTTCTGGTAAGCTTGTGTTCTGCTACCTGCTATATATTGCAGGGTTGATATTATTAGGTATTTACCTAGTACCCGTTCAGAATGTTTTGTTTGTATGGATTTTCTTTTTCCCTACAGTTGCTTACCTTCTTGGTGGCAAGCGTTTAGGTGCTTGCTTAACGTTTTTAACATTGTTGTTATTATTAACCGTTCTTTATATAAAGCTAATAGGCAATCATACCATTGACATTGTAAATGTTATGGTAAACGTCATTTCATGCTATTTATCTATTTGGTGTATTTCGCATTATTTTGAGTTAAGCCGTTCAATGGCAAATGACTCATTAGAAAAGCTCGCCATGACCGACGTGTTAACGGGTATTAATAATCGTTTAGCATTCACAAAAACCTTCACTAAATATCAGAGTCAATACTTGTTAATGGTCGACTTAGATAACTTTAAGTGCATTAATGATAAATATGGACATGATAGTGGTGATAGAGTCCTTAAATTGATCGCTCATTCCTTAAGTACAGAAGTCGGCGCTAAAAATATCTTTCGTCTTGGTGGAGAGGAATTCTGTATTTGGTTTGCTGCAAAAGATACCAATCATGCTCAAGCTTATGCGAATCAACTAAGAGAACAAATCGCGGACTTAGATTTTCAAGTCAATAGTGAGCAGGTACGCCTAAGTTTTAGCGGCGGGTTAGTAAAACATATTCCGGGGTCAACTCAATCTGGACTTTTAAGCCAAGCTGATAATTTACTATATAAAGCAAAAGATGCTGGTAAAAATAAAATCATATTTTAAAAAATAAAATCAAAAACATGGTCACCTATTTTTATCGGCCAGCTCACCTAATAAATCAAAAAGCCCGTTTATCTAGAGATAAACGGGCTTTTTATTTAGATAAAAATGCAATCAGCAACTAATAAACTTTAACTGACTACCTATTTAAAAATAGTAACCGAAGTTAATATTGAATCGCTTATTGGTATCGCCATCACCGACCATGGTGCCGCCAATAAAGGGTTGGTTTTCAGCAACAACAAAATCGAAGTAGGTGTATAAACCGCCAGCAGAAACCGCCATACCTGTGACATTCATGAAGGTGTCTTCAAGTGATGCTGACTTGCCTGTGACGAGTGAGTAATCATTATAAAAGGTTAAGTTCGATACTGGTCCAAAATCAACAGGTAAGCTGTATGCAACGTTAGCGATGTAAGTGGTCGCTTCTGCTGGGATTGAGTCATAGAAGTGGTAGGCGGCAACTACAATACGGTCAACGTCCATGCCGTCAACATCGTAGGCATAATCGGTGACTTGTAATTTCACATTCCAGCGATCGTAATCAATAATGCCGTGGACAGCTGCCGCAAAGTTGTCACCATCTGTGCCGTTGGCTATTTCGAGTTGGCCTGCTTGCACAGAACCGCCGAGTTCAAGACCGAGTTTATCGAAGGTAAAATTGTGGGCGTAACGTAAATTAAAGGTATTCACTTCACCCGCTTCATAGCCTGCAGTTGGCGCATCATAAGCATCTTCACCGTCTAGGCGGATACCGACAACATCATAGGCGTAACGGTCTGTTCTATCTGACACAAAGCCATCAATACCGCCTTGCTCATCATTTTTATAGAAGGCTAAATCAAATTGGTTTACATCGCTTTTATAGGTGTAATTCAGGCCCATATCGTGGTCATCTTCAAGACCCAGATAAAAGTTAGAACTGAAGAAGTAGTTGTTTGATGCATAAGTCAGCATACCGAATGGCACTTGAGTGACACCGATTTTACCTTGCTGGTTTTCATCAAAGTTATAGCCAATCCAAGCATGTTGGACAACGTTCATGTACTCAAACCAGCGATATTGAGCTGAATAAATTAAGTCTCCATAACTGCCTGAAACATCAAGACGGAATAGGTCAAAGTCAAAATCGCCACCGCGATCGGCATTGGCATCATTGAAGTCTTCATAGGAATAATTGACACGCACTGCGCCACCAAAGTTAATTTTAGCTTTTGTTTCTTCAACAATCTTAACTTCTTCATTGACGACTTCGTTTACGACTTCAACTTGGATTTCTTCAATTACTTGCGGCTGTTGTGCTGCTTTTTGCTGTGTTTCTAATTGTTCAATACGATCTTTAAGGGCTTGTAGCTCTTCTTCAATAGAGTTGGCATTGGCACTAGCTGATAACGCTAAAGCAATACAAGAAGCGGCAAGTGTATAACGAGTCATCATATTTCCTATGGAGGGGGGAGTTAATTGATATGGTGCTTATGTTACCATTTTTGGGGTTTTGCTAATAGGATGTTTGTGTTTGGCTGCATGGTGTAACCTGGTGTGCAGAGTGATATAGATCCCATTTATGGAGTAAAACTGACAAGGGCCTGTTGAGCTTTAAAAAGTGCTTTTGCAGCGAACTTTGGTCAGATAAATAATGCCCTATTAAATAAATTTCTTGCCAACAAAGTCTAAAGTGAAAAGATCGACAGATAATAGGATTATAAAGTTTTTTGATTTTCTTAATATAACTTCAATATATTGAAGCTATCTCAATGACAACTTTAAATGGTTTTTATCGTGTGGGTTAGCAGGTTAAATTAAAATATAGCTATTCTTAAGCGAGGTTTAAAGGCGAGGAATAAGCACAAGAGTGTTATAGACGCATGTTTTGTGCCTTTTAAGGCTTGAAGATTACGGGAAAATTAACTGCGCTTAGCGCAATCTTTACACAAGCATTGCAGTTCAATTTGGGAGTTAATCAATTGAAAATCAGCTTGCTCAATGCTGTTTTTCAAAGCATCAATTACACTGGTTTGAATACCTTTTTCAGCAACTTTGCCACAGTTTTTACAGATTAAAAATTGAGGTACTTCATGCACATGATCACAAGTGATATGTGAGCAAGCGAGGTATTTATTTTCAGATGAAAGCTTATGTACAAGCGACATTGTGCTGAGTGCATCTAGCATGCGGTAAACAGACATAGGCGGCAATGATTCATCATGGGTATTACGATATTTTTCGACAATATCATAAGCTGATAATGGCTTATCAGCATCTAATAGCACGCCTAATACGTTCTTTCTTTTTGCAGTGAACTTAACGCCATTATTGCGGCATATTTGCTCCGCTTTAGTAAAGATAGCGACTTTATTACTAGTAGACATAGTTCAACTCTAGATGACATCAATTTGGCGTTATTATTTCTGCTAAGGCTGACATTGTAAATAATAATGTCTCAACAGTTTTAACTCACTCACTTTGCTTGGAAGAGATGTAAACGGTTTCCAAGATTAAAAGTAGGCTGAGCTGAGGTTTAGTCATCGGCCATATAAAAGAAAGTTATCGCCAAGCGTTTTTCTCTTTTATCTTCGCCAAAATAGCCACTGGCACTATGGGCAATATTCCCTTTAAAAAGAATAAGTCGATTAAATCGGTTTTCAATACTGACATCTTCATACCAAGCACTTGGTGGTAGACTTTGAGTATTTAAAGCATCTACAAGATTTAAGTATGGTTTATTGACTGTATTACCTCCGGCGGCACCATTAGCATACTTTAAACGGTAAAAAGAAGTGCCAGAATGGGGAGCAGGTTGTTTATTTAAATATAGAACAGCGCCGAACCTGCACAGTTTTCTATTATCAACATGAGGTCTTGCTGCGCCTTCTTTGGCGCCAACTAAAATCGCCGTATTTGTGTCAACCACAACATCTTTTGATTCTGCTACCCAAATATTATCTTTGCCTATCTTTTGTTTAATCCATTGTTCTAATAGTTCTAATTCCTTTTTCTTTAGCGCATTTTTGGAACGCATTCCTGGCCACAGTTCGTCAGTATATGGCTTGCCTAGTTTCCATTTAGTTTTGGTGTAACATCGATTAGCAATATCAGTAGCTTGCTTGTCAGTAAAAAAATTATCAGCAATCCAATAGTTGACGTTCTCTTCAGGTTTTTCATAAGGAAGTGTTGGCGAGTTGAATGGTACTTCAGGTAGTGTCAGATTGGTTGAATACTTTTCATGCATGCTAAGGGTTCTCTATTTAAGAGCGTAAAACGACCATTTTTATTTTTATAGATTTTCTAACATCATGGTAACAATATTTTATATTTAAGGGCAATTAAGCTTATTACAATGAAAAAACAAGGATACTAATGTATTGCCATTTCCATAGCTTTTTTCATTAAAAGCTATGGAATTCCTGTCATTCATGATTGTTAAGTGGAATTAAGACGTTTCTATGTCGTGATGTTGCTTTAACTTAAGGAACAACACATCTTTTAAATTTGCTCGCTGTACTTTGAGCTGATGCATATGCTCGTCATCAGTTGGGCTACCTTCAACTTCTAACTCGCGTATTTCATAATCTAACAAGTGATACTGCTTGGATAAGGTTTCAAACTCTTTATCTTTATGATTCAAATAAACAATGTCTTTCTTAAACTCTGGAAAGTCAAAAATAAGTGCATGATTCTCATTTAACATAGGTATTCCCCTGAAATGGTGAATTGAAATTCTTTATTTTGAAAAGTTTTCTTTAAAACTAAAATCACTATAGCACTATGATATTGAGTAAAGGTATAAGTTTGAGAGGTTTAGCGATCTAGGTAACAAAAACGCTAGCATCAATCGATATGCTGGCGTCTTATGGCATTTATGCAAGCAAGGAGCTACATTGCTCGTTTGCTATAGCGCTGCTCAAAGTTAAACGAGCTCATTTTCATGGTACGAACTGAATCTACCCAGCCCATCACCATTGGCACTAAAGTCCAGCTGAATACTAAGTAAAGGCTGCCTTTTAAGTGCTGACCTAAATAGAATTTATGTAAACCTAAGCCACCGAATAGAAAACCAAACCAGATTGCGAATTTCTGGTTTTTGATTCGAATATTTGGGTCAATGCCTGAAAGTGCTTCTAATCCTTGAATCGCCTGACATTGTGGGCAGGTGACATGATTAGAATCTATATTCTGATTGCATTGTGAACAGGCTACTTGAGGCATTACAAACTCCAAAGATCAATATTGCTAATGAGGCATTATGAGTACAAGTGTGCGCTCAGTTCTAGTGTTCTAGATCTCACTATTAAAATAAAAAAGCATTGGTAATCGACAAAATTATTGTCAATGGAGTAAGTCGCTAATTTTTAGATAGTTAATAACTAAAGGGTGAATCGTGCTGGTTTGTAAGTTCATGAAATTAGGTGGTATTTTCTTATCGTTAATCTAGCGTAAATCAGTTTTGTTTCGAATCGATTTCAGTCAGATGAAATGTCTATTAGCAATGTTATTGCTCATGACTTGAGTCATTAACATTACACTTGTTAATTATCTTGGTTGGGTTGTGGTTGATTTTACATGTGCTTTGTAAACGATTTTTATCTTTTTTTATACCTTGCTCTGCTTGCAGATAAAGCTCAGTTCGATTGTGATGCGATGTTTCAGCTAGGAAACTATTTTGGGATTGGGGTAGCTATAGGAAGTATATTGGGTAAAAAGTGGCAACAGATATGGTTTTGATTATTAGCAAAATGAAGCGGGTCACAGTTATCAAAACTCACTGCCGCAGTTTGTGAACAACATTACGGTTTATTGGCTTAAAAGCACGTACGTTAAGCTCACTATAGATAAGGCTAGCCGCTTAAGTCGGCAAAAATTGGCTAATGACTTAGCTAAGTCATTAGCTAATGACTATCACATTATTAGGAACCTCAGCATGTCAGAATCAAACACAATGCCAAGCAAAGCTTTTTTCGATCGCGCTAACGCGATTATTCAAGTGGCCAATGATCATAATCAAGACCCTGAAATTAAAACCGGCGAGATCAGTGCTTCATTCATGTATGCATTAACACGTTATAACGCTTGGTTTGGTTCTACAGGTTTTAAAACCGCAGAACAAATGCAGTCAAAGAAAGCTGAAATGATGAAGTACTATGTTGACGAATATACCAAGATGCTAGAAGGCAATATGGATGATTATATTGCTAACTTTGACGAATACCGTAGAACCCAAAAGTAAGGCTAAATTAGTCACTTTAACGCGTTAAACCTATCGTTAATGATCAATATAAAACCATTATTAATTTATCTGATAGTGGTTTTATTTTATGTCACTTCTCTGTCTTGTTGATTCAGCACAGTCGCTCTTCTGCTTTATAACTTATCGCCCATTAACACATAGCATCAGTAATTTTTTTGCTTGATTATCCATTGTTAACACTGTCACATTTGTTAATTTGTTGTTTGGATACAAATTGTTGCAGTGATTTCGCCTTTATTGTTCTTTGTGAACTTTCTGTTTTTTGTAACTGGTGTAAGATGCCAAATTTATACAAGTTACAACTTAAATTCACATCATTTCGATTACTTATTGAAGTTGAGATATCACTTAACAAAAGTAATCTATTTAAAAGGCTTAAAGGATGAAAAGCTCATTTAAAAAGCAACAAGGCATAGTGTTGTTTTTCTCACTCATTGTGCTCGTTGTTATGACGATAATCGGAGTGGGTTTAGCCGTAAATTCTAGCCAATCATTACGTATGGCTGGGGCTGGCTCTGACAGTGTTGCGGCTAGGTTAGCTGCTATTGGTGCGCAGTCATTAGCCTTAGAAAATAACAAAGGTGTTGTAATGGCCAATATTGCTGAGCCGCTCAATATTGCTCATGTGAATTTTAATGTGAATTCGGTTATTTCGCCATTAACGATTCAAGATGTGAATTGTCAACGTACCTCCAAAGCTTATGCTGCAGATACTGTCAGTTGTCGCCGTTCAGAAATAAGCAGTACTGCCACTTTTGGCCGCGGTAATTTGGGCTCATTGACTGTCGTGACGGGTGTGGAACAGGAAGTATTTACAGGAAGTTAAATCATGTTGAAACAAACACTGGTGTGTGCCGGGCTATTTTTTATTGCAGGCTATAGCGGACAGAATTTAGCCGACGATACAGAACTGTATGTGACTGAGTCTAGTATTCGTACCAATGAGCGCCCGCAAGTGCTCATTATCTTCGACACTTCTGGGAGTATGGAGTATGTCGGCACCATAGGTAACAATAATTTTGGTAAAGTTATTTTTAAAGCTGATGAACAGTATGACCAAGAAAATGAAAATTTAAATGGGCAGACAACTCTCTATTATAGCAATGATGTAGAATCAATTCCGAGCACTTCAAGCAGTGCCAATATTCTCTCTAAGTATAATGGTTGCGCTCAGTCACACGACTATCTTGAGCGGTATGGCATGTATACTGGTTATATACGCCATTACGAGGCTGGTACCCGTACTTGGGCAGAATTACCAATGGATAAAGGTAATAAAATTGATACCTTAGATTGTCTTGAAGATATTCTTGAGCAAGACCAAGGTAATGGCCAAGGTCAGCAGCAAAGCAATGCCTTTTACCCGAATGGTTTCCCTGTTGATGGTTATGACAAACCCTATCTAACCCCTGGATCTGACCAAGATTCAATTGATGATGCGATTTCAAAATCAAAAAGCACTCAATTTGGCCTTGGAACTGCCATAACGCTTTATACAAAAAAATACGTGCAATGGTATCACTCCAACAAATCCACGATGAATTATACCCGTATGGATGTCGCCAAACGAGTGATTGAAGACACCATTATTAACACGCCAGGTGTGGATTTTGGTTTAGCTATTTTTAATAAGGACGATAAAGATAAAAATTCGGGTGGAAGGATAATTCATGCTATTCAACCTTTTACCGATCAAAATAAAAAGTCTCTATTAACCAAAGTGCAAGGGCTTGAAGGGGTATATCGAAACTATACGCCGCTTTGTGACACTTTATTTGAAGCCTATCGCTACTTCAGTGGCGGAGATGTTCACTTTGGTAATAACCCTGTGGAGCCTTATTCACAGCCAAGACCCAATGGCTATGAGGCGGATACCGGTGACATCAATATCACTCGTGATATGAACGCGGAATCTAATGGCAGATATATTTCGCCATTTGTGGGGAAACGCTGCCAGTCTAATGCTTCTATTGTTTATATAACGGATGGAGAACCCACTAGAGATGGTTATTCCAATGGGCTTATTTCTACGTTAGTTGGCAAAACTATTACAGGAGGAAACGGGCTTGCGGCATTATCAAAGTGGATGTATGAGAATGACGTTAATACTAATGAAGATAACTTCCAGAATGTGACAACACATACCATTGGTTTCAGTGATGGAGCCGATAACGCAGAAACATTACTTAAGCTGACTGCAAAAAATGGCGGCGGAGAGTATTACTCAGCCAAAAGTGCTGATGCGCTGCAAAAAGCACTGCAAAATGTGTTTGCTGAAGTCCAAAACAAGCCTGCATCTTTTAATTCTCCGGCAATTTCTTCAGGGCGAGTCGACACCAACAGCTCCGCTTATTATTCAATGTTTTTACCCTCTAAAGGGCCACGATGGTCAGGCAATTTGAAAAAACTGTCTGTTGGAAGTGATGGCACTGTGGAGGATGCTAACGGTAATGATGCACTGGATAGTGGTGGTTTAATAAAAGGGTCAGCTTGTACTTACTGGACCGTTGATTGTACCAGCATGGCAGGAAATGGTGATGGCAGCGCGGTTCAATTAGGCGGCGCAGCGCAACATTTACAGGGTAATACTGAACGAGCCATATACAGCAACTTGGGTTTCAGTAATTTTGAGCCATTGAATAAGAACAATGCACAAAATGCGTTAGGTGGTGAAGAAGAGTTAGCCAGCTTCATGGGAGTGCAAGAAGATGAATTAGATAACTTATTCAAATGGATCCAAGGCTACGATGTCGATGATGATAACGACAACAATATTACCAACGAATTACGCCAAGATATTATGGGAGATTCACTGCATTCAAAGCCGTTGGCAATTAATTATGGCACTAAAAACTCGCCAAACATCAAGCTATTTATTGGCACTAATCACGGCTTATTGCACATGTTTAACGATAGTGGTGAAGAGGTAAATGAGTCTTGGGCATTTATGCCTAAAGAGTTACTCACTAACGTGCGAGAGTTAAGAGATAATCCCGAGACTGGGGTGCACTCGGTTTACGGTATGGACAGTTCTCCTGTTGCTTATATTAAAAAAAGCGGCGATAACATTGATAAAGCATGGCTATTTGTGGGGATGCGCCGAGGAGGTAACGCTTATTACGCCTTTGATATTACTCATCCTGATTCTCCTAAATTTAAATGGCAGATCAATCCAAACTCAATGGGCATGAGTGAACTGGGTCAATCATGGTCTGAACCCGTCGTAACCTATATTCCAGGATATCCTGCAGGGAACACCTCACTTGAAAATGCGAAACCTGTGGTCATTATTGGAGGCGGGTATTCACCAGCGACGAAAGACAGTGAATCAGTCGGTATAAATGACACTATTGGTAGAGGTGTTTACATTTTAGATGCTGATACAGGTGAACTGGTTCATCATTTCGGCACCAGTTTTGGTACGGGCAAAACACAACTTGCTGGCATTAATGACAGTATCCCCAATAAAGTGGCGATACTCGACAGCGACAACGATGGGTTAACTGACAGAATTTACGCAACAGATACAGGCGCCAACATATGGCGGATGGACTTGCCCAGTGGTGAGCCAAATGGTGCAGATGCGCCGTGGACAGGCTACAAACTTGCAAGCCTAGGTGGTCAAAGTCAGTTTAATGATCGCCGTTTTTTTGCAGAACCGATTATCGCACAAACGATGCTCACGAATATGCATGAAGTGAATGACAATGGCAGCACTTATAGTACGTATCAAACCATTCCCTATGATGCGATAGCAGTAGGGACTGGGCATCGGCCACACCCATTAGATAAAACACGTTCAGATAAATTCTTTGTTATTCAGGATCGTAATGTGGTGACTCGGTCATTTAATGGCAGTATAAATCCCATTCCAGAAGCGCTAGAGATCGATGATTTGTTTGATGTTACCGAGGCGCCACCTTTGTCGGATTCTGCAAATAAGTTATTCAGTACTAAAAAAGGCTGGTATTACAGCTTTTCAAATGTAGGTGAAAAGAGTTTATCTGCAGCACTTATTGCCAAGGGGCGAGTCTTCTTTACTTCTTATGTCCCTGGTGACGTAGAAGATGAAAACCTTTGTTTAACCACAGGAGTAGGACATTTATACGGCTTTGATTTACACCGAGGCATACGTTCATATTCCAGCTTATATTATGAGACTGGAGAGGGGATACCCGATACCCCAACCATTGTTGTCCCTGAGGGGCAAGAGGGAGGGGATAATATGTATATGATAGGTATTGGCCGTGCTGGTGATAATATGGAGAAAGCGCCAGGTTTTGATGACGGATGTGCTGAAGGTGATTCTCGTTGTATTAGTGGTGGCTTACAAATGAATAAAATTTATTTCCATAGTCAGAATTAACCGGAATAATTGAGTTATCACATTTTTAAAAGTCGTAGGTTAAGTTTAATGCAGCGCTATTCTTCTTTGATCTAATCTATGACTTATCAATGTTATTAATAGCTACTTTAGTTATATCTATTCTAATTACATTGTCTTATTGTTCTCTATTATGGATTGTTAGTTTTTAAATCGAGTTGGTTAGTTTGTATTTAAAAATAGATACGAAGGGGGGTAATTAAATTTTTATGTTTATTGTTAGTTATTCAATGCGTAATAAAAATGAAACTTAACTTTTTAAAAGTAATGATCAACTGTTGCGGTTAAGTTGCTTGAAACCTCTTTGTTTGTAATTAGCTCTTTGTGTTTGCGTTTGTTGTTGTGTGCAGTAAAAAAATAATTAGACTAAATTTTATTGTACTTGCTACTGATTTAAACCTATTTAAATCTTTATCAAGGTTAATGATATTGTCAGAACTGAAAGTTAATGATCATAAATCCATTTAAAGCTAATGCGGGTTGCCTTAAATAGCCACAATTTGTGTTTTTTTCTTATTATGAAAAAAATAAAATTACTTAAAGCTCCATTTTTGTAAATCACACCTCAACCCGTTTTTGTTTATCATGCTGTTTTGTAAGGTTTTAAGTTTTACTATTTAACGAGTGTTCATACTGCAGCATATTTCTTTCGTACTAGGTCAATTTTTATCCATTTATAAAGTCCGCAAATTTAATCGCTAACTAAGATATTTGTAACCATAAAAACATCTTTATCAATATTAAAATAAATATTTATTAGTTATTTTAATAATTCTGTAACCTTTATGTGGAATTAATTTGACTGTAATTTGTGCTTTTTATGTAGTTTTATATTTTAAATTTATTATTTTACTGAAATTATTACTCGGTTTAATAAGTGTTTTGTTGTTAATTGTTCTCTTTGTGGGGCTATTGTTTCCTTTACTTGTTTATTAAATTTAATTAATTTATCGCCGTCTTTAGAGACGCCAAACATATTAGTTAATAGTTACTGCTTTATTAGGGAGTTAATGAGTTTTTTAATCGGCGGTAATGATTTGAGTGAAATAAATCAAAATTCCTTTGGAGTGAACATGAAATTTAATGCTAAGAAGCTTCTTCTTGTTTCAAGCGTTGCAGCAGCACTAGCGGGTTGTAACTCATCAGACGATAAAAAAGATTCGATTAGTCTCGATCTTCGTTTAATGGAAACCACAGATATCCATACAAACGTAATGCCTTACAATTACTTTGTTAGCCAAGCTGATAACGAAGAGAACCTACCTGAGTGGGGCTTAGCACGTACTTCTTTAGTGATTGCAGAAACGCGCAAAGAAGTGGCTAATAGCATGTTGTTTGACAACGGTGATTTAATCCAAGGTAGTCCAATGGGCGATTACATGGCAGCTCTTGGCGCAGAACACCTTAAAGATGAAACTCACCCAGTTTACAAGGCGATGAACCACTTAGAGTATGACGCTGCTAACTTAGGTAACCATGAGTTCAACTATGGCCTTGAATATCTAGGCGAAGCGCTTGAAGGTTCTGAGTTCCCTTATGTAAGTGCCAACGTTTGGAAAGCTGATGACTCGCTAGAAAAAGTGAGCGATGCAACTGAAGAATGTGAAGTTCGCATTACTGAAGAGTTCTATGACGCAGCTGAGCATATGTATAACCCATATGTGATTTTAGATCGCGAATTTATCGCTGATGATGGTAAAGCACATACTGTTAAAGTCGGTGTGATTGGTTTCACTCCACCGGATATTATGGGTTGGGATGCATCTAACTTAGTCTGTAATGTTGTTGTTTCTGATATTAAGAAAACGGCTGAGCACTACGTACCAATTATGAAAGCTGAAGGTGCAGACGTTATCGTTGCAATTCCTCATTCTGGCTTGAACAATAATGATGATGAATTTGCTGAAAACGCCACATTACATTTAGCTTATGTCGACGATGTTGACGCCATCATGTTTGGTCATGATCATCGTGATTTCCCAAATGACACTGGTGAGTACGGAGACATTCCAGATGTTGATGAAGAAAAAGGCTTAATTAACGGTATTCCAGCTGTGATGCCAGGCTACTGGGGCGCGAAATTAGGTGTTATTGATCTTAAACTTAACTCAAAAGATGGCGGCGAAACGTGGTCTGTTGATCATTCTAAGTCAACTGCTGCACTTCGTTCATTAGTTGAAGGTTCGGATGGCGAAATCGAAGATTTAGTGGAAACTGAACATGAAGGCACGGTTGAGTATATGGCTGAAACGATTGCCGAAATCGATGTCAACATGAACAGCTTCTTCCCACAAGTGGTGCCTGATTTATCTATGCAAGTTGTGAATGAAGCGCAGCTTCATCAGTTAAAAAAATGGAAAGAAGCAGGTGATTTTGCTGATGCATCTGACGATGCCTTGCTCTTATCTGTATCTGCACCTTTTAAATCAGGTCGTAATGGCGGAGCTGACTACACCAATATTCAAGAAGGTGAGCTAACTAACGCATCAATTGCTGATATCTATGTGTTTGATAACAACACCCCAGCCGTTTTAAAAATGACTGGTAAAGATATGAGAAACTGGATTGAGTGGATTAACTCAAATGCATACAGAAGCTTACCACTAGCTGACGGTGAAACCTTCCTTGTTGAAGAATTCCCTGGTTATAACTTTGATGCATTCTTCGGTGGTTTTGATGCCGAAGGTAATGGTTTACTTAAGTACAAAGTTAACGTTGAAAAAGAGTCTAAGTACACCAATATTGATGGTTTTAAGTATGACACAACGGATAGTGAGCAGCTAACTAGCCTAACTTATAACGGTGTTGAAATTGCAGATGATGCTGAAATCTACGTCATTACCAATAACTATCGTGCATCTAACTCAGATATGCCTGGTGTTGATAATGCCACTATCGTTAAAGAAGATGGTTCCATTGTTAACCGTGACTTAGTACAAACCTACTTGGCTGATCTTTTAGAAGAGCAAGAAGGGACAAAGTTGTCATTCCCTAACGCTAAAGTGTTTGAGCTTGAAGCGCCAACTACCACTACTAGTGTGTCATTTGCTTCTGCAAGACTAGAAGAAGGTTTCCGTTGTGCAGATAAGATCACTGGTCTTTCAACCGAGCAAGAAGATGGGACTAAAGAAGGGACTGAAGGGTTCACTATTTACAACTTTAACTTTGATTACAGTGGTGAATTCAACTGTTCTGCTAAGTAACTTTTAGCTGACTAAATTTCGTTAAGTAAATAGATATTTTATGCATTTAACGTAAGTTTTTAATAAAGCCCTGCGTAGCAATATGCAGGGCTTTTTATTGTCTCGAAATCGACGTATGAACTGATTAGGTTAATTTTAAGCGAGTATTGCACACTCAAGTTAATTCTAAATCAATGGCTTAATTGGCCCACGAACCTTGATCTCTTGATTACACCTCCCCGTAATGGAGCAATTTTCTAGCTCTACCATCATATGGTCGATAAAGCGTTGGCTCGCCAGGCTTATATAGCGTCTTGATGGATAAACTAAGTAACATTTTCCTTCGTAGGGGGCTATTTCTTTAAATAGCATCACAAGGTCACCCGATTCCACATGCTCTTGGCAAAAAGGAAGTGGCATCATAGAGATGCCATTACCTGCTAATGTCGCCTCTAAGCACACAGAAAGGCTATTAACACAGAGGTTGCCTTTTACTGTTAACGTCATGTCTTGTCCAAATGGCACCTCGTTAAAAATACGCCCGTTAGGATAGCGAAATAAAATTGAATTGTGATGCGTTACATCTTCAGGTGTTTTGGGTATTCCCGCTTTTTTTAGATAAGTAGGACTGGCAAAAAAGTGCACCGTTTCAGTCATGATATGCCGAGCCACCATTTCATTTTCATTAAATGAGTCTTCTAGCATGAAGGCTAAATCAATGTTGTTGCGGATCATATCTTGAGGCTCAGCGCTGACGATAATCTCAACTGTGATGGAAGGGTGTAAATCCATAAACTGTAAAATACCTTGGGTAATTTGTAACAGTTCAGGGATAGGGAAAATTAAAATACGTAAATGACCACTGACTTCAGATTTAGCATCGGTGAGCTCGGAGATAGTTTGTTCAAGTGACGACATCATCGATGTGGTCTTATCATAAAAATGCGTCCCCGATGCCGTTAAGGTCATCGAGCGACTTTGGCGATGGAATAGTTTGACATTCAGCTCTTCTTCTAAGCCATTTAAACGGCGACTAAGTGTCGATTTAGGCAAGTTAAGAATGTCCGCAGCTTCAACGAGACTGCCGGTTTCTACAATTCTGTGGAATAAAGATATATCTTCGGTTTTCATGTTTACAACTCAAAGGGTATGTACAGAAATTAAGCATCACACAATTCCATTCTATTTATCTATTATCACTATGCCCACACCCACTTGTATATAGCAAGCCATTATAGTTTCAATAAATGGAACCTTTGGTCCCAAATCATTCCATTTTATTAAACTGTGTTCACTGTTATTGTTGCGCTTTGTTTACATCAACGCTACAAAATATTCGATACACCATGGGAAATTCGATAATGAAATACCTCGTAATGCCATTTTCACTATTATTATTCATTTTGATGACATCTGGCTGTACAGCCGATTCAGTTGAAGTGGCCCCCCCGACCATTCGGCCAGTAAAACTGCTGACCGTGACTGATGTAAACGCGGGTTCAGTACGCGCTTTCCCAGCTAAAGTGGCAGCAACAAAGCAAGCTACTTTAGCGTTTAGGGTTTCAGGCCATTTAGTGGATCTTAATCTGTTTGAAGGGCAGCAAGTGAAAAAAGGCATGACATTAGTTCGCCTTGATAATCGCGATGCAACCAACACCTTATTGAACCGTGAAGCTGACCATGAACTTGCAGCAGCGGATTTTAAACGTAAAGGTGAGCTATTACGTCGTGAGTTAATCTCGGCTGCCGATTACGACTTATCCAAAGCACAGCTTAAGTCTGCTGAAGCGAATTTAGCTAGCGCCCGTGACCAATTAAGCTACACAGAGTTAAAAGCCCCTTATGATGGCACCATCGCTAAAATTGATATGGATAATTATCAAATGGTGCAGGCAAACCAAACCATTCTAGTGTTGCAAAAAGACAGCAATATTGACGTGGTCATCCAAGTGCCAGAGTCTTTAGCAAGCAGCGTGACAAGGTTTAATCCTCATGCGGAATTTATGCCTGAAGTACGCTTTGCTAATAACCCAGCTAATGCCTATCCAGTGCGTCTAAAAGAGTATGCCACTCAGGTGACTCAAGGTACTCAAAGTTATGAGGTGGTATTTACCTTACCGCGCCCACAAAACATGACGGTCTTACCGGGTATGAGTGCTGAAGTGAGCCTAGATATTTCAGGTGTTGATACCAATAGCATCACAGCGATTGTTCCTGCTAGCGCGGTACTAAAACGTGATGTTGACGGTAAGAGTGTCATTTGGGCATACAGTGATGAGTCAGGCACAGTGAAACAGCACATAGTGACTATCGGTAATGTAACGACCCATGGTATTGAAATTATTGATGGTATTAATATTGGCGATCAAATTGTGGTTGCTGGTGTGCAGTACTTATCTGAAGACCAAGCAGTGAAGCCGTTGCGCTGGCAACGAGGTGTATAAGCGATGAATTTTGCAGAGTTATCGATCACTCGTAAAGTGATCAGCTGGATGTTCGCGCTATTGTTACTCGTTGGCGGTAGTATTTCATTTTTTAGCTTAGGTCAGTTGGAATTTCCTGAGTTCACCCTTAAAAATGCACTAGTGGTGACCAGTTACCCTGGCGCATCACCTGAACAAGTGGAAGAGGAAGTCACCTTACCGCTTGAAGATGCGCTGCAACAACTTGATGGTATAAAGCACATTGTTTCAATTAACAGTGCGGGTTTATCGCAAATCGAAATTGAAATTGTAGAGCAGTACGACAAAGACGCACTACCACAAATGTGGGATGAAGTTCGCCGTAAGGTCAATGACACGATCCCCCAGTTACCACCCGGGGTAAATACCCCATCTGTGATTGATGACTTTGGCGATGTTTACGGGATCTTACTCAATGTCAGTGGTGACGGTTATAGCAACCGTGAACTGCAAAATTATGCTGACTTTTTACGTCGTGAACTCGTGCTCGTTGATGGCATCAAAAAGGTCACCATTGCAGGTAAAATTAACGAGCAAGTTATTGTTGAAATGTCTCAGCAAAAGCTCAATGCGTTAGGCCTAGATCAAGATTACATTTACAGCTTAATTAATAGTCAGAACGTGGTGTCCAATGCTGGCAGTATCCGTGTTGGTGATAACCGTATTCGTATTCACCCAACAGGGGAGTTTGATAGCGTATCGGAAATGGAGCGCCTATTGGTGAGTGCGCCAGGTAGCACTAAATTAGTCTACCTAGGGGATATCGCTAAAATCTATAAAGACACAGAAGAAACCCCAAGCAATATCTATCATGCTAATGGTAAAAACGCATTATCGATTGGTATTTCGTTCTCAAGTGGCGTGAACGTGGTAACGGTTGGCGAAAGTGTCAATGCAAGAATGGGAGAGCTTAACGGCGAACTGCCTATTGGCATGCAGCTAGAAACGGTTTACGACCAAAGTAAGATGGTCGATCAAACGGTAAAAGGCTTTTTAGTCAGCCTTGCTCAATCTATCGCTATTGTGATTGGTGTGCTGTTAGTGTTTATGGGTGTACGCTCGGGCATCCTGATTGGTTTGGTGCTGCTGCTGACCATTCTTGGCACCTTTATCGTGATGAAAGTGCTTAATATCGAGCTGCAGTTAATCTCGCTCGGTGCCTTGATTATCGCGCTTGGTATGCTGGTGGATAATGCCATTGTAGTGACTGAGGGAATATTAATTGGTATTAAACGGGGCAAAACTCGCCTTGAAACCGCCAAAGAAGTCGTCACACAAACACAGTGGCCGCTACTTGGTGCAACCATTATTGCCATTATCGCTTTTGCGCCTATTGGTTTATCTGATACTGCCACCGGTGAGTTTTGTGTATCGTTATTCCAAGTGTTGTTAATCTCGTTATTTATTAGCTGGATTACTGCGATGACGCTAACGCCTTTCTTTTGCAATATGATGTTTAAAGATGGTGAAACGCCTACTGGAGATGCTGAGGATGACCCATACAAAGGTTGGTTATTTCAGGTTTATCGCACCACATTAAACCTAGCGATTCGCTTTAGAGTACTAACCGTTCTGTTAATTATTGCAGCATTAATCACCTCACTTGCTGGTTTTGGTCACGTGAAAAACGTGTTCTTCCCTGCGTCAAATACGCCAATATTTTATGTTGATGTGTGGATGCCTGAAGGCACTGATATCAAAGCGACTGAGTCTTTCTTACATAAAATTGAAGAGAATCTATTAGCTGAGCAAGCTGAAAAAGATGTCGGCATGGTTAACTTGACCACAGTGCTAGGCCAAGGCGCACAGCGTTACGTACTGCCTTATGTACCTGAAAAAGGCTACAGTGCTTATGGTCAGTTGTTAATTGAAATGACCGATTTAACAACAGTAAATAGCTATATGCGTGTGCTTGAACAAGAGCTAAGCCTGCGTTTCCCTGAGGCTGAATATCGCTTTAAATACATGGAAAATGGCCCAAGCCCAGCCGCTAAAATTGAAGCGCGTTTTTATGGCGAAGATCCAAAGGTACTGCGTGAAATCGCGGTTAAAGCCGAAGCGATTTTTAATGCTGAACCAACAGCTGTTGGCGTAAGACATAATTGGCGCAATCAAGTACAAATGATCCGCCCGCAACTTGCTTTTGCTCAAGCTAGAGAAACCGGTATTAGCAAAACGGACTTAGATAATGCATTACTGACCAACTTCAGTGGTAAGTCAGTGGGTGTGTATCGCGAAAATAGTCACCTGCTACCGATTGTTGCTCGTGCACCCGCGTCAGAACGTTTAGATGCTGAAAGTATTTGGGAACTGCAAGTATGGAGTAGCGAAAGCAATACCTTTGTTCCTGCAACACAAGTGGTTTCAAGCTTTGATACTGAGTGGGAAAACCCAATCATTATGCGTCGTGATCGTAAGCGTGTGTTGTCAGTGCTTGCCGATCCGATTAATGGTACCGATGAAACGGCTGATTCCGTATTCCGTAAATTACGTCCAGCGATAGAATCCATCGAACTACCAGCAGGCTATGAGCTTGAATGGGGCGGAGAGTATGAACTATCAACTGAAGCTCAAGTGTCAGTATTTAGCTCATTACCTATGGGTTACTTGTTCATGTTTTTGATTACGGTATTACTGTTTAACTCAGTCAGGCAGCCATTAGTTATCTGGTTTACGGTGCCACTGGCGTTAATCGGTGTGGTATCGGGTCTATTGTTATTTGATGCACCGTTTAGCTTTATGGCATTACTTGGCTTATTGAGCTTAACCGGGATGATCATTAAAAATGGTATCGTGCTGGTGGACCAAATCAACGTGGAGTTAGCTCAAGGTAAAGCCCCTTATCAAGCCGTTGTTGATTCATCAGTGAGCCGTGTACGACCGGTATTGATGGCGGCAATTACCACTATGTTAGGTATGGTTCCGCTATTAAGTGATGCGTTCTTTGGGTCAATGGCGATTACCATTATCTTTGGTCTTGGCGTTGCCTCGATGATGACATTAATTGTATTGCCAGTGATGTATACCATGGCGTTCCGTATTCCTTATCAGGGAGCCACGGTTAAAGCCTAATAGCTCGTGCTAAAAATGACGGCTAAAGTCATGTATAGCAGCTTATTACGTTATTATGGCCTCTGAATATAAAGCCTAACTTGAACTTCAAGTTAGGCTTTTTTTATCATTAAAAACTAGATTTGAACACTTGCTCAAACTATAATTGAACGGGTGCTCAAAATGAGCGGGATATCAGTTAAATGTAAATTGAAAAAACGAGATTGCCATGAGTAAACCTGCCAAATTTAACCGTGAAGAAACCATTCAAAAAGCCGCTAATCTTTATTGGGAAAAGGGCTTTCACGCAACATCTATGCGCAATTTGCAAGAAGTCATAGATATGCGCCCTGGTAGCATTTATGCAAGCTTTGGCAGTAAAGAGGGGTTATTCAAAGAGGCGCTACAGCACTATGCGCAATCGGGTGTTGCTCAGTTAAACTTATGTGTTGAGCAATCTGATTCACCACTTGCCGCACTAAAACTATTCGTTGAAGGTGCTATTTCATCTCGTAAACAGAATGCCCCAAGCGGTATGTGTATGCTGGTTAAAACAGTGGCTGAATTAACCGAAGAGCATGCCGAGTTACTTGCAGAAGCTAAGCAATCGCTTATTATGGTCGAAACTGCATTTGCTAAATTATTAGCCCAAGCACAAGACAATGGCGAGCTAGATTCAAGCCAAACGCCACAAGCCTTGGCTCGTTTCCTACAAGTGCAAATTATCGGTATTCGCACCTATGCCCATGCCAATAGTGACGACAATACCATTCAAGACTTTATTGAAGCCATATTCAGCAATCCACCCTTGGCCGGACGCGCTTAATCTGTCACAGATGTTAGCGAGCGAAGTGGGTTTGAAACTTAAGTATGGTTGAGGGATAAGTTAAGCCAAGGAGCAGGGATGACACAGCAAGCTATCAAACCCACGTTAGCATTTGATGTATATGGCACGTTAATTACCACCCATGGCGTGTTAACTCAATTACAGTCCATGGTGGGTGATAAGGCCATGGACTTTTCAAACCGCTGGCGCGAAAAACAATTAGAGTATTCGTTTCGCCGCGGTTTAATGCAAAATTATGTTTCCTTTACTGAATGTACTCGCCAAGCTTTGGAATATACCTGCCAGTACTATCAGATCAATTTGTCTGCTGAACAAAAACGTCACTTAATGGCATGCTACAAAACATTGCCAGCCTTTGATGATGTAAAGCCTGCTTTATCGGCGCTTAAAGAACAAGGCTATCGCTTGTTTGCGTTCTCTAATGGCACCAAAGATGCAGTTGAAACCTTACTGAAAACCGCAGACATTGATGGATTTTTTGAAGGTGTGGTGAGTGCTGATGAAATTAAAACCTTTAAACCTAATCCTGAAATATACGGCTACTTTTTAACGCAATCTCATTCCTCTGCAAGTCATACTTGGCTGATTTCCAGTAACCCATTTGATGTGACAGGTGCGATATCTGCGGGATGGAAAGCGGCGTGGATCCAACGTTCGCCTAAATCCATCTTTGATCCTTGGGAAATTGAACCAACAAGCATTGCAACGTCTTTATCTACGCTTGATGGTCAAATTGATAAAGCTTAGTCATTAAAGCCAGCAGATACTTAAGCCTCATAAGTAATCTACTCTCTGGCTAAAGATCATATAGGAACTATATGTTTATTCTAAAATATATACTTGTGATTGGTTATTGTATATTCGTCTACAAATTGTCTGGTAGCGAACGGAGTTTTAATAATTGGCTATTTGATTATATAAGTTCGAAACCCACTCAAAGTGAGCTAAAAAGTGTTGGTATTCAATGGCTATTGTTATCGTTTGAAGATGCTAAAGATGAAGAGTCTTTGAAAACCTGTTTAGAGGTTTTTGATGATGAGATTAAGGCAAGTTCGAGACTGAAAAAAATCGGTTATCGCATTGAAGGGAATATAGAAGCTCCGAATAAAGAGTCATGCTAATTAGAAGTCTCTCTACAAAAACTGGAAACGTTTTAGTGCGTGTTAATTATGCCGAGTTGGCATATTTTTAGAGAATGGATTGATTGGCAAAAATTGACAGGTACCGATAAGTTATTTTAACAGTACCTGCTTAGTATTATTCAGGCTTCAATTTCTGCTAATAACTCAACAAGAACCTGCTTATAAGACGCTACAGGGTGAGCTCCATTTAGCGCACTAGTGCGATTAAATACCACTGTAGGTACTGAAGAAATACCCGCCGAAGTCCACTGGTTTTTTTCCATATTGATGCGGCTTTGCACCTCAGGGTTATCCAATAAAGCCATTGCTTCATCGGCATTTAAACCTATGCTAGTGAGTTCATTCGCTAGCACTGCTCGGTCTGAAATATCTTTATGTTCAGTAAAGTAAGCAGAAAATAATCTCAGTTTTAGCTCAGTTTGTTTATGGAATTGCTTAGCGTAGTCCAACAAAATATGAGCATCGAAAGTATTGACGATATGCATCTGTTCGCCAAAATTGAACTCAAAACCTAATTCTGCCCCACGAGCAGTAATATTGGCTCTAGCACGATCACTGTCTTCTCTGCTCGAACCATATTTTCGGGCAACATGGGCTCGCAGCTCTTCGCCTTCTGCTGGCATATCTGGGTTCAACTCGAAAGGTTGCCATTCAAGTTCGATTTTATCTTCAATACCGAGTTCAGCAATGGCTTGTTCTAGCGCTTTATAACCAACAATGCACCACGGGCAAACAACGTCAGAAACGATGTCGAGTTTGATCTTTTTAGACATGTTACACCTTGCTTTTTATGAGTAATAACGAGAAAAGAAGAGCCAAAATGTTTTGGCTCTTTCTGTTTGAAACGATATCCAAATTTTAAGAATGTCTTACTTGTTGTCTTCCCAAGCGAATTTTTGGAATGGTGCATCGGTCGGTGTATGTGCAATGTGGTTAACGTAGTTGCTGATCACTTTTTGCGACAAACCTAAAATGATTTCAAGTAGTTGCTGTTGGCCGTAACCCGCTGCAAAGAATGCTTCCATTTCAGCATCAGATAACATGCCACGCTTACGAACCATTAATAATGTTGTGTCATGTAAAGCTTGCAGTTTTGCTGTTGGCATTGCTTCACGGTTTCTTAGTGCGTCTGATAATGCGCTATCAACTTTCATCATGTCTGCAATAGCAGTATGTGCTGGAACACAATAAGTACAGCCGTGTTCAACATTAATTGTCTGCCATACAACCGTTAACTCTTCAGCATTAAATGATGATTCAGAAAATAGTTTGTGCAGTACTTGGTAAGCTTCAAATGTATTTGGAGATTCTGCAAGAACACCATGTAAGTTCGGTACCATACCAAAAGCCTTATTAGACTGCTCTAACATTGCTTTACTTTCTGCAGGAACGGTTTCTAAGTTGTGAATAGTAAATTTGCTCATCTATCTCTCCGGCGAGTCATTAAAGTAATAAATAAATTGGCAATAAGTATCGACTGTTTACATCGCTGATTGTTTCAATCACTGCTTGTTTAAATCAACAGCTACTGCGTTAATTAGCGGTGCTGTCCGCTTGGTATGGTCATAATATAGAATAAGTTGAACGATCGTTCAATTGGTATTTTGAACATTCGTTCAATTGTTTTTGGGTTTATATTTATAGTATTGATTTAAAGCGTTATTTTTATGGTGGCTACTTTTTGCCATTCACTGAGTAAAATCTATTACCTAATCCCACTTAAATAGGTCATTATTAGTGATAAATCTGACTTCTATAACGGTATTTCATGTCTTTAACAAAACAACTCGCCCTCTTTATGGATGTGGTTCAGCAAGGCTCCTTTACGAAAGCGGCGGCGTTGCATGACATGGATAACTCGTTACTCTCTAAACAGGTTAAGAAGCTGGAAGCTGAGTTAGGTGTGCAATTGCTGAATCGCTCAACACGGTCATTTTCGCTGACCTCAGCTGGGGAAGAGATTTTAGAGCAAACCCAGAATTTAATGGAAACCCTCACTCAGATTCAAAATATTGCTGACTCTTATCAATCTGAGCCGAAAGGTATTATTCGTATTTCATCTTCTATTTACTTTGGTCAGCAGTATTTACAGCCTGTGATTGCCAAGTTTATGAAGTTGTACCCGAATGTAAAAGTGACCATGTCTTTGGATGATAAGCGCACGGATATTATTTCAGACCATTTTGACGTGGCTTTTAGGGTCGGTAAATTGGCTGAGTCGAATTTAATCGCTAAGAAAATTGCTAAAACTCATTTTGCGATTGTGGCCTCAGAAGGTTTTATTCAGCAACATGGTATGCCGACCAGCCCTGAGGAGTTAGTACAACTGCCGGCGGTGATTTATAGCAATGGTAATGTCAGTTTAGATCAAATGTGTTTGACAGAGACGCCCCATGGTGAGCAGTACAAAATGTATAAAATGCGCGGTAATTATAAGGTCAGTGATGTACGTGCATTGATTGACGCTGTGAAAGCCGGGTTGGGTTACAGCTCGATAGATTTGTTTAACCTTGAAGAGCCCATTTCTCAATCAAAACTAGTGCCATTACTGACCAATTATGGTCTTTCTACTATGGATACTGGGATTTACGCTGTTTACCCGCATCGTAAACAAACGCTATTGGTGAGTGAGTTTATTAAGGCGGTGCAAGAGTATATCGGTACACCGCCATTTTGGGTTGAGCATATTCCAGACTTTAAAAAACTCTATAAGTAGCAATATTTTATTTTAGTGAGATATTTCAGTCACAAAATTCATGTATTGATTCATATCGCCTATCACTGCTTGTTCCATTAACGCACCAGTGACTTTTGAATAGGGCTGATTGAAATGAATATCCCATACGTCAGATTCTTTGCGCCAATGCTCGTACACTGCAATAGTAGAGTCGTCGTCTTCCACGGTATATAAATCAAATAGCAAGTTACCAGGCTCTTTACGGGTTTGAGTAATGTGCTCTTCAAACTGTGTCAGCAATTGCTGGCGCATGTCTGGGTTTATTTTGAAAATAAACAAGATAACAAACACGTCATCTTCTGGATTGGCGGGCTTTAGGGCCACTGGTAATGGTGTTGTTTCACCAAGATTGAACAATTCCAGTGGTTTTTCGAGTGAATTTTCAAATAAGGCAATCATGGCTGAGGTGTAAGGCATAGCCATATGATGTTCGATAGCAGCTTGATTTTCCCAGCGCTCAAAAGCAAAAAACACATTAGGATTTTGGTTATCAACAAACAATTTCATTTCAATATTGCCTGCTTCACTTGCAGTGCCTTGCTTATTGGCTAGCAGTGCTGCTTTAAACTCAGCTTGATATTCAGGTTTTACAGTGAATTTTACAATTTGATTTAACATGGTGTGTTCCTTTTTACTGCTCATATATTAGGTGTTACAGTCACAAAAATTGGGGAGATGAATGTGATGAATAGTGGAGTTTTGATGATAAAAGGGTTAGCGGCACAGCAATGCCGCTAACCTAATGATTCTTATCTATTAGCCTATCTAATGAAAGTGGCGCTAATTGTCTGAAAATGAAGGCATTAAAAACCTTCTAGAACGATTTTGCCTTTGGCGGTTTGGCTCTCAAGTAACTGGTGCGCTTTACGTAAATTTTCTGCGTTAATCTTGCCAAAATGGTTACCCACAGTGGTTTTTATAATGCTGTCATCAATTAATGTTGCAACCGAATTAAGTAAATCATGCTGCGCCTGCATGTCAGTAGTTTGGAAGAATGAGCGAGTGAACATCATTTCCCAATGCACCGAAATCGACTTCATTTTGAAAGGCATGATGTCCAAGGTTTTCGGGTCGTCAATTAGGGCAAATTTACCTTGTGGCTTAATAACTTTTTCGATTTCCACTAAATGCTGTTCGGTGTTGTTTAAGCTCACAACATAATCCACTTCTGCTAAAGACTGAGCAGCAAATTCATCACTGAGTAAGTTGCGATGATTGATAATATGATCGGCGCCTAAATCTTCAAGCCAAGATACGGTTTCTGGACGCGATGCTGTGGCAATAAGCTCAAGGTTAGTCAGCTGCTTGATTAACTGCACCATGACTGAGCCCACGCCGCCAGCTGCGCCAATCACCAATATGCGTTTGTTTGTTTCATTTGCGGTTTGATTATTTGAACGCTCCACTTGTAAGCGATCAAATAATAATTCCCACGCGGTAATGGCCGTTAATGGTAAGGCTGCCGCTTCAGCATAAGAAAGCGCATTAGGCATATTACCTACAATACGTTCATCAACTAATTGAAATTCGGCGTTACTACCTGTGCGAGTGATATCACCTGCATACCAAACTTTGTCACCTATCTTAAACAAGCTAACTTCATCACCCACTGCGGTGACAACACCTGCAGCATCCCAACCGAGTACTTTCCATTGGTCTTGCTCTGCAGGCATGTCTTGGCGAATTTTATAGTCGACAGGATTAACAGACACGGCTTTTACTTCAACTAAAATATCGCGTCCAGTTGCTACTGGTTTTGTTAATTCAATGTCTTGCAGAGAGTTAACGTCCGTTACTGGTAGGCTATGTTGATATCCGATGGCTTTCATAATGAGGCTCCAATGTCTGTTTGATTAAATCATAATGCCGTGTTTTGTTACCGTGAAAAAGAGACATAATCACCAATTATTATGGTGTTAATAGTCCGCAATACGATGTTGATATATGGAAGGCTTTAAAGGGCGGATAGTTAATCCTATCTGTCAGTCCATAAAAAGCCCCGCTTGGTTAAGCAGGGCTATTGTTCATAAACGATTTAATTTATCGTTTTCAAGATGACTAAGATGAAGATTAACCTTCTGTCGATTTAGTCTCAGCACTTTTTGTTTCAGCACTTTTAGTCTCAGCACTTTTTGTTTCAGGGTAGAGATTATTCCACCACTGTGGCTCATCTTTTAAATGTAAGTCGAACCATGCCAATGTTGCATCCCACCAGTCAAAGCGTGCTTGACGGCCGTTAATATGATGGTCTTGGCCATTAAACTCAATGAGTTCTACAGGCTTATCAAGCATCTTAAGGGCGGTGTACATGTAGTGGCTTTCGCCTACAGGTACATTGGTATCAGCATTACCGTGTAGCAATAACATTGGGGTATTGATTTTATCTGCGTTGTACAGCGGGCTGTGCTCGACATATAAATCACGATTATTCCAAGGGAAGCTGCCTTTACTTGCTACACCTGAATAGCCGTACCCCCACCAACCGTGGCCCCAATAGGCTGATAAATTACTGATCCCTGCATGCGCCATAGAAGCAGCAAAAATATCGGTTTTAGTGGCTAAATACATGGTCATGAAGCCGCCGTAAGAAGCGCCCATATTACCCACACGTTTAGGGTCGACAAAGTTATGCGCCTTCAAGAATGCTTGAGTGCCTTCAATAATGTCATCAGCGCTATAGTCACCCCATGCGTTTACATGGCGGCCACTGAATGCTTGGCCGTAACCTGTTGCACCGTTTGGTTGAAGTACATACACCACATAGCCTTTAGCTGCCCAAAGGTTAAATGGCCAACGACCGGTGAAGTTACGTGTTACTGGCGACGTGCCGCCATAGTAATAAACTAAGGCTGGGTATTGTTTGTTAGCATCAAAATCTACCGGTAAATACACGCGGCCATCGATGTTGTGACCATGCTTGTTGGTGAAATCAAAATCTTGAATATCACCAATGCGAGTGTCGGCATAACTGGCAGCTTGGCTATCAAACAGTAGTGACTTTTTACCAGACTTCATAAAGTAGGCTTTTTGCGGCACGGTAGCTGACGTACCAGCATAAGCAATAACTGGCTTAGATAAGTCACTGGCTACGCTAAAGCGATTAACCATGTCCATTCCAGCATTCAACTTTTTAAAGCTTTTACGGCTTAAATCAAATAAATATAATTGACCGCGATCAGCTTCTCCGACGCGCAAAATCAAGTCATCATTACTAAGCTTTGCTGCGCCGCCGATAGCAGGATCGAAGTCTTTACTCAGTGCAATTACTTCGCCTTTGTCGCTGCGCCAATATAGTTGTCCGTCATAGTTATTGACGACAACTTGCGGGTCTTGAACCCCTAATCCTTTCATGAAGTCAGGACCGGCCATGATGTACATGCCATCGTCGGTGTAAGTGGCTGAGCTAAACGTGCGGTATTCGCCAATCATGGTTTCAGTTAAATCATTAACTGTTAACTCAACCAGTTGAGTTAAACCATGGGCAGGTTCTTTGTAATCCACTGGCGAGCGAGTTAGTAGTAACTTACCGTCGTCTGCGTTGCTATCAAGTAAATAACTGCTGAGCTTGCCATTAGTTAACTGGCGAATAAATCCTGACGGGGTATCCAATAAATAGATTTGGCTGTTGTTGCGCCAGTAACTCCATCTGTCTTCTAGTGCTTGAAAGCGTTTGTTAGTGGCTTTCTCATCAGCTTTGAATGGCTTTTCCCAACTGAAGAGCAAATTGTCACCGTACCAATGCAAACCTGATACCTTGTCCATTTGAGTCGCTGCGATATCAATACTGATGTCAGATACGTTGAGTAATTGAATTTGTTTGTCTGCAACGAATGCCAGTTGTTTACTGTTATTTGACCATGCGGCGCTTGCTGGAGCACTATCTTGCCAGCGATACATGACCTCTTTATTTGAGGTGTTGACTAACTCAGTGACACTCACTGGTTTGTCGTCATTATTGGCAGGATAATGGCTTTTGGTTTGCAGTAAGTATTTACCATTAGGCGATAAGTTAAGGCTGGTGATCACTTCTGAATCAAATAACTGTTCAGCTGAAACTCGATGGGTTTTAGTGGCTGTGAAGCTTGGGGTATCAATATCTGACTTACCTTGCCAATCGAGACTGAATTCAGTTTCAGCATCGCTACCATCGGCCAATATCATTAACTGATAGTCACCGCTTTGCAATGCAAGCTCTGCTTCATCTGCTGCTTTTAATAGCACACCATTGAGGTAAATCTGAGGCTTGTTAAGGCCCGCAACTTTTAACGTACCTTGAGTGAACCGCTCAGCGCTGAGCTGAATTTTATAGCCAATCCAACCTGCTTCAGAGGTCGTTTTAGCTTCGCCCCACTGATAACTCTTGCCGAAAATATCGATGTCAGAATGTGTTGATAATGCGTTTGCTAGATTGGCTCTTAGTGCATCACTGTGGCTACCAGCAGATAACGATTGAGATGTTGCAATGGCAACGGGGCCAAATTGTTTGATGTGACTTTTATCGATTTCAGCGCTATGGCTAAATCCCGAAAACGCCAAAGCGATACTGGCACAAACCAGAGAGAGTGCTTTCATGGGGCATCCTTGTTGTTATTAATTCTGTGCTTGAATATAAACCCAATTTTTAGCCCTACAGTGTGTCAAATCTTATCCTGACATGCACCTGATTTTACTGAATTGATAATGGGGATTTGCAAAAGAATGTGTCAGTAATGACTGACACATTCTGTTTGTTATTTTTGCTATTTGAGAGGCAAACTTTAGTTATTGAAGTGGAATACGGTATATATCGGCGTCATTAATCCCTTGCATACTGACAATCAAGCTGCCTTCTCTACTTGATGCTAGGCTGCGCTCATTGCGGATACTCATCGCGGGTAATTTAAAGGCGGTAGAGGTGTTACCTTGTGAGTCGAGTTTTTGGATTAGATCGTTTTTTTCTCCTCGCTCTAAATAATATAAGGCGCTACTTTGATAGAAAAAACTACCCCAATCTTTTGCTCTAAGGGTTTGATTAACCTTACTATGTTGGTTGGTTTGAGTGTTCCAGTAAAAAATTCCTGAAACGTTATCAAGGGTGTAATAAATGCCCTTGCGGTCATCTTCAATGGCGTATTTGATATTTTTTTGCAGTAGTAAATCGGCGTGATTCTTTTCTAAATCATAACGGTATAACCCCCAATCGCCATCGACAAATGAGGAATAGTAAACACCGCTGCCATCATTAGAAAAAGCGGCGTAGCGGACGTTACCTTTTACAGCGTCTATTTTATGTAATGTATTGTTTTGGGTGTCACCCAAATATAGCTCATTATATTCAAGCCCATTTGTTTTTATAGGGGCAACATAGCGTGAATCAACAGGCGAAGGTGCAGGTATCGTGACCATGCCGATATTGTCTGTGAGCATGACATTGCCACTTTGCTGTTTAAGCCAAAGCTCCCAACTACCCGAACGGTTTGATAAGAAAATGAGTTCGTTGGTAGCCGCTAAAAATTGGCCATATAAATCGCGAGAAGATGAGATTAACTGCCTAATAATACTGCCGTCCTTTAGCGAGCGATCGGTGATATGTTCTTGGGATATATGGCGTGCATAATAAAGGCTGTTAGTGGCTTCATTGACAGTGATACTGCTGATGGTCTCATCTTGATGAAAACTGGTTAACGTTTTATTTTCAATATCATATTGTTGAATGACAAAATTAGCATCTCTGAGCGCGGTAAAATAAAGTTGGTTATTACTGTGCTCCCAGTCAAGACCAATAACTAAGGTTTCATCACTAACAATGGTTGCAGCACTGTTATCTATTAACGAGTGTAAAATAATCTTGGCAATCATATTCTCTTGAGAGCGCATCACTGCCAACTGCGATGAGTCAGCTGACCATGTCATCATTAAGTCATGCTCACCAGCCTTTGGTGATGTCAACGCTTGTACTTCAGCATTATTAAAGTGATATAGATGGATCACAGAGCGATCGTTATCAGCCTTTGAGTAAGCTAATTTTTGCCCATCTGGTGACCATTCAAGACTGTGTAAATAACCTTTACTGATACAGCCATCATCGAGCTGTTTATCTTGATTGCTAATGAGATCCCTAACATGAACAAAGCATTGATCGTCTGTGGTGGTACGAAGGTAGGCAATTGATTGCCCGTCTGGTGACCAACTAGGTACGGCTTCGGTGTCATTGCTCATGGATATTTGTCTTAACGGAGCAGATTTATCTTGTAAGTCTTTAATATATAAGTGGCCTTTTGAGCCTTCGCGGCGCCATTGAAAAGCCATTAAACGCCCATCCGGTGAGATCGCCGCTCGCTCTTCGACGCCTTCAAAATTGGTTATTCTTTCAGGAGTAAAGCTGACTTTGGCCGGGGGAGTGGTTAACTCTGTGGCTTTTTGACTAATAAAAAAACCTAAGCATGTGATAAACAGTACGGTGAGCGCCATAAAAGCAGGCTTTTTGTTGTCGCTTTTGTTTTGGTTTTTTATAACTGTCTGACTGATAGGCGTTGGATGAATTAATAATTGATAACCCACTTTAGTGACGGTTTTAAAATAGTCTTCAGGTTGCTCACCTAATTCTGAAAATGATTTCCTCAGTTGCCAGATGGCATTACCGGTACCTCGTTTCCCTACCTCAACATTACCGTGCCAAACTTGTTCAATAGCTTGTTCTTTCGTTACTGTTTGCGCAGGATGTAAGATCAACAATTTCAAAAACTCAAACACTTTTGCTGGCAAAGCAACGGTGTTATTTTGCGCTGTAATCGTCATGTCATAGCAATTAATGACACATTGACCGAGTTGGTAACGTTGATGCGGAAGTGAAATCATTGCTGCAGAATAAACTCCTGATTTTTATTGTAATTATTATTTTTTCAGTTGAATGTAGTGTTTTCTTGTTTCAAATTAGGTAAATGTCAGAGCGATGCATTACGGGCATTGATGGTTAGTTGTCAGATAACATAACTGATTTATTGGTTGTGTGAACAAATTGTGAATTTGCGAAATATCGATTTTTGTCAGGATTGTATTTTTTATCTTTTAATTTTAATGTCTTAGTTTAAAATTGCATTTGTTAAATTTATGTTTCAATTTGTATCTGGTGGGGGTAGGGGAAAGTGTGTTGCATTGAGGTGAGGATAATTTTTTTACCTATTGGATGGGTTAGAATGCAGTGCTTTGAACGCCAGTCAGTGCAAATAAAAACGCGCTAAGCCATTGATGCACTTAGCGCGTTTATTTTATTGCTTCAGTCATAGCCTGTTAGAATTAATGCAGGCACAAACTAATTTAAGTTACTTTTTCACTTTACGACGCATACCAAGAAGTGTCAGTAAGGTTAAGCTTAAGAAACCTAAGCTACCGCCATCATCGTCATTATCTAGTTCTGGCTCTGGCGCAGGTGCTTCAACTTCTGGCTCAGTGACAGGTTCTTCGATTTCTGGTTCAGTGACAGGTTCTTCGATTTCTGGCTCAGTCTCAGCAACAGGGTCATTAATCGTCATGGTAAAGTTTGCTTCGGTTTTATGGACCATGTCATCTGCGGTCACAACAATATCGTAAACGCCCGCAGCTGCTATCCCTGTTATCATGCCAGTTTTACTGTCGATACTAATCCCTTCAGGCAAACCTGTTGCACTAAAGGTGAGTACATCACCTTCAACATCACTAAAGTATATAGAAGCATCAATTTCTGCAGCTTGTTGATCTGCCATTGTGACCGCTGGCATTTCCTCTAACATCACTGGTGCAATATCATTGACGTTATTGATATGGATCGTCACGGTAGATACAGCAGTATATACCTGCCCTTGATTACCAATCACTTCAAGCTCATAACTTATATTACCCGCATCGTAATCTAATGCCTCTGGGTTGTTAACGATGATTTCACCAGTGTTTGACACACTAAATGGATCGCCAGGAATGGCCTTAGCCAAAGCAAGTGAGTATTCAGACCACTCTGCTTCATAAATACCGTTAGCAAAGAAGGTTTCTGAGTCAAGTTCGACTTGAGCAACGACTTCACCTATTTCGGCATCTTCATCGATTGTATGACTTTGGCCATCTTTAGGGTGAGGGATAAAGCTATAATCGCCTTGTCCCATTGGTGAAGTCATTGCCCAGTTATCTTCAAGGCTCATAATCAGCATGCCGTCATTGTCGCAACCTGCGCCAAAACCAAACAGGAAATTACACTCACTTGCCATGGCAAGCTCTGCAGTTTCGCCAGCAGCTAAAGTGATCATTGGGCTGTAATCTTTGGTTTCGCCCTCTTCAACAAGACGAGAAATTAATGGTAGTCCACCACCTTTTGATTGAACTTCTACCATTTCTCCTGTCATCCAGTCGAATTGGGTGGTTGTCGTTGTTTTACCGTATTGCACTGGGTTAAATAGGATAATGGGTTCACCAAGGTTGGCTACTGCATCTCTATCAGTGCCAAAGATCCAACCTTGGTTTTGGTCAAAGTCTGCCACGGTTGCCATTTGATCGCCATGGTATAAATCATCTAAACAATATTGAGCGACAAAGTTTTGTCCGTGACCTGTAACATATGTTGGTAAACTTGACTTAGTATATCGGCCATAGTGATCTGACCAGTCATACTCTTTGTTATAGTCAGTGAAGTATGAATGTGGTTGGCCGTTTTCGTCTACTTCAATGTAACCGCTCATGACCACTTGGCTTGCTTCATCCCATGGATAAGGATCGCCATTAACGGCTTTATCTAATTCGTTATCGAGTACAAATTGCTCTTGATAAGTGTTCCACCAAACAAGTTTAGCGCCGCTTTTATCAAAATGATTAGCCATGCCTACATCATTAGGTTTAAAAAAATGACCTGCTACCACCATTTTTTTACCTGATGGACACATAGCATCATCGTAAATTCCGCCTGCAACAGTGTTTAGCATATTACCTTGGGTATTCACTTTACTTGCAGGTATGTGCTGTTGATGGTGCATTGCTGGGAATACAGCAAAGGTCGTCTCAGTGGCACTGTCATTAGTAAATTGTTGAGCATATGCCCCAGCTGACTCACTAAATTTAGCAGTAAATTCAGTGCCATATAACTCTTCATAAGTATCAAAGTGGCGAGTAACAGCAGTGGTTGCACGAGGCTTAGCTAACCAATTGATATTAAGCGTTGGTTGTTCCTCTGCCATCAATTGAAGCTGACCTGAAAGCTCAATTTTCTGCCAATTTTCAATGGTTAAGTCACTGCCCATTTTCATTGGCCAATTATCAAGTTTTGAAAAATCTACAACCATAGTGACTGGGAATACAACAGTTTGACCAGCTGGAATGCTAATACTTGCAGGATGCTCCCAAGTTAATGCTTTATTGCCTTCTTTGTCTAGGCTGTTGAGGCCAACTTGATAGGTGACGGCTTCATCTGATAAGTTTTTCAGCTGCACTTCTTTCATGTAACGCTGAGTATCAGTGCCTTCAGTGAAACCAAAGTGAAGATTAGGCTGGTAACTGTCTTTTTCCCAAGCGACAGCAGCAGAAGCTAACGCTGAGTCGACATTTTCAACGCCGCTACCGATTAAGGTGAGTTCGCCTTGTTGATTGTTAAGATCCATGACGGCGTTATTGGCAGTATTCATCAATAGTGCTTTAACTTCGACCATCGATAATTCTGGGCGTTTAGATTTTATAATTGCAGCAGCTGCTGCCATACGAGCCACAGCCAAGACAGTGTTAGATGCTGTAGCCATTTCGTCACCGCCGCCTACAACAGCTACGTCAACTTCTTCTGCATAACTCACCATATCCGGTTTGCTGTAACCAGATGCGCCACGTACAGGACCATATGGGGTGCTTTCTGTCACCATCATATTGCCGTCAGTATCTGCTTTTATTCCGCCGACAGTCATTGCGCTAGGGGCTGCGCCGCGCCATGTCATATTAAAATTATTATCGTACCAATCGCCACCATCACCGGCATTCACTACAACTAAACTGCCAAGTGCCGATGCCATTTCAATAGCATAAGCTTCAATTATTGGGGCGGATACACCATCATCGTGTTCTGCATAAAAGGCATTTCCGCCTAATGCATCAACCACAATAATATCAGCTCTGTCATCAAAGCTACCGTCTTGGTTTGGATCAAGTGCGTACTCAAGAGCCATCATAAAGCTGCTTGAGGATTCGCTTGAAAGGTTGTACCCGTAACCATATGGGTCTGACACATTACTGGTTTTGTATGCGGCTATTTTTGCTGCAGGTGCAAGTGCGTGCACCACACTGGCTAAACGAGTTCCATGGCCTGTGTTATGAGTCGCGCCGTCGTACTCGCGGGTAAAGTAGATATTTTGATCAATTGGGTTTGGGTCCAGTCCCCAGCCTGCATCACTTGATAAATCCATACCTTCAACAACTACTTCAGTTGGGAACCCATCAAAAGAGTTGACGGAATTTTCCATTGCAGTTGCATAGCTTTCAGCGCTTCCATCACCACCTAACCCTATGTGGGTATAATCGACACCACTACCGATAATCGCTACTTTAACTCCCTCGCCCGCGGTCATATCGTCAGATAATTCAGGCGCAGCAGCAACACTTTTAGTATTTGATGAAGTTGCTGTACGAAGGGCATTGGTTGGGACTTTGATTGGAGCAGCTTCCATTACCACGGCTTGAACACCTGGAAGTTGTTTAATTTTGTCGATGTAGCTGCTATTAGCTTGTACTCGGATAAAGTTGCCTACCAGTTTTGACCCTGGAAGGGTTTTAATATTGCCATCGAGTGCCATGATGTTATTGATCACGCTTTGCTGGCTAGCTTCAACTTGTTTTAAGCTTTCAGCAAACTTAGTTTTATTGTTGATTGTTGCTTTAGTTAACGAGCCTTTATCAGATAAGTATACAAATAAAGTGGCACTCTCGGTTTGTTGTGTAGAAGCTGAATAACTAGTAAGTACATCTGATTGAGTTGCTGCATAAGCGGCGACAGGCATGATTGATGCGAGTGCAATACATGTCGCTAATTTTGATTTCTTAAATGACATAGGGTTCCCTTAAATTTATCGTTTTATCGTTTTATTGTTTTTGGTTTACTTGAGTCTTTTCACTCCTTCGTTTACTCAGTGTCAAAATTAATCTGCTCAACACTTGTACTTAAGGACTCGTACATAAGGTTTTCATTGATATGGGATGAAAGCTCAAGGGAATGGCTGTTGATTTTGTTTCTTTTATCTTTCAATAAAATTTCATTTGCTTTAAAAACAGTAAGATAAAGTCTTTATTTGTTGAGTGGCCTCTGAAGGTGAATCATCATTTTGTCATTATTCTTTGCTATATCGAGTGAAATGGATGAATCGTTCGTGAAGGATACATTTAGATACAGGTTGTTTTCGTAATCTATTGAAATTAAAGGAATTGAAATAAAATTGAAGCTTAAGTGAAACTGAATAGTCATTGTATATTTGCCAGTGAATGAAACTTTCGAGTATCAAGGATATAGACATCGTTTATGCAGCATTAAGTTGCAATCTGTTGCAGCACAGTTTGTTGATTACAGCAGGTTAAAAATCGAGATATATAATAATTAGAACGAGGAAGATACCGTGACATCGATATATAAAAAAAGCTTAATTGCAGCAGCGTTAACGCTCGCATTTTCTCCAGCATTGAATGCTAATGTTGTCGATACTCGAGGATTAGATACTGACAGTGGACAGCGCAGTAATAAGCCCACAACAACCAAGCCACGTAATATCGAAAACCTCTATATAGTGTTGCTGGATGACCAACCGCTTGCTACCTATCGCGGCGAAACTGGTTCACTGAAAGCTACCAGTATTTTATCAAACCCTTCTAATAAAAGAGCCAATAATGGCACCTTAGATGTCACCAGTGCTGTGAGTCAGCAATATATTCAATATTTGAATAGTCAGCGTAGTAAAACCCTTGCTCAAGCTAAGTCGCGTTTAAACCGCCAGTTAACCCTACATGCTGATTATCAAATAGCATTAAATGGTTTCAGCACTGAGCTCAGTGAAAAAGAAGCGCAGACCTTAGCAAGTGTCCCTGGTGTAAAGCGTGTTCAAAAAGTTGAATTGCGTCACCTTAATACCGATTCAGGACCAGCACATATTCAAGCACCAAGTGTTTGGGATGGCTCAGCAACGGGTGTGGGCAGCATGGGTGAGGGTGTGATTGTTGGGATTTTGGATACAGGAATCAACCATACCAGTGCATCTTTTGCTGATATTGGTGGTGATGGTTATGACCACGTGAACCCATTAGGTGAAGGCAATTATTTAGGTCATTGTAGTGATTCTGAATTAGCTCATTATTGTAACGACAAACTGATTGGTATTTGGGCTAGTGAAATCCTGCTAGAAGATTATACTCCTGAAGGTGATGATCTTATTGGTATTGACCATAACGGTCATGGCTCGCATGTTGCGTCAACCACCGCGGGTAATATCGTTAAAGATGTGGCGGTTTATAACGCTATAGGTGATGAAGCCGAATTTAGTTTTGGTCAAATTAGTGGTGTTGCACCACACGCTAATATTGTGTCTTATCAAGTATGTGTTGCTGATGCAGGCTGTTGGCCAGATGTGGCGGCACTGGCTGTCGAACATGCCATTGCCAACGGTGTACAAGTTCTCAACTACTCGGTTGGTGGTGCACCTAGCGATCCTTGGGGAGACACAGATGCACTGGCATTTTTAGCGGCTCGTGAGGCTGGTATTCACGTGGCCGTTGCTGCAGGTAATGATGGCCCAGGTGCTGAAACAATTGGTTCACCAGCTAACGCACCCTGGTTAACGACCGTTGCTGCTTATACTCATGATCGCGGTTTCACAGACAAGGAAGTCACTTTTACTGGCGGCGATTATCAACTTGAAAATCTAACTGGTAAAGGCGCTACGACTGGTGTCTCAGGTACGATCGTCAGTGCAGCCAATTTCGGTCAAGCTGGCTGTTTAGAACCGTTTGAAGCGGATACTCTGACTGGAAAAATTGTTGTATGTGAGCGCGGCGATATTGCCCGCGTTGCTAAAGGCAGTAACGTACTTGCTGGTGGCGCTGCAGGACTTGTGCTAATCGATGTCGATAGTGAAAGTGAAACAATTGCTGATTTACATGTACTACCTGCGGTGCATCTAGATGTGACTCAAGGTGCACTACTCACCGACTGGTTAGCTTCAGGTTCAGATCATACTGCTAGCTTTAATACATCTGAACTTGAAAGTGATGCATCAAAAGCGGATATTGCTGCTTCATTTACGTCTCGAGGCCCCGAGTCGATAATGAACCGCTGGCTAACTCCGCATATTTCTGCGCCTGGTGTAGATATTTATGCTGCTAATAGTGAATATCAGCCATGGCGAGAATTGGCTGATAGGACTGAATCACCAACAGCCTTTATGAGCGGCACGTCAATGGCCAGCCCACATATTGCAGGTGCTTATACGTTAATAGCAGCGTTAAAACCTGAATGGACCCCTGCACAGGCGCAGTCTGCGTTAATGCTGAGTGCAGAAACCGATACACGAATGGAAGATGGTATTACGCCATCTAGTTTGTTTACTGGTGGTGCAGGTAGTGTACGTATTGCCAGTGCGCTTAACGCTGGTTTAGTTATGGACGTGACATATGATGAATATGTAAACGCAGATCCATTTCTAGAGGGAACACCTGAAAACTTAAATCTACCTTCAGCACTGATGAATGAGTGCATGATGGAATGTACTTGGACACGAACGTTTACCGCTACTGCGGCGTCAACTTGGTCAGTCAGTGATATGACCGACACTGCAGGCCTTTCAATAACAGCTTCACCATCTAGTTTTACATTAGATGCGGGTGAGAGTATTACTTTAGATGTTACTGCATCTATTGGGGAAGGCTTTGGTTCTGAGTATGGCATGGGCTACTTAGTGCTAACGCCAGAGAACGCTGCGCTGACAACATCAAAAATGCCAGTAGTAGGAACTTTTGTTGCGGGCAGTTTCCCTGATGATGTCATGCTAACCACTGGGCAAGATAAGGGCAGCGCTGACATTAATGGTGTTGTCACTGTTGGTTCTAGCGCTATTCAGGTAGGAGTATTTGAACTTGCTGAAGTGGAAGTGATTGAAACCAGTATTCCACGTGATGATTTTGATACGGCTAACTGGCCTACCAATGTCTATAACGACAGTAATAAGTTCTACTCAAGGTTGATTAACATAACGCCTAGTACTAAACGAATTATGGTGCGCATCAAAGATACGACGTCACCGGATCTGGATTTGTATATTGGCCGTGATGATAACTATAACGGTAAGCCTGATAATGCTAGAGAAATGGACCCTCTGACATGTATGAGCGCCACCGAAACAGCTTTTGAGTCATGTGAAATAAATGACCCGGAGGCTGGTTCATATTATGTTGCTGTACATAATTTTGGTGACACATCTGCACCTTCTAATGTTGAAGATGATGTGACTATTGAGATAGCGATTATTGGCAAAGATGACGAAAGCGTAACTGTTGACTTTAAGCCCGCCGTTGCTGGAGATGAAGATATTGGCTTAGTGCTTAACTGGAATAAACAACTTAAGTCAGACACTTTATATACGACTGTGCTTGAAATCGGCACAGGTGTAGATGTTCCCGATAACGTAGGATTAATGCCAATTGAGTTGTACCGTAATGCAAGTTATGTCCAAAGCAGTATCGATGTGGAAACTGCTGATACGGGTGATATGGTGACATTGTCTATCGTACTTGCAGATAACGATACTGATATGGAAAGAACCATTTCTGTATCAACACAATTGCCGACAGGGTTAAGCATTAATAGCGATAGCCATGAAGGTGAAGTGACTGGTGATATGATTGCATGGGAAGTGGTTCAGGCAGCAAATGAAGCAGGGCAAACTATAGTGCTAGCGATGGATACTGCAAGTCTAGTGATGTCTCAAGAACTTGATTTCACTGTCTCGCATACCATGGGTGATATCAGTAACACTGAAACCTTAGCGCCAGTGATGCTTGAAGGTATTCCAGTCGCCTTGATTAACGGTGAAGAGGCAGTTGCACTTACAGCTGATGCGTCAACAACGGTGACTTTATCCGCTGAACAAAGTACAGCACCTAATATGGATGATGAACTGACCTATGCTTGGTCACAAGTTTCAGGTCCTGTAGTGACATTTGCTGATGCAACAGCACAAAGCACTGAGGTGACTTTACCAGCCGTGGATGCTGATGCTACCGCAGTGGTTGAATTGACGGTTAGCAATGGTACTAAAATGGCAGTTGCAGCTACTGCAACGATTGCAATGGTTGCAGAAGTTGTTACGCCAGAGCCAGGAACCGATCCAGAAGTCGAAGAACCAGTAACTGAGCCAGAAGTCGAAGAACCAGTAACTGAGCCAGAAGTCGAAGAACCAGTAACTGAGCCTAAGTCTGATTCAAGTGGTGGGGCAATGGGCACTTTAGTCTTACTAGCTGGTTTGCTTGGATTTAGACGCCGTAAGTAATATTTAAAAAGAGTGTTCCCAATCGCCGCATCACTTCCCTGATGCGGCTTTTTTATATTTTTAATTTATATCTATAATTTATATCTATAATTTATGTCTTTAAAAATTAATTAGTTAATTTATCCCTTTGATGGTTATAGTTATTATTAACCAAATTGTTAGATTAAGTTAATCATGACTCAATGTAATTGTTTCATTTAACGCCATTAGAAGGTGAATAATATGTTCCTGAATAACGCAGTAAAGACAGTGATTATGGCTGGTTTCATCTTATTACTTGCGGGTTGCAGTGCATCAGAAGCTGCCAAGCAAAAAGCAGCGCTTTATCAATTTGATGAATTAACTGAAGTGAACACTATTGATAATTTCCGAATGGATGGTTGGCGAACGATGGATAATCGCACCGTATTTGTTGATAGCCGTCCCCGTGAGACTTACCTGCTAGTGCTCAGTGGCGTTGATAGTAATTTAAAGTTTGCTCAGGCGTTATTGGTGTCTTCAAGAATGGGAAAAGTGACCGTAGGGTTTGATACTGTGGCGACAGGAACCGATCCTAAATTTAGAACTCAGATAAAGAAGATTTATCGTATCGAGAGTAAAGAGCAAGAACAGCAAGTTCGTCAGAAAATTGAATCGTTTTCAGGCAAAGAGTAGCTGTTTTTTGATGCCCAGATAAGCCGCTAAAACCTTAAAAGCGATTTCTTACCTGGAATCGCCACTCCCAATCATCGACATTTTTTCCATTAGTAAAAGGCACGGCAAAATCAATATGGCCGACACTGCCATAGCTTGATTTAGACGAATATATACGTGCGCCAATACCAACACTACCGATTGGGCTATCGACCTCATTATTATCGTCAGGCCCGCCAAATGCTTGGCCTATATCCACAAAGGTCGCCCAGCCTAATTCTGCTAATTGGTATAAATTGATATTAGGGTAATAACGTACTTCACCTGTCACCAACCATTGATTATCACCGTATTGATAGTCATTTGGATAACCGCGAACGCCTGTATCATCGCCTAAGGCAAAGGGCTTATCTAAATAGTTATTCTTTGAGGTGGCCAATTTTGTTTTGGCATAAGCAGCCCACTTAGGGTGAATTTTATAAAAGTATTCCGCTTGAGCACTGACGTTATAAAAATCCTTTTGGGTGGTATTAAAGCTTGCTTGGCCAGTAAGGTTAAATAACATTAAGTTGTTACCTTGCTGATACCCTCGGCTGGTACTTAAATTGAGGTGATACCCTAATTCACTGCCCAGAGCGACATCATTGGTTTCAAAACCGATTCGAGCGAAGTGGCGCCAGCCTAAGTTGAAATCCTCATTATTATTAATTAGGTGAATATTGGTGAACACTTGATAGTCATCTTGTAGGTATTCAAAGCCTACCCAAGGGTAAATAAAGTCGCGATCTTGCGGTAATGGGCCATCAAGAAAAGTCTCACTGTAATCAAATTGATGTTTGTCGTGGGTAACACCTAAGGTGATCCTTGATAAATCAGCATCAGTTTTATTGAGTAACCAGCCAAACGACAGTGCTGCGTAATCGACGTTATGTTCAAACTCATTGACGTCTTCACCATTTTGCCTGTTGGTATCAATGCGCTGATCTGTTAAGTATTCAGCAAAATATTGATATTCAGTATCCAAGGAATAAAACGGTTTATTGAAATATAAGTGAGTAGCTTGGCCGTCACTGTTGTCGTAAATATTGGCAGACACCGTGGCATGTTGAATGATTTTAAGGGGCGCTGTTATGCCAAACTTATATCCAGTTCTGTCAGCATTTGATTGATATTTAAGGCGAGTTTTAATTCCCAGCCCCATCAAATTATCTTCTTTTATTCCCACCGAGTATTTAGTCTCGCCGCCACTGGAACTTAGACTGAAAGTCGGCAATAGCGACCAGTTATCCCAAGTTTCGACCACAACCGTTTGTTCGTTTGAGTCGGCATCTGGCGCTAATTGCGGGCGATATATTTTTGCATCTCTAAGGTAAGGCTCAGTTCGTAATAATCGTTGTGACTCGGCAAACGTTTTCTGGGTGACAACATCACCCTCTGCAAAAGTGAGTTTGTCGAGAATTGTGGGTTCGGTGGTATTGATATGAAGCCAATTAGCCCAGTGGTGGATGAAAAATGCATCGGGGTCGGTTTCATCAAAAATAGCATGACTGACCACCACAATATTATCAACGGTCATAGGACCTTGATTCTTGGTGGTCGTCGTTAATATTTCAGGTGATTCGACTGGTTGAACTGCCACCTTATTTGATGACGTTTGTCCTTTACTGGGCTTATCAGCAAAGGCAGTCGAAGGAAATATTACTGCGGCGACGAAAATGAATACCATAGCGCAAATGGTCATGTTCATCGTTCCTATTTTTATTAGGTATATTAGTAATAGGCATTACTGCTTACATTGACTATATTAGTCTAAGCTGTTTTTAAGTGATTGAGTAAAAGGTAATTTATCTTGTGATACTCAATGTCATTTTGCTGAATTAAGTATGGTGGGTATTTGAAATTTCGACAGGATATTTTATTAAAAACTTAACAATGTTGCTTTAGGATATTAAAAAGGAGCCGTGGGCTCCTTTTTAATGTGTGCTTTACAATTCAATGCTACGTATGTGGCTTACAAGCTTCTTCTTGGCGGAACGATAACGTTGGCAAAAATCAGTCCCGCAATCAGTGACATGAAAATCAAGAATACTTGGGTACCTAAATATTCTTGATTGAGCATGGTTTCGCCTGAAATCATCGCATTTAAGCCAATATAGGTTTTACTGCCCGGCACCAGAATAACAATACCTTGAAGTAGGGCAATCGAAACGGGCGCTTTCATCCAACGGGCATACAAGTTTGAGTATATCCCCACTGCCAATGCACCGACAAAAATACCAATAGACTCACCTAAATAAAGGCCGCCTAACATGGCAGAAAAATAAGCCACGATTCCTGCGCAAATTCCCCATGGTGAATCTTTAATACGCGCTTTAAAGATGATAACCAGCGCTACTGAAAGTAGCGGCACCGCAGCCCATGAAGCGTAACGAGGTAGAGCATCTGGCTCAATATACACTGATTCACCAAACATCACTTTACCCAGAGTCATCCCAAGCACCGCGCCAAAATACAGCTTAAACAGCAGCATTATCGCATCCATGATACGGGCAGTACCTGATATCAAATCTCGGGCGGCTAACTCTGCTAGCCCCAATGTCAGTGCTAAACCGGGGACGAAGATAATAATGCCCGACAAAATAACCACGGGGATATTAATACTGGGGTCAATGCCTGCCGCAATACCACAAGTTAAAATAGCGCATACCACAGCGGCTAAGGGCTCGAGCATTTCAGCCACGCGTTTGGATTTTTCAGCCCAAAACACTAAGCCATAAACTAATAACCCCAGCATGCCAGACCAAAAAACATCGTTCCAACTGGTATCCATTAGCATGGCAAACGCGCCAGCACTAATACCAAATGACATTAAGGTTAAACCATGCCCATAAGGATTAGGCTTATTAGCAATTTCTTCTAATCGCTCTAATGATTCTGCTAGGGTTCGTTGGCCCGTACTGAGTTCTTCAACCAAATCAAAGGTACGGGCAAGAGAGCCTAAATCTAAATCGCCAGGTTTCACACGGGCAACATGATTATATTCTTGCTCAGTATCGTGCTGAAGTACGAATGTCATTGAGGTTGGCGATATTAAAAAATAGCCCTCAATACCCAGTGTGGAAGATACCGTTTGCAGGTGTGATTCAAGGCGATACGCTGGGGTGCCATATTTATGCAGTTCTTTACCTAATTTTATGATAAATCTGCGTTTTTCAATGAAGCTGGAATCGTTCATTAGCCGTGCATCACTCTAGTCTATTTGGGTAGCGGTTCGTTGGCGCGAATAGTAACCGAAATGGGGTTGGCTGAATACCTTCAATTCATCATATTTATGTTAAAAATGTGATAATTACATTTTGTCGCAATGTGTATAGAATGAATACTCCATTGTAGTCAATTTATGGCCTACTGCAGCAAATTAACGATAAGGAAATGCAACACATGTCATTGATGATTTCAGGCTTTTACGCCAGCTTAACAGCGCTACTTGCCATTGGTTTATCAATTCGAGTCATAAAGCAACGTCGAACCAATAAAATTGGTATCGGGACTGGGGGAAATTCTGATTTAGCCCTCGCTAAACGAGTTCATGAAAATTTACTTGAAAATGCGCCCATGGTGCTGATTTTATTCATGCTGGCAGAGTTCAATGGTTTGTCGCCTGCAATATTGCATTGTTTTGGTACTATTTGGATTGTGGCGAGATTATTACATGCTATTGGCTTAACTGCGGGTAAAGGAGGAATTCATTTTGGCCGCAAATGGGGTGTGCTACTCACTTGGGTTGTGACTATTGGCTTAGCGATTGTAAATATTGGCTTTTTTATCGGCCTTTAACTTGAATGTTGCTCGAATTATTTAAAAGTCATTGTTTTTAATAAGGTTATACCAGCAAATAAAAAGCTCAAAAAACTTATTTTGCTGTTTTTTTAGTCACACTTAGTGTGGCGTAACTGCTATACTCCGCCTCCAGAAAAAAGTTGGGTGAGTTGGACTAAACTTGAAGTAGTCCAATTCACTAGAATGATGATGTTTATTGTAGGCAAATCCCATGCAAGTTGAATCTACGTTATTTAATTACCCAAGATACTGGGCTGAATGCTACGGCACAGCACCGTTTCTTCCTATGTCTCGAAAAGAGATGGATCAATTGGGCTGGGATAGCTGCGATATTATTATTGTCAGTGGCGATGCTTATGTGGACCATCCAAGCTTTGGCATGGCCGTTATTGGTCGCATGCTTGAAGCCCAGGGCTTTAGAGTCGGTATCATTTGTCAGCCAGATTGGTCGAATAAAAACGACTTTATGAAGCTAGGTCGCCCGAATTTATTTTTTGGTGTTACTGCGGGCAACATGGATTCGATGATCAACCGTTATACCGCAGATCGCCGTATTCGTAGCGACGATGCTTACACCCCAAATGATGAAGGTGGTAAACGCCCCGATCGCGCGGTGACTGTTTACACCCAGCGCTGTAAAGAAGCCTTCAAAGAGGTGCCAGTCGTCATTGGGGGGATTGAGGCAAGCTTACGCCGTATCGCTCATTATGATTATTGGTCTGATAAAGTGCGCCGTAGTGTCATTTTCGATGCAAAAGCCGATATCTTGATTTACGGTAATGCCGAGCGTCCGCTGGTGGAAGTGGCTCACCGTATCGCTAACGGTGAGAAAGTGGCAGATTTACACGACATTCGTGGTACTGCTGTAATTCGCCATGAACCTTTGCCGGGCTGGAAAGGCATGGATTCGCGTAAGCTCGATCAACTGCATAAAATTGACCCGATCCCAAATCCTTATGGTGCGGATGATGTAGGTTGTGAAAAGTTATCAGGGCCTACAGATAAAAAGATTTTTGATAACGATGCGCCTAAAGCCATTAGTGTGCAGCCAGCACGACCAAAGCCATGGGAAAAGACCTATGTATTATTGCCTGCTTATGAAAAAGTAGCCGATGATAAATTCTTATATGCTCATGCTTCACGTATTTTGCACCAAGAGCAAAACCCTGGTTGTGCCAGAGCGCTATTCCAAGCTCAAGGAAATCGTTCAGTATGGGTTAACCCGCCAGCATGGCCATTAAATACAGATGAAATGGATGCGGTATTCGATTTACCGTATCAACGTGTGCCGCACCCAAGTTACGGTAAAGCGGTTATTCCTGCTTATGACATGATTAAAACCTCGATTAACATTATGCGAGGGTGTTTTGGTGGTTGTTCGTTCTGCTCGATTACCGAACATGAAGGGCGAATTATTCAAAGCCGTTCGCAAGAGTCAATCATCAAAGAAATTAAAGATATTCAAGAGAAAGTCCCTGGCTTTACTGGGGTTATTTCGGATCTTGGTGGTCCAACAGCCAACATGTATCGTTTAGGCTGTACTAGCGTCAAAGCTGAAACCACTTGTCGTCGCTTATCTTGCGTGTACCCAAGTATCTGTGGCCATTTGGGGACTGACCATAAACACACGATTGATTTATATCGTGCCGCCCGTGATGTACCGGGTATTAAAAAGGTATTGATTGCTTCTGGTGTGCGTTATGACTTAGCCACAGAAGATCCGCGCTACGTTAAAGAATTAGCTAAACACCATGTAGGCGGCTATTTAAAAATTGCCCCAGAACATACCGAAGATGGCCCACTCAGTAAGATGATGAAGCCGGGTATGGGCAGTTATCATAAATTCAAAGAGTTATTTGATTTTTACTCCAAAGAAGCGGGTAAAAAACAGTACCTGATCCCGTATTTTATTTCGGCGCATCCTGGTACTACAGATGAAGACATGCTGAATTTGGCGCTCTGGTTAAAATCAGAGAAGTTTAAGCTAGACCAAGTGCAAAACTTCTATCCTTCGCCAATGGCGAATGCGACCACGATTTATCACACTGAACTTAACTCGTTGAAAAACGTAAAGCACACCAGTGAAGAAGTTACCGTACCTAAAAAGGGTCGTCAGCGCCGCTTACATAAAGCACTGCTGCGTTACCATGATCCTGCAGGTTGGCCATTAATCCGTGAAGCTTTAGTGGCTATGGGCAAAGAGCACTTAATTGGTAATGGTGTACAGCACATTGTGCCGCCAGAATCTCGCAATGAGCGTCAAGGCTACCGAGGTGGTAAAAGTGGTGGCAAAAATGACGGCAGCAAAAAAGCCTTCACTCGTTTCTCGGGTAACCAGTTCGATGATAGAAAATCATCGGGTAAGAAACCGACCACGGCCAACAAAGCTAAAGCCGCTGCTGAAGGTAATGGCGCTGGTAATACGGGTGGGAAAGGTAAACCTGCAGGTAATGGTACAGCGTCGAATAACAATGGTTCTGGTAAATCTAAAACAGGTTGGTCGCAAAAGAAAAAGCCATTTGGCGCTAAAAACTCAGGCAATTCAAATCATAAGCAAGGTAAGCATCCAGCTAAAGCAAAATAATAGCCACTTACTTTTAGTGTAAGCTGTATTTGAGTCGCTTAAATAAAAACCGCCTTTGAAGTAGGCTGATAAGATAGCGGGGATCTAAATTTTTTAGACCCGCTATTTTTTTGCTTTTTATTCAATTACTTACTCCTTTCCGATTGATAAGAAAAGTGTACGATGATGTGAAAATACCAATTTAAATCAGCACGTTACTCATCCAACTTAAAATTTTCATTATAAGTGTAGATAAGTTGTCTTACATACTTCAGCTAAATCAATATTGCTATTTCCTTTGGTGCTGTTGCTCGATACTCTTAGTGGAAGATCTGTGTTATCCACGTACCTCGGCGCGTTCTCTGCCAAATTCAGGTGTTGGTTCAGTTAAAAACAAACAACTACCCCTAAAAGAATTTTTACTGCAAAATATTGATTTCATTGGTTATCCGAGAATATGAGCGGATTGGACGAGCTATTAACTCATTACCAAAATTCGAGTTTGGTAGTTATCCTATTGATTTTATTCCGAATATTTACATCACCCTACGATAATCCAGCGGTTTAATGTTTTTAAGGCACTGAATATTAAAGAATAAAAAAAGGGATCTACCATTGGTAGATCCCCTGCAACTTATCAGCCTACCTTTGAAGGCGGTTTTTTTTCAGGTTAAATTAAACAATCACTGTTACTGTGGTTTGTTAGTAAGAGTTAATTGATCGATACCAAAAGGAATAATAATGAAAAAAATATTGGTCGCTGGTGTAATCAGCTGCATGGCGCCAGCCATTGCCATGGCACATGCCCCTCAAGAAAATCCACAACATCAATATTTTGATGCCATAGCAGCATATTGCGGCAAGGCATTTGCTGGTGAAGTCACAGCGGGTAATGAAGCTGACTCTGCATTCAGCAACAAAGCATTAGTTATGCATGTGCGTGAATGTAGCGATACTGAACTTAAAATTCCTTTTCACGTTGGTGATGACCATTCACGTACTTGGGTGATTACTAAAACAGAGACAGGCTTGCGTTTAAAGCATGATCATCGCCATGAAGACGGCACTGAAGATAAAGTGACTATGTACGGCGGCGATACCGCAGATATGGGCAGTGCGACTCAGCAGTCATTCCCAGTTGACCAAGAGTCGATAGATAACTTTAACGAAAATGGTTTAACGGCGTCAGTAACGAACGTATGGCACATGTATATTGAGCCAACGACATTCACATACCGTTTAACTCGGCAAAACCGTGATTTTAGAGTCGACTTTGACTTAACTAAACCTGTTGCGTTACCACCAACGCCTTGGGGTCACGAGTAAGTGTCGCTGAAAGCATACATTGACATAAGATAACCATAGTTAACTTTAAAAGTCCTGTTGTAAGTTACCAAAGCCTCTTCTCATTTTATGGGGAGAGGTTTTTTATTAATGCTCTATTTTGTTAAGTGTAAGCGGAAAACTATACTTAATATTTTCTGATTTAATGGGGTTACAGCGCTGTTAGCTCTGGGATAAGTGTATCTGTCACTATGTTAACGGTGCTGCTTGAGGCGTTGATGTCATAAATGTCCTCAATATGCCCTCAATCAACATGTTTTTGATATTTCGAGGGTTCATCCCATGCTAAACATAGAGAGGATTTGCTGGTTTAATTCATCAGAGATCGATGTTTGACTTTACTAATTTGTAGCTCAAAAGTGTCATCCCTGTTTGGGCTCTTTTTCTGAAATGACACAGAACTTTGAACACTACTAAATATAATACCTATTAAATGCTTTAATCCTGATATTTATCGAGTTTGTTATAGAGTGTTTTTATACTTATGCCTAAGTTCTGCGCTGTTTCCTTTTTATTACCTTCGTTTTCTTCGAGCGTATTTATGATGGCCGCTTTTTCTATCTTTTCTAGAGAGACTCCCGCAGGAATCATATCTTCAACACTGGTTCCTGTCTCTAATGGTGGAGTATCAAAAATTAAATGTTCATCTTTAATTGTTTCGTCTGCCAATATAAATGCACGTTCAATACAGTGTTTCAGTTCTCTTACATTACCAGGCCAGTTATGATCCGCGATTTTTTGTAAAGCAGAGGTTAAAATGGTTTTTGTTGAGGTTTCTGCGGCGTTTCGATGGGCAATAAAATGTTTAGCCAAACCGACAATATCACCTGAACGTTCTCGAAGGGGAGGAACATTTATCGGAAAGTGCGCTAGTCTAAAGTACAAGTCTTCTCTTAAAAACTGCTCTTCAATTGCCACTTGTGGATCACGGTTGGTCGCTGCAACAATTCGAGTATTAGCTATATTGAGCTTACTTCCACCAACGGACTTATATTCACCAGTTTCTAATACACGCAGTAGCTTAACTTGATGCTCAAGTGGCATTTCGGTTATTTCATCTAAAAACAGCGTTCCACCTTCTGCTTGGCTAAATACCCCTTGGTGCGCTCGGTTGGCACCAGTAAAGGCACCTTTCTCGTGGCCGAATAGTTCACTATCCACCAGTTCAGGGCTGATAGCCCCGCAGTTAACGGCAATAAAAGGTTGATTCTTTCTTTCACTAGCGAGGTGAATGGTTTGTGCCACAAGTTCTTTGCCTGCGCCACTTTCACCAACAATGAGTACATTGGCTTCAGTTTTAGCGACTTTTCTTATGGTTCTAAACAATTTATGCATGGGTCTTGATGAGCCTATCAGCATGCCAAATTGGTCTAGATCGCTGGTTGATACTTTACGACCTTGCTCCAGTTTTTGCTGGAATAACTGATTAAAGTCAGCCAAAGTATCTTCCAAAATCATCAAATCTACGGGTTGTCTGTAATGAAAGATAGCACCATTATTTATCATCATATCTAAATATTTATTCGGTGCTCCGGAGCTAATGATGATCAAGTCTAGGTCATCTAACTCTGTGGCATTAGATAAAGTATTAAAATCTTCGTTAGTAAACTTAGATACTTCTACTATAGCGCTATCAGGTTGGAGTTGCTGCAACTTGTCTATCCAATGGACATTGTTATCACTTTGAGAAACTTCAAAATTTGATAATTCATTGAGTGAGTTGATCTTAGACTTCAATAACTCATCTTTTAGCTCTATAAATAGTGTCGGTAACGACATGATTAAATCTCTTTATACGACATTAAATTAAAGCGAGGATAGCACGTTGCAACGTTGTTACCTATATCAAGCTGAACTCTAAGGTATCCCTTAACAGTTCGCTAAGCGACTCAAAGAAATCTTAAACCCAAGTTATTACGTCGGCTAATTATTCAGTTGACCCCAATAGAATTTATGGGAACAGGTATAACCATCTATATCTTCGCCTTAAACCAAATGAAATAATTTCTCAATATTGATGAGGATATGTCGATAGGTATTTCTTAAATTATTAATATATGAATATTTTAATTTAATGGGTTAAATATAAATAAGTGATAATTTTTACAAAACTCGAGTGTAATTAATACATTGTTTTTTATCCTGTGGTTAATTAATTATAATCATTTTAAATTAAACCTATATAAAACAGCGCCTTGTATTTTTTGGCATGATGGTTGTATATGTATTGATGTATTTTTAAAAAGAGGATAAAAAATGAAAAACATGACAAGTAAAATATTATTATCTATTTTTATCGCTACTTCTTCATCTGCGGCAGTTGCAGACAGTATGTGGGAAAAAGAAACCCTCGATGCATGGTTGGATGGTAAAGCCGAGACAACTTTATTATTAAATTCAAATTTAAACTCCTTCGATATTAATACCTATGTGAAAGGGCAAGTTGTTACATTAACCGGTTCTGTTGAGAATAAAACAGAGAAAGCACTAGCTGAAGAATTAGTGTTAAGTTTAGATAATGTAAAATCTGTAGAGAACAAGCTAACTATAATTGGGACAGAGAATGACCAAGACCCAGAATTAGTACAGGTATTAACTGACACTAAAATAACAACGATTGTAAAAACACGCCTATTAATGAGTGAAGGTGTTAGTGGTAGCGATATTGAAATTGAAACACAAGATAATATTGTGTTATTGACAGGTTCTGTTGGCTCAATTAGTGAGCATGACTTAGCATTGTCGATTGCCAAAAATACTTCTGATGTTGATAAAGTGATTGATGAACTAACTGTGATTAATTAGTTTTAAATTTATATAAATTCAATTTTAAATAAGTGGGTGGATAATGATTCGCTGGGCATTAATATTTTTTGTTATTGCTATTGTCGCTGGTCTATTTGGTTTTGGCGGTATTGCTGGAGCTGCTACTACAGTCGCTAAAATAATATTTTATTTATTTGTTATCTCATTTATTGTCTCAATATTGATGATGTTTATAAATAAAAATAAACACTAGGAGTTTATATGAAATTAAGAAAAATAACTTATCGTTTTTTAAGTATTGTCGGCGTCGCATTAGCGTTAACTGCTTGTAGTGACGATGGACCAATGGAGCAGGCGGGAGAAAAAATTGATGAAGCTGCTGAGGATACTCGAAACGCAATAGAAGATAGCTGTGAAAAAGTAAAAGAGGAGTTAGGCGCTGAAGATGAAGATTGTTAAACCGGTTATGTAGAGTGCAATGAGATGCTTGAATCCTGATTAAAAATAAAACTATTGAATAGGAATTAGACATGAAAAATATATTTGACGTACTCAAAGATAGCCACGAAAAACAACGTATTTTATTGGATGCCTTGCTCCAAACCTCTGGCGATACCCAAGCAAGGCAAGAATTCTATGCTTCACTCAAAGATGAATTGACTAAGCATGCAAGGGCTGAAGAACGCCACTTTTATGCACCACTTATTGAGAGTGATCAAGCAATTGACATGAGTAGGCACGGAATTGCCGAGCACCATGATATTGATAAAGTTTTAGAACAACTTGACTGCACTGATATGTCCTCAGCTGCTTGGCTTAAGTTAATGAAGACACTGAAACATAAAGTGATTCATCACTTAGAAGAGGAAGAACAGCGATTTTTTCAGAGTGCAGGACGAGTTTTAGATACTGAGCAAAAACAAACATTGGCTAGACAATATGAAAAAGAAATGGCCTAACTTTATCGCTAAACACTAATCTCGCTAAATCGGATGAACTAAGGGCTCATACATTGAGCCCTTTTTAATGAATTGATGGGATAAGGAAGGCCGCATTATGTTTATTGTTAAATATTACATATTAATCGCAATGGCTTGTTTTATTGCTTCTATTGTTGTTTCAAATTTCTACATCAGTGTTTTTTTTGCGTGGTGCTTCTTGTCATTTTTCATCGTTAGTGGGGCATACATTTTCGATATGCCTTCAATATTTAGAAAAAATCGCGACGGTAAAATAGTTTGGTGGATCCGCTGGGCGTTTATTCCATTTCTACTAGGTGCTCGTGCATATAATGCTTGGGCGATTAAGAGGGACAAAGTAGAGCCAATACAAAAAGTTGGCCATCACTTATTTGTATCTCGCCGCTTGTTTCCTGCAGATTTATCTTACCTAGAGTCTAAAGATATAAACTGCATTGTTGATGTCACGGCCGAATTCTCTGGTTTGGAAAGTGCAATGTTAGACGAGTCATTTCACTATCTAAATACTCCTGTTCTTGATCATAAAGCGCCCAAACTGCATAAAATTAAGCATGCAATTAATTGGATTGATACTCAAATTAACCAGTCGAGATCCGTAGTAGTTCACTGCGCATTAGGCCGTGGTCGTTCGGTATTCGTTGTTGCTGCATACCTGTTAGCCAAAGATTCTTCTTTATCGGTTGAGCAGGTTTTGAAAAACATTAACGATGTGCGAAGTACCGCAAGGTTAAACACTCAGCAGCTGAAAACCTTATATGCGATTAGTGAAAATGGCTTGCTGACTGTGGAAGATAAATGCTGCCTTATCGTCAATCCTGTTGCTGGAGGCGGGAAGTGGAAATTAAACCAACAACAAGTAATTCGTGAGCTCACTCGTAAATATAGCTTAGTGATATTAACTACTAGCAAAGAGGTCTCGGCACAAGCTTTAGCAAAGCAAGCCTGCGCCCAAAATTATGCTCAGGTTATTGTTTCTGGTGGAGACGGAACGGTAAGTGAAGTTGCGAATGAAATAATGGAAACGAACACTGTATTGGGCGTTATGCCTTTAGGGACTGCAAATGCATTGTGTCACGTACTCTATGGTGTTGAGACTAAGGTGTCACCAGTTGAAAAAGCCTGTGAGGCTATTCTTTCAGGCAATACTAAGAAAATTGATTTGGCATTTTGTAACGGTCAACCAATGCTATTGATCTTGGGGATTGGTTTTGAAGAACAGATGATTGATTACGCTCAGCGAGAGCAAAAAAATGACAGGGGCCAGGTTGCCTATTTAGCCGGTTTTTTCAATGCCGTTGTCGCGGGAAAGCATCAGCAGTTTAAGGTAACAATAGATGGTAAAAAGCCACGAGAAATGACCCTAGAAAGCTTAGTCGTCGCGAATGCTTCTCCTTTTAGTACTTTACTTGCTCAAGGAGGGGCAATGCCACAACCAGATGACGGCCAATTGCATGTCACTTATTTAGAGAACACGGAGTCACTGGCGAAAAGATTTCTGGCTGTTTCTGATGTCATGCTTTCAGGCTTGGGAGTAAAAGAACAATCAAGTCATTTCAATTACGAGTCAGCTCAGAATGTTGAAATTGAATCTAATTCTCCTATCGAATATGTCATTGACGGAGAAAACTATTCAACTGATTCACTCGACATTAGCATCAAAAAGAAAGCGCTTACCGTTTGTGTCCCATAATTGCCAAATGTCTATAATTAAAGAATAAAGGGAAAAATCATGGAAACAAGTCTCTCTTTTAGTCTGCAAAAGTTTTGGAATTTGATTGAAGGGAAATTAGAGGATTGGCTAGTAGAAGCCATTAAACTCATTCCTAACCTGATTGTTGCTTTCATAACGCTTCTGGTATTTATTTTTATTGCCAATATTGGTGGCAAAATTTTCAAGAATTTAAGTAATAAAGTTGTAGATTCTCAAGAAGTTATCAATTTATTAGCATCGATAATTAAAGTAACTATCACCACCATCGGTTTTTTTGTGGCGTTAGACTTTGTGGGTTTACAAGGGACTGTTACCTCCTTGCTTGCTGGTGCGGGTATTCTTGGTCTCGCTATTGGTTTTGCGTTTCAAGATATGACTGAGAATTTGATTTCAGGCATCACCATGAGTGTTCGTAAGCCATTTAAAATTGGAGATATTATTAGTTCCAATGATGTGATGGGAAGAATTGTAAAGATCAATTTACGTAATACATTGGTTGAAACGTTTTCTGGTCAGCATGTCATGATCCCAAATAAGATGGTTTTTCGCAGTATTTTAACTAACTACAGTAGAAAAGGGTTGAGACGAATAGAAATCCCCGTGGGTATTTCTTACGGTGATTGTCCGAAAACCGCTGCCCAAGTGATTACAGATGCGATTAACCAAAAACCTTATGTTGCTAATACCGAAAAAACGGCAGTTCATGCATCAAGCTTTGCTGACAGCAGTGTTAACTTACTCGTATGGTTTTGGATAGATTACCCTGGTCATTTTGACTATATGGATGTGAAAAATGACGGGATAATAACGATTAAAGAGACGTTAGCTGATGCTGGAATTATGATCCCATTCCCCATCAGAACGCTTGATTTTGATGCAAAAGGCGGTAAACATTTATCTAGTGTATTGGCTGAGCAGCATCAAGACTCTTAAAGAGCTGTAAGATGTTATATTGTTTTCACTAAAAAAAGCGTTAAGACGATAAGTCTTAACGCTTTTTTTGTGCTTACTCCGTTCATACACAGGGAGCAAATAAATGAAGCATAGAGCCTAGTATTCTTTAAGGTTATTTTAGCAGTGAATTTACTCTATTTAGTCTTTAAATGTTTTTCCATTTCATCATTTTCAAGCTGTAAGGCGGCAACCCAGTAGGAAAGAAAAGATGCCATATGGCAATTGTTAAACTGCCTAATAGTACTTTTTAGAAAGGCTATTAACTTTACGTTGCTATGGTACATTTCATGGTAATTACTGATCGTAGCTAGCGGCTGGGCAACGTTTAAGTGGTTTTGAATCGGCTCTTCAATATTAAACTTTCGATTGACTTCATTAATCATAGAATGCTCAATTTTTACAAAGCGCTTAGCGGCTCTTGATATGTTTTCATGGTCTTTTTTATTAATTAAATATAAACAGGCAAGGTAATGCTTTTTCAGGCTAGATATGAGTTTATCAACACCTTTGTATTGTATGGTCTCAACTGAGTTATTTTTTATCAATAACATCTTATAACTCCTAAATGTCGTTAGTATTATTTATTTTGATATTTTATATTCACAAAGTGAATGCAATTTCCTTTGAGTGTTCGTGTTATTAACTTACTGATCTATTTTTAGGGATGACGTTTTTAGTTATTCCCACTTATTTTCTGTAATGAGACTTTCTGTAATGAGATTTTCTGTGTTGAGATAAAGTCCTCTTTCTATCGTTTTTATTTTAACCATTGTTATCTATTAATAATTTGTTTTAATTGATGAAGCATTATTTATGCCATTAAATTATGCTGGTGATAGTTGCTTAGACTCAGTTGTTTTGTAAAAAATACATTAATGAATACTTTATTGTGAAATTGTTACACCAGAATTCCATGCTATGGGATTTATTTAGATTGGGATATGAGGTGTTAGAGGTGTTTTTAACACTTGGCATGAACTTGGCTTATATTAATTCAGCTAATTAAATTAGCTGAATTAATCCATTAAAACCTACTTGTAGTTATTAATTACAACGGGTATTAATTAAGAAGGAGAGTAACCATGCCAAGGTCAAATACTAAAACTGAAGAAGCTAAAAGCCAAATTGAAGATACACAGGAAAAAGCAGAACAAGTTGTTGAGAGTATAAAAGAGGTAGTGCATGAAACATTAGAGACGGGTTCTGAAAAGGTTAAAGATAGCACTGAAAAAGCTGAAAATATTATTAAAGAACGACCATTGTTGAGTGTTGGTTGCGCATTTCTTGCTGGGTGGGCCATTTCGAAGCTAATTAAATAGCCTTGCCTTATAACATTGCCGAGAGAGTAAAGTCATGAAGAGAGAGCAACAAAGTGGTAGTTCAACATTCGCTGATACTAAACTGAACAAGGAAGTGATGAATGATCTTAGGCTCTCTGCTTCTGAACTAAACAGCTTATGGAAAGGGTGGCTTCAACTACAAGCTCATACCCAAGGGTGGTCTAAGGCTACTTTGGAGCTGTTTTTGTTAGAGTTTTCGAATAGTGTCGCTGCTTTTAAAAAGCTAATAGTCTGTCAGCTCTTGTTGGTTATGTTGTTACCGATGTTTCTGTTCAGTTTAGCGGTCGGTGCTGGAGTGGTTAATTATTATTTTACTTTGAATCTAGTTGCGGGTTTCGGCACATTTATACTGACTTTCGCAATTATTATGTTGGGTCTGCTAGTTCAACAAAAATACATTATGCAATTTGTAGGTTTTCATCATACCAAGCAACAATTGAAGGAAGGTTTAGATGTTTGCACTCAACAAACGAAAAAAGCAAATTCAAATGAAGAGGCTAGAAGGCAAAAGGCGAGCTCGTGAAGCGTCACTTTGTTTAGGCTTAGTCTGTTACAAGGGAAATGATTTTGTAGAAAACCGACCACTTCATGTATTAGGAATTTCGGTGCTTGGCTTTATGATCCTTAGCCATGTATCACGAATAAATACTCCAATGACTCGCTTTAGGCATGTTTCACTTTTAATAAATTTATTCAAAAAATTACAACATACTTACGACTCTTAATACATACGCGAGTAAATTTAAACGCTCAAAGTCATATAGCGTTATTGAGTAAGCTCATAAGAAAATATGCCTAATCTGATTGTCACCGATTAGGCATATTTAATTTTTAATTCTACTTATTACTTCGCATCAAAGCTAAATGCTTGTCCTGCAACCGCGGCTTCGTACATCAGTCCACCTTTTGCTGCGGTAAAAATCGCCATGCCATTCATGTAAGCTGCTTTTGCAGCTGTGCGGTTACCCGCATTTCCCGCTGCTGCAGAATTACCTGTTGAGCCGACTTGTGCGTTTGCTCCAACTGTAATGGCCACTGCAGAAGCTTGTGCACTAAACTCAAAGGTGCCGCTAGTAAAGTCATCATAAGCTGCTTTATTTTCGAAGAAAATTAGTTCGCTATAAGCTTGTCCACCAAGCTGAAACCCAATTGAAAGTTGTGACAGTTTTGAGTCTCCGGTGTGTACGCCGCCTTTAAACACGCGACCTGAACCATATGCAGCACCAATACCGATACCGCCTTTACCCACTGTTGGGTAAATAGCATAACCGTAAGCATTTTGGAAAAAACTTTGTACTTCAGGGGCTTTTTTAAAGTCTTCTAGGGTTTTAGCATATTTGTCTGCATGCGCAGAGCTTGAAAAAGACAGTCCCAATAAGACGAAGGCGATGGACAGTAATGATAATATGTTTCTCATAATAACTCCTGCAGATAGATAAATAAGTCAGTGTGGTTTTTATCTTGGTTCAGTTTGCTGTTTAAGTGTAACCATTGGCAGCATAACAAAGCCTATGATGGTAGCACAAAACTAAATCGCCTAGTGACAGCAACGGTTCAGCATTTGTCATTTCATAAGCACGTGTCATTAGGCAAGTGTCATTAGGGATTGGAAATTGTCATTGATAATTCGAGATTTGTCATAACCCAAATTGCTAAGCAATTATTTAAGTCAGTAGGTGTCTTTATTTTTAGTCTTGAATGCCAAGTACATAATAGTCGAACCACTTTTATCCCATTCCATTTTGGCTTTAAGATGTTGATAGTGATTTCGACCTGCGCTTCCCCTAGAAAGACAATCAATTCGGCTGGTACGTTTAAGTTATGCCTCAAGGCGCGATATAACCTTGAGCATGACCAACTGTTACTGTCGAACTTGCTATAGAGCACTTTACCCTTACTCCATTATCAATGGAGTCGCTTTTCTGTGGCGTTCTCTTCATTAAGGATGGATTGTAAGTAATTTAATTCTTCTGAGTTAAGCAGTTGAGCACTGGCTTTTTGTGGTTTATCACTGATGTTGGTTTTAACATTTCCACGTAAGTATGCAGCGCGGGTTATTTGATGCAAACCGTATAACGCAAAACCATAGACAGTGAGTAGTAAGGACAATCTGGCAATGGTATGGGCTAACTCTGACACCGTGTCCCCAAAGTAAAATGGCACTAGTACCATAACTAAACGCAGTGCCCAGTTTAATAAAATACCGCTAGTAAGAACTAACAACCAACGGAATCGAATGTCTTTTAAGCTTTGTTGGTTTGTCAGTTTAAAACGCTTTTTATGTTTTTTTAAGGTTTTGATAATCAGCACAGAGTACAAAAGACTTTGTGCGATGAGAAAACCTGGCGCAATCAAGGCTAACTTATTGATGTGGCTCAACTCACTCACAGTGTTAACTGATTGGTGAGAAGCATCTGGGTCAAGGCCGATATTAAATGATATGGCGATCACAATGGCGATCATGGAGATCAGTGTCGGCAATAAATGCTTAATGATATTGAGATCAGAAACTTTAATTTTCAGGCTAGATTTGCAGTATGAATACAGCAGAGGCATGAGCAAAAAGTAAAAAGGCACCATCAAGGTCAAGATAAAGTGAATTTGAATTGGAGCGTTTTCTCGGGTGATTGCACCAGTGGCAAAAAATAAAGCAATGAGGATGAAAAGTGAGCCTAGAAGGCGACTACTCTGAGTGGTTTCCGAGTCGTTATTAGCGTAGATATAACGCACATATAACCCTACCCCTAAGCAATGAATGCCGCCGAGTAAAGATAGCCAGATATAGGCTTGAGAGAAAAACAATCCGAGTTCGATTAGGTACCCCTTATTTAAGCTAAGTGATAATACCTGTAAGCGACCCTTTCAACCAGTATCCTAAGAATTTTTTTGCTTTCTGATATGACGATTAGAAACTCCCTCAGGTGGTTTGCCTGGTGCGGGTTTTCTCTCGGCGAGTAAATGTTTAATCGACATGATGGGATGAGGTATCAACATTCGAGGGCCAGAGTAGAGCATGATCTCTCTCACTCTCTGTTTCATATGCGGTTTATAGCAATGAACAGGGCATTTGTTACATGTGGGTTTATCTTGACCGTAAGGGCAACGGTCCAGCCTCGTTTCTGCATATTGCAGTAACTCAGTGCATTCTGTACATAAGGTTTGGTTATGTTCTGGTTGATGGTGAGCGCGGCAATAAATTTTTGCCATAGCAGTCATCGTATTCAGTTCAAACAATAATTGGCCAGAAAGAAGCGGGGTGGATGACATAGATAAATACCTTAGTAATTTACTCGGGTATGGTGAGTGTAACGAGCAACATAATAGGAGTTCAATTTAGGTCATAATAAGCTTGAGCTAAAGCACAAAAATGTAAAAACTTGAATTTATCCCCAGTTATCACGTTTAAAGGCACAAAAGAGGGATAAACACTTGATTTATTACCGCACAATAGCTTATTAATACCTATATAGCTGCTTAAAAATGCAGCGTAAAAATTATTCCTCTTGAATACGCTTTGACCTTTTTTCAAAAGCTATTTTAAATTCATAATTAATGACACGGACATGGTGTTATCAATGAAAATTATTGTAATTGTTTTATTAGTCTTGCTTGGTGTTTATTTATATCGCCGTACCCAAAATGTTGCCCAGCAAGAGTTAGAAAAACCTGACTCGGATCAGGAAGCAAAAGAGTCAGATAGTAATCATGAAAGTGGCGATGATAATGTCATTGAAAGTGAAGCTGAGATTGTCGTAGAAAACGAGAAAGCAGAAGAAGAGAAAGTAGAAGATACAGTCGTTGAAGCTGAAAAAGTCGATGCAGAGCCAGAGCCAGCAGTCGCTGAAGACGTCATTGTTGACAAGGCACCAGAGAAAGTAGCAGAAGCAGTCTCTGAACCTGAAGTGACCAAAGAGCCTGACGTTGAGTTAGAAAAAGAGCCTGAAGTCGTTGAAGAAACTGCGGCAGCCGATAATAGCCAAAACATCCCTTTACCTATTACGGGTTTATGGGCGGGTGAAGTGTTTGCTGATTTGGTGGCTAAATACGACTCGCAAGCTGATGCAACCACTCAACATCAAAGCTTATTGAATATCATCGGACACAGTTACAAATTACGTAAGCAAGCTGAATATTGTCAATATGGCGCTCAATTGACCGAGATTTATTTATCGGTATATGAGCAGTATCAGCAAGATAATAAGGTTGTGGCTGATGAAAAAGGCCCAGGCTTCATGCAGCTTTCAACTATGCTTAACGACACTAAACAATTTGATCAAGCGATATCGCTATGTCAGAAAGCATTGGCTTATCAACTGAGTGATGGAACTGTTACTGGATTCGAAGGTCGAATTAAACGTATTGAAAAAGCGAAGTCTAAAGCAGGTGATTAAGTTATAACTCATCTAGCCTACGCGTTAGAGCTTGAGTGAGTAAATTCATATATTCACCATAGATTGAAATAAAGCGGACTCAGGTTCGCTTTTTTATTGTGATTTATATAGACAAACCAGACTATGTTGCCATTATAGGGCGCGTTTAAATGAGCCAAGGTGATCCTTACCCTAATGGTGAACGTTTAAATGTAAGTCGACAGTGTATGTAAAGAAATGACAGTGTATTTAAAGAAATGACAGTGTATTTAAAGAAATAACAAGAGGTTTTTATGAATTCCAATGTACTGATTAAAGTAGTTTTTCTATTGGGCTTGGTCAGTTTGACAGGGTGCTTGCGCACACCTGAATGGACTCTTTTTTACTATGCTGATGAAGCTAAAAAGCCTCAAAACCCAATTAGTGCAGATTATATCGCGGGTTACTACGACACCCTTGAACAATGCCAGTTAAAAGGGGATGGAATGTTACGCTTGAGCGGAAAAAGTACTGTTGAAATCGGTAATAAAGCCCTTGAAAACGCTACCGCCATTCCTGTCGCGATTAACAAAGGATATCAATGTGAGCAGCTATGTGAAGTGAATGACGACAATGTCATCATCTGCCAATAGGCTGTCCTAGGGAAGATTTAATGCAGTTTAAACAAGATTTTTTTGAACAACTTGAAGGGTTTTATTCGCAGGTTTACCCTTTGCCAATCAGTAATCCACATTGGCTTGCATGGAGTGATGATGCTGCAAAACTCATAGGGCTTTCAGCGCCTAATGATGAGCTGCTAATGCAGTTGTCGGCCAACCATGCTGTGCCTGGAGCGAGTTATTACGCCCAGGTTTATAGTGGTCATCAGTTTGGTGGCTATTCACCTCGATTAGGTGATGGTCGTTCAATTATTCTTGGAGAAGCCGTTAGTAAAAGCCATCAAGCGTGGGATGTAGCATTAAAAGGTGCTGGTCCAACGCCATACTCCCGTCACGGGGATGGCCGCGCTGTTATGCGCTCGGCGGTTAGAGAGTTTTTAGCTTCAGAGGCTTTAGCTGCATTATCGGTTCCTACAACCCGAGCACTCGCGGTAATTGGCTCTGATTTACCCGTATGGCGCGAATCTCAAGAAACGGCAGCGATTACTGTTCGGTTAGCCAAAAGTCATATTCGCTTTGGCCACTTTGAGTATTTTTGTCATAGCCATGAAGGCAGTAAAGATAAGCTTATTCTACTGCTCAATTTTACTATTGCCCAGCATTACCCTCACTTAACTCAAGATGCTCAAGGCTATAAAGCCTGGTTCACTCAAGTAGTTAAAGACACTGCTGTGCTTATTGGTCATTGGCAAGCTGTGGGTTTTGCTCATGGGGTGCTCAATACCGATAACATGTCGATTTTAGGTGACAGTTTCGATTTTGGGCCTTTTGCTTTTTTAGATACCTTTAAAGAAGACTTTATCTGTAATCATTCTGATCCTGAAGGGCGATATGCTTTTGGCCAGCAACCTGGTATTGGACTGTGGAACTTGCAGCGATTAGCTCAAGCGCTGGCACCTGTGATTGAGTCTGATGATTTAGTGGCAGCGTTAAATACTTATCAAGCAGAGTTAGTGCAGCAATATTTGTTGTTGATGCGCGCCAAAATGGGGGTGCCGCTAACTGAGAGCGCAGCTCAACAAGCTGAACAAGATAAGCAGGATTTAGATTTAATTGGTCGTTTTTGCGCTGTAATGCAAAAGAACATGTTGGATTACACCAATACTTTCCGCGCCTTTGGTCAGCTAGATATGAGCAGTGGTAAAGCGAGCTTATCAGATGAAATTATCGACCGGCCTACTTTCGATACTTGGTTTACAGATTACCAACAACGAGTGGACAAGGTTGAAGATATCGAGCAATGGCAAGCAGCGAGAAACAGCGTTAACCCCAAATATATATTACGAAATTACTTAGCCCAAGAAGCGATTGTCGCTGCAGAAGAGGGCGATAATAGTAAACTGGTTGAATTGCATCAATTGCTGAGAAACCCTTATGCTGAGCAAGCAGATAAAGCCCATTATGCAGAACGCCCACCTCAATGGGGACAGGGGCTCATTATGTCTTGTAGCAGCTAGCGTTCACTCGATTAGATTGTAAGGAATTTTATGAACTCAGGTTCATTAGAGAAAAGCATGCCAAATACAATAAGCATCAAGGAAGCAAGGTTAGATAGCGAAGCCTTAAGTATTTTGATTGTTGCTGACATAGATTTTGAACGTTTTGAAGAATTTGCAGAGCCTTTAGTCAGAGCATTAGATTGTGAAGTGCGTGAGCGTCAATGGGGCGCAGATCGTCATCAATGGTTACTGAACTTCGAAGGAAGCCCGTTGTGGCTTAATTATGAGTTTTATGGCGATATTTGCTGGATAGCGACAGAAACTAAAGCGGATATTGAAGTATTAGCTTATTTGGTGAAATTAATTCGGCCATTGTTAACGGCAAAGGGATCTTATGAGTAATCGTATAGAAGATAATGATGCTGAAGGTGTAAAAACGCCAAGTGAAGATGATGCCTCTTTTCATTATCAAGCATTAACGCCAGACTTAATTCTCGATGCGATTGAAAGCCTCGGGGTTTATCCAGAAACAGGCTTGCTAGCACTCAATAGTTATGAAAACCGCGTATACCAATTTAGATGTGATCGCGGTAATCGCTATGTAGTGAAGTTCTATCGCCCCCATCGCTGGAGTGAAGCGCAGATCCAAGAAGAGCATGACTATGCGCTTGCACTGGCGGCTGAAGATATTCCTATTGCGGTGCCATCTATCATTAACGGTAAAACCTTGCATCATTATCAAGGCTATAAATTCACTTTGTTCCCTTCTATTGGCGGTCGCGCATTTGAAGTGGATAATTTAGATCAGCTTGAATCAGTGGGTCGGTTTGTTGGCCGCATTCATCAATATGCGAGCAAGCAACCATTTCAATACCGAGAGCCTCTATCCACTCAAATACTTGGCGACGATGCGTTAGCTTTTTTACACCAATCAGGACAAGTTGCAGACGGTATTAGTAATCAGTTTTTTACCGTTGCCGAGCAAGTTTTAGATAAAGCGAAAAGTATCATCTCTGAGCACACGTTTCCTACGATTCGTCTGCATGGCGATTTGCACGCAAGTAATATCTTATGGACGCCAAATGGCCCAGGTTTTGTTGATTTAGATGATGCTCGCCAAGGTCCTGCAGTACAAGATATTTGGATGATGCTCACCGGAGATAGGCAACAGCGACTTTTACAGCTAGATGTTTTACTTGAAGGCTATCAAGAATTTTATGACTTTGATCAGCGCGAACTTAAGCTAGTAGAGCCTTTGCGAGCTTTAAGAATGCTGCACTACAATGCTTGGTTAAGTAAAAGATGGCAAGATCCTGCATTTCCAATGAACTTTCCATGGTTTGGTGATATCAAATACTGGGAACAACAGACTTTAGCCTTTAAAGAACAACTTGCAGCGCTTGATGAAGCACCATTGAGTTTGATGGGCTATTAACTGGCTTTAAGATTACGTAGCTTGTTACAAATGATCTTGATAAGTTCTTGAGATACGAAGATAACCTAAATTATGATAGCGTTTAGGGTATGACTCATTTAGCTATGTGTATTAACCCACTTAATTGATGGCATATACAGATGGCAAGTTTAAATATATTTTAAGATTGCACACTAAAGGAAGCAAAATGAAAAAAGCACTATTAATGGCAGCAGCACTACTACTAGCCCCAATGGCTGCAACTGCTGCAGATTATAAAGAAGGTGTGCATTACACCGTGATTAACGAAGGGCCAGCGACATCTAAGCCTGAAATCACTGAGTTTTTCTCTTTCTTTTGTGGTCACTGTTATAACTTTTCGAAAACGGTTGTACCAAAAATTGAGAAAACCTTGCCAGAAGGCGTAACGTTCAACCAAGCTCACGTTGAGTTTATTGGCCGTGAAATGGGCACAGAAATGTCTCGCGCTTTTGCTATTGCGCATCAGCTAAATGTCGAAAAGAAAATTGAACACGCGATCTTCACTGCTATCCATGACTCTAAGCAACGTTTCACCAGCCAAAATGACATTCGCATGTTGTTTATTGCCAATGGTGTTGACGGTAAAGACTTCGACGCAGCTGCAAACTCATTTATGGTGAATGCGCAAATGTCTAAAATGAAGCGTGATACTGAAAACGCTAAACTATCTGGTGTTCCAGCATTAGTCGTTAATGGTAAATACCGTGTTGAGACAGGTTCAATCAAGTCTTACGATGAATTACTCGATATTGCTTACTACTTAACGACTGTAGATAAGTAGTCTACTTATTGGCGCTTTAAGCGCCGAGAGCTAAATTTTGAGCGCCAAAAATTGAATAATGTAAAAGGAGCCTATATTGGCTCCTTTTTTGTGGCCTTAGCATTATATTTTTTGTGTAAATCACCGAAAAAAGCCAAAAAAAAACCGTAGGTTTTAAAATTTAACATTTTAAAACGATACGGTGACGAGCCAACTGGCTCTTTATTTACCCTGAGTAACGTGGTTACTTTACCAGCGCGTCAAAAAAATGGCAAGTGTCATTTTTATGGTGTTTTGAAATGTGCGCAATTTCGCAGAAATTTACATCAATAATGTTTAATTTAATGAAACTCTTTAGGGCTTTTATATGTCAAAACTGAGTCAACAATATAACAACACGCTTAGGAGTTTTTATGAGACGCTTCCCTGTTTATGCACCAAAGCTAATTGTAAAACACGCTAGAATTTTTGTGACTGGGGTTATTTGGGTTAAAGATTTAGGTTGTATTGAATTTAACCGAGGGCGTTTTTTAGTGCCGAAAAAAAGCCTGCCAAAAGTTAAGCAGGCTGTTTCAGAACTTAATGAGCTACTTGCTGCTCAGCATCTTGAAGCAAGTGCCGTTTAGCTTTCGCTGTTAAGCAATCCAACAAGACCATTTACTTTGTCATTCCACGAGTTTAGGTCTTGTTGCAGTTGTTGATTAGACTCAGTCAACTGAGCATTCTTTTGCTTCTCTTCTTCAAGCTCCATTTTTAGTAGCTCAGCATTTTCAAGAGTAGCCTGGATTTTGGCTTCCAGTTGGGACAATAATTCAAGGCTCATATCGGGAGTCCTAATAGTTTCTGGATGGAATGCTGATTCTAGCAGTGACTGGGGTTTAAGGAATAGACAAATCTGTTAAGTGGTTAAAAAAAGTACCACTTTTACTACTATTTTCTAAGCTTTAGCTCCCATTAGGTTTATTTCCTCTGTTTTGAGTGAAATTACAAAAGTCATTTGCTTATTTGAGTTCATTTTCTAGTGAAACATTTTTAAGTTTCCCCTATTTTTCAGGCGTCGCTGTTACGGTATATATTCATGGGCACTGTAATCGACGGTTAAATTTAGTTCACATTGCCCATTTGCTTGACATTGCAACTGATGATTCATAGTCTGCAATCTCTGTTTTCAAGGTGGTATCAAATGGACATCAAATATAATTTAAAATCGTCACGCCGTACTGAGCAATTTCAACCTGAAGGTAATGTTGGCTTTGGTAATCTCAGAACTGATCATATGTTTTTAATGGATTATCGAGATGGCCAATGGTGCGATCCTCGCATCGAACCTTATGCTCCTTTTGAAATTGCACCAGGTGCGATTTCTCTGCATTACGGGCAATCAATCTTTGAAGGTGCAAAAGCCTTTATGCATGATGATGGTGAAATTTATACATTTAGATTAAACAAGAATGCTGAACGGTTAAATACGTCTGCAGACATCCTGTGTATTCCTAACCTTGCTGAAGAGAAGCAACTGGAAGCGATTAACGCATTGATTGATGTCGATCGTTTATGGTTCCCAATGCAAGATGGTGCATGTTTGTATATTCGCCCGTTTATTTTTGCAACTGAAGACCGTTTATCAGTTAGCCCAAGCTTGAATTTCACCTTTTGCGTTATCTTGAGCCCAAGTGGCGCTTACTATGCTGATGGCGTGAGCAAAGCGATTCGATTACTTATCAGTAAAAAGTTCCATCGTGCGGTATCGGGTGGCACTGGTGCATCAAAAGCTGCAGGTAACTATGCTGCTTCTTTACGTGCTGGCCAAGCCGCTGCTGAATACGGCGCTGCGCAAGTGCTTTACCTTGATGCTAATAACCAGCAAATTGAAGAAGTGGGTGCGATGAACCATTTCCATGTGCTTAAAGATGGCACTGTGGTGATCCCAACGTTCACTGACACTATTTTGAAATCAATTACATCGCAATCAATGCTAGAACTAGGGCATATATTGGGCTGCGAAGTGCGCCAAGAAACAATCATGCTTGATAAGTTTATTGCTGATATTGAGGCGGGTGAAATTGTTGAGGCGGGTGGTTTTGGTACTGCTGCGGTTGTATCACCAGTAGGTTCATATATTTTTGAAGACGGGCGCATTGTGACAGTTGGTGATGGAGAAGTTGGCCCAAGTATCAAGCGTATTTATCAAATCTTCACCGAGCTACAAAATGGCCACCTTGAAGGCCCAGAAGGTTGGGTTAAACGCGTTGAGCGTGTTGCGCCATAGTGAAATAAAAAATGAGTTAAATAGTTAAATAGATAAATAGATAAATAGATAAATAGAAAGGCGACAACTCTTAAGAGCTGTCGCCTTTTTTAATCTAATAATTTAACTACTGAGGAGCTGAATCATAGAAAAATGATTTATTGTTTGAAAACAATATCATTCTTTTTATCTAATTTATCTTTTGTCAGTTTTTCTAAGCAATCATCAGCAGTTAATGGCTTACTGAGTAAGAAGCCCTGTACTTGGTCACAACCTTCATATTTTAAGAAATCGAGTTGCTCTTGGGTTTCTACCCCTTCGGCTACCACGTTTAAGTCTAAACTGTGCGCGAGGGTGATAATGGCGCTAGTGATGGCGGCATCATCAGGGTCTTCAATAATATCTCGAACGAATTCTCTGTCGACTTTAAGCGTATCGATAGGGAAACGTTTTAAATAACTTAAGCTCGAATAGCCTGTTCCAAAGTCATCAATCGCAATGGTTAGCCCTAATGCTTTTAATTGCGATAATACTTGTACTGAATCTTGTGGGTTGCCCATGATCATCGATTCAGTCAGTTCGAGCTCTAAAGCGCTGGCAGGCAGGCCTGAAACAGCTAATGCAACCTCAATGGTTGAAATAATATCAGCCTTTAACTGCCTTGCTGACAAGTTAACAGCAATTGAAATATCATTAAAACCGAGTTGATGCCAACTTGCCAGTTGGTTACAGGCTTCATCAATGGCCCAGTGACCAATCTCATTAATCATGCCTGTTTCTTCAGCGAGCGGAATAAATTCAACCGGAGAGATAAACCCAAGTGCAGTACTGTTCCAGCGCAGCAGTGCCTCTACACCTAAAATACGTTTGGTTTTGATATCGTATTTAGGCTGATAAACCAAATACAATTCATTATTTTGAATCGCTTCTTTCAGGCCTGCTTCCAATTCAACGTGGCGAGTGGCGTATTGGTTTAATTCTTCGGTGTAGAACTGGAAGTTATTACGACCTAATGATTTAGCGTGATACATCGCGGTATCAGCGTACTTAATCAATGAGGTTGAATCATCTGCATCATTTGGAAATAAACTAATCCCAATGGAAGGCGAGACAGTGATGTTTTTCCCTTCCAATAAGAAAGCTGCATTAAAAGCTTTTAGCACTTTTTCAGCAATAATGGTTGCCGCTTTAAGTTTAGCGACGCCTTCAAGAATAATGGTAAATTCATCACCGCCTAATCTGGCAACGGTATCACCATCGCGGACAGCATTTTGCAGTCTTGATGCCACCGCTTTTAGTAGTAAATCACCCACATGGTGGCCCATTGAGTCGTTGATGTGTTTAAAACGGTCCAAATCAAGGAATAGCAATGCCACGATTGATTTTGAACGGTGAGCCTTAGTGATAGCTTGGTTTAATCGGTCTTGGAAAAGGGTGCGGTTAGGCAGGCCAGTTAATGGATCAAAATTCGCTAAAATACGTAAATCTTCTTCGGCTTTTTTACGCGATGTAATATCAGTAAATACTGCAACAAAGTGGCTGGTTTCGCCTTTGGTATCGATAACTTGGTTAATTTCAAGCCAAGCTAAAATACCTTTTTTATCTTTAGTGCGGATGTTAATTTCACCAGCCCAGTGCTTTTTACGCAGCAATTGTAATTCAACATTGTGATAAAACTCGCGAGAACGTTTACCGTGAGCTAAATACAAAAAGTGTTTACCGGCAATCGCATCTGGGTCGAAGCCTGTTATACGGCTAAAAGCAGGGTTTACCGAGCGCACACGATAGTCTAATTCACCGACAACAACAGCCTCATTCATACTGTGAAGTACTTGAGTTGAGAGTTTAAGTTCGTTCTCTGTCTCTTTTCTTACGGTAATATCTTTATGAGTCCCCGCCATTCGTACAGGTCTGTCTTGTTGGTCCCACTCGACCACTTTGCCGCGATCAATAAGCCATATCCACTTACCAGGTTGTTTTTCAACACGGTATTCAGCTTCAAAAAAATCAATTTCACCATCTAAATGCTTATTGAGGATTTTAGATACTCGGTTTTTATCTTCTGGGTGAATACTATTAATCAATGCTTGGGTTTCATTCCCTAACATCAGTGGTGGAACCATGTCGGTACGATACACTTTATTCTCACGAATATTCCAATCCCACATACCGTCACCAGAAGCCCAAAGTGCCAGTTTAAGGCGTTCTTCGGATGCACGAATACTTATTTCAAACTCACGCTGTTTCTCGCGCTTGATTTGTTTTAGGTAAATAATCATGGTCAATATCAACATGATAACTATGCCATAAATGACATAGGCGCCTTTACTTAGATAAAAAGGCGGCACCACAGTAAACTTGATGCTTAAGGGATCTTGTTGATAACTGTTATCGGTAAGGGTAAAGCGAACTAATAATTCATAGTTTTTAGGTGCAAGGCTGGTAAAGGTTATTTCATTGGTTTGGTGCAAATTTACCCATCTATCATCGTGACCTATGAGCTTGTAGCTTAGTTGGTGAAGGCCTGGATAATTAAACTCTAAGGCACTGACATCAAAGCGGATAATTTTATTTTCATAAGGCATCAATAATTCAGGCGGTGCCATAAGGTCATGGAGTTGATGACGCTCTTCTCCAAATGTATAGCTGGTGAGAGCCAATTTCACATCAGGTCTCACAGCGGGGACATTTTCAGGCATGAATTGATTTAAACCATTAATGCCACCAAACCAAAGTTCGCCGTCCGGATCCTTAAATTTAACCCCACCATTAAACTCATTGGCTTGCACGCCATCAAATTTATTAAAGGTGGTCAAATTCACCGTTGTATTTGGATCCGAATCAAGTTCAGGTTTTAAATTTAATCGAATAAGCCCTGAATTAGAGCTTAACCATAGATTTTGGCTATTATCTTCAAGAATGGCATAAATGGTATGCTTTTTTATTTGTTCATTAAGGGCTTCAAACTGAATGTTACCATTGTCTAATTCAATGATTTTATCCACACCACTGTGAGTTGCCATGAGAAATTGATTATCACTAGTGACAATAAAGTCTCTAATCCGGTTATCACTTAATGTTGATTCATCAGCGGGTTGGCGTGACTTTAATGTTAATGTTTGCTGATCTGGCTTTAGGCGCACAAGGCCAGCCATAGTCCCTATCCATAAACTGTCATTATGATATTTAAGCGACAGTGTTGTTTGTTTTTTAGGTGAGTATTCAGTCTCGAAATCAAAGTGATAGGGGCGTAATATCTCTTCACCGGGTAAGACAAAATATAAGCCATTACTGCTGCCTACCCAGAGGCGCTGCTTGTCATCAATAGTTAGAGCTCGAATGGTCAGGTTATGTGGTAATAAGTGATCGAGTGCGGGTAAAAAAGTGAGTTGCTGTTCAGAGCTCAGTTTGGCTAAACCTTGGTCTGTTGCAAACCATAAATTACCATCTTCAGTTTGCTTTATCGCATGAATGGTCAGACTTAACTCATTTTCATTAAGGTTTAACGCTTTGGCAAATAAATCGTTGTAGTAATAAAACTGCCCTTGCTGTTCATCAAAAGATTTCAGCCCTGCGTTTTCTGTGCCGATCCACAAGCGTTGCTGCTTATCACGAAAAATAGCGCGGATCATATTAGCCATTTTAGGTTTCGATGGATGCATTTCAAATATATGGTTAAAGTAAATTTGATTCAGATTAAGCTTGTTGATGCCAGAATAACGGGTGCCAAGCCATAAGGTACCGTCATGGGCTAGCATGATGCTTTGGAGGTTATTCTCGCTAATTGATTTACGGCTATTAGGGTCATATTTATGGACTCTACTGCGCCATTCTCCGTCAATTTTATCTAGCTGAATTAACCCAGAATTTGCCCCAATAGCCCAAACTTGGTCACTACTGTTGATAACAAAATCTTTTATTTCGTTAAAAATGGTTGGTTGCTCATTAACCCAGATGATCTTTTGCGTATGGTTTTCTAAATCATATCGAATCAGTTTATTCTCAATTGCGAGCCAAACAGAGCTATCAATTTTATTGGTTTGTATACTGTTGACTCTCAAGCCTGAGGGAATATCCAATCGGATAATTGTATTGCTATCAATTGCGAATGTTCCACTTTTCTCTGTGCCAACAAAAATGTATTTATCATCCACATTCGCCACACTTGTGACATGTGGATTGAGATTATTACTCAGACTGATTTTGGTTATTTTGTTAGATTTAAGCGATAAGGTATATAACCCTGTTTGGGTACCTATCCATAGCGAATCCCCAATGACGCTTAATTTAGAGAGGTGTAAATCATGAAGACCTTGCTTGGCTCCATAATTAGTAAATTCGCCGGTTGTGAGATCTAAACGGCTTAAGCCTTGAGAATGGGTGGCAACCCATAAGTCATTATCTGATTGGAGAATATCGATGATGTAGTTGCCCGCGATGCTTTTCGGGTCATTGCTGTCATTGAGAAAGACATCAAACTGAATACCGTTGTAACTATGTAAACCATCTTGTGTGCCAACCCATAACATCCCCGCTTTATCCATGAAGAGTTTGGTGACTGAGTTTTGGTTTAACTCATTTGATGCCTCAAATTGTTCAAAAGACAGTAGATGGTTATCATTCTGGGGAGTGATGGCGAAAACAGAATTAGACATTGAGATACAAAGTACCCAAATGAACAAGCATGTTCTCAATTTTGTGGATAAAGGTAAATTCAATCTGCACCTATTTTTATGAGTATGAGCAGGTGTAAAAAAGTCATGCTGGGTTGCGTATTGTTAGGGCGTGTTGATCTTTTAAGGTTGTTTTTGCAGCGAATTGTTGGCCATTTATACAAGGCAGAGACTTTGTGGTGTAGTTATTCTACATAAAAAGTCGATAACGCTGTAAAAATGGCCAACAAACGCTGCCCAAAGGGTTCGACTAAAAGTGTTTTACTCTTTGTTGGATGAATTTCGCTTAGATGACTAGGCATCAATCCATCCGCCTCAATTAAAACACTTTTATCTCGAACAAAATTCAACCAGCAAAGATCAACACGCCCTAATTTGTAAGCAATATTGTAACAATAATAGTAAATTATGAGTAAAGTGGCTTGTTGTTTAGCTATTATTTCTCAATAAACCGTAGCAATGTTAACTTCGATATTATCCATATTACGTAGCTATGTGTTTTATTTCAAATTAGATTTTAGTTTTACGCTTTGTTGAATGTTGTAAAACTGCTTAGTTGTTAACATTTGTAGGGGTGAGATGGGCTAAAACAAAAAAACACGCTAAAAAGCGTGTTTTTAAATGAGCTATTCAACTATTTGTCTTCAGTTTTTTCAGCAATATATTTTTTGAAAATTTCATCAAGTTGTTGGTCTTTTTCAACCCAAATTTGATTAAGCCAACGTTGGAACTCAACACGGGTTTCTGCTTGTGAAAAATACACTTTTGAATCGACAGTGGGGACTGGCATTTTCTCAACTCTGACAACGATTCTTTTTACTCTCCCTGACATCACTTGGTAAAGTATCCCTTCTTTTGACGTCAAATCCGCGTCTGGGTATGCCAGTGTCATATTAAGCAAACCGGTAAATTGTTCACCCATTGCCGATAATGTAAAGGCAATTCCACCCGCTTTAGGTCGCAGTAAATGGCGATAAGGCGACTGCTGACGTTTGTGTTTATCTAAGGTAAAACGACTTCCCTCAACATAGTTAATAATTGAAGTCGGGCTATGTTTAAACTTTTCGCAAGCTTTACGGGTCGTTTCTAAATCTTTGCCTTTTAATTTAGGATTCTTTTTTAATTTTGCAGGGCTGGTACGATTCATAAATGGCATACCTAGTGCCCAACAACCTAAGCCTAAAAATGGTACAAAGATGAGTTCTCGCTTTAAGAAAAACTTCAGCATTGGAATGTTATTACGCAAAATGTAGGTTTGCGCTGCAATATCAAAACCACTGACATGATTGCTGATCAGCAAATACCAACCTTTTTCATCTAAATCTTCTAGGCCTTGAATATCCCATTCAATTTTAGCGATTAAGTATAAAATGCCGCCATTGCACGATGCCCAAGCCCACATAAAGCGGTTCATTAATTTTGTTAACCCATTTTGACCCGAAGCAAATGGAATAAAGACTTTAATGATGCCGCCAATACTGATTAAACCTGCCCATAAAACAGTATTGATAATCAGTAATAAGGTGCTAATAAAAAAGAGTACAGGACCTGGTAAAAAACTTAGCATGTAGCTAAAAACCTCTATTTATAGTTATCAGCCATTTGGCTGATTTTGTTGTCTTTATCAAGCCAAAGTTGATTTAACTGACTTTGAAATTCTATTTTAAACTCGCGATCTTTACTGTAATCGCCACGCATTGAGTCAGGGATATCGGTAATTTCAATATCAACTAATACTTCATCTAGTCCATTGCAAATATACTCCCAATAGGAAGGTATTTTGTCAGGGTAGTAGATGGTGACATTAACCAATTTATTTATTTGGCTGCCCATCGCATCAAGCGCAAAGGCCATTCCGCCTGCTTTAGGCTTTAATAAGTGCTTAAATGGCGAGTTTTGTTTTTTATGCTTGCCTGGATGGAAACGAGTTCCTTCAACAAAGTTCATCACACTCACGGGTTTATGCTTAAATTTTTCACATGACTTACGGGTAATTTCGATATCTTTACCCTTAAGTTTTGGATTCTTCTTTAATTGCGCAGTGGAGTAACGACGCATAAATGGAAAGTCTAACGCCCACCATGCTAACCCTAATACAGGCACATAAATTAGCTGTTGTTTTAAGAAAAACTTCAAGAACGGAATTTTTCGATTAAATACTCGCTGCAAAATTAAAATATCTACCCAAGACTGGTGATTCGCAATGACCATGTACCATTCTTTTTCTGAAAATTGATGGTTACCACTAATGGTTATAGTCGTTGGGTGAAAAATAGCTTCTATTATTCCGTTTACCGAAATCCAAGCAGTGGCACAATTATCTAAAATATAACTGCATATTTTTCTAATTATGTTAATTGGTAAAACCTTGAATATACTAAATATAAGTATAGGGATTACCCAAAAAACAGTATTAATTACATAGCAAATAAATGCTATAGATCCTTTAATTTTTGCGAACAGCGGCATCTAGCTCTCCTGTGAATGGAGGCTTATGTTACTCCGTGACAAGCTTTCGCTCAATCCGAAGGACAATAATATCGCAATTTTTACCTAAAAATTACAGAGTCATCTGTTTGTATCGCGGCAGGATAGCTGATGCAATAGATAAAAGACTGCTCATTTGATCACGGTTTGCTTTGGAGTTATGAGAGCATCATTGTTGCGCTAACCGATTCATCAATCTGTCCATAGCACGATAACCAAGCGCTTGGGCAATATGACGTCGCTCAGTTGTCTTAGATTGTTGTAAATCTGCAATAGTGCGTGCAACGCGTTGAATACGGTGAAAGCTGCGTACAGATAGGCCGAGTTGTTGAACGCTTTTATCAAGAAACTCTAAATCTGCTTGAGTCATGTGTAAATGTTGTTTAAGCATTGAAGGAGATAACTCACTATTCAGTACGCCTGCACGAGAAAGTTGGCGCTCACGGGCAAGATTGACTCGTTTAGCAATGCTGTCACTACTTTCAGCTACTTTTTGTGGTTGAGTAAGTGTACCAGCGGGTAATTTAGGGACTTCAATAGTGAGATCAAACCTATCGAGAAATGGTCCTGACAGTCGTGATAAATATCGCTGGATTTGATCGGGTGTTGAGCGGGTATTATCAATATCTCCACAAGGGCTAGGGTTCATTGCTGCAATCAATTGGAAACGACTAGAAAATTTTACCTTAGCTGCTGCGCGGGAAATGACGACTTCACCAGACTCCATCGGTTCTCGTAGGCAATCCAGCACTTTACGCGGAAACTCGGCTATTTCATCTAAAAACAATACTCCACGATGAGCCAGTGAAATTTCTCCAGGTTTTGGAATACTGCCTCCACCCACTAGAGAAATCGAAGAGCAAGTATGATGCGGCGCGCGAAAAGGGCGTTCAAGAAATGCATTTGGCTTGATATTTAGCCCTGCTACAGAATGAATCGCAGCGACATCAATAGCTTCTTCATAACTGAGCTTAGGTAGTAAAGGGATAATACGGTTGGCCAGCATACTCTTGCCGGTGCCTGGAGGCCCTAAAAATAGAGTGTTGTGGCCACCTGCTGCAGCGATTTCCAATCCTTGTTTAGCTTGATATTGACCAATGACTTCACTTAAACACAATTCAGGTCCAGTGGTTATCTCTTCAAACCATTGCGGCTGTTGATCCACTAGTGGTAGTTGAGCTTGCCCGTGCATAAAAGCCGCAAGGTGCTGCAAATGCGCAACAAAATGAGTTTTTTCAAAACCAACGAGCTCAGCTTCATGACGATTATCAAGGGGAATGAATAGCTGATGCTGCTGATTTTTAGCGGCAATAATGGCCGGTAAAATGCCAATGCAGGGGCGAACTTCACCAGACAGAGCGAGCTCACCGATAAACTCACTGTGGGGGAGTTTATCTATCGGTACTTGACCAGAAGCGGCTAAAATTCCGATAGCGATTGGAAGGTCATATCGACCACCTTGCTTAGGCAGATCTGCAGGGGCGAGATTCACCGTTATTCGCTGCATAGGAAATTCAAAACCGGCATTAATTAACGCACTTCTGACTCGCTCACGGGCTTCTTTGACAGAGGTTTCGGGTAAACCAACAAGATTAAAGGCAGGTAGTCCGTTACTTAAATGCACTTCAACAGTGACTTTGGGGGCTTCCACACCACAACAGGCGCGGGTCATTACGCAGGCTATTGCCATAAACAAATCCTTTTGTTTGCTAATGTTAACTAAAGCAATCCATTAATTGGGATTAAGTGTAGCAGCTTAATAAGAAGGCACAGGAATTGACGATAAAACCAAAAGATTAAATTAATAATTGTTCTACAAGTTCTACAAGTTCTACAATTAGTGGCTGATGTTCTTTGTTGGTTAAATTTTATTCGAGTTAAAGGCGTTTTAATCGAACCCTTCGGGCAACGTTTGTTGGCTATTTTTACAGCGTTATCGACTCTCTAAGTAGAATAACTGCACCGCAAAGTCTCTGCCTTGTATAAATCGCCAATCATTCGCTGCAAAAACAACCTTGAAAGATAAATAGAACCTAGTAAAAGCGCATTAAATTACATCTAAAAAAGCTTTTAAAATAGGTTCTTGTATGCGCTTTTCTTTACAGCAGCAACCTAGTTTGAAAGGAGAAATAGCTTGGGGGGACTCAAGTTTTTTTAGTCGACCTCTTACAGGGCTATTTTCTACAACAACTTCTGGGCTGATGCTCACGCCACATCCTAATGCGACCATCGAGGTTATTGCTTCTTGTCCTGATACTTGTGCATAAATATTGGGTTTAAATCCCATTGCTTTGAACCAGTTATCCGCACGGCGGCGCCCTGGACCATGATCGGGCACGATATAAGGCAGTTTTGCCCAGTTGATGGGTGTTTCTGAGGTCATCTGCTGGGCGATGCAATGTATTGTTGGCGCGTAAACATGAAGAGGGACTTGATCAATCTCTTCAAAGTGAAGACTAGATGGCAGCGCATCAGGCAGAGCAATAATGGCAAAGTCGGCCCGATTGTGCTGAATTTCATCAACAGCATTGGCGGCGTCGCCAGTGTTCAGGGTGATTTCTACCATGGGGTGCTCACGCCTAAAGCGGTCAAGTAACGCCGGTAAGTGGCTATAGGCCGCGGTCACTGAGCAATATAAATTGATACGTCCGTGAAGTAAGGGCTGATCGGGGTCAATGCGACCTTTTAAGTTAAGCCATTCAGATAAAGTTTGCTCAGCAAAGCGTTTAAACTCGTTGCCTGCATGAGTGATGCTGACACTGCGGTTATCACGCTCAAATAATTTACAACCCACTTCTTCTTCAAGTCGCTGCAAAGCTCTACTCAAGGTCGATGGGCTCACGTGAGTTTGTTCTGCTGTTTTACCAAAATGCAGACTATCACATAGGTGTAAATAGAGTTTTAACGCACGAATGTCCATGTTCTTACCTTATTTAAATCAGCTGTATTTAAGTCTATTTTAGCGAACCCTTATTATTGCATAAAATGAAACATAACATCCCGAATATATCATTTTAAGCAATGACTAGCTTGCGCTATAGTGATTTCAATCACAACTTTTGAGCAATCAGACTGCCAAAATGTTGTGTCTCAAATTTCTGAATTAAAGGTGGTATCTCAGATGGCTAACTATTTTAACTCTCTGAATTTACGTCAACAATTAGCTCAATTGGCACAATGCCGCTTTATGGACCGTACTGAGTTTAGTGACGGTTGTAATTTTATTAAAGATTGGAACATCGTGATCTTAGGTTGTGGGGCACAAGGCCTAAACCAAGGTCTGAATATGCGTGACTCAGGTTTAAATATTTCTTTTGCACTACGTCCTCAAGCTATTGCTGAAAAGCGCGCTTCTTGGAAGCAAGCTACCGACAATGGTTTCAAAGTAGGAACGTTTGAAGAACTTATTCCTGACGCAGATTTAGTATTAAACCTTACTCCTGATAAGCAACATTCAAACGTGGTTAATGCTGTTATGCCATTGATGAAGCAAGGGTCTACCTTGTCTTACTCTCACGGTTTTAACATTGTTGAAGAAGGCATGCAGGTTCGCTCAGATATCACAGTTGTGATGGTTGCTCCAAAGTGTCCAGGTACCGAAGTACGTGAAGAATATAAGCGTGGTTTTGGTGTACCAACTCTGATCGCTGTTCACCCTGAGAACGACCCTAAAGGTGACGGTCTTGCCATTGCTAAAGCTTATGCAAGTGCAACAGGTGGCGACAGAGCAGGTGTTTTATTGTCATCTTTTGTGGCTGAAGTTAAGTCTGACTTAATGGGCGAGCAAACGATTCTTTGCGGCATGTTGCAAACTGGCGCCATCTTAGGTTACGAGAAAATGGTCGCTGACGGTGTTGAGCCAGGTTACGCAGGTAAGTTAATTCAACAAGGTTGGGAAACGGTTACTGAGGCGCTTAAACATGGCGGCATCACTAACATGATGGACCGTTTATCAAACCCTGGAAAAGTAAAAGCATTTGAAGTTGCTGAAGAATTAAAAGTGATTCTTAAGCCACTATTTGAAAAGCACATGGATGACATTATCAGTGGTGAGTTCTCTCGCACTATGATGGCTGATTGGGCTAATGATGATGCAAATCTACTTCGTTGGAGAGCAGAAACTAACGAAACTGCTTTTGAAAACTCACCAGTTTCTGATGAACATATTGATGAGCAAACTTACTTTGATAAAGGCATTTTCTTAGTGGCCATGATCAAAGCAGGTGTTGAGCTTGCGTTCGATACTATGGTTGCAGCGGGCATCATCGAAGAGTCTGCGTACTATGAGTCTTTACATGAAACGCCATTAATTGCCAACACCATTGCACGTAAGCGTTTATATGAAATGAACGTCGTAATTTCTGATACTGCTGAATACGGTTGTTACTTATTCAACCACGCTGCAGTGCCATTACTCACTGATTACGTTAAAGCTATGTCACCAGAGTTATTGGGTGCTGGCCTTAAAGAAGGTTCAAACAGTGTTGATAACAAGCGTTTAATTGAAGTGAATGAAGCGATTCGTCATACGGATGTTGAGTTTATCGGAGCAGAATTACGCGGTTACATGACTGATATGAAAGGTATTGTTGAAGCTAGCTAATATTTGTTGATTGTGTTGTGAAGTACCTGTTCAGCTAGGCTATCGAGCAGGCATCAAATCTACTTTTCTAGATGGGAGAGTAGAAACAATCTATAGAATTTTAGGGTGGAAAAGTAAGCCAGAATATTACGTGTTAATACTCATGCTAATACTCAGGACTAATCTTTCTCATTATAGCTTTAGATTTTGTTGTTGTTTGCATTGTCTCGGCAGGGAAGCTGAATTTTTTTGCAACACAGGATTTTTTGTTGTGTTTATAAATCACTTTATGGTATTCCTATAGAGAATAAATTATAAACAAGTCTGGCAAGGAGCCGGATTTGACAGAAGACTTAACAAATATTTTTTAGGACTCAGATAGACATGTTAAACCAAGCTGCCCAACTCATTATTGTGATTATTACCGTCGTGATTATTAAGTCACCGCGGGGGTGGCGTTTGGCAACGAGACTGAGTTAATAGTCAGAATTTGCAAAAACCCCCGCTCCGAAAGGACCGGGGGTTTTTTGTTTTCTAGGCCTAATTAATCTAACGCTTCAATAATGATTTATCACAGAACACTTTTTTAAAACCAGTAATTGCTGACGAATGACGAGAATATGACTATGGAAACAGGGCAGAAAATGCGAGGCGCAGACGCAGTAATCAAAGTATTGGCCGCACATGGGGTCACGACTGTTTTTGGTTACCCTGGCGGTGCAATTATGCCGATATATGATGCTTTGTATGGTCATCCCGTTGAGCATCTTTTAAGTCGCCATGAGCAAGGCGCTGCATTTGCAGCTGTTGGTTATGCCAGAGCCAGTGGTAAAACTGGAGTATGTTTTGCGACTTCAGGTCCAGGCGCAACTAACCTTATTACGTCATTGTCTGATGCGCTGCTAGATTCAGTTCCTGTGGTGGCTATTACTGGCCAAGTGTCGACAGCAGTGATTGGCACAGATGCATTCCAAGAGATAGATGTATTAGGTATGTCGTTGTCGTGTACCAAACACAGCTTCATGGTGACCGATATTAATGAGTTAATTCCTACGCTTTATAAAGCGTTTGAAATTGCAGCGTCAGGGCGTCCAGGCCCAGTATTAGTCGATATTCCCAAAGACATACAAATTGCAGAACTTGAATATAAAACGCCGCTACTTACAGTAAATGAAGAACCAGAGCCAGAAGTCAGTGCGATTGAAGCTGCTGGTGAATTATTACAGCAAGCTAAAAAACCAATCCTGTATGTGGGTGGTGGTGTAGGTATGGCTGGCGCGGTCGATCATTTACGCCAGTTTATTGATAAAACCGGCATGCCTTCGGTAGCCACATTAAAAGGCTTAGGAGCTATTGAGCACGGCACTAAAGGCTACTTGGGCATGTTAGGCATGCACGGTGGTAAAGCGGCAAACTTGGCGGTACAAGCCTGTGATTTATTGATTGTTGTTGGCGCACGTTTTGATGATCGGGTGACAGGGCGTTTAGCGACATTTGCAGGAAATGCCAAGGTGTTACACCTTGATATCGATATTGCTGAGATCAATAAATTACGCCAAGCCGACGTTGCGATTTCAGCGGATCTACGTCAAGTGTTACCAGCCTTGTCAGCTTCACTTGAGTCTAAATCACTTGAATTAGGGCAGTGGCAACTGGAAGTAGAAGAGTTATATCGTGAGCATCAATGGGACTACCAACACCCTGGGGATCTGATTTATGCCCCTGCGATGTTACGTCGATTAGCCAACAAATTGCCTGAAGACAGTGTTGTCAGCTGTGATGTTGGCCAGCACCAAATGTGGGTGGCGCAACATATGTGGTTCCGTCGCCCTGAAGATCACTTATCGAGTGCGGGCTTAGGCACTATGGGCTTTGGTTTACCTGCGGCAATTGGTGCTCAAGTTGCGCGTCCTGACGCAACTGTCGTGACAGTGTCGGGTGATGGTTCATTCATGATGAACGTGCAAGAGCTTACCACCATCAAACGTCGCAAATTACCCGTTAAAATTTTGCTTATCGATAATCAAAAATTAGGCATGGTAAAGCAGTGGCAGCAATTGTTTTTTGAGCAAAGATACAGTGAAACCGATTTATCAGATAACCCAGACTTTGTTTTAATGGCGTCAGCGTTTGATATTCCTGGTCGCACTATTCATCGCGCTGAAGAGGTGGAAGCTGCGCTAGATGAAATGTTATCAACACCTGGTCCCTTTATGCTTCATGTCGCCATCGATGATGCATTTAATGTATGGCCGTTAGTCCCACCAGGGGCGTGTAATAGTGACATGATGGATCAAATGGAGAAGCAAACATGATGCATTCAGTTGAATTAACCCTAAAGCAGCAACCTGAAGTGCTAGAGCGGGTATTACGCGTCACCCGTCATCGTGGTTTTACTATCACGGAGTTAACCATGACCGTAAGTCAAGACAGTACATTGAAAGTGAATTTTGATGTCCAAAGTGAGCGAGTGATTGAGCTATTAACCCATCAATTAACTAAATTATTTGATGTGCTTGATTGCCAAGTGATTACAAGCTCTGCAGCGCAAGCAGAGGCCGAAATATCGGCCATGGCAAGTGCTTAATAAATTCATCAATTTCAAGAGGGAAAGACTATGGCTGCAACACAATCAGAACTCATATGGTTTAATGGTGAAATCATGCCTTGGCAGAACGCCAAAGTACACGTAATGACACACGCGATGCATTACGGCACCTCAGTATTTGAAGGTATTCGTATTTACGATACCCATCTTGGCCCTGCAGGTTTCCGGTTAACCGATCATGTACAACGTTTATTTGATTCAGCCAAAATTTACCGAATGAATGTGCCTTATAGTTTTGAGCAAGTTATGCAAGCGTGTAATGACTCAGTGATGAGTAACAACTTACCTAGCGCCTATATCCGTCCGTTAATATTTTTAGGGGATGTTGGCATGGGGATCACCCCGCCAATTGACGCACAATGTGATATGGTCGTAGCTGCTTTTGCTTGGGGCGCGTACCTTGGTGAAGACAGTATGGATGCTGGTGTTGATGTGGCTGTAACCTCTTGGCAACGTCTTGCTCCAAACACCATTCCAACAGGCGCCAAAGCAGGTGGTAATTACTTATCTTCATTACAAATATCCACAGAAGCAAAGCGCAATGGTTTTGATGAAGGTATTGCACTGGATACTAATGGCTTAGTGAGTGAAGGCGCTGGCGCCAACTTATTTGTGGTGAAAAACAATAAGATTTATACCCCGCCAGCTACGGCCGCAATTTTAAAGGGGATCACTCGCGATACCATCATGGTACTTGCGAAAGACCTAGGCTACGAAGTAATAGAAGAAGCCATGGCGCGCGAATTTTTATATGTTGCAGATGAAATCTTTATGACAGGCACCGCTGCTGAAATTGTGCCTGTAAGAAGCGTCGATCGCATCGAGGTTGGCGCAGGTAAGCGTGGCCCAGTGACTAAACAAGTTCAAAGCAGCTTTTTTGGCCTGTTTAACGGTGAAACCGAAGATAAATGGGGCTGGCTAGAGCCGCTAAAAAAGTCAGGTTAAAACTGGCTGAAAATAATAATCAAAATTTTTGTGAGTCGGAAGAAATGACTCAAATAAATTAACCCTATTTGCCTATTCCATTACTGATGAATGGAATGATTAAGGAAGGAAAAGACAATGCCTAAATTACGCTCAGCAACCAGTACTGAAGGTCGCAATATGGCGGGTGCCCGTGCTCTATGGCGTGCAACTGGTGTAAAAGAAAAGGATTTTGGTAAGCCAATTATCGCGGTTTCAAACTCGTTTACTCAGTTTGTTCCAGGCCATGTGCATTTAAAAGACATGGGCCAATTAGTGGCAGGCGCTATTGAAGAAGCAGGCGGTATCGCGAAAGAATTCAACACCATCGCAGTGGACGATGGTATCGCAATGGGTCATGGCGGTATGCTTTACAGCTTACCATCACGTGAACTGATTGCGGACAGTGTTGAGTACATGGTCAATGCCCATTGTGCTGATGCATTAGTGTGTATCTCTAACTGTGACAAAATTACGCCGGGCATGTTGATGGCGGCGCTGCGCCTTAATATCCCAGTGATATTTGTTTCTGGCGGGCCAATGGAAGCGGGTAAAACTAAGCTTTCAGATAAGATCATTAAACTTGATTTAGTCGATGCGATGGTGGCTGGTGCTGATACCAATGTCAGTGATGAAGACAGTAAGCAAATTGAACGCAGTGCATGTCCAACATGTGGTTCGTGTTCAGGCATGTTCACCGCGAACTCGATGAACTGTTTAACAGAAGCATTAGGTTTATCACTGCCTGGTAATGGCTCGTTACTCGCAACCCATGCTGCACGTCGTAACCTGTTTTTAGAAGCCGGTCGCCGCATTATGGATATCACTACCCGTTATTATCGTGATGATGATGACAGTGTACTTCCACGTAATGTTGCTTCATTTAAGTCATTCGAAAACGCCATGGCACTTGATATCGCTATGGGCGGTTCATCAAATACGGTTTTACATTTAATTGCCGCAGCTCAAGAAGGTGAAGTCGACTTCACTATGGATGACATCGATAGAATGTCACGCCTAGTGCCGCATTTATGTAAAGTGGCACCTTCTACACCTAAATACCATATGGAAGACGTGCATCGTGCTGGTGGCGTGATGGGGATTTTAGGTGAGCTTGATAGAGCTGGGTTGTTGCATACTGATGTGCCACATGTGGCAGCAGACAATGGCGGTAATTTAAAGTCGGTTCTCGCTAAATACGATATCGCACAAACCCAAGATGAAAGCGTACGTCGTTTTTATAGTGCGGGGCCAGCAGGTATTCCTACCCAAACAGCCTTTAGCCAAGATTGCTACTGGGACAGTGTCGATGATGATCGCCAAGAAGGCTGTATTCGTACTCGCGAAAATGCCTTTAGCCAAGAAGGCGGTTTAGCTGTGTTATCGGGCAATGTGGCTACCAATGGTTGTATCGTGAAAACCGCCGGTGTTGATGAAGAAAACCTAACCTTTACGGGTAGTGCCCGTATATACGAAAGCCAAGATGATGCCGTTGACGGTATTTTAGGTGGCGAAGTCGTTGCTGGTGATGTGGTGGTTATTCGTTATGAAGGCCCTAAAGGCGGCCCAGGGATGCAAGAGATGTTGTATCCAACCACTTACCTTAAATCTCGCGGCTTAGGTAAAGCCTGTGCGCTCATTACAGATGGACGTTTCTCTGGTGGTACATCTGGGTTATCTATCGGTCATATTTCTCCTGAAGCGGCAGCTGGTGGCACCATTGCTTTAGTTGAAAATGGCGATCAAATTGAAATTGATATTCCTTCTCGTAGCATCAAGTTAGCCATTTCTGATGAAGAACTTGAAGCGCGTAAAGCAGCAATGGAAGCCAAAGGGTTACAAGCTTGGAAACCAGTGGCTCGTGAACGTTATGTTTCGTTAGCGCTAAAAGCATACGCTTTGCTTGCGACAAGTGCCGATAAAGGCGCAATTCGCGATCGCAGTAAGTTAGAAGGTTAAGTTTATTTTCAATTTATAAATGACGATAAGCATTTAAGAAGTAAAGATACTGATGGAATTTAGCATATGTCGATAGCACAAGAGTATTTACAGAAAACCCTGCTGTCATCAGTGTACGACGTGGCAAAAGTAACCCCGTTGTCGAGCTTAAATAAACTGTCTGCCCGTTTAGGCTGTCAGGTTTATTTAAAGCGTGAAGACATGCAGCCGGTGCATTCGTTTAAATTACGCGGTGCCTATAACCGCATGGCGCAGCTGACACCACAGCAATGTAAAGACGGTGTCGTGTGCGCATCTGCGGGTAACCATGCCCAAGGTGTGGCGATGTCAGCTGCTAGTCGTGGAATTGATGCTGTTATTGTAATGCCTGGTACCACACCGGAAATTAAAATCGATGCGGTTAAACGTCTTGGTGGCAATGTGGTGTTGTTCGGCGAAGCTTTCGATCAAGCGAACGAACATGCAAAGCAGTTAGCTAAAACGGACAATCGTACTTACATCGCTCCTTTTGATGACGAAGCGGTCATTGCGGGTCAAGGGACGATTGCTCAAGAAATGCTGCAGCAACAACGCGATATCGACACTGTGTTTGTGCCTGTTGGCGGCGGTGGGTTGATTGCTGGAATAGCCGCTTATTACAAAGCTGTGATGCCACAAGTGAAGATTGTTGGAGTCGAACCCGAAGATGCGGCTTGCTTAAAAGCGGCAATGGAAGCTGGCGAGCCAGTGACATTATCGCAAGTGGGCTTATTTGCAGATGGAGTTGCAGTGAAGTGTATTGGTGAGGAGCCATTTCGTGTAGCAAAAGATTACGTTGATGAAGTCGTCACGGTGACTTCCGATGAGATTTGCGCTGCGGTAAAAGATATTTTTGAAGATACGCGAGCGATTTCAGAACCTGCAGGTGCCTTGTCAGTGGCTGGACTTAAAAAGTACATTCAACAGCATCCAAAAGAAGCGGGTAAAGGTGAGAGAGTGGCAGCTATTTTAAGTGGCGCTAATGTCAACTTTCATAGCCTACGTTATGTGTCAGAGCGCTGTGAATTAGGCGAGCAAAAAGAAGCGGTATTAGCGGTTAAAGTGCCTGAAAAACCAGGTAGCTTTTTACGTTTTTGCCAGCTCTTAAATAAGCGCGCCATGACAGAATTTAACTACCGTTTTAGCAGCCGTGATAGCGCAGTGGTATTTGCGGGCATTCGCATTAGCCAAGGCCAAGCTGAGTTAGATGAAATTATTGCTAATTTGGAAGCTGAAGATTTTCAAGTACAAGATTTATCCGAAGATGAAACAGCAAAACTGCATGTGCGTTATATGGTCGGTGGTAGGCCGCCTGAGCCATTAGATGAACGTCTTTATAGCTTTGAGTTTCCTGAGCATCCAGGTGCGCTGCTTAAGTTTTTAACGACTTTGCAAAGTCAGTGGAATATTAGTTTGTTTCATTACCGAAACCATGGCGCAGCTTTTGGCAGGGTGCTGGCAGGTTTTGAAGTGCCAGCGACTGATGAAGCGGCTTTTGGGCAGTTCTTAACGGATTTAGGTTTTGTATATCAAGAAGAAACTCAAAGCCCGGCTTATCAGTTGTTTTTGAGCTCGGGTTCGAAATAGTTAATCGTGCGGTAAACTAATCAAACGTGATAGCAAATAGCTTCCTAAGGAAGCTATTTTTGTTTCAGCGTTACACGGCATTACCTTATAAAAAATTGAGGTTTTAGCTAATAAATTTCATACAGATAGCGCCTTTTAGCTTGTCTGTGTGTTATTGTCATTTCAGCCCACAGAGGTGAGATAGCCACAAACGAAATAATATTCGGTGGCGATAAATAAAATTAAAAATGTAGGTTTCATTGAGCTATTACACACTGACCTCGAGCCAAGGAGACTTTGATGTTATCTGTACCAACAATTTCAGCACCAAGTATTACTGCTTTTAACCCACCACGCCGAACGCTAATGGGACCTGGTCCTTCTGATGTTTATCCAGAAGTACTTGCTGCACAAGCTAAACCGACCATCGGTCATTTAGATCCATTATTTGTCGCCATGATGGATGAGCTAAAATCCCTAATTCAATATGCGTTTCAAACTGAAAATGAAATGACCTTAGCCGTGTCTGCTCCCGGAAGCGCGGGTATGGAAACTTGTTTTGTTAATTTGGTTGAAGCGGGTGAAAAAGTTATCGTGTGTCGTAATGGCGTATTTGGCGAACGTATGCGTCAAAATGTCGAGCGCGTTGGTGCTACCGCTGTAGTGGTTGACAATGAGTGGGGCGAGCCCGTTTCTGTTGAGGCGGTTGAAGCTGCTTTAAACGCTAACCCTGATGCCAAATTCTTAGCCTTTGTACATGCTGAAACCTCAACAGGTGCTTTATCTGATGCTAAACGTTTATGCGCCTTAGCTCAGCAGCACGACTGTTTATCTATTGTTGATGCTGTCACGTCACTGGGTGGTGTAGAGCTGCGCGTTGACGAGTGGGGGATTGATGCAATTTACTCAGGCAGTCAAAAATGTTTGTCATGTGTGCCTGGTATATCACCAGTGTCATTTTCAGCCAAAGCCGTTGAGAAGATCAAATCACGCACGACACCTGTTCAAAGTTGGTTTTTAGATCAAACCTTAGTGATGGGCTATTGGGGCAGTAAAGATAGCGGTGCTAAGCGTAGTTACCATCATACTGCGCCAGTGAATGCCTTGTATGCATTGCACGAGTCTTTAAGAATACTGGCAAATGAAGGATTAGAAAATGCATGGCAGCGTCATGCTGATATGCATCAGCTGCTTCGCAGCGGGCTTGAACAGCTCGGTTTGAACTTTGTGGTTGATGAATCATGTCGTTTACCACAACTGAATGCGGTTTATATTCCTGAAGGTGCAGATGATGCACTAGTCAGAAAGCAATTACTGGAAAGCTACAACCTTGAAATTGGAGCAGGTCTTGGTGCATTGGCAGGTAAAGCGTGGCGTATTGGTTTGATGGGATATGCAGCTCGCCGTGAAAACGTGGCTCTATGTTTGCGCGCCTTAGATGAAGTACTTAACTAGAACTAGCCGCTATTTCTGTGAATTTGTTTAATAAAAAATGGCATCCTATGATGCCATTTTTGTTTTATTTTTTGCTGTCAGAATGATTAACTATTTACAGCAATCTTCAGATGAAAACTTCTTTTCTAGTTCATCGACTTGAGCTTGTAATGCTTCAAGTTTTTCACGAGTTTTTAATAACACGTGTTGCTGTACTTCAAATTCTTCGCGAGAAACCACATCTAATTTCATTAATTGGCTTTGCAGTACTTGCTTTGAACGCTCTTCAAATTCACCTGCAAATTGCTTAACGCCACTTGGTAGGTTTTCGCTCAGTTGCTTAGCAACTTCTTCAAGTTTCTTTGGATTAATCATCGTCAATTCCATATTCAATTAGGTGTCTAATATATGAGTTAATTGTACCTGAGCAAACTAACATGTCCAAAATTATCATCTAGGTGTGTGCAGTTGCTAACGTTGATATCCTTGTAAGTAGGAGCTGATATATGAATACGATAAGAATGCCACTTTCGATCGAAACTAGATTAGCTTGAATTTAATCATTGTCGATCGCTGCTTTCTGGTATGATCGCGATCCGTTTATTTTCGATATTGGTAAAGTCGCAGCATGAAGTTAAATCCTGGGCAAAATGATGCAGTTCACTATGTTTCTGGACCTTGTTTAGTATTAGCAGGGGCAGGCAGTGGTAAAACTCGGGTAATTATTAACAAAATTGCATACTTGGTTGAAAAGTGTGGTTATAAGGCGCGCAATATTGCCGCGGTAACCTTTACCAATAAAGCAGCGCGTGAAATGAAAGAGCGTGTTTCGCAGTCTATGGGCCGCAAAGAAGCCCGCGGTTTATGGATCTCGACTTTCCATACTCTTGGCTTAGAAATTATCAAACGCGAGCATAAAGTGGTTGGCTTAAAAGCCGGCTTTTCACTGTTTGACGATCAAGACACTTTTGCGCTGTTAAAAGAGCTGACAGAAGATGAGCTTGAAGAAGATAAAGATTTAATTAAAGCCCTTGCCAGTGCGATATCGAATTGGAAAGGTGATTTGGTCATTCCTGATCAAGCGTTAAAGCGTGGAGGCGACGAGCAAACTCAGTTGTTTGCCAAATTATATCAGCGCTACGCACAGCATATGAAAGCCTATAATGCGCTAGACTTTGATGATCTGATTTTATTGCCCACTCTACTACTTCGTAATAACGAAGAGGTAAGAACGCGCTGGCAGACTCGCTTTCAATACTTGTTGGTGGATGAATATCAAGATACCAATACCAGCCAATATGAGTTAGTGAAACTCTTGGTTGGTGACCGTGCTCGATTTACGGTGGTAGGTGATGATGACCAATCAATTTATTCATGGCGTGGCGCAAAACCACAAAACTTAGTCTTACTGGGTAAAGACTTTCCTAAATTAAAACTCATCAAATTAGAGCAGAATTATCGTTCTAGCCAACGTATTCTTCGCGCAGCCAATATTTTGATTGCTAACAACCCCCATGTTTACGATAAAAGGCTATTTAGCGAGTTGGCTTATGGCGAGCCATTGAGAGTACTTTTTGCTGCCAATGAAGAGCAAGAAGCTGAAAGAGTCGTAGCTGAAATCGTCAGACATAAGTTTGTCGGTAAAACCAAATTTGGTGATTATGCCATCTTGTATCGAGGTAACCATCAATCAAGGCTATTAGAACGTGCTTTGATGACCAACCGAATTCCTTATAAGTTGTCTGGTGGAACCTCTTTCTTCGCTCGAGCTGAAATCAAAGACATCATGGCCTACTTGCGCTTAGTGGTTAATCCTGATGATGATAATGCCTTTTTACGTGTGGTGAACTTGCCTAAGCGTGGCATTGGCCCTGCGACGTTAGAGCGGTTAGGCAATTATGCTAATCAAAAGCATATCTCGATGTTTGAAGCGATATTCCAAGCAGAGCTTAATCATCATTTAGCACCCGCTGCGATGGCGTCTTTGTATCAGTTTGGCAAGTTTATTGTCGATACTGGTGAGATTGCGACACGCGGTGAACCTGTAGATGCGATTAAGCAGCTTATTCGTAAAATTAATTACGAAGATTACCTTTATGAAACCAGCACCAGCGCGAAAGCTGCTGAGATGCGAATGAAGAATATTTCAGAGTTATATCGCTGGGTGACGGAAATGCTTGAGGGTGATGAGCTAGATGAGCCTATGACGCTGCCAGAGGTCGTTACCCGTTTAACGCTCCGTGACATGATGGAGCGTAACCAAGAAGATGAAGGTGGCGATCAGGTGCAACTGATGACCCTACATGCATCAAAAGGCTTAGAGTACCCTTACGTGTTTATGGTGGGGACTGAGGAACGTATATTACCCCATCAGTCGAGCATTGATGAAGACAACGTCGATGAAGAACGCAGGCTTGCATATGTAGGCATTACTCGTGCGCAAAAAGAGTTGTGGTTTACTATGTGTCGTGAGCGACGTCAGTTTGGCGAAACCATGCGCTGTGAGCCAAGTCGTTTCTTGATGGAATTACCACAAGATGATTTGATTTGGGAAAACCGTAAGCCTAAACAAACAGAACAAGAAAAAGTTCAGTCAGCGAAGGCTAACATCGCTAATATCCGCGATATGTTTAAGAAGTAATGTCCATTATTAATACAATTTAGCTCGTTAGCTTTAACTCATGCATGTCGATTTGTTCGACATGCTGGGTTAAGACGAGGTTCGCCAGTGAAAATGCTTGCCCTTGTCCTTGATAATAGCCTAGCGATGCTAGCGTTTTCTTTTGCTCGAGAGTATTCACACCTTCTGCGTAAATTTCAAACCCTAGTGTCGTTGCAATCAGCTGATAGGCTTTTGCTAGTTGTAGCTGTTTTTCATTGAGTAAGTGCTGACTGACATCGGCGTCTAGCTTCAGGGCTTTTATCGGTAAAAAGCTTAAACTGCTTAGCGAGCTATATCCTGTTCCAAAGCCATTTATACCAATGTTAATTCCCAGTTCTGAGAGTGATTCAAATGCACTAATATGATGGGTGCTGTCTTTAACAAACGATTTTTCATGAAAAAATACCCATAACTTTGAAGCACACATTTTGCTGCGCTTAATGGTGTTTCTTAAGCTACGTAGACCATATTTGTGTTTTATATGCTGGCTTGAAAGTGGGATATGAATTTGAATATTTTCTCCCATCCCGTTGGCGAGAGCCTGATAATGTTGATCGATATATTTGAAAATATAATCATCTAACATCGTCATAGTTTGAGTTTGGTGAGCGAGTGAGGTTAACTGCTCATTATCTATGAGGCCTTGAGAAGGATGCTGCCAATAACTGGTGGGTTCGTAAGCTAAAATATCTGTATCATTAAAAGAGACGACAGGGGTTAACTCAACCACTATGTCGCCTAGCTCTAAAGCATTTAAAAAGTCCTGTTCTAATTCAATCCGTTGATTAAAGTGGTATTCAGTTTGTCTATCAAAAATAACGTAGCAGCCTTTGCCTTTTGATTTGGCTTGATACATAGCAGTATCGGCATTTCTTAAAATAGACTCACTATTGTCAGAAGAGTTCGCACAACTGAATGCGACACCAATACTGGCACCTGAAATAACTTGCTGCTGAGCTAACGTGTAGGGTTCTGAAATCGTTTGTAATATGCGCTCACAAACATCTTCTGCATCTTTGTGTTGGTGTATTGAGTCTAATAAAATGACAAACTCATCACCACCTAAGCGGGCTAAGGTATCGTTTTCTCGAATACACAGCTTAAGCCGAGTTGAGGTTTCAATTAAAAATCGGTCACCTTCTAAATGGCCTAATGTGTCATTGATTTGTTTAAAACCATCCAAATCGATAAATAGTAATGAAAACTGCTCATTAGGGTGACGGCGAATATGTTTTATCGCTTGCGATAATCGCTCCATAAAAAAGCTGCGATTCGGTAAACCTGTCAGGTTGTCGTGTTTTGCATCATAAACTAGCTGCGCTTCCATTTTTTTTCGCTGCATAATTTGACGTTGCAAATTGTCATTCATTTCTGCGATTGCTTTGGTGCGCTTTTCTACTTTATCTTCCAGTAACTCGTGACTTCGTCTTAATTCCTCAACGGCGAACTTACGTTCAATGGCGTTAGCAATGTGTTGTGAAACAAAAGTCAGTAGTTCTAAATCTTTAGCTTCATATGAATTTTGATCGGTAAGGCTATATATCGTTAAACCGCCTGCAATTTCCCCGTGAATAAATAAAGGAATGCCAATCCATTGTTTCATGGTTTGGGTATGGTTAAGGGTTGGGTTGGTGCCATAAATTTCACCGGCTTTAACCATATCCTGAATGTCTTGTTGGCTTAGTAGTATAGGTTGTTGATGTTTGAGAATAAACTCTGTTAAGCCATCTTGCATTGAACGTGGCTTGGGGCGCTCACCACCCATTTGTGATACGTAAAATGGAAATGATAATGTGTTCGACGCTTTATGCACTAATGAAATAAAACAGTTCTCGGCAGGCAGCAACTGGCTGATGACCTGATGAATCTTAGGATAAAAATCAGCTTCGCTAACATCGGAAGCTGATAAATCGGCAATTTGGAATAATGATTTTTGCAATTCTTCGGCTTTTACTCGCTCAGCGACTTCAAGCTTAAGCTTATCGTAGGCTTGGCTTAACTCTTTGGTGCGCTGAACGATGGCGATTTCTAACTCTTCATTGTGACGAAGCCTTTCCATTACCCCAGAAATATGGTGGCAAATAAAGCCCATCAGTTCGAGCTCTAATTCTCCGTAACTAATATCGTCACTGTAGGTTTGAACCACTAATACGCCAGAGACGGCATTATTATGTTTAATCGGAACGCCAAGCCATTGCAGGCATGGAGAACCAAGGTCATCAATTTCGCCTAATGCCACAAGTTCTTCAAATCGCTTGGTGTCACAAAATAGTGGCTCACCTGTTTTTAGTACGTAACCGGTAATACCGCGCTCAAGTAAAGAGGATATTTCTTCATCTGGGTAGAGTTCTGATGGGTGAGTGTCTTTTTCATCTGCAAAAAAGGGCAGTGTAATGTTACCGGTTTGGTTATCGATTGAGGCAATGAAAAAGTTGTCAGCGTGGATCAGGCTTTGTAGGTGTGTGTGAACACCTTTATAGAAGACATCGAGTGAAATCGCATGAGTAGCTATGTTGGAAATTTCTAATAAAGCATTCTGGATTATTTCAGCGCGCTTATATTTTGTCGCTAATCGCCTAAGTCTCGATACCCTTCTTTGAAGGTGCTCGATATTATTAGAACTATTAGAAGGGAGTTTTCCCTTTTCCATGACGCTCCCTTAATCCCTTTGAGGTAAATATCCATCTTTGAGTATATGAAAGTTTGCTGATAAATGGAACTATCAACAGTTTAAAATCAAAAATGCTTAAAAATATCACAAATTAATCAAAACTTGAGCAAACGAACAAAAAAGTTATAAACAAAGGTGGACGTGAAGGTGATTTATCCCTATTATGTGCGTCGCTAACCAAGGCGAGCGCCCATAGCTCAGCTGGATAGAGCGTACCCCTCCGGAGGGTAAGGCCGAAGGTTCGAATCCTTCTGGGCGCACCATTCGGTAACGTTTGTTAGCAAGATTGAAAGTCAGTGGTGATTGTAGCTCAGTTGGTAGAGCCCCGGATTGTGATTCCGGTTGTCGTGGGTTCGAGCCCCATCAGTCACCCCATTCAATCTAGATTCTATTTATAGAATATCTCGGTGATTAGCGCAGCCCGGTAGCGCATCTCGTTTGGGACGAGAGGGTCAGAGGTTCGAATCCTCTATCACCGACCAAATTTTAGTATTCCAATTAGTGATTTATTTTGATCCTATCAAATTGGCCTACCGTATAAAAAGTTACATTTAGTGAATAACGTCGTTTGATAACGTTTCACTCACTCTTTAAGAGTGGAGCTGAGGTTTTCCTCTTAAGACTCATATATCAAAATAGATTTTCGGTGATTAGCGCAGCCCGGTAGCGCATCTCGTTTGGGACGAGAGGGTCAGAGGTTCGAATCCTCTATCACCGACCACATAAACAAAAAAGCCACTCAATGAGTGGCTTTTTTGTGTCTGAAATTTATCATTTCTATTTAATACCAATCCGCATTAGACTTTGCCCATATTAGCCCAGTCTCGTGTACATAAACTTTTTACCCTATCTTTGCACTGAATAAATATATTCCAGGCTTTACAACACTGCTCAACAATATCGTTATAGCCTTCAAAACACCGATTTGCCAAACAGTGCTGTCTTAACCATTGCCATACTTGCTCTATTGGGTTTAGCTCTGGAGAATAAGGTGGCAATTTGAGGACTGATAAATTATTAAAGTCTTTGGCTATATCATCCGTATGCCACCCTGCGCCATCCATAATAACAAGAGCATATCTATCTGAGTGCGTTGCTTCTGAAATTTGATTCAAGTGTTGCCACATAGCTTCCCTATTAACAAAAGGGGTGACCAAGGCTTCTGTTGCCCCAGTTGCGGGGCAGACAGCACCAAACAAATAAGCATATTCAAATTGCTGTTGTTTTACGGCTCTGGGTCGAGAGCCTTTTGGAGCCCAAAGTTTGGTTGTTGTATTTTGTTGTCCAAATCGAGCTTCATCTTGAAACCAAATATCGACAGTGTCTAAAGGGATATACACTG
>NZ_JAKILD010000014.1 GCF_023283825.1 Shewanella olleyana | reverse complement strand
TCAAGGGTCACCATCTCTAATTCATATTGTTGTGGACTAGGCTCTCGAAGCATGATGATAAACTTGGTTATTATCTGTACTTCTATTAGATCAAAGCCCTAGACGAATGTCGAGGGCTTTGTCAGCAGTCTGAGGCCGCTAAGCGGCCTTTTATTTTTCACATGACTAATGTTGTATCTTAAATTGTTTAAATCGCTATTTACGCTTTTTGTCTTTAAACAATTCAATAAAGCTCATCAAACACAAAGCCCCCACAATGATATTGAGGGCGATTAGTACCGCTACCGTCATTACTTCAACTCATTTTCCAAGAAAGCAGCCAATGACTTATATAGGTGATTTCTAACTTTTTCACCGCGCATTGAATGTTTCGAACCTGGATAATCCATCATCTGAAATAATTTACCTTCGTCCTGCAAAGCTTTATAAACTCTTGTACTGTTCTCAAACAACACATTGTCATCAGCCATACCGTGATACATCATCAATCCAGATTGATAATTTTTCACGTAAGGTAAAACACTACCTGCATCATACCCTTTTTTATTATTCTCAGGGTGACCCATATAACGTTCTGTGTAATGCGTATCATATAAACGCCAGTCAGTAACTGGTGCGCCAGATATCGCCGCTTTAAAATAATCAGGGGCTTTAAATTGCGCCATTAACGCCATATAACCGCCGTAACTGTGACCATAAATGGCAATATTTTCACCATCGATATACGGCAAACTACGCAAATGATCGACGCCCACTTTTTGATCGTCGACTTCTGCATCGCCCATATTCTGGTAAATTACATATTCGAATTCAGTGCCTCGATGAGCCGAACCACGATTGTCTAACTGAAACACGGCAAAACCTTGTTGCAATAAGTACTGAGTAAAGTAATCCGCTTCACTCCAGCTATTCACGACTAACTGAGCGTGCGGGCCACCATAGACTCTGACGACGACTGGATACTGTTTAGTTTCATCAAACGGTACAGGCTTAAATAAACGGTATTGCAGCGCTTGACCATCTTCGGCTTTTAGCTCACCAAACTCAGGCATTTGCCAAAGGCCGGCAAAATCATACAAAGGATGCGACGAATTCACTTCGTTTTGTTCAACCCAAGCTAAACGCTGACCGTTTTCATCATGTAGGCTCACTTGAGGAGGCTGACTAAGACTATTGAAGTAATCGATATACACAGGCTTATTATTAGCAAAAACCGCTGAATGCATACCACTGCGAGATGAAAGCTTCTCTATTTCCCCGCCTGCTAAAGGCACACGATATAAGTGACGCTCAACAACAGTATCTTTACGGCCAGAGAAATACACCCAACCGCCTTTTTCATCGACTAACTCCAGCGCATCAACCGCCCAATCTCCTTGGGTTAATTGTTGCTGCACTTTGCCGTTTAAATCGAATAAGTAAAGGTGGTTAAAGCCATCACGTTCTGATGCCCAAATGAAAGACTTTTGTTGTTTTAAAAACTGTAAATCGTCATTAAGGTTAACCCAAGCTTCACTTCTTTCAGCAACAATGGTTTTAGTCTTGTTGTTACTGGTTAAATCTGCAATACGTAAATCTAGTGATTGTTGGTCGCGACTCTGCCATTGGAATGACAAATGCTCGCTATCAGGTAACCATTTCACTCTCGGCAGGTAAATGTCTTTTTCTTTGCCTAAGTCAATCCATGAAACTTGTTGCTCTTTTCCTTCTTTGGCAAGCGTAATAACGCCTAAATCTATCTCAACATTCGTTTTGCCCGCATATGGATAACGCTGCTCGGTGAGTTTAATTCCATCAGCATAAATCTCATTACGAGTAACCAGCTCAACGCCAGACTCATCAATGCGGGTAAAGGCAATGGAAGTTTCATCTGGTGACCACCAGTAACCTGTCATGCGCCCCATTTCTTCTTGGGCGACAAATTCAGCCATACCATTTTTTATCGGCCCTTTGCCATCAAAAGTCAGTTGGGTGAGTTTTGACGTTTCTAGGGCTAGGACAAAAATATTCTGCTCACGTACAAACGAAACAAAGTTTCCTTTTGGCGATAATCTTGCGTCAGTAGCAAAGCCTTTACCCGTATCCAGTTCTACCGTTTTATTGTCAGCTAAGGTGAAATAATAAAGCTTACCCGCAGCAGGAATAAGCAAAGCTTCACTGTTTTCAGCCCAAAAGTACTCCATGATCCCTTGACCATAAATACGTTGGCGTTCGCGGCGAGCCTTTTCTTCATTCGATAATTCACCTGACGCTAAATCATCAGCATTGAGTAATATGCTGCGTTTTGACGTCTTAATATCCATTTGCCACAAATCATAGAAATGTTGATTATCTGCACGGCTAGAAAGATAAGTGACGCGACTGCCATCAGGTGAAAGTTTAAGTCCACGAGGGCTTGTCCCAGCTAAAGCAGGAGATGCATGAATTCGCTCGATGGTTAGCGGTGTTGAATTACCAGTTATTTTCATTGTTGAGGCCATAACGTTTGGTGAAACGAGTGAACTTGCAAATACTAGCGGGATAGCAGAAGCAAAAGAAAGCGCCGCTATCTTCCAGGTATTAATCATTGTTATTCCTTGTAGTAAGCCGAGGCAACCTTTGTTGTTTTAGTTATTTAATTAACCTGATGCCTACGAGAAAGCTAAATTTCGCCTGAGTTTATAACAAATCGGCTCCAAGTCATATATTGCTCAGCTTTTTCACGCTGTAATGAAAGCTGATCTAAGGTATTATCTGTGGCAATAAATTAAAACATTAACCACTGGTTACCGACCTTAACCTCTACTGTCTTAGGAACAAGCATGCAAACTTTGACACAAACCCTTACAAAACAAGCTGTATCAGAATCTCTTAGCCAATTAATTTTAAGCTTAGCCGACTGCTCAAAAGAAATTAGCCAAGCCGTTCGTCATGGCGCCTTAGCAGGTGTTTTAGGCGCAACAGAACAAGAAAATGTTCAAGGCGAAACACAAAAGAAACTCGACGTTATCACTAACGACATGCTTAAAGATGCGCTAAAAGCAGAAGGCAATGCACGTGGTTTAGCATCGGAAGAAGAAGACTATGTGGTTGAAGTCAACAAGCAAGGTGAATACTTAGTTTGTTTTGATCCATTAGATGGCTCTTCAAACATTGATATCAACTCTTTAGTCGGCACGATTTTCTCTGTGCTTCCTGCGCAAGCTGGCGATTTAACTGAAGAAAGCTTTTTACAAAACGGTCGTCAACAAGTTGCAGCAGGATATGTCCTTTATGGTCCATCAACAATGATGGCCTTAACCACTGGACATGGCACTCAGTTATATACACTTGACCCTGACTCTAACGAATTTTTATTAACTGACGAAGCCGTGAGTATCAGCCAAGATACTGCCGAGTTTGCGATTAATATGTCAAACCAACGCTTCTGGGAAGCGCCGATGCAAACTTACATCAGTGATTTACTACTGGGTAAAATTGGCACCCGCGAGAAGTCTTTCAATATGCGCTGGATTGCGGCCATGGTGGGTGATGTACATCGCGTACTATGTCGTGGCGGTATTTTCATGTACCCAACCGATAATAAGAACCCTGAGAAGCCATACAAGCTACGTTTAATGTATGAAGCGAATCCTATGGCATTATTAGTTGAACAAGCCGGTGGTAAAGCCTCTACGGGTTATGGTGATATCTTAGATATTGAACCTGAAGCTATTCATCAACGTGTTGCGGTAATTTTAGGTAGCGCAAACGAAGTGGAAACTTGTTTAAGTTATCACGGCCTAGATTACAGCAGTGAGCCAGAGATAGCTTAAGCGCTAATTTAAGCTCTAGTTTAAGAAGTCGTACGACAATAAAAACCGCCAAATGGCGGTTTTTTTGTTTTGTACTGACGTTTAACCCCTTCAGAGCTACTCCCAACTGAACTGGCCATAATCGGGCAATGAAAGCTTGGTCTGCGGATCCGCCGCAAGCTCTAGCTTCATCGCTAAAATATCTTTCTGTAATTGAGTGCGATATTGCCAAATTTCGGTAGCGACACTTTGCAGCTCTTTAGCATCTCCTGCCATGTCATTTCGCACCGCCGCCCATATCGGCCGTAAATGATTAAAACCTTGCTTTAAATGCGTCACATTATTTTTTATAAATTGATCTAGCTGAGGTGATGAAGGCAACGTCTTAACAGAGTCAGTACCTATGGTTGAGAAAAATTCGATATATTCATCTAACGGAACGCTGTCTGCACTTTGCCATTTAGATAAATTTACCTCATTCAATAATTGACCTGTTTTCGGCTGGATGACCATTACAGTGGGTGTGCCAAAGTAAGCGGGATAACCATACTTTTGCGCAAGGCTATGCTTATCATCAAAATAGCCAACGTCAACAAATACCGTTTCAAAACGAGAAGTTAAAATAGGCTGCATGGTTTGGTTTGAAAAATTAGCAGCAAGCCCCCGACTGTCATGACACCACTGCGCCCCCATCACCACCAGTAGCAATTTACCTTGCGCTTGAGCAGTAGACTGCACCGATGCAACTCGCTCCATATCATTATCGTGAGCAATAAACGTATATTGTGGCAATGCTTCACCATGATGCGCCGTTGACTGACATCCCATCAATAACATTAGCGCTATTAAAATAAATCCAATCCCTAATTTCACTTAACTTTCCCTTTTAATTTTTATGCTAACTAAGCATTTACAAAAAAGGTCTGCAAATGCAGACCCTTTTGTTAACCTTATACTTCAACGTTTATTGAGCACTAAAAGACTCAATCAAACTTAAGCTTTTTCAGCTTCTATTTGGTGTGGCTTTTCAGTTTGGTCAACGATAGTAAGTACCGCAGTATCACCCACTACGTTACATGACGTTAGTACCATATCGATAATACGATCTAATGCAGCAACAATAGCAAACGCTTCAACGGGTAATCCCATTTGGTGAATAAGTACACCAATCATAACCATACCGCCGCCAGGAACGCCACCAGCACCCACTGACAATAAGAAAACACTGAACAATAAGGCTGGAATTTGATCGCCGCTAATTGGCATACCAAACGCATTGGCAACAAAGAAAATAGCAATAGTAATGTAAATTGATACCCCGCCCATGTTCATCGTCGCGCCCAGTGGCACACCAAAACCAGCAACTGCGCGGTTAACACCTAACTTATCAGTTAAGGTACGCATGGTGACTGGAATTGTTGCATTTGAACTCGCAGTTGATAGCGAGAACAAAATTTGCTCACGGGTTTTTTCACGGAACTGCTTGGCGCTAACTTGAGTAAAGAAACTCACTGCGTAAGGATATACGACAAAAATCCACAGTAATAACAACCCAAGAATTAGCAGTAAATATTGCACCACGCTGAAGAAGATTTCAGGCTCTAACGTCGCACCAAGTTTAAACATCAATGCAAACACACCGATAGGGGCAAGGTTCATCACCACTGAAATCAAACGCATCATAATAACGTTAGCGGTTTGGAAGCCCTTCACTGCGCCTTTGGCAACATCACCCAATGACTTAATCACGCCACCAAGTAACAGAGCCATAAAAATCACTTGCAGCATATTGCCCGAAGTAAATGCAGAGAACGGATTATTAGGCACGATATTGACAATCAAGGTCATCAAATTAGGCAGTTCAGTGGCGGTAATATCCACACCACCCGCACTAGACATATCAACGCCTTTACCTGGCTCGATTAACATCGCTACCGCAAAAGCTGCCGCAATTGCCACTAGCGTATTAATGATATAAAAGCTAAATGTTTTACCGCCTAAACGACCAAAGCTTTTTAAGTCTTGAAGTTCACACACGCCACAAACGATGCTGACAAACACTAATGGCACCACTAGCATCATGATCATATTGACGAACATTTTACCTATGCCAGAAGCAACTTCTACCAAGGTACCTGAAAAGAACGCCACATCATTAAGCGCGAATTGAACGATACTACCTAGTAGTAACCCTAAGAATAACCCGATAAAAATTCGAGTCGATAATGATTTGGTCATATTTTTCTGTATTCCTAGTTCAAGCCGACTTCAGAAAGAAAACACCTAAAAACGACAATAAAATTTGTTTTAATTATTTTTAACGACAAAGATACTGAAACAAGATGCAACATATTTCAATGCTAGAGATCAATAAGTTGTGAGAGGGATTGAAAGAAGATATTTACAACTAACCCCAAGGTTATGATTTAAAAGAATTTAAACACTATATTTAATTTAGAACCTCCAAACCTAGTGTTGGAAGCTAAAACACATCCTCATAACAGATAAATAGTCCGATCAGACAGCTTTGAATAGTTAATTACTCTAACTCATTGAGCAACATTTCAGCTTGATACCAGTGACGACTATTCAAGTAACATATATAGCTAAATCAATTTAATCCCGCTGTCACAAGCTCGCTATATATGCGCGCCTAAATTACAACAATGTCGAGCATTAACGTTACATACCATTACGCCTGTCGCATACTACGTCAGCTAAATAGTAATTTTATGTCGCTTTTAAAAACTAAGATAAAAGCTGAATCCAACAAAAAAGCAGCTAAGTTGCCTTAACTGCTTTCCTCGCATAAATGGTTACCCATAAAAATGATCAGCTAGATTTACGCCAGCCATAGCTCCACATCATGGATCATGAAGTTACCGCTATAAATTGGGTCAGGCTCACCTATCGGTTCAAGCTCAAAATAGGCTTTATGTTCATCTGGCAGACCTTCATAGCCACCAATAACTTGATACAACCAATTTTCAGCTTCCCACTCTAATTTATTCGCTTTGAGGTATTCCAGTGCCGACTGTCTTAACCCTGAATCGATCACTTCGCAGAAATACTCATCAACAGCTAATTTCAGCGGATTATCAGGAATATCAAAATCCTCAACTTCAGTCATTGTGGTTTCGACATTATGTTCACGAACTTTGCTTGGAAGCAGATCACGGCTAATCGCTTTTATTTTAGAGACCGCTTCAAGCAAGACGATTTCATGGCTAGCGTTATTAACATCGACACTAGCAGGTTTAATAATCGCTTCAGCACAATTAAACAACCTCGGCACATGCTTATGAGCGACATGATTTTCAGGTTGATAATCAGGGTGTAACTCAGTGTGCAGTAAAAAGCCTTTTAATAATCGAGTTCGCCCTTGAATTTGCCTGAAGCGACCAATGAGTTCTAATAACCGACCTTGCACCGCGCTAAGCTCTAACGTGCATTGGCTTAAGGTTTCTTGCAAATTGGTAACTAATAATCGTCTTAGTTCACGAATATCACCGGCTATTTCGCTCAGTTCGCTGAACTGAAACATCTCCAAACCATTGAGTAATTCGCTGACCTGACTTTGAGCTAGTTCGTTTTCACGAATTTTTGCGTTAATGCTGCCAACATAACCAAACTCATTATTTATTCGGCTCCATAACACTCTAATGGAATAGCGAAGACTATCAGTAAAGCTATAAACATGTTCACTCAAGTCAGCCAAATAAGCCTCAGCGGCACCGTAATCAATATTATGACGAGCTTCTTTGTAATGATCTGCTAAGGTTTTAATCGTACTGAATGCTGAGCCCACATTGGCATCAATTTGCCGGTTACGCTCATCACTTAATGCTTCTTCAAGCAATGCCCGCACTGAACGCTTAAGTCGTAACGCTTCGTCCGGCTCTGGTCGCCATAAAATGCCACTCTTTTTCAGCTTCTCAATCACTGCTACATCGTGGGTAGATTCACTGACAGAGCCTGCTAAATAGGCATCCATAACCACATCAGCATGACGACTGAGCTGTTTAAGCAGCTTAACCCCGGCTTGATGTAAATTATTACTCATACTAAATCCCGTTGAGTTGCGGTTTCAGCTTGTGCCTCAAGGCTTAGACCTTCAGTTTCATCAATGAAACGAATCACTTCATACAAGTAATCTAGCTTGCCTGTGGCAATATAAATCTGTTTTTCGCTGTTAGGCTTAACCAAGTAACCTAGCTCTACTAAACGTTTAAAAACCAGCTTTATTTGGTTATCCACGTTGCTACTGGTTGAGCCGAATAGTCGATATTGGCTTAACTTAGCTAATTGCTCCATAAAAGCTGGCGTATCTTCAATACGTGCCTGTAACTCAGTCAATCGGATTGGGGCACCTTCGCTTAACGGAGCGTCTTGGCCGCTACTTTCTTGCACTAACACCAACCATTCCACTAGAGGAATAAGCGCTGAGCAGATATCTTTAAACTGACTCGAAATAACCTTTTTCTCTTGCTCGCCTAATTGCTGGTAACCACAAAAGAATACATCCCCTTCGGCAGCAGAAGAAATCGTACGATTGATCTGATTAAGGTATTGCTCAACCTTGTCAAAAGTAGTGCTATTTTTAAGGGCACGCCAACCATCTTCATTGGTCGTGCGGCAAATAAACTCGCCGCGAAGTAACTGCTCTATCAGCATGCCAGTTCCGACTAATGTCGTTTCAGAAGAAGCGGTGGTTTGAGAAGGCGTTCGACTTTGTTCAGACATTAGATTGCCTCCTTGTTAGCGCGTTGGCTCAAGCGTTCAGCCAGCGGGTTACTTTTAGGTTTTACCACTTGCAGCTTACGGGTTTGTTTATTAATGATGTAGCGGTTAGCAAACAAGTTAAGCACTTCTGATTCAGGGTTCGGGAAGGCACCTAAAACGCTGATGTTGTTGTTCACACAGGCATCAAAGATCTTTTTCACGTTGGTATGGTGCAAGGTGCCTAATTCATCAATCGGCCAATGAATGGTGACATCTGCTTTACCACGTAATAAGCGAGTAAAGGCCAATAAGAATTTACACAAAATTAAGTAAGCCATGCCATGACTTGAGGATTCATTTAGCTGTCTGTCGGTACGAATTATTAAGTCGCTGTTACCTTCTTTTAAGCGCAGCTCAATTTCAAGTAACTTAGCAATTCCACCTGATAATGCCGAGCGCCCAATAATATCTAGGGCGCGGCGCATACTGGATGTGTAATGCTCATCAGGCAGTTGACTAAAGCCATCCGCTTTCCATTGCTTGAACGCTTTTACAAATACTTCTAGCTCAGGCCAGAACTCTAACTCGCTAATGCGCGAACGGATCTTAACCGCAGACTCAGATACACCATCAAGGAATAGCTCTTCGCCCACTTCACGAGTAATGCGCGCACTTTGAGATGCAATACGGCGATCAATATCGGCAAGAACATCATAATAAGCGGTTAAGTCGATACCAAAGATACGTCCTTGCTCGCGGATCGCCATTAAGGATTGCGGTACCATCACATTCAATAGTTGCTCTAATTGCGGCACCAGTTTGCGGTAGTCGAGTAAGCGAATGCCTTTGTCATTTGTAAAGCTTGACTCATCGCGAGCACGCTCCCAAAACTCAGCTAAACTCGAACCAGATTTACTAGCAATAACCGAATCAAAATGTTCTACATATTGTTTGACTGAACCCAGTAAATAATCACGCTGGAGCAGTAATTCTTCACCTTGTCTTAAACGCTCGCCAATACTGCCATCAGCTTCGTCTTTATTAGGAGCTAACTTTAATTCGGCAAGTTTGCGCATTACAGCGCGCAGTTTAGTGAGGTTTTCTGATGCGTCGACTTGTGCGGCATCAGATGCCTTTTTAAGGGTTTCAAGTTGCTGTTTACGCTGCTTAACATCGGCTGTTTTATTGGCAAGTTGTTGCTCAAGCTCTAGTGCGGCTTGCTTCACTTTCGATAAATCAGTTTGCAGCTTAGGCTTAGCTATTAGCCATGCGTTTTGATACCAATGATCGTAACGCAATACATCGCTACGACGTTTTTCAGCATTACTGATTTGACTTTCTAATTCACGAATTTTACCTTTAAGCGCAACGATTGCAGCTTCATCAACACCGCGAGATTTAAGCTCATTTTTATACCAAGTATCACAGGCTTTTTGCTCTTGCTTGGCATTACTACGACGAGTGTCAATGTTGGCTTTTATTTGCCCTAATTGGTTATCTAACGCGCCTACCACATCTTGCCAGTAGGCATTTTTTTCCATTCGCGCTTCAAGCGCTTGCTCTTTTTGCTCCGATAACCACTCTAGATGATGATTATGTTGCTGCTTAAGCTCGTTATCTAATTGAATTAGACGCTTGCTTGCATGGGCTTTTCTATCAGCTAGTGCTTGGTTGATTTGAGCTTGAGTACTGCGTTTTTCATCGAATAAGCGTCTAACATCTTCGCGGCTATTTTTATAAGCGGTGCGGGCAAATGTGAGCTCTTTGTTGAGGTTATCAAGCTCATCATTAATCGCGACGAGTTGATCTTCATTTTCGCCTTTTAGCTCTTCTGCTTGCGCTAAGGCTTCTTCCGCTTTATTTAGTCTTAAGCGTAAATCCTGCTCGGATGCAGCGTAATCAGGCACTTCGATAGCTTTAAGATCTAAACCGATCCCAAACAGTGCATCATCACTTTTACCTGTCACACTTGGATGTAAATCTGTGCGGTGCAGTAACTCTGGCGCGATGACTTTACCAAAGCTTTGCTCCCAACCTGGAGATTCTTTACGTAAAAACTCAAGCAATGTGTGTGATTGAGGAAACAAAACTCCTTTAACATCATCGACATCAGTAAGACGTTCATTCACTCGTACACTGGCAATACGTAATGCTTCACTGACTTGATCGCGTTTTGCACGGAGTTTGCGTTCATCAGCCGACAATCGATCGACTTTTTGATTACAGATTTCTTGTTCTTCGTCGGCGCGGCTAATGCGCTCATCAAACACCGCAAGGGTCATCTTCTCTTCTTCGGTGTATGTCACTCCATCGATTTGATGACTCAGCTCACCGCGGGTCAACTTAAGTTGATATTCTTGCTCCGCAAATGCCGCTTTTCCTGCGTCAGTTTTCTCTCGCCATAGGTTTTCTAATTGGGCTAAATCATCTGAAGAGGCTTCACGCTGACTATCACGGTTTTCTCGAACTTCATCTTGTTCTTCATGTAAAGACTCAAGCTCGCGATGCAATTGCTCTGCAATCTTACTACGACGAGTACTATAGGCCGCTTCAATATCTTGATGCTTTTCGGTTTGCAGCTTATGACGTTCGGTTAAGTTTTCTAAATCACTGCGCCAATTATCTAAGCTATCTAAGTCGGCTTTAGCTTGCTCAATATTCGAATTTAAAAAGCCTTCATATTGATCTTCAATTGAGTCAAGTTCAGCTTCATATTTACGAGTATCACCTTGAGCAAACGATAACTCTTGGCTAATTTCATCGCGCGCTTCTTTCCATTCTTCATCTAATAACCTGAGCTGTAAGCTGGCATCTTTTGATTCATTTTGACTAAGCTCTTGCCTTTCGGCCTCAAAGGTTTCGTCTGCGCGGTAGCCTTTAGCCAAACTGCCTAGTCTCAATTCTGCGCTGAGCAGTTGATTAAACTCTTGCTCTAGCTTTTCAAATTCTGGACGTATTTGCTCAAAACCTTGGACTAGTTGGCTTTCGCGGATCCAGCTTTCCACACGTTGCGGGTTTAGGCGTGAAGTGGGCGGATTAACACCGTCCTCTTCTAAAATTGCGGCAACCATCGACTTAACGGTTTCCATTTTGCCTTCTTTTGAATGCACCGCTTTGGCGAGCTTTTCAATGTGACGCAAAGAATATTCGCTGTCACAAAGCGAGAAGTGATGAGCATAGGTGCGCAACTCGCCTTTGTTACCACCAGTGGTTAATAGACTGCGGTCATGCTGAATAATCGCACGGTATTCACGGGTATTGAGTAAGTTGGTATGAGTAACTTGCGCCCGTTTCATCTCACGGCCAAGCTCTGCCATGGTATGACAGATAATCGTATCGCCATTGCGCGTTTTTACGTAGTCATCAAGCTCAAAACCTTTGGCAATAAAGCGATAGTTCACGCCTTTACCATCACCGGCTGATGCCATTACTGCTTGATATAAATTGCCGTCGCTCTTTTGATACTCATAAATGATATAGCTTGAGTCATGGGGTAAATACCAACGCTCAAAACTATCACGAGTTGAGGGGACAACTCTGCTTGGATATTCGCCATAAAACACAGGAACCAGACGTTGCAAAGTCGTCTTGCCCGATGCATTGGTACCACAAATATTAGTGTGTCCATCTAATTGAAGTTCTACTACACCAGGAAGGTGAGTATTAATTAACACTATTCTTATCAAGCTTGGCATTGGAGTCCTTTTACGCGCAGTCAGCTAAAGTCATAAGCAAGATTTGATGACTCTTTTTAGTGAGTATTTCTTAGCCGCTTTGCTGATGATTTTTTACCTATGGGTAGTAAGTTAAATCAAAGCGATGAATGAAGCAATTTCGTCGATTATATTGTTTGAGATAATACGCTAACACAGTGAAAATCAGCGCTTAACAAAGCAGCAGTCAGTAAAGTTTTAGTCTAATTTTGAATCTAGTTGAACTCTTCATCTAGCAAGTTATACCAACCGGGATAAATAAGTGAGCAGATATTGCGTAGGGAAAATCGCTTAGAACAAGGCAGGAATTGCAGCTAGCTAGTTGCTCTACCTACAAAATTTCTAACGAAGTTATAAGCGATTTTAACCAGTAAGAATGATCACATTCTTATGCTGATTGGTATTAACTCCCATAATTTATCAATCAAGTCAGTTGTGCGCTTTTACGCCAGTAAACGTAGCTGAATATTGGTACAAATTGAGTCGTTGTTCGAAGGTTTACCCACAAAAAAACCACCCTAAAGGTGGTTTCAAAAGCTAAGTGTTTATATCAGATTAGCAAGAGTCTTGAACTAGCAAAGCTTAATCTCTTCAATACTCAATAGTTATAATTTAAATTGAGATGTGGCACTTTGCAGCTCATCTGAGAAGCCTAATAAGCCTTCTGACACATCTTGAACCTCAGCCAAAATATCTAAGGTTTGAACAAACGACTCGTTCATTTCAACCACGTTATGACTTACCTGAGCGGCAACAGCAGATTGCTGTTCTGTAGCTGCGGCGATATGGGTGTTCATGGTGTTAATACTCACAATTTGTTCTTGAATCGATTTAAGTACATCACCAGTTTCACGGGCATGTTTCTCGTTATCTGATGCTTTGCCGATAGCCACATCCATAGTGCTAACCGATGACTCTGCTGCCACTTTTAAACGGGATAATACTTCACGAATTTCTTTAGTCGCATCGGCCGTTTTAGAAGCAAGTGCGCGCACTTCATCTGCAACAACAGCAAAACCACGTCCTTGCTCACCTGCGCGAGCAGCTTCAATTGCGGCATTTAATGCCAGTAAATTTGTTTGCTCAGCAATCGATGTAATCACATTCAAAATAGAATTAACGCTTTCCGTATCTTTAGCTAATTCATTAATAGAATCTGATGCAACTTCTATTTCAGCATTCAATTCTTGCGAAATATTTATGGTACTTGCCACAACGGCTAAGCCGTTCGTAGCTTCTTGCTCAGCGCTATCTGCAGCCTCTGCAGCTTGCTGCGCACTTTGCGAAATCTCATTAACAGATAAACCCATTTCTTCCATTGAATGCTGTACAGCTTTGGCATCTAAGCTTTGTTTTTCAGTTGCTTGTGTGGCTGTGCCCATGCGCTCTTTTAAAGATTCAGCACTTTGCAATAACGGCGCTGTCACGCTCACCACTTGCTGAATGGAATCCGCTAGTAAGCGTAAAAAACGATTGAAGTTAGTTGATACCTGACCCAACTCATCACGCCCTGTGACATCGAGTTGATGACGTAAATCACCTTTACCATCAGCCAGCTCACCCAAGGAGTTAGCAAGATGACCGGCAGAGCCACTTAATGATTTAGCAATAGAAATGGTCGCAATTGCCATGAGTAATAACAGCACTAATCCAATCGATAATGTCAGTACTAAACTGCTTTCTGAGCGACTTACGGACTCTTGAATCGTATTATTAAATTCGGCGACTTTATCGGTTTGGTAGCGCTGAACGCCGATCATTAACTTGTCGTAAACTTGGGTTTTACTCGCGATAATCTCGCCAATCTTGCTCATATCAAGACTGTTATCAATCATGCCCTTGGCAAGATCGTAAGTAATATCGTTGTATTGGGTAAGCGCACTATTAAGCGTTGATAGATTGGCTGATTGCTCACTATCAAGGCTAGATAAACTATTGATATTTTTCTTTAATGAATCGAAAGTTTTAACGGCATTATCAATTAAGTCTTCATCAGCAAATGACACAGCTTGAGTATAAAGTTCATCAAGGCGCTGTACATAAATTACATTCTGATTCGCAAGTTCAACTCGCTGTGCAACCTTATCTTGCATGAAGGTCATGGTGTCGTTATTTTTATTAATGGACACAATACTAATAGTCAGGTTGACGGCAAAAATAATCACAGATAAGACGAAAATCAAGCCGATTTTCTTGAATATAGACATGTTGTTAAACCAATTCATTGATTGCCCCCAAAGCACTTGAAAAAGAAAAACCAAACGTTAAAACACGTAAATTTACAAACCGCAGGCACTTATTATGTATTTTATATAATGTTGTCAGCGCTGTTTTCTCGATGAAACGCGTAAATCCTTTTATGCGGGCATGAACCTAAATACGTTACAATTTGTATATCGGCTAAAAATGGAATAACTAAAGTGCATAAGCAATATTATTTCGGCTATTAGTTTTAACTTCATACAACTTATCATCAGCTTGCTTCACCAATTGCTCGACGGTCATCCCTGAATGCCACTGCGCCACACCCTGAGATACCGTGATAAACTCACTCACTAATGAATCTGGGTGCTTTAAGGCTAATTGGTTTAATTGTATTTTGATATTATTTGCCACATCCACCGCACCTGAAAGATCAGTTTCAGGTAATAACACAATAAATTCCTCACCACCGTAGCGAGCACACACATCCCGTGGTCTTTTAATTTGTTGCTTCAGCAACCGAGCTAACTTAATTAAACACTCATCGCCCTTCTGATGGCCCAAATGGTCATTAAGCTTTTTGAAATAATCAATATCCATTAAAATTATCGACATTGGCGCTGCAGTTCTTTCACTATGCTGGATTTCTTGCTTTAGCATTAAGTCAAAATGGCGGCGATTACTTAGCTTGGTTAAGCCATCCGTTAACGCAAGTTGATTAAGTTCTTCTAGTAGTCGCTGATTTTCTACATCTTTAAATACTGCTCTGCGAAACCACTTTTCCATCACCCGTTGGCCTGAAATTACCACGCCAACAAAGCACATCATTTTGACTATAGGAAAAAACAATTCTTCGGAATTAAAGGCTCTTGATATCGTCATATAGCCTGCTAATAAAGCCACTGAGAATAAGAAAATATTTCGTTTAGGAAACAAAGCCACAGATAAAGAAAAGATTAATAAATGTAATATGGCTTCAATTCGACTCTGAGCTGATATTGCCTCCAACAGCAGCATATTACATACCGTAAACCAGCATAATATTAATGCAAAGATGAACCTGTAATAACGATTGAAGTTGTCTATTTTGTAATTTCGAGCATGGAGAAAATTATTCAAAGCCCCATAAAAAGAGACACAGGCTAATGGCAATATACTGAAAGTGGTAAATACCCAATTGGATTCAGGGTTGTTGTAAAGCTTGCTAAAAAAAATGACTAAGGCCAATACAAAACTCAATACACTAAACCAGCGACAGCCTTTGGCTAAATATTGTTGGGTTTCAAAGTTTAATTGATGTTCAAATGTTGGCGTCGGCTTTAGCATTTAGCGCTTTAATTATTGAATTATTAACTGATTATAACGTTATTTTAACGAATTATTATATGAGAAGTGATTTTAATTCAAGCAGATTAGACTCGGACTCCGTTCTGATGGCTCGAATTCAATTCACTCCAATCAGCAAACTCGAAATAAAAGTAGAAGTAGAAGTAGAAGTAGAAGTAGAAGTAGAAGTAGAAAAGATTACTGAATGATAAAAAAGCAGTTAACCCAAGTTAACTGCTTTTTTATATATAAGCGCCTTACACTGTTTGTGCGCAGATATTATCTGAATTCTGGTTTATGCTGCAGCGGTAGAGTCCTCAGAAGTATTTTCAGCGACTTGCTCAGACTCACTATGACGAATTAAGTAATCAAATGCGCCTAATGAAGCCGTTGCACCGCTACCCATAGCAATAATGATTTGCTTATAAGCTGAATTCGTCACATCGCCTGCAGCAAATACACCAGGGATAGACGTTTGGCCTTTTCCATCGACAATAATTTCGCCGCGATTAGTTAGCTCAACAGTATCAGTTAACCATTCAGTGTTAGGCACTAATCCAATTTGTACAAAAATACCTGCTAACTCAATGTCATGTGACTCGTTAGTGCTACGGTCAGTATACTTAAGACCCGTTACACGTTTGCCATCACCGACAACTTCAGTCGTCATAGCTTGAGTAATAATGTCGATATTACCCATTGATTGCGCTTTACGCTGTAATACTTCATCAGCTCGCAATGTGGTATCAAACTCAAGTACAGTGACATGCTCAACAATATTGGCTAAATCAATGGCAGCTTCAATACCTGAATTACCGCCACCAATAACGGCAACGCGTTTACCTTTAAATAATGGGCCATCGCAATGAGGACAATATGCTACACCACTACCACGATATTCTTGCTCACCAGGGACATTCATTTCACGCCAGCGCGCACCAGTAGCCAACAATACTGTTTTACTTGATAACTTAGCGCCACTTACTAGCTCTAGTTCAAATAAACCACCGTCTTTTAATGACAAGGCTCGTTGGTTATCCATGATATCGACGTCGTAATCTTTAACGTGTGCTTCTAAATTGGCAACCAACTTAGGGCCTTCGGTTTTAGATACCGAAATAAAGTTTTCTATGCCAACAGTTTCTGCAACTTGGCCACCAAATTTATCAGCGACAATCCCCGTACGAAGACCTTTACGTGCTGCGTAAATGGCAGCAGAAGCGCCAGCTGGACCACCGCCAACCACTAAAACATCAAACGCTTCTTTATTGTTAATCTGCTCTGCTTTTCTTGCTACAGCATTAACATCAAGCTTATTTAAGATTTCTACTACGCTAATAGCGCCTACCGAGAATGGCTCGCCATTCATATATACAGAAGGTACAGACATGATGTTGCGATCGTTTACCTCATCTTGAAATAAAGCACCATCAATCATCACATTAGTAATATTAGGGTTAATTGCTGCCATCATATTGAGTGCCTGAACCACTTCAGGACACGTTTGGCAACTCAGTGAAACATAGGTTTCGAAATGAAATTCACCTGGTAATGATTTGATTTGTTCAATAACTTCATCAGCCAACTTAATTGGGTGACCACCAGAGTGAAGTAATGCAAGCACTAATGAAGTAAATTCGTGCCCCATTGGTAAACCTGCAAACGTAATGTTTGAGCCATTTTGCGGATTTAGAATACTCATCGTCGGCGTTCTGGCCGACGTTTGCTGCTTAAGACTAACTAGCGTTGATAACCCTTCAACATCTTTTGCAAGCGATAATAACTCTTGAGATTTGGCACTTTCATCTGCTGACACGACAAGTTCAACTGGGCGCTTGAGGTTTTGCAGATAGGTGTTCAGTTGATTTTTAATATTCGTATCTAACATAGGTGTGCTCCTAGAAAATAAATGATTGAGCAAAAAAATATCAACCTTAGAGAGTTAAACTCGGTGATGAATCGAGTAAAACCAGAGGGAGATCTAAGGTTGATTGGAGATGATTTGGAACAGTATTGGTAAATCTATTGAATATGGCTCACTCACGATGATGAGATGAATGAGCCATTAATCTTATTGTTAGATTTTACCAACTAAGTCAATTGATGGAGCAAGCGTTTCTTCACCTGGCTGCCATGCTGCTGGACATACTTCGCCGTCATGAGATGCAACGTACTGAGCAGCTTGAATTTTACGAACTAGCTCTGATGCGCTACGACCAATACCTAGGTCATGAATTTCAGCAACTTTAACTTCACCTTCAGGGTTCATTACGAAAGTACCGCGAAGTGCTAGACCGTCTTCCTCAATCATCACACCGAAGTTACGAGTGATTGCGCCAGTTGGGTCACCAATCATTGGGTAAGTAATTTTACCGATAGTGTCTGAACTTGCATGCCATGCTTTGTGAGTGAAGTGAGTGTCAGTTGATACTGAGTAAACTTCAACGCCCATTTCTTGAAGCTTAGCGTAATGGTCTGCCATGTCGCCTAATTCAGTTGGACAAACAAAAGTGAAATCAGCTGGGTAAAAGAATACCACTGACCATTTACCTAAAAGGTCTTGCTCAGTCACAGGTACAAATTCGCCATTGTGAAATGCAGTTGCTGAGAATGGCTTGATTGTAGAATTGATTATTGATTGAGTCATTGTGTTACTCCGATTTATTTAATTAAGTGTTTAGCTGTATCCGTTTGATGGAATAGATAATAGCGACAACTTAGAATTAAATATAACGGGTAAAAACTATCACCCTAATCGGTTTTTTCGAAAGTTAACTTTAAAAGGTGAATAGCGAATATTGAAATGCTATTTAATTTTCCCATATCACATAGTCTGTTTTAGGCATTGGCAATAGATAACAAAAGAGGAACCGCTCAACCGTAACAGCTTAAAACTGACAGAGAGCCAGTCTTATACCCAAACAACCTGAAGATGCTCGATTTCAGCAAGAATTTACACGCGTTTAGGTAAGGCATTGATTGAGGGTAATGGTTATTCCCTTTTCAAAATCAATAACGCAGCATAAACGCGTGTAAAACTTGCCCTCAGGGAGTTTCACCGTGTTCCCACTACGTTGTTGCGCTAATTTATAAGGTACCTACATTACCGCATTAACGCGCCTAGTATTGAAAACACGGTGAAGCTCTGAAACACGGATTTTCAAGTTGTTTGGGTATAAAGCCTTTTCTCGCAATAAAGTCGTTCTCGTTATTCCCATTGAGTAAATCGGGTTAATGAACGAGCTACAGGGTAATCTAACTGCTGGGATAGCTGCAGTAACTGTTGTTTATTCGTTGCGGCGCTAAATGACTGTGGCTGCTTACTAGCATAAATCACCCAATTGCCGCCTCCAGTTAGTGTTGCGTATACATTAGCAAAGTGCTGAGATAGCGTTTGCTTTAATAGCTCGCTTTTACTGTGCTCTTTCCAGCAATTAAGCACTAAGAAGCCATCAGCTTTTAATCCTTTATGGCAGTTTTCAATAAACTCAGTAGTCAGTTGTTTTTCGTCAACGCCTTGCTCTATGTACATGTCTGCAAAAATAACATCCACTCTTTTGTGATCAGCTTTGGCAAGAAATTCACCACCATCTTGATGCACTATATTGAGTTTTTTCCCTATCGGCAGCTGAAAGTAACGCTTGGATATTTCAATGACATCTTTTCGAAGTTCAACAGCAGTCAACTTAATACCAGCATCATAGCGTCGTAATGCATGCACTAAGCCCCCACCACCTAAACCTAATATAATCGCACTTTTGGGTTTAGAAAATAACAACACCGCCAGCATGGCTTGAATATACGTATGTTGAGGAACATGAGGCTGAGCTTTGAGGATTTTACTTTGTTCGTCATTATCACCAAAGGATAGGATCCGAAACTCGTTATCTTCTAATACGAAAATAGGGCCAATATCATCACTGATATGGTGTAACTGCTGATAATCTGACATTAAACGGACTCGGTTTGATTCGCTTTCCCCTTATCGCTTCGATGACTCACACTTAGATTGCCACTTCAAATAAACAAGTTTGTAACGAATTAGATTGCAAGCACGACAGTTTACAGGATAAATTCAAACTCACATCATCTTGAGTTCAAAGTTAGCCTAAATAAGCTAAACAAGACCGAACAAGCGAGCCACCATGACCACTCAAATTTTTATTTGTGCTATTTGTTTAGCTGTATTTATATTTATACAGCGTCAGCTAAAGCACTTCATCAGTCAACAAGCCAAGAAAAAACAAGTTAACGAAGTGCGTAGTCGCTTAGTGACTCGGTTATTAACTTATTTGCTGTTTTTTATCACCGCCTCGATTATGGCGGTATCTTTAGGTTTGGGGTATCAAGAAGTATCGTTATTTGTATCTTCGGCGTTCGCAGTCTTAGGTGTGGCGTTATTTGCTCAATGGTCGATTTTAAGCAACATTACCGCTGGAGTACTTATCTTTTTCGCTTGCCCATATCGGATTGGCGATAAAATTAAAATTGTCGATAAAGATGAAGATATGACCGGCGTGATCGTAGAAATCAGTTTGTTCCATGTGATTATCAAGCGCGATCAGGGAGATATCATGACATACCCTAACAATCTGATGTTACAAAAAGCAGTGATAAAAATGCCTCCTGCAGCCACATCGACTAACCCAAAGCACGGCAAACCTATATCAACATCCACTCAAGCATCTGTAGCTGATGTGATTAAAGCAGAGGCTCCTGAAGTAACTGACACCAACTCCCCTTCGAGTTGATTTACTTTTTGAGTTTATAGCTGAAGCAAATGACTGAAAAGATAACTAGGCTAATGACTAAAGGAAATCATTAGCTCTGTTATGTAGGGATGTAACTTAGACATCTAGCTCAATATACGTTGAAAAAATGCCACCGCCTGCAAATACATTTGCAGTGCCAGAGCTGCATCATATCGCTCGCCTTCATCACGCATAAAAGCGTGTTGAGCATTAACTTCTTGCCAACTAAAATTAGCTTGTACTGACTCAAGTTTTTGGTAAATCAATTTACGCCCTTCACTTGAAACATGTGGGTCTTGTTTACCAAAAATCATCACTAATTCCCCCGCAATATCCCCTGTGCGGGTCAATGAGTCATTGCCTTTTTCGCAAGGTAAAGTATTGGAATGAATATCCGTTGGGTATAAACAAAATGCACCACTGATATCTGGATTCAGTGCCGCACGATACGCTAAATGGCCACCTATACATACACCCATTACGCCAATCTGACTGGTGCAATACTCTTGGCTGCGAGCAAACTCAACCATAGCTTCAGTATCACTGTCATGATGCTCTAGCGGCTTGGCAAACTTATCTGCATTACCTTTATCTTTGCCTACATCGTCATACTCAAACACTGTCCCAATTGGGTTTAATTCATGAAACACTTCTGGCACTAACACGACAAATCCATGACCAGCTAAAATGGCAGCACTTCTTGCAATGGGCGCAGTTTGTTGAAAAATTTCTGAGTAAAAAATAATACTCGCAAACTGACCAGGTACATCAGGGCGATATACGTACGTGCGCATCACGCCAGTCGCTGTGGTGATATCGTGCACTTCCTTGGTAATGATCATAATCCCTCTTTATTGTTAGTAGGCAAAGCTTAAACCAAAACGACTGCTGATAAGTAAACTGCCTATGAGGTGTCCTCAAGCGGCAGTTTTGGTCATTAATTTAATTCATTATCAGAATGATGGCTGGTAATTAAGTCGGTAATATTTTTAAGAGTGGTGTGAGCGATAGCATTTAATGCTTCATCGGTTAAGAAAGCTTGGTGACCGGTAAAAATAACATTATGACTCGCCGACAAAATTCTGAACACATCATCCCTGATAATCTCATTGGATTTATCTTGGAAAAACAGCTCTTTTTCATTCTCATACACATCTAAACCTAATGAACCCAATTGACCAACCTTTAATGCTTCCATCGCATCAATGGCATTGAGCAACCCACCGCGACTAGTATTAATCACCATGACTCCAGGTTTCATTTTGGCAAAACTTTGTGAGCAAAGAAGATGATGATTATCTGACGTTAATGGACAGTGCAAGCTGATAATATCGCATTGTGGATAAAGCGTATCTAAGTCGACATATTCAACCCCTAGCGCTTTTACAACTGGGCTTGGATACGGGTCGTATGCAACTACTTTACAACCAAAACCAAGTAAGATTTTGATGGTGGCGATACCAATTTTACCCGTACCAATGACGCCAACAGTTTTACCATGCATGTTAAAGCCCACTAAACCAGATAATGCGAAATTTGCATCACGAGTGCGTTGGTAGGCTTTATGAATTTTTCGATTCAAGGTCAGCATTATCGCAATGGTATGTTCTGCGACAGATTCTGGAGAATAAGCGGGAACGTTTACCACTGTAATACCTAAACGTTTAGCAGCGTCTAAATCAACATTATTAAAACCCGCACAGCGCATTGCGATAATTTTAGTACCGCCTTTTGCGAGCTCGACTAACACTTCTTCACAGAGGGAGTCATTGACAAAAGCGCACACAACTTCAAAACCATCAGCCAACTTGGCATTTTGCATGCAAAGTCGATAGTCAAAATATTCAATTGTGGCGCCAAAGTCTTTATTCATCGCATCAAAATGTTGAATGTCATAATTTTTTGCGCTGAAGAATCCGATTTTCATTTTACTGTCCTTAATCAACAAAGCATATTGCTTGCCTTGATACTGCCAACAACAAATCGCCATGGTCACGTTTTGAAATACGTTAATCTCTGGGCCTGTTGATCTTTCAAGGTTGTTTTTGCAGCGAATTGTTGGCAATTTATACAAGGCAGAGACTTTGTGGTGTAGTTATTCTACATAAAAAGTCGATAACGCAGTAAAAATCGCCAACAAAGGCTGCCCAAAGGGTTCGACTAAAAGCATTTTACTCTTTGTTGGATGAATCTTGCTTAGATGACTAGGCATCAATCCATCCGCCTCAATTAAAATGCTTTTATTTCGAACAAAACTTAACTAGAAAAGATCAACAGGCCCTAGCCAAGTTGCGATTTCTAATGCCACTAGCATATCAATAATTTATATTTTGCTATAGATCGCTATTCATTCAAGATGAATTTGCTAAGCTGACACATTATTAACATTTCAATTATGTGTAATTCATGTCTAAAAAGCAGCATCAAGAAGTATCTGAATTTCAATTCTGGTTACAAAGGTTAGGTAAAACTAGCCTGCGCGCATTGCATATTGTCGGCATTGTAGGTGCTGGCGGTGGCTTATTACTGGGAATAGAGCAAAGTCTGTGGATTAATTATTGGATTCTAGCGATGACCAGCGGCGTAGCTTTATTTGCATGGGAAGTGATAAGAGACTGGCGTTGGCTAATTCAACTTAAAGGTGTATTAACCATACTCAAGGTGCTATTGCTGGGTTTATTTATCCCTATGGCCGATTGGAAACCGGAAATTACAATTTTTATCGTGTTGTTATCGGTAGTCGTGTCGCATGGTCCAGCCGGATTACGCCATTATTCTGTAGTTCATAGAAAAGTAATACATGGCAAAAAGGAAATTAAAGGTTAATCTAGTATTATCTTTTGTTATTTTTAAGGTAATAGGATGTTTCCTTATCCAGAGCAATACCGATTAGCCGCTCCACCATTAACCACCAGTTTTATGGTGTTTTGGGCACTGTTTAGCCATAGTATTTTTGCTGATGCCAGTCCGTTTGCGCTATATCCTTTATTGTCATTATTTCCATTAGTGCTTATTGGTCATGTATATCTGATTTGGAGTGCACAAGGTATGTCACGCCTTGATCAAAGCTTTTATGCATTAGTACATGTGCCACTCGCCTTTGTTGTTTGGACCTTTACCATTATGCACGTAAATGGCACTGCATTTTCTTAAACTTAAGAGAATGCATTTCAGTCCTAGTGACTTAATGTCTAAGTTATTTTAAACCTAAGTATCTTTAAACCTGAGTATCTTTAAATTTTTGATACTTTAAATCTCAGTGATTTAAAGTATCTAATTTTAATAGCTCAGTGTAAGCACTACAGGAGATAGTTTGCTTGCACTTAAGTAGCCTGAAAGGTATCTTTGCCGCGCATTCTAGTAAGAGGCTTTCCATGGCAGACTTTATCTACACCCCACCTACTGATCCTTGGCTTGATATCATTCATGAAGATAAAGATATTATTGTTCTAAATAAACCATCTGGCTTATTGTCGATCCCTGGTCGTGAAGCCCAATACCATGACAGCATATATAGCCGTGTACTAGAGAAACACCCTAATGCCCAAATCGTACATAGGTTGGATATGGCTACGTCTGGCGTAATTGTGGTCGCTTTACGTCGTAATGCAGAGCGAGAATTAAAGCGACAATTTAGAGATCGTGAAACAGCTAAGACTTACTACGCAAGAGTGGCAGGCCACGTCAGCCCGTCAATTAAACAAGTTAATTACCCACTGATTTGCGATTGGCCGAATCGCCCAAAACAAAAAGTGGATCATAAGCTTGGTAAGCCTTCTTTAACTCATGTTGAAGTGGTCAGTTACGCCAAGCAATCGACGCTGGTAAAGCTAACCCCTATTACAGGACGTTCACATCAACTGCGGATCCATATGATGGCCATAGGCCATGTCATTTTAGGTGATGGCTTCTATGCCGATCCGTTAGCTAAACGTTTATCAGAACGGTTATTACTTCACGCAGCCGAGCTCACAATACATCATCCCTATAGCCAGCAAAAATTGACTTTTAATGCTGAAGTGCCATTTATTGAGCCTATTGGTGCACAATAAAATAAATTTAAGCACTCAGTTAATCCCATTTCGATCTATTCAACCGAGAATTATTTAAGTTAGATAAAAATTGTTCATGAGAACTTTTTGATAGCCATTATTCATTATTCATCGTAAATTAATGCCTAATTATAATTTAATTAGGCATTTTACTATGGAAACTCCATTTCAAAGAGATCAGCTCGACAACCAAATTCTTGAAGCATTAATGGAAGAAGCAAGAACGCCCTTTGCTGAACTGGCAAAACGCTTTGCGGTAAGTGCCGGTACTATTCATGTTCGTGTCGAAAAAATGAAGCAAGCTGGCATCATCACAGGGGCACGCATTACAGTCGATCCTAAAGCTTTAGGCTATGACGTTTGCTGTTTCATTGGCATTAATTTAAAAAGTGCAGGTGATTATCCTGCTGCCATATCAAAGTTAAATGCCTTAGAGGAAGTCGTTGAGGCATATTATACAACAGGAAATTACAGCGTTTTTGTAAAGGTAATGTGCCAATCTATCGATGGATTACAGCATGTTCTGATAAATCGCATTCAATCAATTGATGAAATTCAATCGACAGAAACCTTAATAAGTCTACAAAACCCCATTGTTAGGGGAGTTAAGCCTTAGAGTAATTAGTTATTTATTATAGCAAGCACACAGAAGGAATACCTCAAAAGGAATAGTTAATTTTAACAACTATTTTATAATTTTGTAACACCTTTGGTTACAACTGTTAATTTTTTGTGTTAAAAAGTTGTGGAGTGCATCAAAGAATGCACCAAACGCATTAATGCAAAAAATATAATAAACAGCATTATCACCGACCTAGTCTATGCCCTACAAATGCTTGGACGTGGTAAATGCTTTAACCAAGGAAGAAGTTGTGAAGACTAAATTATCTCTAGCTATATCTGCTGCGCTACTGTCTAGCGCTACCATCTCATTCAGTGCGTCAAGCTCTGAGCTTACTAAAGCCCCCGACTATAAATCATTCAATAAAACTCAACTGGCTAAAAAATATAATAATCTTGAAGAAGTTGCTACAAAAAGTGGCATGAGAAACCAGTTTGATGCCCAACTAGGAAAAACGACATTTCAGTGGGCAATCAAAAATCAGACAACACCAAGTCTAGCTGCGATTAAACCTGAACAACGAGTAGCCTATACCGCAGATTTTTATCTTGCAAAATTAACCGGTTTATCATCAGTAAAACAAGGGGTAACCCAAGCAGTTTTGACCAATACCCATGACATGGGACGCGGTCCGATAATAGCAAAATATAGACAAACTATTGCAGGCGTAGAAGTATTCAATCGTGAATATAACATCATGATGGACAGAGAGTTGAATCTTGTCGCATCTTCTGGTTATTTCACTTCGACAAATACTACTAAATCTATTTCAAGTGCACTCAAAGATATTGAAGGTGCCTTTGGTGATACTTCACATTCTGTATCCGCAGCTTTTAAAGCTATGGGTGGCGACAGTAATTCAATAACCCTTGAGCCTAAGTCATCTCATAGCCAATACGAAAAATATTCGGTGACTAATACTAGTAACCTGAAAGTTTTGGTGGGTGAGCCTAGAGCTAAAAAAGTATTTTTCGAACACAAAAATAAACTAGTCGCAGCTCATTATGTTGAAATTGAGTCGGGTTCATTGGACACTCGTGACTCTGAATACTACAGCTATGTTATATCCGCTGAAACGGGCGAAGTGCTATTTAAACAGAATCTAACTAGTCATGCAGCTGAGTTTGATTATCGAATATACGCAGATGCTGATGGAAAGCCTTGGGACAGCCCGCACGGCAATGTGATGCCAGCTCCTGAAGGTAGTGATGAAGACGCTTATCTAACCGCACCATACTTAGACGCTCCTTTGGTTAGTTTAAGTCATGGGGCTATTAGTACCATGGATCCTTGGTTAGCTGATGATGCCACTGTAACTTCTGGAAATAATGTAAATGCCTATGTTGATGCCGTTGCTCCTCAAGGTTTCACTAATGGCGATTATCAAGCTGAAACTACCGCCGCTAACACGTTTGATTATGTATATAACATCAATGAACCAGAATACTCAATCAATAATCGTAAGGCCGCTATCGTCAACTTGTTCTATATGAACAACTACTTGCATAATGACTATTACGATCATGGTTTTGATGAAGCTGCAGGTAATGCTCAGGCTGTTAACTACGATCGTGGTGGTGTTGAAGGTGACCCACTAAATGTAGAAGTTCAAGACAACTCTGGCTTTAATAATGCCAACATGTCTACCCCAGCTGACGGTGCCTCCCCTCGAATGCAGATGTACTTATGGGAAACCACTCAAGCTGAAAATGGCGTTGATTATGGTTTAACCATCACTTCTCATGCAGCAATAGGTTTATTAGATATTGTTCAATTTGCTAGTTTTGGTGACGATGTTTATGAGATCTCTGGCGATTTAGTTCGAATTGAAGATGGTGTAGATCCAATCAGAGATGGCTGTGAAGCCACCGTTAATAGTGCAGAAATTGCTGGTAAAGTTGCCATTATTGACCGCGGTGCATGTAACTTCACAGCAAAAGTTAAAAATGCTCAGGATGCAGGTGCTATTGCGGTATTAATCGCGAATAACACTGACGATGGTACACCGGCACCAATGGGCGGCGCGGATGACACCGTAACGATCCCAAGCATGGGCATCAATTATAGTGACGGCGCAGCGATTTATGCCCTATTAGATGCAAGTGAAACTGTATCTATCGACATGTTCAAAAATGACTTAACACGTAACTTTAAAGATAGCTCTTGGGATAACGCAATTGTAGCTCATGAATGGGGTCACTACATCAGTAACCGTTTAGTAGGTAATGGTTCAGGTTTAAGTAGTAACCAAGCACGTTCTATGGGTGAAGGCTTTGGTGACTTCCACGCACTATTATTTGGCTCAGATTCTGCCGACAACTTAGTCGTCGGCAATGAAGATTATGCAGGTGGCTATGGTGATACCACTTATGTAGCAAGCTTTGTAACTGGTATCCGTGAATTCCCATACTCAACTAATATGGACATTAACCCATCTACATTTGCTTATGTAGAAAGAAACCCTCAGGTTCATGGCTCAGGTTCTGTATATGCGGCGATGTTATGGGATTCATTTATCGGTTTAGCTAACGATGAACGCCATACCTTCGATGAAGCTAAGAGCCTAATGAAGGACTACTTAGTTGCTGGTTATAAGATGATGCCAATGGCTCCTACCTTTACCGAAGGTCGTGATGCACTCCTTGCAGCCGCTTATGCAAATGATGCTGAAGACTATAAGATTATTCTAGCTGCATTTGCACGTCGTGGTATGGGCTTAGGAGCTAAATCACCGAGCCGTTTCTCGACAGATCATGCGGGTGTTGTTGAATCATATGAAACTGAATTATCAGCTTACACAGTAACAGCTCATACCATGGATACGAACTATGAAGGCTTAATGTCTGGGTTCTGTTCAAAAGATAATATTATTGATAAAGGCGAAACAGGCACAGTTAGTTTCATAATTCAAAACAATGGTAATGAAGTATTGAGTGGTCTTACTGGACACGTTGTTGTTGAAAGCGATCACGATGTGACCTTCGCTAACGATGGTTTGGTTCGCTTTGACGACCTTGCACTATTTGGCTCTGCAACGAGTACCCCTATTGAGTTCACCTTAAACGATGCCGGCATTGGTGATGAGTTAGTACTTAAATTTGTTGCTGATGAAATGAATGGCGTAGAAGACACGACTGAATACATGCTTTCAACAACGGTAAACGTCGACTTTGAAGAGCGTGAATTAACAGGTACTAGCCAGTATGATGACCTAAATACTCTTTCTAGAATGAAAGATTTTACTGAAAATGTCATTGCTGGTGATGTCATGGCTATTGGCACATTCGGATTAGATCAGTGGGATGAGTTTGATGGACTACTATCTGCAACAGGCAATAGCTTCACATCAGATGTTGCGTACGAAACTCGTCCAACAACGGTTGGCTTTGCTGGCGATTACACTGTTAGCTTCTGGCACTTATACAACCTAGAGGAAGGTTTTGATGGTGCGGTTGTTGAAGTGAGTATCAATGGCGGTAATTGGATCGATGTGGTAGAAGCTGGTGCAACATTTGAAGGCGATGGCTATACGGATACAGGATTAGAGTACACCGAAGCAGCCATTGCGGACCGCGCTATGTATTCAGGTGTTAACTACGGCTGGGAAACTATTAACTTTGGTGAAGCCTTAAATGGTAACCAAGTGCAATTTAGATTCCGCATTGCCACTGACTCCGCATTTGTACCCGATCCAGAGTTTGGTTTCTCTGCTGGTTGGTACATTGATGACATTACCTTCACCAATACACAAACAAGCATTTTCTCTGATGTCGTAGCTGGAGACACTTACGTGTGTGAAAACCGTTTACCAAGTGTAACTGTTATGGCAAGTGCCGCAGAAGTTAATGAAGGTGAAGAAGTTACCTTTACTGCAACGGCTATTGATGCCAATGCTGACAATACCTTAACTTATATGTGGGAGCAAACCTCTGGTACAACAGCAACATTAACCACAACTGATGCAGCTGAATTAAGCTTTACTGCACCGTTAGTTGCTTCTGGCTCTGAAACTCTCGAATTTACCTTAACGGTAAACGATGGTGTCGCAGATGTTGTCACGTCAACTTCGGTAATGGTAAATGATATTCCTGCAGATACAGCCGCTGAAACGCCAAAGAAATCATCTAGTGGTGGCTCAATGGGTTGGTTAAGCTTGTTATTATTACCAATAGCAGCACTTCGTCGTCGTAAATAATCGTTAATTTACTAAAAGCCACAACAACATATTGTTGTTGTGGCTTTAAATTTATAAGTTTCAGAAAATAAACAACTTAAAGGCGGTGTCAATAACTGTTGATACGACGATTAAAACTCGGGCACATCACTTTTTCCGCTATAGTCAATTTCAAGCTCAACAGTACTAAAGCGAGCATCTTGAATTAACTTTTTATACCACTCATGTAAATCAGCATCTGCAGATTGACTGTTTAGTCGGTAAGTTAGTTTAGCTATTTCATTAATTGAAAAATCGCTTTCTAGCCACTTCGGTTTTTTCGAAGCAATCACTACAAAAGATCCTTTAACCACCCCATACTGTTTCATTTCCATGTTAAATAAAGATTGACCCGCTTTAATGCTGGCATTATCTGTGATGAACTTTTGCTGATTAAGTGCGACTGAGTATGATGCAGGTTTTACTGGTAAAGAATCTTTATTGTTCGAGTAAGTTACATCATGCTTTTGACGTTCAATTTTGGCAGTAGAGATTGAGTTTTCAGAGGAATTAAGTAATGAAGCATTGGTAGAGCGAACTTTTTCAGAAGCAGAGTTTGAGTTTTTTTCTTTATAAGTTGAAGTCTCTTCAGCTGTACAGCCACCAAGAAAGATCATTGATGTAAGCATAATTGTTTTTTTCATTATTTCCCTTAATGATATCCATATAATAATGCTATTTTACCTGTACAAGCCCAAAGTAACAAATTACCAACATTCACTACAGTACACTTAATCCTGCCTCCCCATCCAACCATTTTCAGTACAAGAGACACCAGTTGATTCTATGCTAAAACTAACTATACCTCTTCCTTTAGCGGCATTCCGTCGTCGTAAGATGAAGTCTTAATCGTTAGTTAACACTTAACGAAAAGAGCCCAGCAAATGCTGGGCTTTTTTATGTCATTCAAGTTAATGATTAATAACTAGCGTAGAGATGAAATAACCTAATATTGTCGCCGTTGTCACCCCAATAAATCCAGGAATGATAAAGCTATGGTTAAGTACATATTTACCGATATTGGTTGTGCCCGATCTATCAAAACTGATCGCCGCTAAATCACTCGGATAAAACGGAAAGAAAAAGTACGCATAACATGCTGGTATAACACCAATAAGTACTGGCGCAGGGATCCCTAAAGCAAAGCCTAACGGAAACATAATCGTCAATACTGCAGCTTGGCTCTTTAAGAAAATAGATGCCATAAACATCGCAATTGCAAACGACCAAGGGTAAGCGCTGACTAAATCACTTAGTGAGCTTACAAGGTAGCTCTTGTGGTGACTAATGATAGTGTCACTTAACCATGCAATACCAAAGATGATCACCACCGCAGTCATACCCGCAGTAAACACATTACTATTGACGATTTTTTGTGGTGACACCTTAGTAGCCAATAAGATGACAGCACCGACTGATAGCATCATAAACTGAATGGCCACTGACATACTGACGCCTTCAGGTAGCAACTCTTTACTAAACATCGCAATGACAATGACAGAAACGATACCTGCTAAGAATAACGCTAACCCTCGTTTAGCTATGCTATCTGTATGAGCTTGGTCAGTTGATTCTACTTCTGGATCAACTAGATTATTGCGAAAATCTTCATCTTGTAAACGTGCTTGGAATGCCTCATCTTTATCTAAATCTTTACCGCGATTTAAGCTCCACGCACAACCCGCTAGTACACCAATTAAGGTCGCAGGGATCGTCACTGACAACACATTGATTAAACTAATATCAAGGCTATTATCCATCGCTGTCGCCATAACAACTGCTGCAGCCGCTGCAATTGGGCTTGCTGTAATTCCCATTTGCGATGCGACTGTCGCCATGGCTAAGGGACGCTCAGGACGAATACCTTTTTTGTAGGCTACATCATAGATTACAGGTAGTAGTGGATACACTGAGTGTCCAGTTCCCACTAATACGGTTAAAGAGTAAGTACATAAGGGGCCAAGAAAAGTAATTTGGCTAGGGTGTTTTCTCAGTAATTTTTCAGCATATTTAACCAATAACTTAAGGCCACCAGTGGCCTCGAGTGTTGCTGATGCAGCGACAACAGCTAGAATAATCAACATCACACTGACTGGAGGTGAGCCTGGTGCAATACCAAAAACAAACGCTAATACCGATACCCCTAGGCCACCGAGTAAACCGAATGCCACGCCACCGTGGCGAATACCAACAAATATAACCGCCAACAATAACAGCATATGAACATAAAACATTAGCTAATCTCCTTAGCAAACATTGATTAATTGCAGCAAATCCGGCTGCATTTGGTTTATTTACTATAAAGACCATTTGGTAGTGTATGCGCTGTAGGAATCGCATGCTCGAATGTAGGTCATATATAGAAAATAACAACTAAAGGCTAATTGAGTGGTTATCATTTTATTCAGCCTTTAGATTGTTTATACATCAAAACTGCAACATCAAATATCAGCTAAAAACCATACAGTGACCTTGCGCAAATAATTCAGTAACAACTTGTTGAATTTGTGATCTACCATAGGAACGGCTAATCGCTCACATAGGTAAACTTCGTGAAATAAATGAGGAATAGCTAGAAATTAGCTTAAAACCAACCCTAAGGAGAACATGTTAAATTAGTAATATAACAAGATGAAACCATATGATTTCGATAATAAGTAAAATACCTAAAAATACAAAGCAAGCTTTAATATTCAAAACTCCCACATTATAAGTTAAGTGTAATAAGGCTCTTGAAAATACATATAAATCCGAAATTTATTTCTATCTTAAATAAGTTAACTTAGAAGATATAATTTAAAATAACGACCACTAAACTCATTCAGTTCTGATACAGCTTAACCAGACTATGATTGCTTCAACAAAACGAAACGACCTTTATATTCTGGAGTGGATTATGAAAATTAAGCAACTTATTTTAGCCGGTGTTATTACTTCTGCAATGTCTGTACCTGCAATGGCAGCAGATTGGTTCGTCGGTGGCGCTGCGGGTTACCAGCAGAATACTTACAAGCTAGATTCCTCTGTTGATGGCACTAAAGAGAAAGAAAAAGATATGGCATATCAACTTCGTGTTGGTAAGTATATTAACGATAATAGCCGTGTATATGGTACTTATGGTTATAACTCTGAAGACCTAGGTAAACAGCAGACTTTTCTATTATCTTATGACTATCTAGTCCCTCTTGGACAGAGCAATGTTAACTGGTTTGTCGGCGCAACAGCGGGTATGACTCATACTAGTATCAAGGAAGCAGATTTAAGCTCTGGAGACAATTTTGTTTGGGGGGGGCAAACAGGCTTTGTGTATAATATCAATGACAACTGGTCTACTGAAATTGGCTACCAATACTTAAAGCAAGATTACGAAAAAGAAGTAGGTAACGGAGCGAACAATAGCACATTCTCGTTAAATGGTACTCAACAAGTTTATTTAGCGATTGATTACAAATTCTAGTTAAATAAAATTAATAAAGGACAGCTTAGGTTGTCCTTTATTATTTCCCATTCTAAAAATTCTAAACTGGGCATATAAAAAGATTTTAACTTGAGCTTCTGCTCCTGAACAGTACAACATATTAAAAATGGCTTTATTAAAATCACCCAATAAGAAAAAAGTAAAACACTCATCATTTAACACTAAGCTACATTAGCTAATTTTATATAAAGCAGTAGATTTTTATTTTTATCACAAAAAAGAAGCTTTAATAAAAGTGCAATCCCACACCTTTACTATCTTGTGCTTCACATAACCTTAGTAGCGCTAAAACCAGTCTTTAGATGCTTATTAAACAAGCTGAGTATAATAATTTTATGCTGTACTTAATTCTGCAAGGTAAGAGATTTTAATGGGACAATATTTTTCAGGCATCATTCAATACACCTGTATCACGGCGGTTTTGCTTTACGGCCTAGGTTGGATAAAAGGAGAAAGTATAGCCGACAAACTTTATCTCGATGATAGCGACTACACGCTACTTCAAGATTCATTAACACGCAAAGTGCCATTTTATGAACTTGGAATTATAGCTGGGTATGAAAAGCAGCACTTAATAAACAGCGCACAACAAATTCAATAATCTAGCAACGTGATAGGTTTGAGTTTATGCGCTGTTAACTGTAGAAATAATAAAAATGGAAATAAACAGGCACAAAAAAACCGACTTAAAGTCGGTTTAAATCCTCTTAAAGAGGAGATGGTACCGGTGGGCGGACTTGAACCGCCACGCTCGAAAGCAACGGATTTTGAAAAGAAAGCGCCTAAAAAAATACACTTAAATTTCAACAAGTAAAAACAAACAAATAATAACTTTGCAAAAATCTTTGCAAATAAAGCATTTACTCATTACGATGGATTAATGAGCAAACAAATCGAACGTCACAACATAACTGATAAACTTTATGTCTATCTTCAAAGCAACAGTAAATACTGGTACTGCCGATTCGCACTCTACGGTAAATGGTACGCTAAAGCTACTAAGAAGACTGAACTAAATGATGCTATTGCTATGGCACACCGCATATTCATGGATTATGAAATACGGGCTGAAACCAATACCTTAATCGATAGCAAACGCTTTAAAGATGTAGCAGAGAAAGCCATAGACCAGATGCAAAGTGAACTATTACATGGAGGTGGTAAGGTTATTTACAAGGATTACATTGGCGCCCTACGTAAATATCATATCCCCTTCTTCGACCGCATGTTCATCACTTCTATTGATCAAGAAAAAATCCGTGAATTTGATAAATGGCGGATTGAACAATTTAAACGAATCCCAGCAAAATCCACAATCCAAACCCATAACGCAGCAGTTCAGATGGTGTTCAAGGAAGCTATCGTCAGAAAGTGGATGGTTCCGATGCAAGTACCTGTACTAAACAGCGAAGGTATTAGCAGCCAACGAAGAGCCGCATTCTCAAAGGGAGAGTATGAACAAGTTTTCGATGCCATCATTAAGTTAGAGCAAAATAGCCGTAAGGAAAAAACACGCCAGATAAGAGAGCTGCTTTTAGATTATATGGAGTTTGCCGTTCATACGGGTATTAGGCCTGGCACCGAGATGGAAGGGCTAACTTGGGCAGATATTAATATGGAAGCAGATGAGCATAATGTCGTTTTCTATGTCACCGTCACAAAGGGCAAAACCACTAAGTATACTGGCACAAGAGAAATTGTTTGCCGTGATGAGGTTTTCTCATGTATTGATGGACTCCGCGAACGATTCCCCAACCGAAAACCTTCAGATAAATTGTTTAGGCTTGCCGATGGAACAACAACTAACGAGCTTGGAAAGGCATTTGATAAAGCACTCCAAGAAATAGGCTTAAAAAAGTCGCCTCATGGAGTTAGAACACTTTATTCATTACGCCACTCCTATATCACATGGCAATTGATGTCTGGAGAAGTGAGCATGGAAATATTGGCAAAACAGTGTGGTACAAGCCTTCAGATGATTGAGCAACATTACAGCCATGTAATACCTAAAATGTTCACACGTGAACTGTCTGGTGTTGAAATTCAAAAGGCCGCTCCCAAAAAGAAACCGCTCTCCACTGGAGTGTTAGCTAAAAATCAGGCAAGACTAACAAAGCAATTTAAAGAATGGAGTCTTGAATACAAAAGACGTGGTTGTATCTAAAAGGCTTACATTCTGAGCAGGCTGAATTGCATTATCAGCCTACTCATTACTTCTCATTAGCATTCAATTATTAGTCATCAAATAATGAGAAAATCCCGTAAACTATCCCCCCAACAGCCAGTGGTGCTACAGCAACAACACCAACGCCAGCAGCCATACCTCCTCCAATTAAACTCCCTGCGGTGGCTAAGCCCCCTGAAATAGTTGCAGCACTCGAGCCAAGAGTAACTGCTCCAATAGTGCCAACTGTTCCAACACTAGCAGCCGCTCCGGCTTTTTCTGCTTTATTTTCTTCTGACATAATTGAGTCCCACTCTTCAATAAATTAGTTATAGAAACAGACTCTGCAATGAGCCTAATACTTTTACCGCTTTTTAAGCCACCGAAAACACAATCTCCCTTTTGATATTGCACACAGTAGCTCTATAGATGCTTCTGCTTGCTAATTAGCTAACAACTTCCGTACTTACCGTCTAAAAATCCTCTTAAACTTTAGATTGCTATATGTGCGCATAGATGAAACAACTACCGAAACAGAACAAATTCACTATTTCCATTACCCATAGACTTGAGCTTATATGAGCAAGTCCTTTGAACCTTTCTCATCCTCAGTTACCCCTTAACACTGCACATTTACTGTCTATCACTAAGATCGATAACCCACTCACCAACAACAACATGTCCAGTCAACTTGTACGGGTCATATTGATCGAGTTGAAGAATAGTGTCATAGCCTTTTCTTCTCATATGCGCTATGGCGTTATTATTGACTTTGTCACCAGAATCACAAATATAGGACTTGACTGTATCTTCTGCTATATCGACAAGTCGCTGCTCAGTAGGTAGCAAGTAACTATATACGGAATCACTGTTTATCGATTGCCCTTCATTATCTGCATCTGGTCGAACTATTGTTCTGATTGCTTCCAAAGCATTTGAAACATCAGTTATGGTTATTGGTCTAAAACTGTACATTCATATCACTCCATAGTTAAAAAACATCCCAAGAACTTAACTTCCGTCCCCTCTACAGCGACTTTGCTAGAAGAACTGACTTTCTTGATACTTCGAAAGACTAAACACAAACCTTCAACAAGTCAAATTTGAATACCCAAATCAACAAAATAAAAATAATACATGCTGATATGCTACTTTTGCACGTTTTGAATATCAAGAATGCACGGTGAATATTCAAAAAATCAAAATCAACCACATTTAAATCTACAAAAGGATTGTATTTTTAGCTATTTACAGCAATAGTGTTATTTATGAATGCAAGTTATATATTAGGAATCTGACAGTTGAAAAGTATAGATGAAAACAAAGTAGTTGAGTGCATACTCAATCATCAACGTATCCTGCAAAACAACCCATTTACTGCTGCGATTGAAGGCGTGATTGCTGAGTGGATGCAACTATTACTCGTTGTCGAAAGAATAAAACTGGATAAAGACACATTTCCTAAACTCGAAAAGATCGCAGAGCTCTTGAAAGCTACACTCGAAAACGTAGAAATAGATAAACAAACTACACCCGATCCAATGCGTAATCATGGTGTAGATTTAAGTCGTTATAAACCACGTCAAAGCAATAAGCATATGGTCGCTAAGTGGAGCCATTTTTATCTACTATTCGAAACACTCGATGAAGGGAAAAAATATGAAAGCTTCTACGGTAAAGCATATGCACAAGCCCAACAAATAAAGGAATTATTTAATAAGGGTTCAAACAATCGCAATCAGCGAAACAATCAAAGTAAAAATCGTAATATTGAACTCGATATACTCCCAGAGCTGTTTAGTAGTAATGAGTTTGATTGGTCAAATTTAAATAAATTACGCATACACTATCCCCATCATCTGATTTTGCGTGCCTATATGTATGGTGATGAGCTTCTAAATACTATTGAATCTTTGATTACCTTGAGTTCCAATAATATCCCTGCTATACGAACAAAGGCCGTTAAAAATTTATTGCACAGGATAAAAAATGGTCAGAGCCAGTTTCCTTCAACGATTAACATACAAAAAGAAATTGATTACCGATATGATATTGTTAACCAATTTAACAATGCAATTATAGAAGAGCTGATTACTGAAATAACTAATCATGTGCGGGCTATTCCAGAAAGCATTCATTTAGATATGTATTTTGACGAAACACCCCTTTCAACTGACACAAAAATAGATATCAATACTAATGACCAAAATATATTAAATATTGAATTTAGAAAATCTGATTTAATCAGAGAATTAAATTCTGAAAACGAAGAACAGTTTATTTATCGTGTTTTTAATAAAGTATTCAGTAAGATAGCAGAGCACCCAGATTTAAGTGAAGCAACAAAATCACGAATACTTCCCAAAAATAATACTCTAATACACGAGTTTTATCCTCCGTTACCAAAAGCAGTTATTAATGCTCTATGGGATTACCAAGCTTGGAGCAATTCTTTAAATACCGTGCTATTTAAAAAAGACTCAAAAATAAAATTGTCCCGCAATGTTGCTATTCGAGGGATACGATTTTCAATTTGGTTTAATAAAAACAATAAAAAAAATAAAACCACAATTACTATAGGCACTAAAAGCTACTCCAAAGATAACATGGAAAAACATGGTAAAGCATTAACAGTTAAACAATCGTATGAAGCTATTAAGCGTTTTGCATCTCATCAAATGACTGAAATGATATTTGATCAGATAAATGAAAGAACCTACAGCAATAGAAAACTTAGTGAAGCGTTACTAGCACCATTAAATGTAAAGTTGGATGATGATATTGATGCCTTTAGAAATTTACTTAATGATCAACTAAATTTAGTCGTTGATAATTTGAGCGATTTAATATCAACTCACCAAGAACTGTCGAGGCAATTTCAACTGTGCCTCGACAGTAATAAGAATTATACGGATGGCGTAGATGTAGATATAGATTTAAATGCAGGATTGAACGACGAAATCTCACATGAGCATAAGCATTCATCAAATTTTAAAGCTAACAGAAGAGCATCACAATCATTGCAACAGTCAACATTTAAGCAGTTAAACTCAATTAAGCAGTTAAACTCAATAAGAAAGTCAACAGCGGAGCAGTTGTTACGCTTTAACATTGATGTATTTACAAACAACTAACAGCGGTTTATAACAACGAAATCTGAGCCTGACTTAGTGTTTAGTGAAATTGCCAATTTGGCTAACTAACTTGAATCATAAGCTGTACATTTTAAGTGTACTCAAAGTTTACAGTTTAAATATTTATCCTTATATTTTGGTTAGTTAAAGCATTGTAGCCAAACCAATTTGTGTAAGCTTTGAGTAGGGTTATAAGAGACACCTATAGATTTTAGCCTTCAAATAATTGGTTTTGCTGTGATGCCAATTTGCCCCAATTCTTCTTGGAAATATATAAATCTATAGTGACCTAATCCAACTTCACGCCTCCTAAATGAGAATTTCTCTACCGGAATTAGTCTGTCAATTTTACATATTGAGGCTTCTAAAATATCCAGTTAAGTTGTACTGTAGAACTTAACTACACGGTAATAATTATGAGTCAACATATTGGATATATTAGAGTTTCTTCAGTAGATCAAAATATTGATCGTCAACTAAAAGATGTCGAATTAGATAAAGTCTTTACAGACAAATGCAGTGGCAAAGATACAAACCGCCCCGAGTTACTTCAGCTCATCGAATATGCCCGTGATGGGGATTATATCCATGTTCATGATATTAGCCGTATGGCACGTAACACTGAAGATCTATTGAGACTAGTTAAAAGCTTCACCTCTAAGGGCATCACACTTAAATTCCATAAAGAGCACTTGGAGTTCACTGGGGTAAGCAACCCTATGCAAGATCTTATGCTGACCATGCTTGGTGGCATTTACCAATTCGAACGAGCTATGATCTTAGAGCGTCAACGTGAAGGCATCGCTATAGCTAAATCCAAAGGCCGCTACAAGGGTAAGCAACCGAATAAGAAGCTGCATGCTGATATTCATCAACTATTCTCTGAAGGCACTAACAAAGCGCAAATAGCACGCTCATTAGGCTGCACTAGGCAGACCGTCATAGCAGTATTGAAGCGTTAGGCTGTCTCAAATTGAGCCCCTTACATTAACTCACCCTCTAATCTTTCAAAAGGCGATAGATAAACTTCTTAATACGCTTACGTGCTATAAGTGTCATTTGCTCAGGATCTGTTACTAATAAATGTTTTTTAAGCACCTTACGAAGTATTCTGGCTTCTTTTTTACAATCCAAATTAGATATGGCCTTATTTATACCAAGAGTATTGATTGCATGAATAGTGTACGGGTGAATTTCATCTTCTAGTAAAAAATCAGGAGCATACAGTTCAAAACGCTTAAAAGGCATTTCATAATCTAATAAGTCATTAAGACTTAACTTTTTACTGCCAGGATAAAATTCAAACTCTATGCGTGTACCGTCACCCTTTCTGTAAGACTTAACTCGGTTCCGTCTTCTAGACCCTTCACAAATATAATTAGTGTTGCTCTTACCTTCTGCTCTAATTACCATTCTTTTTCTAGTAGACTTGAAGCGGTAAATAACTAGGTCATGATTAAACTTAGGTAAATCAAAACAAATATCAAACCGTGAAACAAACGCCCTTCCAAGTGTTTCACTCAACTTGTTACCAAATAACAAACTAAGTGTACTCTTGAGCTTTGCCCTTTTCTTCTTTGTATCAAATTGACTTGGGTTAAGCCTAATTTGAAAGCTGAAATCATGCCCTTTTGTTAAATCATTATGCAATAAAGCTATACCGCACTTCCCCTCTTTAAGGTTGGACTCTGAAGAGTATATTCGATGTCTAAAGCTATACTGTTTGGAACTAGACTCCACTTTAACTAGACCAGAATTTACTAATGCTTCAACTACTTTCTGATACTCAACACCTAGTTCTTCACTTAATTCAAAGTTTAACGTTAGGTTATCAAAAGACCACTTAATATTGTCTATATTAGACTTATCTAAGTATTGTTTAAGTAAAGCCGAGTTAGGAGTGACAAGTTTGAACGTTTCTGATTTTACTATGGCATTTTTAATATAATGAAGTAACTTTACATTGGTACCTAATATGCCCAAGAAAGCTTTGTTTTGTACGCTTGTAGTACCTTCAGTACTGCTATGAACATACTGAATAATATCCGATAATTTATACCTAACGGCACCTTCAAGTTTTAAATATCTAGGCCCTATACCTTTATGCCTATATTTTTTTAACGTTCCTTTTGAAAGGCGAAGAAGCTTAGAAGCTTCCTCAGCCGTCATGATTTCATCTGCAATAAAATTAACTAACTCTTGATGATCGACTGGTAACATATACACCCTTAATTTATTGATAGCTCTGTATCTAAATTAAGATTTACAGTTATCTATTTCATAGAAATATGAATCTATATAATTCACTCTGTGTAATATGCTAATTCAATGACAACTTCATTGATTCACTACTGGGGGCTGTGGGGGCTTGTCGATCGCAAGAGTTGCGTAAGCTAGGATGAACAATATAGGTTTTAATGACTTCTTCACCATTATCTTTTTCATTAACCACGTGAACCCATCCATGCAGTTCTAGCACTTCCAGTGCCCCTTTAGTTCTTAAAGGGTTATTTTTAACGCCTGCCCAACCTTTATCTTTATATAAAGTACGAGCTGTAAACTTACCTGATAACAAGCGAAGTTTAGGCACTATTGAAAGAGCATTAACATAGTCAATATGTTCGTTATATCCCAACATGAGAATCTGTTCACCGATAAACAATGTTAGTTTAGCTGCCTTAATGAATACACATTTCGATATTTCCTCAACGGGTTCTATTACTTTATCGTCACAATCATAACTATCAACATAAGCTATGCTAAGTGCCAACTTAAATACGAGTTGTTTTAAATTCAGCAATCGGTCAATGACCCATGTATTACTCGGTGCTTTGGATAGTAAGCTATCAATATCAAAGTAAAACTCATCCAATAATGAGAGAGCTTGGTTTGATAGCTGAATCGATGCTGTCACATTTTCTAGATTGGACATATGCGACTGTAGCGTGTTTAGGTAGCTAAACAATTCTTCTGATACTCGATCTGTAACCTGATATTTCTTTGCTACATTTGACTGCTTAACTGGTGAACCAAGATAAATATCAAAACAAGAAGCTGCGTTGTCATATGAAGAAACTTCATGCTCGTAGGACATCACGCTATTATCCCAATCAGTTACAGTACAGCCAGCCAAAATAGCTACATTACCGACTTGCTGTTGGCTTAATATACCTGCTAGGTTCTTTTCTAAATTGCTATCCGTTTTTGCATCATCAAATACTCGCTTTAAATTTAAAGGGATGAATAATGCACTATGAATATGCTGTGAATCATCAATCACATTCTGAACGTTATTAGTATGAAAAAAAGGGCTTTCAAAATTACAGCTTATTTCTGATTCACCGTACTGCTTGGCAATAGATTTATAATGTGTGGGCAGGTCATAACCCTCTTGATTTTTAACTGCGTCGAACTGATTAGCAGCTTTTACAGCTAGAGCTACATTTGCGTCTTCCATCCTCGCATTAAATTTAGTATCAACACGTTTAGAAACTTTGGCTGACTTTACATGTGATTCCGCATTCTTTTGAAAAATTGACATGCACTGGCCAACAGCCTTAATAGCTTCAGTACTACCATCAAATTCTCTTCCCAGAAAGCAAGTTGAGAACACTGCCGAAGTATTGTGCTCAACGTCTACCGATAACTCATCAGGAAAAGATACAGATACTTTTTCTCCGAGCATGCTACTGGTTGCAGCTAACACCGAAATATAAATTGCCTCAGGGTTGCATAATTCAGAATGTGAAGCATCTATAATTAAATGGTTAACTAAAAGAGGACGGCTTTTTCTTTCAGGCGGTATAGGTTGTTTTCCACCTAAAGTAATATTTTGCGGCATTGGCAACAAATCAAGCTGAAGGTCTGCTACTAAGTTAGCAAAATATTCAGTGTCCCCCATTGTCGACCAACTAGATGTGTACTTTCTACCATCTGAATATAAAGAGACTCCTTCTCTAAGCACCTCTTTATCTTTAAAATATATATCGTCTGCCAAACGAATATACGAAGTCAGTTTAGCTGAGCATTTTCCATCTAATTTTTCAGCTATGCTCTGCTGTAAGTTTATCGCATCGACTTCGTTTAAAACCTTTACAGCCCAGAGATAAGTAACATTACCTTTGTAATGTTGGCTTCTGATTGTCGGCGCAATTTTATAAAAAACATTTGATTTAGGTTCACTGGATTCATCTTCAAAAATTACTTTCACCCATCTAATACCCTCTTCATCAACTGGTAATGTATTTACACCCACATACACCGATTTTAATCCTTTTGTAGCGACTAAAGACTTAATCAGCATATCTTCATCATCATCCCAACCGCTTATTTTTCTTTTCCCTCCCCCACCACGGTGAACCGACAAGTCACTGACTTTACAGTCACTAGCATCAGCGACATGTTGAAATTGCTCTCTTCGATTGTTCAAAACAGATTTAGGAAATTCAGTTTTTTGTTTTTTTCTCGAACTCATTAGTCACCTCTATTATGCGCAGTTGTCTTTGCACTAATATTATTATGGCCTTGAAAAAACATCATTTTGTATATAGATTTATATAATACTTATTTAAAATATATAATTATCTATATGGATAACCAAATGACTATAAGAAAAGATAACTCTCTCCCTTATTCAGAAGCAAAATCAAGATATACAAAGAAGTTCATAATGAAGTTACTTCAAGCGAGAACATTTAACCCTAATAGTGAGCAGTCAGAGGAACCATCAATAAAGATCAAGCCATACTTAACACCACAAGAACTAGAACTAGGTGTTTTTTTAATTACCAGGGTGTTATCTATAAAGTTTCACCTATCTCAATATATTACTTTTTCAACTTTGGACAATATTGCCGAAAAATTTGCGAAAGCTACTGATTACAAACAAGCTAACACTCAAAAAAGTCAATTGAAGCCAAGCGCGCCATTTGTACAGGCTGCATTAAAAAAATTACATAATCTTGGCTTAATCAGATATGAATACACGCACAAAAAATTGTCCCAAGAAGCCAGAATAGACCTTGAGAAGAAACGTAAAAACACCCCAAAGGTAATTAAAATCAAATTTTTAAGCTTTAATGGTAAAGATTCAATTAAAGCCCTATATGAAAATAAAGATAACCGATAAAAAAGCCTAATATATCTACTCTATATGCTAAGACGTAGGTTATGGTTCAAATAGTTTAACCTGAATAAGGTTGTCAGTTTTTGCATATAAATCCTATATTTGGCCTGTTACCTTGGTATCAAAGCAAACACCAAGGAACACTATGCAAACCGTTGAATCTCATGCTCGATACATTGCATCAACTGTTGCTTTAGAGATATTAGATATTAATGTTTTTGATGACGACTTCATGCAAGACTTACCACGAGATATCATTAGTCGTATTACAGGGAAAAGATTCAAAAAACTTTACCGAGACTGCCCTCAAAAGAAATTAGCGGCCTTTCAACAATCCTTGTCATCAGTGAAAGTCGATACCGCTTTAACGCTAACCTTTGAGCATAACTTACAGCTTTTAGTGAATAAGCTTGAATTGCCTGTTCAATGCAAAGCCGTACTGAAACTATGTGCAGTCACGACCATAAACGAAGGTCTATATGCACTCTTTGACGAGCACCTTCGCCATTGGGTCAGTGATGTCGATATCATTATTGCTGAGGCATTAAACCTTAAGGTAGATGAGCTTTCTTATGCCGTTCAACTGATATCAAACACCTCACTTTTCGAACAATCTGACCGTTCTATCTTCGGTTTGTTATTGATGCCTTATGTACTGGCAAAGAACTTAATGAGCCACAAGGCAAAGTCATACCACGACTTATTGAATGGCCTTTATTATCAGTTACAACCAACCTCATTAACCCTTAACGATTACCCCCACATAGAATCCCAGTTTGTCAGCCAGTTTTTAAACCAAGCGGTAAAGCATAAGACGACGGGGGTAAATATCCTGCTATATGGCAGTGCGGGGACTGGGAAAACCTCATTTTCACAGGCATTAAGCCGTTACACCAAGTCCAACCTTATTGCAGTTAAGGCCGTGGGGGAAAACCTGTTTCATGGCGTTGATGAAATCAGCTCGGAAAGGAACATTGCTCACCTTCGATTACAACATTACCGCCTGATGCAAAAGCTATTTACACAAAATGAATCAAGCTGCCTTTTGTTGGATGAGGTAGAAGATATCTTTAGTGAATACACCAATGGCTTAAAGGTCAGCAAGGATAGGCTTCACGCCACATTAGAAACCAATGCCCTACCTTGTATATGGATAACCAATCATATTGATTGCTTACCTGAATCGGTTATTAGGCGGTTCAGTTATGTCCTTCATATTGGCGTTCCACCCAAACACATTAAAGCCCAGATATTGGCAAAGCCACTTAAAGGCTTAAGGCTTTCACAAGGTTATAAGAATGGACTGGCGAACCTGCCTGATTTAACACCTGCTCACGTTGTTAATGCCAGCAATGTAGCTAGAGCCTTAAACCTTACAGGTAAGGATGCGGAGCAATGCTTAGACCACCATATTGAGGAATGCTTATCTGCTTGCGGACGGCAAATATCAATAACCTGCTATCAACCTGAAATGGACTTTAACCCTAATTTTATCAACCTTGCAGGCACCCACTCCACTGTCGAACAGGTCATTAATACGGTAAGTCAGTTCAACGGTTCAAGGTCATTACTTCTCGGCAGTGCTGGTACAGGTAAATCAGCCTTCGTGCATTACATTGCAGAGCAAACCGAACATGCCTTAATGATTATCAAACCAAGTGATGTTTTATCCAAGTATGTCGGTGAGGCAGAACAAAATATCGCAAGGCTGTTCAGACAGGCTAAAAACGAAGATTCGATTATTTTTCTAGATGAAGTTGATAGTGTACTCACGAGTCGAGAGACATTATCACAACAGCACGAGAGACAGCTTGTAAATCAAATCCTCATTGAATTAGACCAATGTGAGCAAACTGTATTCGCAGCAACTAACTTCTCAGGAAATCTCGATACGGCGCTTCTGAGACGATTCGATTTCAAGCTGACATTTCAATATCTATCAGCAAAGCAATCAATCGCACTTTACGGGGATTTATTCGGTAAACCACCAGCGGAAATAAACCATGGATTAAAGCAACTGAGTTATTTAAGCCTAGGTGATTTTGCGATTGCCGCCAGAAGAAACCGTATGAGTAAGAAACCATTAACGGACAAAAGAAACCTCGAAATACTAATCCAAGAAAACAACAGGAAGAAACCAAACCAACCAATCGGATTCATTAAGTAAACCAACCTTTTCAACCCAAAGCATATAGCTTTTACCCACAACCACCCTAAAGGAAACAACCTCATGGCTAAATCATTATTGAGCTCGCTCAAGGTCACGTCACGCCCAGAGAAAACCTCTGATAACCCAATCTTAAAACGCAGGGAGAAACTGTTATCTAAACTCGACCAGCAACTGGCAATGGCAAATGCACTTGTTAACGGAGAAACCTACACAGCTTACCGTGAAAAGTGGCAGAAAAACCCTGAAACAGGCACGCAGGAAAAGGTACGTATACCTAAGAATGTGAGCAAGTGGTTCTACAAACGGAATAACCAATACTTTTTTGAGGTGCGTTACGCCAATAAAGCTCTTGAACTCAGTAAAGGTAATCATGCCATCGAAGTCGGTGAGCTAGAAAACCTAACCCAAACCATTGCCACCGTTATTGATGCCGTGGTCGCGGGTGAAGTTGATGAACTCTTAGCCTCAATGGCCGATAAATCCCCCTTGAAAAAGAAATAACCGTTACAGTGCCTGCTCGGTCAGGCACTTATCTTACTTACCTATCTGGATTACATTTTAAAACTTGGTATTCTAGCCATACCATTTATTACCAAGTTGAGGATTAAGCATGGAATTATACCAACAAGAATTTGGCCAACACTTTAACCTTGGCTTCGACCTATCCAAATACCCTTGGTTAGTAGACAAAAGCTGGCACAACGATGTCTCACCCAGTTTTTACTTTAAAACTCAGACTGGTTATATGGTGCTTTGGGTTGATTATGAAGATTCGAACCAAAGAGAAGACAGCAGCCTAGAACGCTATGTTGTAATGACTGCTGTTAATAGTGGTACTGATGGTTCACCAGAGATCCATCATGATGAAGAAAGCAGCGTCATTTTTTCATCAAATATGACCGAAGACTGCTTAACCTTTTTAAGTACTATTATTAAGGCTAAGGCAACGTCCACTTAAGCTTCAAAGAATCACTACAGTTCTTATAACTACCAAATATTTGCTTAAAATAGAAGTGAGAAAAGTATTAGCATACACGCTCAAACTATCACTAGAAAATAAATTTAAAACAAAAGCTTAAGCTAACCTCCATATTGTTCTACAAAAAATTAATATCAAATTAAAGAAGCTCTATTCATAGAGAATAACTTTTTGATTGACAATTATTAAAAAAAATAGGATATTAACCGGTCATTTTTTACATTAGATATATTTAGGAGCTTATTTTGGCAAATATCAAATCAGCAAAAAAACGCGCTATAACTTCAGAGAAACGTCGCCAACATAATGCAAGTCGTCGCTCAATGATGCGTACTTTCTTCAAAAAAGTTTTAGTTGCTATTGATGCTGGTGATAAAGAAGCCGCAGTTAAAGCATTCTCAGATGCTCAGCCTATTTTAGATAGAATGGCTACCAAAGGGCTTATTCATAAGAATAAAGCAGCACGTCAAAAGTCTAGACTGTCAGCCAAAATCAAAGCTCTATAAGACTCCAGTACTTGCAATACAAACTGAAGCTTTATACGTTTCAGTTTGTATTTTTAATTTGCATCAGATACTACTTACTTCAAACTTTTATTTATGCGTAAAAGTTCGCTTTAAATCCACATACGGTATGTATTTCTAATACGAATAGCTTCAATATTTATATACTTTGGCAAATTAACTTGGGAAGGTAGAGATTGAGAATAAAACTCATCTTTTTTTAAATAATCAGATATTGTTATTAAGCCTTCCTCATCAATTAGAATATGCCCTTTATCATACAGTGTATGTAAATCAGCCCTTAATAAAATACCATTAGATTTATCATCTGAACCATTATTTTGAACAGGTATTATATGGCAAGCTTGTAACGCCTCTTTTATATTAACACCTGATAAAATACAAACCCCATCACCCGACTGAAGAACGTCTTTTCTAAAACGTGGCTGACTTGGCCTACTTAATACCTCAACTAGTTTACGTTCTCTTATTACATCTAAGGCTTGAATTTTTTGATCAATTTCAATAGCAGTATTGATACTGTCTTGAGGTGACTTAACTACGGTATGTAAGGCAGAGCAATCCAAAGTAATTAAAGACTTTATAGATTCTATTTGCTCTTCACGAAGGAAAAACTCTTGTGTTTCACGACTTACATGGCAATTGGGTACAGTGGAATCCCTTTTCCCTAAAAATTCATAATAATTTAAAAAAAGCAAGAATTCACGAGCGATTCTGCTGTCATTATCCCCATCATTAGCCACCCATGCCCCATTAAAAGTTGAATGATCAGCTCTATAATCAAGTATTCCTTGTGATATTTGCGTTTGAGTATACTTATTACCTGACAAAGGAATAACCACATGAATTAATTCTTCAGTAGTTAAGTAGCCATGCACACTACTATACTCATACAGTTGAACTATTAATGACAATAAAAGCTCTAATGGGTTAATTAATAAACCTTGTGATTTCCAGCAATTAATCTGCTCGTCATTTTCTGTATATGTATTAGGAAGTTGCAGCTTTTTTACTGTGTATGAAGCAAATTCACCTTTCGTTAACTGGCCAGAAGCATAACCAATGCCTAATTCAGAAAGAGTAATTCGAGGCGATGTTGAAATGAGTAAACCTGAAAACTTCCAGTACTGACTCGAGTTCCTAAATAGGTTCCTTTCGGTTCCTCTTGCAAGCCTTAACGGCCTATCACCATTAATCAATTTAGATAACTCGTTCTGTACAACTTGCAAGCCATCTTCTACGCTTTGAGAGCTAACACTTACACCTTGATTAGCATATAAAACTTTTAAGCAACCTAGATATACTTCAGGAATATTCAAACTTTCCGTCAAAGTCAATGGTCCCCACTTCCACCTATATTCAGGAAATGGTTTTTTTAATCCACTATATGCCATTGATAATGCCTAATAAACTTCAATTATTTAAACATTACCAAGTAACTCAGGTTTTGTAAAATATGAAGGGTCTATTTTAAACTTATCACGCTTCCTTCGCTTCAATTAACATTTCGCCTAACACTTTTCCTATTAATGGCGGGACTGCATTTGCGATTTGCCTATAACCAGAAGTTTTTGAACCAATGAACTCAAAATCATCTGGAAAAGATTGAACAGCAGCGGTCTCCCTTACTGTCATTCGACGATTATTATTAGGGTGGTGAAGAACTACGACTCCCCCTTTTTCATCCCCCCTTCCTGTAATTGTAGGTGAAGGTTTTTCTGAATCAATAACTCTATGTCCTAAGTGCCCATTAAACCTCAACTTATAATCAGAACATACATGGTTTAAAAAATCATTAGTCTCTGTAGGTTCAGGGTAATGTTTGAGGGCTTCCCCAATCGTGATCCACTTGGGAAGCTGATTACCAACTTTGTCATGAGTTGGATTAGGGGGGAAATTAATTGTCACATCTAAGTCATTTCTAATGCCAAAAATAATTACCCTCATTCTTGTCTGAGGCACGCCATAATCAGCACAATTTAACAATTTGTACTGAACTCTGTAGCCTAGGCTTTCAAAGTCATTCGTTATTTTATGAATAACTTGCCCTTTATCTAAAGATAAAATCCCTTTAACATTTTCAGCAATAAAATATTTAGGTTTTTTATCTTTTATAACCCTAACCATTTCTAAATATAATTTATTCCTAGGGTCAGTGGACTTTCTTGACATATTGGCGACAGAAAAACCTTGACATGGAAAACCACCAATAATTACATCGGCATTAGGTATATCAACAGAATCAATATCACAAATATCACCTAAAACAGCATGATTTCCAATATTTTTTTTATAAGTTTCAACAGCATCCTTATATAAATCATTCGCCCAAATTACTTCAAGACCAGCTTGAGTTAATCCCAAGTCCAATCCTCCAGCTCCTGAAAAAAGAGATATTACTTTCATATTACTACTTATATTTTAATAATTGATTCGCAATTAAATGTGCAAACTTTACTGGAACGGCATTACCTACTTGCCTATAACAAGAAGTCATACTTCCAAAAAAATGATAATCTATCGGGAAAGATTGAATAATTGCAGACTCTCTTATAGACATTCTTCTATGGTTTTTGGGGTGTTGTATGGCACAAACTCCTCCTTTCCCGTTACCTCTTGCTAAAATTGTGGGTGATGGTTTACTAGGGTCTGTTTTTCTATGGCCTGTAAAGTTTCTATTTGTTACCTTATATTGGGAGTATACATGGTTTAATAGGTTATGTTCTTCCTCAGGTTCAGGTATTTCAGCAAGAGCTTCACTAATTGTATTCCAATTAGAAAGTCCAGATTTTTCAGACTTAGCTGGAGATGTATGTGACTGGTCTGGATATTCATATTCAAAATTAATATCATTCCGAGTTCCAACTAAAATCACTCTCCACCTAGATTGTGGCACACCATAGTCAGCTGTATTAAAAAGTTTTTTCTGCATTTTATAACCAGCAGATTCAAAGTCATCCTCAATCCTTTTTATTACAGAACCATTACTTAAGCTTAGAATCCCTCTTACATTCTCTGCAAAAAAGAATTTGGGCTGCTTTTCTCTAATAACTCTTAAAAACTCTAAATAGAGTTTATTTCTATCATCTTCTTCTATGCGCAGCATATTGGCTTGTGAGAAGCCTTGGCATGGAAAGCCACCAATTACAATCTCACAATCTGGAATATCATCAGTTTCTATATCTTCTATTTTTCCACAAACTATGTGATCACCTATATTCTTTTTATAGGTGATCACAGCATCTTTATCAAAGTCATTAGCCCAAACTATCTGGAAACCTGCCATTTTGAAACCTAGATCTAATCCACCTGCACCAGAAAATAAAGATACAACTCTCATCCGTTAACCTCAGTCACTTTAGCCGCAATTCTATATAAAAAAACAACACTATAATTTGCTTTCAGCACAGCTTAAATAACAATATTATACATCACCTCTAGTGAGTACTCACCAAACAAACGACTTCAAATTTAAAAAGCGTCGACAACAGACAATAAGTTCTTCAATGAATCAAGTCTATGGGTGTAATGATTAGTTACACTAAACTTACTGAATTAATGGGCGACCAGCAGGTAATGTTCATTGAATCTATGTTCATTGAATCTATGTTCATTGAATCTATGTTCATTGAATCTATGTTCATCAACTTAGTGATAAATGCATGCCTGAAACTGTGACATGTTCTCATATGACCTAGCTCATTAAGATATTCAATAGCTAATGCTTCACGTTGCCTTTGGAGACACACCATTACAGTTATAGTTGAAGTAATCCAATTAAGACTAGTGAGCTATCCTGCCAAGAGTATTAAGTAGGTAGAATCATGCAAAGTTTATAGAAGTAAAAAAGGGGGGGAACTGAACAACAAGAGGATTTACTATACGCTAGATACAAGAAAGCCCTGCGTTAGCAAGGCTTAAAAGTATGGTACCTGAGGACGGACTTGAACCGTCACTTCTTTCGAAATCGGATTTTGAATCCGACGTGTCTACCAATTCCACCACTCAGGCATAGATTTTGTAGCTATAACTATCTTTGCAAATAATATGATTCTTTGCAAACCTTTGCAAGACATTGGCTGTCTTAAAAGGATTTCTTATTGTTCAAAAACAATACTTTAATTGATAAATCACTCTAGGGACTCTATATTTTGAATCCGTCGTGTATACCAATTTCACCACACCGGCATCATATTGATGTCTCAAAAGAGCTGCGCTCAATCGAGAGTCAGAATTATACCTAGGCCAATCACAATCGCAAGCCCTTTAATCTTCTATTTAGCAGTTTTCGATTCAATAGCTCAAATCTCATTCAAACAACAGCTTTATGAACCTTGAGTTGCTGAGTGTGCAGCCCTTCCCCCTACATTGGTGAACAACCATTACCTCAGGTACATACTTCACTACTTCCTAATCTATTACATTAGGTATTCAGCAATAACTGAAAGGTTAATTGATCGAGATCATAATTGTTAACAGATGTATGCGATATGTTACTTGTGACTTCACGATAAAGAGGATTATGAAATGGCATTCTGGTTAGATTTAATGTTTGGTAATGCAATAGGTTTGCTATCAATGATTGTTATCTTCTGCACTATGGGAATTATGTCGTACATGATGTGGATGTTTATTGTGAAGTCGGCTCCAAAAGAATAAGTATTACTTATTTTGATTTAAGTCAGTTTTTTGTGTTTCTTGGCAAATAATTAGGGGGCCTATAGCCCCCATTTTTGTATCTAAAATTTAGCTTCTTCGAAAGCGATTCAAACCAAACTAAGCCGCATGTTTTCTTGGTTGTACTAAACCATTAATAAACTGAGGTCTTGCTTTAATTAAATGGGTTAACTCTTCTTTACTTGGCTCACCAGCTGGTAACCTCAACACATCACGATTTAAATACACTCGTGCTTTCATCGAAATTTTGTATTCAGCCGTTGGCCCTTGAATGGCGTAATGACGTTCGTTACCCACTAACTCTAAAATATTTGTCGCTACTAAACCTTTCACTGCGAGTTCGTTTTGAGGTAATGCCAAAATAGTGGCGCCTTGAAGGAAAAACTCTCTCAATAAAGCTCGCTCAGCAGGATCAAGTAGCTTCACCTTAGCTTCAATAGTTTCTATGGCACGTTTTTCACGTAAAAAATTGATCGACTCATCCACAACAAAGGTGAATAACTGACTTAAGAAAAATGCCGCACCAACAATAAGACCTAAGCCAATAAAGTGGCCATAATCTGTCACTAATCCATCAAGGGAAAGGGTTTGCAGCACATGGGAAGGAGCAAACAATAATACGGTACAAGCAACAACCCACCAAAGCATTACGCTGACAACAACACGTTTTACGTTGGCTAGCTTTACGTTATCTAATTTAATTTTCATCATCTCGCTTCCAAAGTGTCAGATTTTTGAATCTATTACTTCAAAAGCAATTTTGATGCCAAGGAATTATCTAAATAACTCTTTTTACATTAAGTGGTTACTTTTCAGCTAATCTTGCTAAAACACGGCTCGCTGCGATAAAGCCAAATGTACCTGTCACCATAGTGACAGCCCCAAAACCAGAGGCACAGTCCATACGCATAGTCCCCTCAGCGGTTGCTTTAGTACTGCAAACACTTCCATCGCTTTGAGGGTAAACAAGGTGTTGAGTGGAAAACACTGCATCGACAGCAAAGCGTCGTTGTACATTTTTAGTAAAATTATACTCGCGGCGCAAAATTCCCCTGACTTTAGCAAGTAATGGATCTTGAATCGTTTTTGCTAAATCAGTCAGCTGAATTTGAGTTGGATCAGTTTGTCCACCAGCACCACCAACAGTAACAATCTTGAGCTTATTGCGTTTACACCAAGCTATTAACGCCGCTTTCTGTTTAACGGCATCAATACAGTCAACCACATAGTCGATCGATAAAGGATCGCTTTTAGTGCCAAGGTAATCTACTAAGTTGTCTGCGGTAACAAAATCTTCAACTTCGTTGACGACACACTCAGGATTAATGTCTCGGATCCGCTTTGCCATCACTTCGACTTTAGATTCGCCTATGGTTGAAGTGGTCGCATGGGATTGGCGGTTAATATTAGTGACACAGATATCATCCAAATCAATTAAGGTAATTTGGCCTATACCACTGCGCGCAAGAGACTCAGCGACCCAAGTCCCCACGCCACCAATACCAATGATCACTACATGTGCGTTAGCAAAGTTTTGTAATGCATGTTGACCATATAAACGGCCAATTCCACCAAAACGATTTAAATAGGATTCTGACAACATGTAATGCTCTTGAGTACTCATTAATATGGGGGCGATATTTTATACGAAACTCAGCCAAATCGAAATATCTGAGTCATTAAATATTAATGTTGGTTTAATCTGTAATTTAATCTAACAGCCCCCACAAATTGACACACTTGTTACGCGCCCACAACAAACCAAGTAAACTTCAAGATATTATGTTAATCAGATTGGTAGCATTGTTATCTGCAATTATAACCCTTGTAAATCAGCATGATGCATATCAAATAAATCCAACCTTAAGTGATAAATATCACACTTTTTTATTACGCTTTTATGGCAATATCAAGCGCAGATACAGGATTCCATAAATGGCAGGCGCACGTATCCGTTGCGTCATCGCTATTTCTATCAATGTTGGGCATAACTGATGAGTGCTCGACAAAAATCAAGCCCTTACCAAAGGAAGATTAAGATGATGAAAAAAAACCTGATCACTGCAGCAATTTTATCTTGCACTGCAATGACCTCTTTTACTGCGTTAGCTGATGGCCCAAATTTCTACGGGCGTGCAGATCTTGCATTAACCAACTCAGATATGGGTGCCGCAACTCAAAACAAGAAAGATGGTCTTGTTCTTGAAAATAATTTTTCTTGGTTAGGTGTGAAAGGCACTGAAAAAATCAATGACAATTTTGCCATCATCTATCAAATGGAATTCGGTGTAAGCAACTTCGATAACTCTGATAATACATTCGCAGCGCGTAACTCATTCGTGGGCCTGCAAACTAATGGCGGTACCGTATTAGTTGGTCGTAATGATACCGTATTTAAATCTGCTGAAGGCGGCTTCGACTTATTTGGTAACACGAACGCAGATATCGATTTGCTTACAGCAGGCCAAGAGCGTCGTGGTGATGGCGTTAGCTATTACTCACCTGTAATGGCTAATATGTTAGCTGTTAACGCAACATACTTAGTTGATGATAATTACGATACGGTAAGTGACTCAATGTACGCAGTAAGCGCTACAATGGGTGACAAAGCATTAAAATCTCATAACTTTTATGCTGCAGCTGCTTACCAAGATGGTATTAACGACGTTGAAGCATATCGTGGTGTAATCCAAGCTAAATTTGGTAACTTTATCGTGGGCGGTTTATACCAAAACAGTGAAAGCTTAAAAGAAGAGTTAGCTCACCTTAAGGGTGACACTTACTACGTGAACCTAGCTTACGTCATGGGCGATGTTAAATTGAAAGCCACTTATGGCCATGATGACTCAGGTTTAGGTAAAATAGTTAACACTCGTACTGGACAGGTTATGTCTCAAGACGATACAGATAGCGTCAGTGCTATGGATGCTCGTAAAGACGTTACTGATGTTGATATTCAACAATTTAGTGTTGGTGCAGACTACCGCATGAGTACTAACACTTTAGTTTATGGCCAATACACTCGATATAATGGCGACATGAAACTTAATGGTGCAGTTGAAGATTTAAGTGATGACATCTTTACTGTTGGTGTTCGTTTAGACTTCTAAACCCATCCAACTAGCGTTGAAATAAACAACGACTGAATGTTAATCAAATGCTAAAGCGACCTCAAAGGGTCGCTTTTTTTTAACTTTTATTCCATCGGTTCATTTTATTATGCAAAAACTCATAATCAAGCTTAATTCACCGCTTTACAACTAACAATTTAGCAACACCTTAACTATTCATACAGTCAGTAACCACGTGCTCTACATGATTAAGTACATCTTGTGAACCTCCACAAATGGGTAATTTGCTAACAAACCGTTAATTAACACTCAAAAGTATCGAATTTGTCACATTTCCACCCAAACTCATTACACTAAAGCAAAAAAGTTTGACCTACTCCACAACTTAACTCTTATAAACCTGTAAAAATTCCAATTAGTTCGTTATGCAAAAGCCTTTTGTTAGCGCTTTTTGCAACTGAAATTCACTATAACACCCATTATGGGAATAGAACCTAGGTTCTATAAGGGAGTATGAAAAGATGAAAAAGACGCTAATTTCAGCATCTGTAGCCTCAGTTATTGCTTTAACTTCATTCGGTGCGCTAGCCGATGGCCCTAACTTCTATGGTCGCTTAGACCTAGCAGTAACTAACTCAGACTTAGGTGTGACGACTCAAGAAGGTAAAGAAGGCACTGTATTCGAAAATAACTTCTCTCACTTAGGTGTTAAAGGCAGTGAAAAGATTACTGATGCTGTTGAAGTGCTTTACCAAATGGAATTCCAAGTTGAAAATACCTCTTCAAGTTCAGACGTTTTCAAAGCACGTAATACTTACCTAGGTATAAAAACAAACTTCGGTACTGTATTAGTTGGGCGTAATGACACCGTATTCAAACAGTCTGAAGGTGGTGTTGACGTGTTCGGTAACACTAACGCTGATATCGATCGTTTAGTTGCAGGTCAAACTCGTTCTGCTGATGGTATCTGGTACTACTCTCCAAAAATCGCTGATTTACTGACCTTAAACGCGACTTATTTAATGGAAGATAACTACACTGATGCTGATGACAACGAATCGTATGAAGATCAGTACGCATTAAGCGCAACAATTGGTGATAAAAAACTTAAAGCACAAAACTACTATGTAGCAGCAGCTTACAACACAATCGGTGGCGTTGATGCTTACCGTGGTGTCGCTCAATTTAAAGTTGGCGGTTTCAAAGTAGGCGGTTTATACCAAAACACTGAAAGCCAAACAACTGAACAAGAAGGTGATTCGTACTTCTTAAATCTAGTTTACAACCTTAACGGTGTTAACTTAAAAGCTGAATACGGTGTTGATGAAGGTGGATTCGGTCGTTACCTAACTAAGCAAAAAGCAGCAGGCGGTGTCGTGACCGATGCTAGTATTAGTCAAATCACTGTGGGTGCTGATTACCGCATATCTAAATCAACTCTAGCATATGGCCACTACGCTATGTACGAAGGTGATTACCAACTTGACGGTGGTCCAACCATCGATCTAGAAGATGACAACGTATTTACTGTCGGTATGCGTTACGACTTCTAAATAAGAAATAACGTTTAATTAGGTTATTCATACTAAAAAAGCGACCTGATGGTCGCTTTTTTATTGGCTGTTTTATGTTTCTCTGAGACTTTATATCTGACAATAGATAGCTGCATTAAGCTTTACGAGTGAGTCGATAAGCCGCTTCGTTTAGCCAAGGGACATTCTTTTTCACAAATCGCTGATTCTCGGCAAGTACATCAGCGCATTCCAATAATTCAACCTCGAAATACGGTGCTAAATGCTCAGTTATCCATTCTGGACTGACTGCAAATGGCGGCCCATTTAACATTTCCTGAGCATAATCTAAAGTCACAAGTAAACCTCTAACGCCAGCGGGAATAAGTGCTGCTAGCTTTTTAGCATATCGCTGACGCATATCATCTGGCCAGGCAATTAATGCGGCGCGATCATAAAAAGCACCCACATTTTGCGTTGCAGATTCTGATACCGTAAAAATATCACCTTGTATAAGTGAGATTTGTTCAGTGGTATAAATCTGATGCTCGCCATCAGCTTGCTGAGTAACAGGTAAATTGTTCTCTTTAAAAAAGTCTTCCACAGCAATTTGGTTGAGTTCACAACCAACAACATTATGACCTTGTTCTGCCAGATAACACATATCTAGCGATTTACCGCATAACGGCACAAAAACTTCTACAGCTGAATCTACAGCTAACTGAGGCCAGTATTTAACTAAGAACTCATTAACCTGTGGTTGGTGAAATCCAATTTGCTGTTGTTGCCACTTGCTGTGCCAAAAGCTCGCTTCCATATCAAAGGTCCATGTCATTTTAGTGGGCTTTACTCTAAATATAATGGACTGCAGATGCAAACAATGAGTGATTGTTTACATGCTCAGCAATTAACTGAGTAGGCCTGCAATGCTAATGAAGACATGAAAAATGAAAGGATAAAAAATAGAGAATGAGGAGTAACTATAGCGAACCTAGTACTCAGCCACAGAGTTGCGCTTAAGCGCCAATATAAACCCTATGGCTATAAAGTATTCAAGCTCATCTTGGCGTAATAGTGCCATTAACAAATGTTAGCGGGTTATCTCATTAAACCTTGCTAACAACGGCTTTTGAGCATCAAACAAGAAGACTAAAGGCTTTCTTCACCTTCCAGTACTTGCTGCACTTTTCTGAGCCATTTACAGTTATCACATTGACAATTACGACGAGATAAATGATGTGGGCTTAAATTTGAATCAATGAAATCAACCGCAATAAGAAGTTGCTGCTTTAGTTCCTCAACGGACTTTTTCTCAATAGCCACAAGTTCATCATTATGGTTCATCCAGATGCACTCTTCCCCTTGATGGCAAGTAGTACATTGCTCATCACTGGCATTATAGAACACAGCATGCGGACAATGCGTTACTTCCATTGACTGTAAAATTCGCTGACGAGGAAATGAAAAGAGTTGAATTAAGTCAGCTTTATTAATGTTTGGCATAAACGCTCCTTGAAAGAACCGAATCCGTTGATTCACTTAAATAGTACCTTTCTATAGCGTAAAACAATTTGATTCACGTCAAAGTTTACAACACCGATTTTTTGAGATAGGTAGCTTTGAGATAGGTAGCTTTACGACGCATTGCTAATATAAAACCAATTTAAGTCAGTGATTGGGCCTGTTGATCTTTGCTGGTTAAGTTTTGTTCGAAATAAAAGCGTTTTAATTGAGGCGGATGGATTGATGCCAAGTCGTCTAAGCACTTCTTTTTAAAAAGATGCATCCAACAAAGAGTAAAACGCTTTTAGTCGAACCCTTTGGGCAGCGTTTGTTGTCCATTTTTACTGCGTTATCGACTTTTTATGTAGAATAACTACACCTCCAAGTCTCTGCCTTGTATAAATGGCCAACAATTCGCTGCAAAAACAACCTTGAAAGAACAACAGGTCCTAAACAATTCGCCCACGTAAAAAACTTTTACATGTTGAAATGACTAAAAATCATCGAATCACTTGCCTGATAAATCGAAATATGAGTTTATGGTATTACTAATTCATTACGCCGATGAGTTAGTTAATAGGAGTAACCAGTGCCAACACCTCAGCTACAACACTTTTATATCAATGAAGAACAATCTGTTTATTTATTAAAAGCCGAAGATGCACGCAAACATCGCGCTTGGATCAGATTATGTAAGCAGCAACTCAGTAAACTAGGTTATGCCGATATCGAGTTCATTGGTAAAGGCGCTTATGGTTTTGTGTTTGCTGGCGTGAATGATATTGGTGAGTCACATGTGTTTAAGTTTTCACGCATAACCCTTCCTCGCAGTGTTCAAGATAGGCTTGAAGAAGAAGCCTTTATGCTCAGCCAATTAGTGCACCCTAATGTCCCTAGTGGCATTAAATTTGAGCGTGTAGGTAAACAAGGCATTATGGTAATGGAGCGTGCAAAGGGTGAAGACTTAGATAAAATTAGTCATCGATTAGGTGTGCTGCCTGTCGCTATGATTGTCAGTATCGCCCGGCAGTTAGCTAACTTACTTTATTATCTTCGCACCGGGAAATGCTTGGTTCACGGAGATATTAAACCTTCAAACTTAGTCTATGATATCGAAAACGATCACTTATCTTTAATCGATTGGGGCTCTGCGGTATTCGCCCAGCGTGATGAGCACAATAAAGCCGTTGAAGATAACGTGATGTCTTTAATGTCCAGCGATCAACACCATACCAATGCTCGTATGGGGGATGTTTACTTTATTGGCTCGGAGCAACTCAATGGCGCACTCTCAAGCCCTCGCTTTGATGAACAAGGCGTGGCAGCCACCTTATACGCATTAGCTTCGGGACAAATTAGTCGCTTTGGCAGTAAGGTGATTCCAGCCAGCAGTTTAGGCTTACCCATTGAACTTGCCCGAACCTTAGATGGCATGCTCAGTGATGATGTTGAAAGGCAAAACCTTGCAGGAGATTACTTCCTCAAGAGTATGCGTCATAACCACCGTATGCACCTGCCAGACCTGCAAACCCAGCCATTATATGAAGATATCCCTTTATGGGTGTTACCTAAACAAAAGCAGGTTGAAACCGTAAGCTATAGTTCACGAAAGTCCTTCTTAAAAGAACATAATACCCAAGATCCCATCGCCAAAATGGATGATGTCCAATTAGAAAAGTACTACCGTAATTTTTTAGCCGGAATGGGTGATACCGAAAAAGGCTTTGTGGCAGCAGTGGGTAAACTCGCTCAATACCCTATTGTTGGCGGCCTTGCTATTCACTGGCGTAAAAGTGGTGTCTACATAGATTCAAACTTGGCAATTTATGATCCCGAGACCAAAGATGTATTGATTAAAGCGGTCAATAATATGGTCAGCCTTGCTAGAGGGATCAAACGTATCGGGGTGTTTAAGGCCTGCTTCTTTAACGCTAAAGATACCTTACATTTAGAACGTGAAAGCCCGTCTCAGCCTTATAAAATGGTTAGTGACGCACAATTAAGCTTTGAGGTCGGTGACGTCCCCGCATCAGAAGGACGTTCGCGATTACATTCCTACTTTGAAGATGGTAAAGATCCGGAAGAAAACCTCGAATTACCAACAGAGATCATGACTGAACTTGGTTGGATTAACCAAATTCATCACACCGGTTGTATTATTTTCGAAGCGCTACCCAACCACCTGAAAGTACACAGTTATTTACGTTTATTAAACCCACGAAAGCAAGCAGCATTTCGGGCATCGTTAGACAGGATTTTACATCATGCGGCTAAAATTCAAGGGCATGGGGTATCAGGTTTTATGAAGCTGCCGTATAAAAATACACGGCAATTTTCACACATCGATCATAAAGCCGATCATTTTTACCCTAAAAATCCTAAGCAAGCTCAACCCTAGAACAGCTCTAAGTCCGCTCTAAGTTAGTTGGGAATATAGGCCCCGCTAAAACTAAATCATAAAAAAGCCTCATCAGCAGATGAGGCTTTTGTCGGATAAATACTCTAACTTATAGGCCTAATTAAAGTTTAAATTGGCGAGCCTGGAGGCATTTTTAGCGGCTTATCAATAAAGCGGTATTCTTTAGATTCGAGCCCTTTCGCTAAACCTTGTAGTAACCAATCAAAATGCGCCGCCTGATAATTACTGGCTCGATTGCTGCGACGTTTTAGTTGCTTCTCGGCATAATGCAGTCTTGCCAATAACTGTGCTTTGACTTCTGGCGCCGTTTTCTCATGATGATAACTGGCCAGTACTTCATCCAGAACCACTGCATTTACTCGCATTTGAACTGATAGTAATTGTCCGCGCTGTAAATCTTGGTATAGGGTTTTAGCGAGTAATTTATCGACTAGACTCACCACAGATAATTGCTCTGAATCATCCATAAAGCCCTGATTAACTCTATTTAAACGCTCAGGTGCTAACAGTCTATTGGCGATTTGGCGGCTAAGTACTTCTGCCATGCCAATAGGATCGGTTAACACCCCAATACCAGAATCAAAACTCTCACGGGTTTTTCGATAATTACCCGCTTTAGGCACTAGCATTTCTGTTACTTCAGCAGGTATTGATAAGCTTTGCACTGAAATAACGTCTAACAGCGAGGATAGCGCCTGATGTTGCAACTTTGGCGAAAGGTAATGCCAGCGCTCAGCTGAACCTTGTTGCTGATAGCTATAATCACTACCTCCAATCCATTTTGCGGCAGCATCAATTTGGTAGCGTGTTAGCAGATATATAGGCACAAATGCATCACTTAGCTCACCTAGAGGTTGCTCTTGTAGCAGTGCCTGAGCGTTAAACTGTTCTATTGCAGTACGTCGTACTTGCTCTAAACGAGTTAACTCCTCTGCCGCTGAAGCGTCGTTATCCCATAAGCTCGCATAGGCATGACTCGATGATGCTGAGCGAGAATCCGCCTCTCCGATGTAGCGTAGACCTTGAGTTCTGGCTTGACGAACTAGGTCCTCCAGATTGGCTTCATTACCGTAACCATAAGCGATGGTAAATTTATCCCACTCACCAATCCCTTCAGAATATGGCGCTGAAATATCAATCTTGTCGCCATTTAATGTGGCATTGGGATGTGGATAATCCATCACAGATGAATTGTCATTGGTTGATGCAGCGAAATTATGATCGAGTCCGATCGTATGACCAATTTCATGGGCAGATAACTGCCGAATACGGGCTAGTGCTAATGCCATTGATGCATCGCTGGCGGCTTCTCTATCTTCCCAGCCAGCTGTTAAGCCGCGGGCAATCAAATGATCTTGCTTAACCCGTAAACTGCCTAAGGTGACATGACCTTTAATGATTTCACCTGTACGAGGATCTTTAATTGATGACCCATATGACCAACCACGGGTCGCTCTATGCACCCATTGGATCATGTTATAACGAATATCCTGCGGATCAGCATCTTCAGGTAGCATTTCAACTTTAAAGCCATCAATAAAGCCCGCTTCCGTAAAGGCTTCTTCCCACCAGCGAGCACCATCTAATAGCGCGCTGCGTATAGGCTCAGGTACACCAGGGTCGAGATAATAAGTAATAGGCTTAATTACTTCACTTGGCTCAATACCTGGGGTGACTTTTTCTAAACGGTGTCTCAGCAAGTAACGTTTACTCACTGGAGAATCAATAGGCGCTGAATAATCGAAATACTCACCAGACAAGTAGCCACTCATTGGTTGGTATTCGCGTGGCTGGTAACCTTCTTCAGGCAGATCAACAAATGAGTAACGCATTCTAACGGAGACGAACTTTCCATCCGGTGTCACTTGGCTAACTTGTTCACCCTCTTTGCTGCTGGTAAAAGTGAGCAGAACATCCACATCAGCATTTTTCTCGAAGGACTTGATCCCTTCTTCTAAAATGACGGAACGTGAAGTATCTAAGCTGTAATTGCCTTGCTTGGTGTCAGCAAAACGCTGAGCTACTCCATGAAGATCATTTAGCACTAGATTGTTTATTGAGACCAAAGGTGTTTTGCCGTCTAAGACTTTTCCGCGCCACAATACGGATTCAGCAAATGCTTCTTTAACCGCTAACTGTTCGGCAGGGTTGTCGCTACTTGCGCGATAAAAAGTATTTAACTGCTTTAATAAAATGAATGGACCTTGGCGCTCGAACTGCACCATTCTTGTTTCACCTAATTGGCCACGATCGAGTCCAATATCGTTGGAGCCCACACCATGGGGCAAACTGGTGATCATCAAGAAAGGTTGATTGAGTTTTTTAGCCTCTAAAAACAGCTCACCCGATTGGTTTTGATAGTAAAAATTAATAAACCCCGTGGCTTTCTCACTTTGTTTTATCACTGTTTGCGCTGCTGTAGCCGCATTAGTCATAACGGGCATTAGCGCTAATACCAAGGAAAGTGCAATGCTATGGCGGATCATTTAACTATCTCCAAATCGATAAGTAAGGCTGTTTACAGTTCAAGTATTAAGCAAGTTAATACAAACGGCAGCGCTAAATCAGCGCTGCCGTTTAACGCTTATGTCTTATGGCTATTCTTATAATCTATCCAATGCTCTAGCGTATCAAACAGCTCATTAAGAACAATCGGTTTAGTAATGTGGGCATTCATACCCGCTTTTAAACTCTTTTCTCTATCGCCCGACATAGCATGTGCTGTCATCGCAATAATCGGCATTTGCTCAGTGCTATAGCGTTTACGCAGTTCTTGAGCTGCCGTTAAGCCATCCATGACAGGCATTTGAATATCCATCAATACTGCATCAAATGGCTTAGTATCAATGATATCTAAAGCTATCTGGCCGTTATCTGCCACCACGACTTCGTAACCTGCACTTTTGAGTAACTCGGTCGCGACTTGTTGGTTAATGAAGTTATCTTCCACTAGTAATACTAAACCAGCCTCTTTAGTTTGCTCAGGGTCTTCCTCAACAACTGGGGCCACGTTGAGTTTTGGCTCAGCAGCAAAAGCGCCAATAATCTCATCAAACAATGCCGAGGCTTTAAATGGTTTTTGTAAAATGGCAAACACACGGTTTTCATCAAACTCTGCTTCTAAAGGCTCAGCGGAATAAGCGGTCATTAAGATAATCACAGGACGTTTCTTAAGGCGACCATCAGCGACCATCTCATCAACAATATCAACCACATCACCGCCGCCCATTTCAGGCATCATCCAATCAAGTAATAATAAATCCACAGATGAATGAGCCAATACTTCCAGTGCTTCTGCACCACTTTGCGCGGTTTTAACACCAAAGCTAAAATCACGCATTAGCGTTGAGTAAATTTGTAATGCACTTGGATTATCATCAACCACTAAGGTGGTTAAGTTATTCAATTGCTCTGGAACCACTAATGGCGCAATCACATTCTCTTCGGCAATCTCAAAACTAATATTAAAACTAAAAGTGCTGCCTTGGTTTGGCTCAGATAGCACTTCCATAGTACCGCCCATTAAGGACACTAAATGTTTACTAATCGATAAGCCTAAACCTGTGCCGCCATATTTACGTGTCGTTGAGCCATCTGCTTGTGAGAAGGCGTCAAACAATTTAGCTTGCTGCTCTTGGCTAATGCCGATACCCGTATCGCGCACCCAGAATTTTAGAGTAATTCGATGATCACGCTCACCAACATCTTCACAACCCAGTTCAATTTCACCGTTTTGAGTAAACTTAACCGCATTAGACAGTAAATTAACCAGCACCTGTCCTAATCGAAGTGGATCGCCGCTCAAGATCAAACCAGCAGTAACAGGAGCATAAAGTAATAATTCCACGCCTTTTTCTTGCGCTTTTTGCGCGTTCATATCAATGACATGATCGAGTACTTTATCCAGTGGGAATGACACTCGCTCTAACTCTAATTTACCTGCTTCAATTTTAGAGAAATCCAAAATATCATTAATGATCCTTAGCAATGACTGAGCTGAGAAGCCTGCCTTATTAAGGTAATCTTGCTGCTGCGGCGTCAATTGTGTGCGTTGAGCTAACTGCAACATACCAATAATGGCGTTCATAGGAGTACGAATTTCATGACTCATATTGGCCAAGAATTCACTCTTATACATGTTGGCAAGTTCTGCATCTTGTTTCGCCTCTAGCAAGGCGACTTCGTTACTCTTTTGACGGGTAATATCTTTATGAGTACCCAACATACGTTTCGACTGACCATCATCAGCAAACTCTACCGCACGGCCACGTGAAAGTACCCAATGATATTCACCCGATTTCGCCCGCATTCGATACTCAATCTCGTATGTGCCTTTAGGGTTTTTAGCGTAGTCACTACGGTACTCTTCAACTCGCATTCGATCGTCAGGGTGAATCAGTGCATCCGTTGATGAAATAAGTGCTGGGAACTCATTAGGCTTATAACCTAGCATTGAGTAAAATGCAGGGTTACAAATCAACTGCTCAGAATCTAAATACCAATCCCATAGGCCGTCTTCTACCGCATCCATGGCTAAATGGTAACGCTCTTCAGACAAACGCAACTGTTCAGCCGACTCATACTCACGTGTCACATCACGCCATACTGAAATCAAGCCTAATAGTTCGCCACGGCGATTATAGAAAGGCAGCTTCAGCGTATCGAGCAATACGGTTTTACCACCGATATCGACTTTTTCCTGATAGCGAAGTAAGGATCTGTCACTGAGAACTTTCTGATCTTCTTCTCGGATCCGAGCGCCTTGATCATGGGTGGTTTCCAGCGACAACTGCCCGACCATTTCATTTTCTTTGCAGCCGAGCATGTATTCAGCTGATTTGTTACAGCCTAAATACTTACCTTCTTTATCTTTATAAACAATCGCCTCTGGAATTGAGTCAATCAAAGAACGCAGTAGTGCAAATTCTCGCTCTCGCCGCTCTGTTGTATCTCGCAGTCTTTGAGTACGCCGCGCGACCAAGTTATCTAGCCGTTTATTCTGCTCGGCTAAATGGCGGGTGTATTGTTTATTTTCTTCAAAAATTCGGCTCACCAGTAAGAACCAAGGCTCCCAGCCTTCGGTGATTTTTTTCGGCGCAGCGATTGGCTCACGAGAACATGCTTCTAAGTGAGTCAGTAAGCGAGATGCTGGATTAACGAATGAGCGACGTGTTTGCCAATGTACAATGGTCACCAGCACAGACAAGGCTAATACCACTAATAAGAATGTCAGTTTCAGCTTGTCCCAAGCATCCTCGAATAATAGATCTTCATCTTGTAAATACAGTAAACGCCAAGGGGGATTTTGCAGAGCAACTGAGTGAATATAGTAACCGTTACGCAATATGCCATCATGGGCATCAAACAGTTCAGATTCAGGTAATGAGTGCAGCTCAGACGGGATACGCTGACTAATATGATAAACACGGTTCATATCATTTGAGTCGAAATCACTGTGAGACAGGATATTGTTATATTGGTCTAGCAATATCACCGTACCCGGCATTTTAAAGTACATTCGCATTTGTTTAGCAAGTGATGCCAATGTCATATCTAAATTGATGGAACCGATAAAATCATCTTCAAGATAAACCGGTAAACCGAGTGTGGTTAACAAACCTTGGTCGGCTAAATCCACGTAGGCTTCACGCCAAAATACACTACGTTGTGGGTTCATGGCAGGCGTGGCTAGCTGAAATTGCTTTTTGTTTAGCAATTCTTCTCTAAATCTTGATTCATTTGTCGGCCATGGAAACGTCGACATGATACGTTGTTTTGAAATGTAATAAATGGATGAGGCTTTTGGCGCTGCCTCTTTTGCAACCGGAAAAGACAGCGACAATTCAAACAACATCTCTAGTTCTTGATAAAAGGTGTCACTGCGGCCATCGAGCGATCCCATACCTGTGATGCGCCCCATGTTGGTAAATGGCTCACCACTTTTCGCATAACTAGGCTCTAAGGTAAAAAACTGACCATCTTCGTTGAGTTTTTCATACTGAGGTAAGCGGTCTTTACGGACTAATTCCCCCAAACGTAAGTGATCAACAGCCACATTGCGCAGACTTTTAACGGCACGAATACTAGATTCAAGCAATAAATCAATTTGCAGTACATGACGTAAAACCTGCTCTTCACGCTCTTTAATCAATTGTGTTTTTTGGCGTTCAAATAGCATCCAAGCGGATAACAGCGCCATTACGATAACGCCCATGTAGGTATAAAAAACTGCTCGGTTATACTTTCGTTGAATAAGCGATTTTAGATGTAAATCTGGCTCAGTCGATTTCATTGAAATCCCTTTAGTTTTACTCAATAGCGTCGTTGGTATAAGAAAAAGGAGAGGCGCTAGTTTAGTTTATTTGTCGTTCATTAATGCATATTATCAGGAAGGTATTGTTAAGCACATGAATAACCGAGAACAATCGTGATAAAAAGTGTCATTTTTTACATTTATTGATAACTCCTAAAACATAGCAAATTATCACCATAGAATCATGGTCATTTGCCCTTTAATTATAAGAAATTTGATTCTTGAAATCGTGATAGGTTAAAGCTTCAAATTGAATGCCTTTTTTAAGTCATTTCTTGACTAACGAACTAGGAGAAATAGTCTAAAGCGCTCTTGTTTAGTTAAAAAACATTTTACTGTAAAAACTGCAGCGTCATATTTGAAATCAATGATGAAGGCTCACAAAGTTATTATTTGAATAAAGGCAACCAAACCAGATTGAAGGTATAAAAAAACCGATGGCGCTAACACACCATCGGTTTATTTTTTTGAATACAGTTAAACCTGATTAGAATCGATATTTGTAACCAATTTCGACTGCATTATCACGCTTACCATACCAATCATATTCACTGTTTAAATGACTATTCTTCAACAGCTCAGCTTTGTACTTAAACTTGCCGTAAAAAGCATGGGCACGAGCATCAGGTAAACGATACTCAGCACTTAATTCGTGCTCCCACACATTACCTTCATTGTTGTCAAAAACATTGTCATCTAACTTGTCTTTGTAAATGGCATCCCATACAAAGGTAAAGTCATTCCAGCGATACGTAAGCCATAGGTCATAACGCATTTCTTTACCTACAGCGTCATCATAAGTGCCGCTACCTACGCTGACTCTTTCTAAGTCGCCAGAGTAACGTGCGCGTACTTTCATGCTGAAGTCTTTCGTTAAACGGTAACCATAAAATGCACCGAATCGAATTTTCTTAGCATTTTCTTTTACTTGGTAGTCAAGTAATGGACCAACTTCATGTTCATTACGGTCACCCCATCTATGTCTGTAACCAGTTTTTAATGTGAATTCGTATTGCTCAGGCGCAAAGCCTACTTCAGTTTCTTGTTTACTGCGGTCATATTGCCACACTTGTTCAAAACCAAAGTTAAAGCCGTTGTCCATTCTATGGCTAAATTCAAATTTAGGACGATCTGTACGGCCGTCTAATAATTTATGTTCCCATTTAAATGTCATCGTCGTGTTTGCTGCTGCTGAGGTGCCCACTAGTGCACTGCCACCCACAATACTTATTACGCTTAACGCTAATATTGATTTTTTCATTTCTCTACTACTTCCTATAGGTAGTCAATACCCGGCATGTGCAAGCACATGCCTTTATCATTCAAAATAAATAACAACGTGAGAATTAATCGCTAAACGTGTTGTTAGTGAAGGTGTTATTGCTATCCTCTTCAGATAGAGCAAAAATTGCTGCATCACGTCGAGGAGAACCATCATCTTTGCTTACTGCATCAACAATTTGATAGGAGTATCCTGAAAACTCATTATGACTAATGGTCACATTACATTCATTCTGATCAGGTTTAATTGCTTGGCTTGATGAGTCACCAACTTTTATACCACTGGTTTCTTTGTCACCTTCGCCACCTATCGAGAAAGTATTGCCATCTATCAGCGTGCCCATTTTACCTTTACTCGAACTACAGGTTAGTCTGACCATATCGTTTTGAAGATGAAGGCTTTGATTAATAAATTCACTGCCTGTCAGATTAATAAATCCGTATGAACGAACCCAATTACCTTTATCTGCAATTTGATCCTGAAGTGTTAAACCTGATGCATCAAAAGTGAGAGCATTCAAGATTATTGGTAAGTTATCTTCACCCACTTTTTGAATATTGATGACTGCTGATTGCTTATCATCAGTTTCACCACATTCTGCAATAGTGTCATTTACAAAGGTGATGTTTGAGATTTCAGCACCTGCCGCGCCATCAATCACATCAATACAGGTATCACCAGTAATTGACGCACCATTTTGACCCGTTAAAGTAATCGCTTTATCAATAGTGATAACGCCTGTGGAGTACTCAAAGTCTGCACCTAATGTAATGGTGCTACCAGGGGTTGCAGCTTGAATGGCGGCATTCACTTCTTCAACGTTTTCAGGGTAAGTTGGCTCTGGAACTGTGCCGCCACCGACTAACTCATTATTGGTGTCAGTTGTGTCGCTAAATACATCATGCAATGCTGTGGAATGCTCTGGAGCTTCACCAAAGCTGAATAACTGAGTGAAGTTTTCAAAGGTATTATCGCTAAAGGTTGCAACACAGTTTTTATTTTCAGAGCCAAAGTTTGATGGCACACCGATAGTGGCAGCATTTGTCATCCCAGAAGCATTTAATGTTGCTAATGCAAATGTATTACCCGATATAGCTGAACCGCGAGGATCTTCATTACTGCCACCACGAGAAGCTGAACTACCACAGTTTAAATAAAGAATGCTGCCAGCTTCAGCTGATTTCGCAGTAAACTCACTGTCAGAAATATCCACTAAGCCACGAGAGTAAATCCAGGCATCACTATCGCCTGTTGTTTCTTCAAATCCTGCACCATTAAAGGTCAAGCCATCTAATTCAACAGCCGTTTTATCTTTACCCACTTTACCGATGTTAATAATCGTGTTTTTAGCATCATCACCTGTACCACAATCACTCATCACAATATTTTCAAAGCCGATATTTGAAATACGTGCTTGGTTGCCATTACGAAGCGTTTCAGCAGCTTCAGTTGGAATATCGATACAAACTGCGCCAGAGAATATGGCTTGTTCTGTTTCGCTTACCACGCCTTCAGCATCAGTCGATTGCAGAGTAATCGCTTTGTTTATAACGATGTTACCTGCATTAGCAAAGTCACCTTCCACATCAAGATTGATGACAGTACCCGTACTTGCTGAGTCAATTGCAGCTAGCAGTTCATCAACAGTTTTAACCACACCAGGATCCACAGGTGGAAGACCAGGGTCGGTATCACCATCAGTTAAGGTATTGTCAGATTCTGTTGTATCACCAAATACATCATATAGCGCAGTTGACTGGTCGCTTGACTCGCTAATTAAGAAACCAAACTTTTCAAAGGTGTTGTCAGTAAAAGTAGCGGCACAATTTTTATTCTCTTGGCCTAAGTTACTTGGCACACCAATAGTTGCTGCTTTAGTCGCATCATTTGCATTCAGTGTAGCCAGTGCAAAGGTGTTGCCTGTCATGATAGAGCCAAGATCATTGGCGTAACTACCACCACGTGACGCTGAGCTGCCACAGTTTAGGTAAACAATACTCTGTGCATCAGTTGATTTATTAGTAAATACGCTGTTTGAAATATTCACTAATCCACGAGAATATACCCAAGCGGCACTGTCACTGCTTGATTCTTGATTACCCGTTCCATCAAACGATAAGTTGTCGAGTAACACTGGGGTTTGATCTTTACCCACTTTACCAATATTGATAATTGAATTTGAAGTGCTTTCACCGCTACCACAGCTGTCCATGGTAATATTTTCAAAACCAATGTTTGAAATGCGTGCTTGGCTACCACCCCGTAATGTTTCAGAGGCCTCTGTAGGAATATCAATACAAACAGCGCCCGTGAATACTGCTTGCTCACCGGCAACAGGATCATCAATTGCACCATCGGCATCTGAGGTAATTAAGGTAATCGCTTTATCGATAACGATAGTGCCAACATTTTCAAATGTACCGGCGATATTTAAGCCGATAACATCACCAGCCTCTGCGGTATCGATAGCAGCAAGCAGTTCTGCAGCACTTGATGCAACTACATCAGCAACATCAGGTGTTTCAACAGGCGGCTGCCCAGGTTCAGTTCCACCATCCCCTGGAGGTTCATCATAAAAATCACAACCCGCTAATAAACTTGTCGATAAAGCAATGGCCACTAAAGCCGATAATTTTTTAATTCTCATTTTACTGCCCCATTAATGAGTTTAACGTTCATCTTGTTATTATTTGATACGGTAACTAGCACCAGTATCTTGAGTGGTTAAAACTTTTAAGCCTTTTGCGCCACCGTCAAAATTGGTTGCTTCTAGCAAACCATTTTCAGCACGTTGTAGTTTAGGGTTACGATAAATCACCCCATCCCAAGGAAGCTCAATACCTGACACTGGGCCAAAATATAAGTCATTCTCATAAGTAGGATTTATTAAAGGTGCAACACTATCGTTACCCTTTAAAGTCAGTGTGTTAGACGCTTTTGCATAAGACAGATTGTTCTTAAAGCTAATATCAGTTCCGGCAAAGATGGTGCTGACTTTGGCATTGTCATATAGGCTGACACGGTGTGTTTTGGTGGAATAAAGAATGTTTTGACGAGAGTCGACAATGGTGTTGTTTTCGATGTTGACTTTATAAGGGGTTGCCTGCTTATTCAGCTCTTTCCCTTTGACATCATTATTTAGGGTCTCGCCATTTGCAACATCAGTAATACCCGTGTTCACCGCAATGCCACCACGAACATCACCTGTACCCATTACGCGCTCAATATAGTTATTGCGAATGGTATGGCCTGCATCGTAAAAGCGGATACCGCCTGATTGCTTCTTGTTGTTACCTAGAATGACATTGTCTTCAACAACGTTATTAGTGCCGTGACGCAATGAAATCATCGAAGCGTTATCAACGAAGGTATTGCCTCTTAATGTATTGCCACCAGATTTAAGAGAAACTAACTCAGTTTCGCCGTCACATTTAAGGAATAAATTACCTTCGATCAATGTTTTCGAAGCGTATATAGAACTTTTTGAATCACCTAAACGAATTGCTTCCCAACTGTTGCCGTTGTATCGCACCGCATCTTGGTTATCAAATTCGTTGAATTGGTTGTGTTGTTGGTTGTAGAAAAGGTTACCTTTGATGATGTGGTGGTCAGGCGTGGTATCGCCTTTCTTCTTTTGCACACCAATCAAGGTGCCACGTTTGTGTTTACCTTCAAATGTATTGTTGATTAAGTTGTTATGCTTTCCATATAAAGAAATCCATAAATACTTTGGATATTCAGCGCGTTTGTCATCTGGCTGATAAAGGTAGTCATCATTGAAGAAATAGAAAGTAGAATTAGTTAGCGTATTATTATCACCACGGAAGACCACACCACCCATTCTTTCTGCAGGGCCTCCATCGGTAAATACCACACCATCTAAGGTAATATTGTCACCACGAAGATTAAACTGTACTAACCCGGTAAACCATACTTCACCAGGGTTAGCCGCTTTAATCGTGACATTATTTGCTTTGATATCGAACTTGCCAAGGTTGGCATATTTCCCAGCATCGATGACGAGGGTTTCGCCATCTTCGAGTGTGAGTAATTTATCTTTTAATGCTGCTGCATCTGCTCTTTGCAAAGATGTCGCATCAATAGCACTTTTATTATTTTGCTCAACCATTGGTCCTGTGATTGTCGCTGTCCCCACAACATCAACCGCAGGCTCGGTAGCTGCACAACCTGTCAGCAATACCAAAGAAATAGCTGAAGCGATAATACGCTTTTTCATACTTTCCCCTTTTCCCATTTGTATTATTTAACACAATCTTATTTGTATTATTAATCTTTTGGTAGGAAAAACTGTGAGATTGTTCATAAACTAACTAATTAGGAGTATATAATTGATTACTTTTAACAACCAAAGCGAGGGATTCCTTAACAACAAAGCTAAAAAAGCAAACTCTAACCACAAAAACCAACAATAACTTTATTGACTGATTACTAATTAAGCATAATATTAAAAAATTCTCCCACAATTTCGTTTGAAAAAGTAAGATATATTGTCTTACAAATAAGGAAAGTTATCGTTATGTTAATGCGAATATTCACATCTAATGTATTACTTATACTTCTTTTGGGTTGCTCAGGTTCTTCAGATTCACCTGAAACGCCTCCTGAAGTACCACCAGAAGTGCCTCCGTGCGAAACGTGTAGTTGGACTATTGAGCAATGGAAATTGACTATTCCTGAGAGTAAAGACAGCTTTTATGGTTCAGGGGGGACGAGCGCAGCAGAACTCAAACCGTCGACATGCAGTAATAATCAAACCTTAACTAACGATACTGACATTGCTTATTTTTGGACCGAGAAAAATCCACAGCAATTGGTCTTTAATGTCGATCTAGGAATGGATGGCGCCACCACGCCTAATACTCAATATGTTCGCTCAGAATTACGAGAGCTATATCGATTTGATACCGAAAACCCCTGTTCTTCGACCAATCAAAATTGGGCTATTGGCGGTAACCACCTGCTAGAGGCTTCGCTTAATATTATTCAGTACCCGCAGATAACGTCGGTTAGCCCTAAAGTCATCGTCGGCCAAGTCCACGGTAAAGATATCAAACAGGCATTAGTTAAAGTGCTATGGGAAGGCAGCGAAAAACCTGTCAGAGTGATATTAAATGATAGCTTTAAACCCGATAATCAAACTTGTGATAGCTGCCAACCGTTTAGTATTGAGCTTGGTACAGCTAAAGCTTACGAAGATTGGCAATATGCGATTGAAGTCGATACCACAGGCATTACACTGACAACGATAATTTCAGGCATAAGCACCCAGAGATTATTAAAGTGGGGCGAGCCGGTCATTGCTAACGATGGTAAAGAGTACACTTTAGATACAGCTTGGCTTAATGAAGAGTATTACTTTAAAGCCGGAATTTATCCGCAAGTAGTCACTTCATCAGATTATGCCGGACAAGTTTTTGAAGTTGGCTTTACCGAACTCAAGGTAAGTCATACTCCTTAGCTAAGCGTGGCTGTACTGCTCAGGCTGCTTAAATTTTCATGCAGCTTGAGAAAATTGAGTTTAAGCTAAGTAAGATCATTAGTTATTTAATATTTAAGGTATAAAAATGGACGAATCGTTACTTCCTAATGTCATCCAATTTATTGGACAAATCGATCCATTTGATAAGCTGCCCAAAGCCGTAGTTCGCGAACTCGCCGAAGTGGTCAAAATTATCTATGTTGCCCAGGGCGAAGTTGTCGACTTGTCAGCTGACAATCAAGAGAAGCACCTTTATATTGTCCGTTCTGGTGCCATGGAGCAGCGTAAAAAAAGTGGCGTACTTCGCGCGCGTTTAGAAGCTGAAGATTTATTCGGCTTTACCTTTCTAGATTCTGATGTTGATGATGATCAAGGCTATCAAGCCACCGCCATTGAACCTTGCTTACTGTATCTAATCCCACACTCCGCACTTCAAACTTTATTCACTAAAACCCCTGAGTATGCAGAGCACTTCGCCTCCCAAGCTCAGGTACGCTTAAACTCAGCATTAGATGTTGTATGGTCGAATAAGGAAAAAGGACTGTTCATCCGTAAGGTGAAAGATGTCGCCAGTGGCCGTATTGCAGTGGTCACTGCTGACATGAGTATTCAAGCTGTTGCTCACGAAATGCGGATGATTAAACGCACGTCTTGCGCGGTAATTTATGAAGACGACAAGATTGTTGGCTTAATTACCGATAGAGACATGACCAAACGCGTGATTGTTGAAGGTTACCCTATTGATAAGCCAATCAAGGATGTGATGACATCTAACCCATTAACCGTCGCGCCAGAAGACTTAGTATTGCAAGCTGCCTCTTTAATGATGCAATACAATGTACGAAATCTACCTGTGGTTGAGAACAATAAGGTCGTTGGCTTACTCACCACAACTCACTTGGTCCAAAATCACCGTATGCAGGCTATTTTCTTGATTGAGAAAATCAAGTATGCCGTCAGCGTAAAAGAATTAGCCACGTTAAACCCTGAGCGCCAAGCTATTTTTGAAGCGCTAGTTGAAGGTAAAGTGGTGCCTGAAACCATCGGCAAAGTGATGGCAATGATCTTCGATGCCTATACTCGAAGACTCATTAATATCATGATTGATCAATTGGGCGAGCCACCTTGTGACTTTGCATGGATTGTTGCAGGCTCTCATGCCCGAAATGAAGTGCACTGTTTAACCGATCAAGATAGTGCCATTGTGCTGGCAGATAATGTCACCGAAAACGATCGTATTTACTTTAAACATTTAGCCGACTTTGTCACCCAAGGGCTAGATCGCTGTGACTACCCCCTTTGTACTGGCAACTATATGCCCACCACTGATAAATGGCGTCAGCCACTATCGATGTGGAAACAGTATTACAAAAAGTGGGTTGCTAACCCTGAATACGAACGTCTGCTTAACATCAGTGTGTTTTTAGAGATACGCACCGTATTTGGTAATCAAAATTTTGAGCATGAACTGCATGAGTCAATGCATACTCATATTCGTGAAAATGCCGAGTTTTTAGGTATTTTGGTTAAAGATGCCACCAACACCAACCCACCATTAGGTATCTTCAATTCATTGGTATTAGAAAAAAGCGGTGAGAATAATAAGACCCTGAACATTAAAAAATATGCCATTAACTTGATTATTGATCTTGCCCGAATTTACGCATTAGCGGTGGGCAGTGACGCACTGCAAACCGAAGCACGCTTTCAAGCTGCAAATAATGCAGGCGTATTAAGTGACGATGCCTTTCAGAATATAATGGGAGCCTATCGATTTATTTTATCCTTCAGATATAGCCACCAATTAACGGCATTAAAGGAAGGTAAGATACCTGACAACCATATTAATCCCGATACCTTTGGCAGTTTTGAGCGTAAACATTTAAAAGATGCTTTTAGGATCATTGCCGATCAACAAGATGCCGCTAAATTGCGCTTTGGGAATATTTAATGAGTCTTTTAGACTATTTTCACCCATTATCCGCTTTAAAAAGACAGCGTGAAAACTACCTAGTTAAAGACAGCTTGAGTCAAAGCTTGGTTGAACCCACTTCGGCACCATTGCCTGAGCTAAAAGCCCTATGCAGTGAAGTCACGTATCTAGCGTTGGATATTGAAACCACGGGGTTTGATCCTGTCGAAGATGAAATACTCAGTATGGGTTGGGTGGTGATAAAAAATCAGCAAATTGATTTAGCCAACAGCCAACATGTTTATATTAAGCATTGTGACAAGGTCAAACCTGAGTCAGCGGTCATTAACCACATTACGCCTCAAATGCTAGCAAATGGGGTGTCACTTCATGAAGCGATGAGCTATTTCTTCAGCCAACTTGGCGACAAAGTCTTAGTTGTTCACGGCTCAGTCATTGAAGCTGGATTTATTAATTACTACGCGCAAAAGTATTGGCAACTCCCACCGCCACCACTACTTTGGCTCGACACGCTATGCTTAGAAAAGCACTTTGCTACGGCAATCGATCATTACTCAGATGTCGATCTCACATTAGCTGGCACTCGCAAACGTTATGGCTTGCCTGAATATAATAGTCATAACGCCTTAGTTGATGCACTTGGCGCGGCAGAATTATTGTTGGCGCAACAAAAAAGGTTATCTAGAGGTAGTCGCGATAGCTTTGCCCGTCTCTATCGATTAAGCCAGAAGAAATAGCTAAAAATAAGCCAGAGAGTCATTACGCTGTAATCAAAACTCTGCTATCAAAAGTGCCTCAAACTAAAAAGCGAATACCGATATCAGTATTCGCTTTATCATTTCTGCAATATGCAAAATCAGTTAGTTTGAACGATACAACAACTCAATTTCACGCTGCGCCCACACTTCAGCCAAGTTTTTACTTACGCTGTAGCCTGTAAAATCAGTGTCTTTTGCTAAGTTAATCCATTGCGGTTTATCTAGCGCTTGTCCTGCTTTTAGATAAAGAGGTGACATACGTGCAATTCGGCGACTGTCCTTTTCAGGAAAAGGCCACTGCGCTTTTGGATCGTTATACTTCACCATAAACTCAATACCTTTAGTGAGTGATACACCTTGCTGATTTTGATAATGCCATAAATCAACACCCACTTTATCTCCTAACTGAGCAATGCCCACTAATGGATCTAAACTAAAGTAATGATAATGATAAGATCGAGTTCGCTGAGCTTCATGGGGTTGTGAGCCATCTTCAGCAAACTGAGTATCAATGCGCACTTTACCCTTTTGCACCATTTGTTTCGTTAAATGACTATTTCCCAAGAAGTACGCAATGCCAGCCATTTGGTAATCGTACCAAGTGCCATGATTATTAGGTGCATAAGCCTCACCTTTTGGTCCGCCACTTAAATCATCTTCAATTAGCCAATCTAAGTAATCGCTATACCATTGATTAATTCCAGCTTCATCTTTTTCAGTCCATGTGGCCGACTGAGATAAAATCGCAATCGCATCCAAGTTTCGCTCAACCAAGGTACGAGTATCAATGAGACCACTGCGACGACCATCAGCTACACCAGGCACACCTTGACCAAAGTTCACGTTCGGATTCATTTTAGTCGTTTCATCAATATACCAAGCACGTACTAATTCAATCGCTTTGTTGGCGTAAGCTTCATCTTCACTGAAGTAATAGGCCAATGCTAAAGCACGTACTGTGCGGGTAAAAGTACCAATACGCACTGAATCAGTTTCATCCGACTTTGAAGCGGGATTGGTTTTACCATCAAACCGTATCCAAGGTAGTCCATCAGCTTTTGATTCATCTGGCCACCAATATGGACTAATGCTCATATAATCATTTTTATCACCACTAGGTGGTGTAAAGCCCTTATGGGCAACACTGAAAATAGTCGCTTGTTTACCAATGTCAGCTTCTTCAATGAGTTGTTGATAGCTGTGCTGCATTGATTGAGGCGCTTTTTCTGAATGAAGCAATGTACGATTTTGGGCTAAAGTTGCCTCATCTAAGAACACAAAATTTGCCGACAGGGCTGAGCTACTCACTAAAGCACTTAAACATGCAACTGCAAAAGCGGATTTTGAACCTTTCATTTACTTCCCCTTACTTATTAAGTAATACAAATATAGCATGAATTGGTCAATACACAGTGAGTTAGATCATGAAATGCAATTAAAAACAATGAATCCCAAATCACCAAAAACATTTAATATCAACAACTTGAATTTAAAACCAATATTCACAGATAAATACTGCAACGAAATTTGATACGTATCTCACAATTGATATTGTATTATGTTAATATCATTTTTAGATAATTAATCGAAAGATATCGAGCAACCTTTGTTAAGTGCATGGGGACATGATGTGTTTACTCTAATAGACAGCGATTACTATTATTTGAGTTCACAACAAAACAAGTTTGCTGAGTCTTTTTGAAAAACAGTATGCGCCCTCACCATTTATACGAGGCCACAGTCGCTACCAACCTAGCCTCTGATATGCGCATAACAGTAAATTATCAATGATTTACATAAGCACTTTATAAAAATCAGCCTTAATACGTTGGTTGTTAAAGTTTTTTTCAGCATTACGCTGAAGTTGGTTCCCATAGATTTACTCTTAGAAAAGGTTATAAAAATGGAGCTAAATACAATCATAGTAGGAATCTATTTTCTATTCTTAATTGCAATAGGATGGATGTTCCGCACATTTACAAGCAATACCAGTGACTATTTCCGTGGGGGCGGAAGTATGTTGTGGTGGATGGTCGGTGCTACCGCCTTCATGACTCAATTCAGCGCTTGGACGTTTACAGGCGCAGCTGGTAAAGCCTACACCGATGGCTTTAGTGTCGCGATTCTCTTTTTAGCCAATGCTTTTGGTTACTTAATGAATTACGTCTACTTCGCACCTAAATTCCGTCAACTCCGTGTAGTAACCGTAATTGAAGCTATTCGTATGCGATTTGGTAATGCCAACGAACAAGTTTTCACTTGGACGGGCATGCCAAACAGTGTCATCACTGCCGGTATTTGGTTAAACGGTCTTGCTATTATTGCCTCAGGTATCTTCGGCTTTGATATGACCACTACCATTGTACTAACAGGCTTGGTTGTATTAGTGATGTCAGTAACAGGTGGTTCATGGGCGGTTATTGCATCTGACTTCATGCAAATGGTCATCATCATGGCTGTGACAATTACCTGTGCGGTAATGGCTTATGTTCATGGCGGTGGTATCACCAATATTATCGATAACTTCCCGACCGATTCATTTGTGTCTGGTGGCGATCTTAACTACCTGAGTATCTTTGGTGTTTGGGCAGTATTTATCTTCTTAAAGCAGTTCAGTATTACCAACAACATGTTGAACTCTTACCGTTACTTAGCGGCTAAAGATTCTAAAAATGCACGTAAAGCGGCATTACTTGCCTGTATTCTAATGAGTATTGGTCCAGTTATTTGGTTCCTACCAAGCTGGTACTTAGCAGGTTCGGGCGTTGATTTAACGGCGATATACCCTGAAGCGGGCAGCAAAGCAGCTGACTTTGCATACCTATACTTCGTACAAGAATACATGCCAGTAGGTATGGTCGGATTATTGATTGCAGCAATGTTTGCAGCAACCATGTCATCTATGGACTCAGGTCTTAACCGTAATTCTGGTATTTTTGTTAAAAACTTCTACGAGCCAGTTGTACGTCCGCATGCAAGTGAAAAAGAGTTGATGTTAGTGTCTAAATTGACTTCAACCTTCTTCGGTATTGCGATTATCTTAGTATCGTTATTTATCAACTCGCTTAAAGGGTTAAGTCTATTTGATACTATGATGTATGTGGGTGCCTTGATTGGTTTCCCAATGACAATTCCAGCATTCTGTGGTTTCTTCATCAAGAAAACACCTGACTGGGCAGCTTGGGGAACACTGGTTGTCGGTGGCTTTGTTTCTTACATAGTCGGTTTCGTTATTACCGCTGAAATGGTAGAAAATGCACTGGGTCTTGAACAAGCTTTAACTGGACGTGAATGGTCTGACTTAACGGTTGCGATTGGTCTTATGGCACACGTTGTGTTTACAGCAGGCTTCTTCGTAGCTTCAACATTGTTCTACAAGCCTTTAACTGAAGAACGTCAGAAGAATGTTGATAAGTTCTTTGAGAATTTAGCGACGCCACTTGTTTCTGAAGGCAATGCGCAAAAGCAGCTTGATAATAAACAACGTCGTATGTTGGGTACACTTATCGCAGTAGCTGGTATCTTTGTCATGGCAATGTTCATGCTACCGAATCCGTTCTGGTCACGTATGATATTTGTGTTATGTGGCGTGATTGTACTCTCAGTGGGTCTATTACTGGTTAATGCGGTTGATAGCAAAGTTGAAGATGAGGCTGCTGCAGAAGCTGCAAAAGCTGAGGTAGAAGCCAAATAAAACCAAATAGAGATTAGGCAAAGGTCGCAAACCTTTGCCAAATCATTAAGGTTTACCTCACTTGCTAAATTCGGACAATAAAAAACGACAGCTTAGGCTGTCGTTTTTTTATTCATTGTTCAATTAAACTAATGCTTAGCCAATCTATAACTTCTATCCGTAACTTAGGCTTCTATTTATAACTTAGGCTTCTATACGGTGATTTATTGACTGTAAATGATCTTGTGACATTTCACGTGCCTTGGCCGAATCACCAATCATAATCGCTTCATAAATCAATTTATGCTCATTGAAGCAAGTACCACCTTCTTCAGACGAGTGGGCAATAAAATGCTCAAACATGGTGGTAAGAATATTGCCAAATGGCAGGTAAAAATCATTACCTGTCGAGAAGAAAATAATCCGATGGAATTGAATATCTATCTTGATCCACTCTTCATTATCCAGCACAGGAGCAGAGTTTAGCTCACTCATTTTCTGAAACACTGAAGATAACTCTTTGCGTTGCTCAACTGTGGCATTTTGCGCTGCTAAAGCACATGCCTCAGGTTCAATCGCTCGACGAAATCCTAAAAACTGATTACAAAAATCATTGATATCAGTCAGACCATCCATCCACTCTATAAGTTGTGGGTCTAAGAAGTTCCAATTACTTTTATCAACAACACGAGTACCAATTTTAGGGCGAGATTGCAGTAATCCTTTAGATGTCAGCAATTTTACCGCTTCTCTCAATGCCGTTCTGCTAATACCAAATTGCTCACATAACACCATTTCACTAGGAATAATGCTGCCTTGAGGAAGTTCACCAGAAAGGATGGCACGGGCGATTTCGCGGGCAACGTGTAAATGAAGACTACGCTTAGCCCCTGATATTGAGTTGAAGCCATTGGTCATTGTGTTTACGCAACGCTGTTTTAGGGATTATATGCGTAATATAGCATGATAAATTTAAGACTAAAACGCTATAGATTTACACTTCACCACTGATTTATAACAAGTTTAGGGACTTGCTGTCATCTTAAATCATACAAATAAGAGTCAGTTAATTAAGCGATAAAATAATAGATGACAAAATAAAATATGAAACAAGTAGCTTGCAGTAAGCAGAGTTTGTTTCTTTTTCATAACTATCATTACGTTACAATTTTTTATCAATTGGGCATTGGTGAATATTTCGCGACATAAGACTAACAAACTTGTTATAACTGAATCACTTAGCAAAAAATCAACCTTTATACTGATAGCTTACACCTATTTGTACGACAATAAAAAGCTATTTATTGCAGTTTTTTTAACGGTGAAAATAATTAAAAAATAATAATAAAAATACAAAATTTATTAATATATGTGAGTTACAACAACTTTTAGCCACCCTTAACAACATAAACAGGTTTTATAAGATCTTTACATATTGTAGTATAATACAACAGGAAATGATGAGTATAGTAAGTCCAGGTATTAGGTCTATTCTTAACCTATAGGGCGTAAAGTTTTTGCCAACATCTGCATTACTGGCGTTTTATGCTCTTTCAATTGTTAAGGTATGCAACAGGGTTTGATGTATCAAACTCATACAATACCCCGCTCTATAACAGCCTTTAAAACAATAAACTCAATGAGGGTTATTGTTACCAGCAAGCAACATCACTTTTATAACTATCTATGACGAACACTGTATTGGACCAAATGCGCCACCTATATTTTTTTAAGCCAATGTTCTGACCTCATCGATATTTTTGAGTTAATTTTCATATTTAAAAGGATCGTAAGATCATGTTCATAAAAGTAGAAGATTCAAGCAGACGAGTCCACGTGCAAGTTGCTAGACAAATTGCCCGTAAAATATTGTCGGGTGAAATCGAGCCATTGCAGCGACTTCCTTGTGAAATGGAATTATGTGAAATGTTCGGTGTGAGTCGTACAGCACTGCGTGAATCAACTAAATTATTGTCTGCAAAAGGCTTAATTGAATCGCGACCTAAAGTGGGTACCACTGTAAGAGCTAGAGCGAACTGGCACTTTCTCGACCCTCAGTTATTAGATTGGATCCAAGGCCTTGAAAACACCGAAGTCTTTTTAAGCAAATTCTTAGGCTTACGTAAGGCCATTGAACCCGAGGCCTGTGCCTTAGCGGCAAGTTACGCCACCATTGAGCAGCGCAAGCAATTGTCGGTTTATATACAAAATATGATTAAAGCTGCCGAAGAATTTGACTATGAGCAATGGACAATTAACGATCACTTGTTCCACCAAACCATTTATTTATCGACTGAGAACCAATTTTATATCCCATTCGGTAATATCTTAGCCACCATATTTAAGCTGTTTATTGATCATTCCGCTGAAGGTGGTCGTTTTTGTATTAATGAACATAAGGGCATTTATGATGCCATTATGTCTGGCGATGCCGACCAAGCTCGCAGTTACTGCCAGCAATTATTAAAAGACGATAACCAACGTTTCTCTGAAGTTCCTGCAGTTTAAGGTTTGCAATAATACATAGAACCATCTCAAGGAAGATTTGATGACGACAGCACAAATAATGGTAGGTGAGCATGCAACTCATTAATCACTATATTCGCAACCCATACGTACGCAGTAATATTGCATTAGCCTGGCCTTTAGCGTTAAACGCCCTGCTGATGCAATCCATGTTAATGATCGACACCCTGTTAGTGTCGCCACTGGGAGAAATCCCATTGGCTGCAATGGGGATCGCAACTACCATTGTTGCTTTTATCATGGGCATTCAAATGGCGCTGGCTAATGGTTCCCAATTGGTGATGAGCCGAGCTGTTGGTTCTAAAAATGCCCTCGCGCTCACCAAATCATGCTGGTCTGGCATGAGTATCAATTTTTCTGTGGCACTGCTTTTCTGGTCAATTCTGCTGTTGTTCGAACAATCCATTGTTCAACTCATTACTAGTGACACAGCCTTACAAGCAGAGGTTCTTCGCTACTTAACTGTGGCTAAATATGTGGTGTTATTTAACGCCATAACTCAAGTATCTATCGCTTTATTTAATAGCTTAGGTAAAACCAAAATTGCCTTTAAGGGCTACTTAATTGAACTGCCAATCAATGCTGCGCTGTCTTATGCCTTTATCTATGGCACAACGATAAATGGCGTCACTATCACTCCAGAACTCGGGGTTGTTGGCGCCGCAGTGGGTAGTTTAGTGGCTATTTTCGTGCGCTTTATTTACCTTGCACTTTGCGTATCCACCCTAGATAACCTCAACCTAAAACTGGCAGTCAATATCGAAGAAGGTTTCGCTAATATGCGCAAGCATTTTATTGAAATATTCCCTGTGGCAGCCAATGTCACCATGCTGTCTATTGGTGTTAGCGTTTATCAACTGCTGTACTCACAATTATCGATTAATGCGTATGTTGCTATTACCCTTGTTTTACCTTGGATGCGAGCTGGCGGACAGTTTATAACGGCTTGGGCACATTCTTCTGCCATATCGATAAGCCAAGCTATTGGCTCTAAGCAGCTCAACGATTTAGAAGAAAACGTTAATATCAGCATAAGACTGGCGGTTGCCATATCTCTGGTTACCATGGGGTTCTTTTTTGTATTAAGTTTTTGGATTGCTGATATTTACCCTGATATGGCCGATGAAACTTACCAAGCGTTAGCCATTATTGCGCCGATTTATATCATCTTGCCACTCGTGCGAGGCTACAACACTGTGCATGGTCATATACTCAGAGCCATGGGACATACAACTGCAGTATTTAAAATCAACTTTACAGGCCAGTGGCTGATATCAATTCCGCTATGTGCCCTACTGATTTTGTATTTTGATGCGTCGATATTCTGGGCATTTGCGATTCAGCCCTTTGAAGAAATTATTAAAGCATTCCCATTTAGATTTTTAGCCCGTAAAGCGGTAAAAGAATTTAGCCATCATGATGCAGAAAAGCTAAGTTATTAGGGCCTGTTGCTCTTTCAAGGTTGTTTTTGCAGCGAATTGTTGACCATTTATACAAGGCAGAGACTTTGTAGTGTAGTTATTCTACATAAAACGTCGATAACGCAGTAAAAATGGTCAACAAACGTTGCCCGAAGGGTTCGGCTAAAAACGTTTTACTCTTTGTTAGATGAATTTTGCTTAGATGACTAGGCATCAATCCATCGTCTCAATTAAAACGCTTTTATTTCGAACAAAACTTAACCAGCAAAGATCAACAGGCCCTAATCTAGCCTTATTAATAATATTGAGCAGTTGTCTTGCATTTAACAGTACAATTGAAGCTCAGATAAATAATTATTATTGATAAAAAGTTGAAGTATCAAAGGAGTGATTAATATGAATAAAAATATCATTTGTTCAGCTGTAGCCTTATTAATTATCACAGGTTGCAGTTCTTCATATCAGCAAAATGAACTGCAAACGCCTGAAGTAAAATTAGATCGTAACCTTGGGGTGCTCATTTCAACACCTGAGGATGGCTGGTATGAACAAATAGATTACCCGAACTCGGGCCGTATGACGGCAAATGCCGTAAGAAATGCATTTGCAAAAAATGCTCGGAAAGTCACAGTGACTTCAGACTGCAAACAGCAGCAATGCCTAGAAGACATCGATACGGAAATGTTTGGTTATTATGTTCAACCGATAATTCTGCACTGGGAGGATCGATCGACTGAATGGTCAGGCAAATCCGATAAGGTAGAAATTCAAATCATTACCTATGATGCCAAAACCAAACAAGAAATCGGTAACTCTACCTATTCAGGTAAAAGCCAATGGGCAACTTTCGGTGGCGATCACCCACAAGATCTTTTAGCTGAACCAACAAATCAATATGTTGAGAGTCTCTATAAGTAACAGTAATAAAACTAACGCAAAAGACCGACATTTCTGTCGGCCTTTGCTTATCTAAAGATACAATTACTCGTATTCTGCAGAGTATGTTTCTTCATAGGTGTGCGAGTATAGCTCGAATAAGTTTCCAAATGGATCTTCCAAATAGACCATTTGTGAGGTGTTGTTATCACTTTCAGGATGGTAACGCATGATATCCATACGGACTTTGCCACCAAGCTCTTGAGTGCGTTCGATGACACCGTGAAAGTCATCGGTTTGTAAACAGAAGTGGAAGATGCCGATACGAGAGAAATCAACTTCGTGACGTTGTTGGCGATCTTTCATCTCAAAAAGCTCAAAGCCGATACCGTCTGATGTGAGCAAATGAGCAATATTAAAGCCTTTAAAGCCTTCACCGAATACCGCAATACACATTCTACCGATAGCTGTTTCGCGCTCTTCTTGTACTTTAGTGTTGCCCATGACAACTTTCATACCTAAAGCTTTAGTGTAAAACTCAACTGCTGTGTTCATGTCGCCAACCATGATACCGACGTGATTCATTTTCATAATTTACCTCAAATTTTATTAGTGAAACTGTGTTCTGTTTCGATGAGGTAATATTAAGTCTAAATATAAATAAATAAAAATTATTAAAAATTATTAAATTAATAATTTAAAGTTATGGCTAGGTTGGTATGAGTTGGCATGAGTTGGTATGAGTTGGTATGATAAGTTTATTAGGTGAATTTACTTTGTGAGTTATGCGTTCATATTAAAGTTTGATCATTATTGTATTTTTTGCAGGCAGAAACGGGTTAGGAGTAACGCATTTCTGCGCCAAACTTTGGTTACTATTTTAAAAAGTCAAAGTCGTTGCGCTTCGCCCATACCAGACGAAAGGGAAACAACAGCATTTCCCTTCTCGACATCCCTTGCCGTTCCGACGAAATGTTGTTCTTCATGCTACAGAGCGAATTGACTACCGCCTCAGGTTCGCCATCCATGGCCAACTAAAGCTACCCTGACATCCTGTCAGGCTTACGGTATTTTCTTCAACGCATTTCAGCAATTTCAATGGGGATTTATTGCACTTACAGGTTCGTTTATATCCACAATTATTTTCTGAAATTATTCTTAGGCTTGAATGCTCAATTCAAATTGAGTCTTTTAGCTGATTAGATTCTTGGTCTTTGTAGTTTTTAATTACCAAGAATATAGCCAAATCGAAGAGAAAATAATTCCAGTGTAGGTGCGTTCAAGACCTTCGAAAACATGGATGTTTTCGCAGAGCCCACATGGATGTGTTTACGGCGAGTCTTGGATGCATCTGCACATAAGCCTGCGGCAGGCAATAGATTAGCTTGAGGTGTTGGCCTTCAGTATATAAGTCAATTAAAATGAAGTATAAAGTTAGTGTTCGTAACTCGTTTTTGCCCCATTCCAATTTAGAGCGTCTTTTAAATCACACTCTATAACAACAAAGTGACTTACTTTTCTTTATCAATGCCATGTCACAACGCCCAGCACCTTATTCTCAAAGAAGCAAAAAAGTTTAAGTGAAAACTATTCGCTATAGTGCGTATTACTGATGAGTGGCGGGTTTATGGATATGAAAGCTGTTAGCGTTGTATCGTAAGTTTATGTAATGATAAGGTTCTCATCTATGCCAGATGATTTGCACGGTATTACTATATAAGTATTTCAAGGGGCGGTGTATGGAGCAACTAAGTATGTTAGTGCAAGTTGTAACAGCCACTGTAGCAGGCGTTTTAGTTTCGTTTATTGTTTGGGGTTTTAATTCAATCAGGGCAAAACGTTCAAGACTCGTAAAGTCAAAAGTGTTGTTTGTAGAAGACCACATGGGTATCGTGATTAATGGTGGAGCGGTTCATGTAAGTACATTAGCTTGCGAATGTATGAATAGATCGAAAAAACCAGTAAAAAAGATCAATATAAAGGCATTTTGTGAGCAAACAAGTGAAGAATTACCAGTTTATTACAGCGCAATAAACGAGACGCCTGTATTAGCAAGTGAACTACTTATTATCCCACCTAAAACTGAATTTAGCTTGGTTATCCCTTATCACCCTTATGATCCACAACGTCAGACTCTAGTTGATGAGGATGGTAAATGTATGAGGTATGGAATACTGAAATTAGAATGGATCAAAAACGTTAAAGGCATTCATCTAGAAGTAGAATTTGATGGTAAGAAAAAGAACAAACACTGGACTGTAAAGCAGCAGTTAGAACTGCTATCAAAGGTTGAAATGACCACATATCAAACCACAAATAAGCGAGCGAGCTAACATGAAATACAGTGACTTTATTAGTGGATGTTCAAATTTGCTCACGAGGTTATAAGTGTTTGCAATACTTTAAATTAAATAATCCATTAAATACTAATTTAATAAAGTTTCTAACACGGAATTGTCCAAAAGAGTGTTTGAAGATGCTCAAACTTTGATTACGGTCGTATATGAGTATGGTGATTATTGATTCGGATAAATTACCGCCATGATTTTTATTGAGATAATAATCACGATACAAAATAATCACGACACAAAAATGGGAAGCGATTGCTTCCCATTTTAGTATCAAGTTTAAACTTGCTTATGCAGGCTTTACTTATTTAGGTTCTACGTCGGTAGGCTCAACTTGAGCAAATGCGCCTGTCCAGGTGTAGTAGTGAGAGTCAAACTTCACGGTACGAGTTTGTGCATGTTTAGCTTCTTGTTCGTTTGAAATAGCAAAGTAATAGTCGTTACCTTTAACTGTTTCAATACGGATAACCGTACCAATGTCGTCATGGCCCATTACGTTCACTGACTTCACTTCACCGCGAGCATTAAGTGATGCTTCAGTAGACTCGTTAAAGTAACCGTGGGTTTCAAGTACCGAGGCAAACACATGGTTTTTGCCCGATTGACGCATAATTAACGCAGGCTCGCTACGCATATTAAAATCTGGGTCATTAGCACCCGTGCGCGCAAAAATCACTTTACTGTGCTCAACTGCGCTAGTGACTAGGCTGTAATAACTGCTGTCATGCAGCCAAGTGACTAGGGCGCTCGCTTCAACATCGCCACTACCCACATTCCATAAATGCTCATAGCCATTGTCTTCGCCTAATGGCTTTAGCTTGCTTTCAACTTTGTAGTCAAAGTCAGTGCGAATGATTTGGCCAGAGTAATGTACAGGCAAGTCATATTGATGTTCGGCATCTGCTTCAATTAAATAAACATCAACCACTAATGGTTTTTCAAACTCTTCAAGCTCAGCCAATATCACGCTGCGCTGCATAGTAATGCCATCATAGTAATCACTAATGACACCACTCATGCCTTGCAATGCAGGGTTATCAGCAACAAAGAAGTGCTTTTGACCAAACTTAGATTCAGCCGTTGCTGTGTCGAAGTTGTTTTGCGTTTTCTGATCAACGGTGACCGTATTATGGGCAACCGTTTGCTTACAGTATGATTTATTTTCTGGGATATAACGGCCGCCAAATTTTGGCTCAACGTTCACCCAACGGCCAAAGCCATAATCATTTAACACTTCATGGCCGCGGTTAAACACGCTTAAATGCAAACCATCATAATGACCATGGTCTAACGCAGAATGGTACTGGTGATCACTACCATGCTGACCAAACCAAATCAGCGCCATAGTGTCATCATCTTGGGCGTCACGATGACGTAAAATACCCACGCCGCCCTTCTCGCCTTCTGGACCGTCGGTGACAAACAAACTGCCCCAGTTAAACGGTTTTATATTGTCTGCATTGGCTACCGCTGTTGATAACGTTTGACCTGAAATATGCACCCAAACATCTTGCTGATGGTTTGCCATACCTAGCAAGGTTTCAGTTTGCTCGTAACGATGGAAACATACAGATGTTGCCATGATCACGCCTTCATCGTTAATCGAAATCGTTTTCGATGAATCGTTTAATGCTGGTAAAGAACCGTCTGGGAATGCGGTTTTAAATACTGCATAAGACGTGGTTTTAATCACTGAATCATTGAACTGGTAAATACCAATATCAGGTTGGCGACGCTCAATGGCTTCTGCGAACAAGTAAATTGGACGTAGTGAGAAACGGTGATAGTAAGGACCTTCCATGTAATAGCCATCTGGCGAGAACAATTGGTCTAACTGAGCTAAGAAACCACCGCTCACTTTATCAAGTTTTAAACCATATAGTGCTTTATCTACTGATTCTTGGTCATTAATGGCGTAACCACAAATACCCACAGCAGCTACAGCCCATAAACCATGGTTGTGCACAATGTCGAAATCGTGGGCATAAGTCACCACAAACATTTCGATCATTTGCTTTAATAAATCATCTTCGATCAAACGTTTTTGATCGTCACTTAAGGTGTGGTAAATACAGCTATATGCGCAAGAGGCGTAAAGCATCCACATGTTTTCATTCAACGTTTGGTGGAACAACTTACCCGGTGGGTTAGAGTCCTTACTGACGTTGCTTTCAAGTGTTGGATACACAGTCGCGTATGCCGTAAGCATATCGACAATGTAATCACGGTACTTAGTCTCTTCAGTGATTAAGAACAAACGGCCAGCAAGATCCATATGGATATAGTTTTGCTTATGGCGGTTATGCTCATAACCACCGCCTTCGCCATGGCCTGGCACTTCAATGCCCACTTCAGCCATGTAGCTATCAGTTTGTTTAATGTCACGGCTTAATGCATTACCTAATAACGTATCTTTGCCTAATTCTTTACGCAGCTCGATGGCTTCATCAAAGCTAATTAATAATGGTTGATAGCTCATCTTACTTCTCCTGCGTTGAGGCTGAGATTGCATGACTTGAAACAGCATAGAAGCCTGTCCAAGCATAAGTTTGACCGTTGAAGTCAATATGATGTTCAGTGCTGTTCGTCGCGTCCGCTTGGTTGCTTATCATCACTGTCACCACAGTGTTAGCGGTTTCAATTTCGACAACTGAACCCACTTCGTTGTGACCAATCACCTTGATGTTGTTAACTTGGCCACGGGCACTCACTGACTGCTCAAATTCTTCATTGAAATAGCCATGCGTTTCTAATACTGAGGCAAATAACGTATTACCGCCTTTACTGCGAAGCGTGAATGCTGGCTCGCTACGTAAATTAAAGCTTGGGTCGTTAGCACCTGTACGGGTAAAGATAACTTCATCATTATCGTTAGAACTTGTGCCTAACCAAGTGTAGTAATTGTTGTTTTGCAGCCAGCTCACTAATGCTGTGTCATTCACTTTGCCGTCTGCCACATGCCATAAATGTTGGTAACCGTCTTTATCACCTAAGGTGTCTAACTCTTTGTATGTGGTGTAATCAAAGTTAGTACGGATAATTTGACCATCGTATTGATGTGAGTAATCGTACTGATGCTCACCTTCACCATTTAAACGATAAAGGTCTAACAATAATGGCGCTTCTAACTCATCAATGTTAAGCATGAACACACTACGCTGCATGGTAAAACCATCATAATGGTCATTGGCAAATGCACTCATACCTTTAATGTCATCACTGTCGACAGTAAAGAAGTGAGGAATACCATGAACGCCATCAGCTCGGCTCACATCAAAGTAGTTTTGGCAGGTTTCATCAATCGTCACTAAGTTATGTGCAATCGTTTGACGAGCATATGATTTGTTTTCATCTAGGTAACGGCCACCAAATTTAGGCTCTACGTTGACCCAGCGACCAAAGCCATATTCACGTAACACTTCTTGGCCACGGTTAAAGTAAGTGATACCTAAAGTATCGAAGTTACCATGACCCATGCCGTGTTGGCCGTAGTTCATCACTAGTTGGAATACGTCTTGTTTTTTATCCTGCATGCGGATAAAGCCTTGTGCGCCACTTTGGCCTTCTGGGCCTTCGTTAAGCTCAACACTTGGCCAGAATGGCATGCCGATTTCACGTTCTTGGCTCGCTTGCTCAAATGCTTGCGATAAGGCTAAACCACATGGATGCATCCATACGGCATCTTGAATTTTTGCCATGCCTAATAAGTTGTCATCTAAACCATAGTGCTTGCTATAAACACTCACAGCCACTTGAACGCCCATATCGGTAATGCCCATTGTGCGAGAAGCATCGTTTAATGCAGGGAATTCACCATTAGGATAAGCGGTAGATAATAGCGCTTGAACTGTGTTGCCAATCACACCGTCTTTGTATTGGTAAATATCAACTTCTGGCATGTGACGGTGTAAGACTTCTGCAAACACACAGGTAGGACGAATAGCGTAGCGGTGGTAATACGGGCCTTCCATGTAATAACCCGATGGCGCAAACAACTGTGATATTTGCGCTAAGAATCCGCCGGTATCATCACGGTCTAAACCGTAAACAGCATGCTCTAAGTATTCACGCTTACCAATGGCTAAGCCACATATCCCCACTGCGGCTACCGCCCATATGCCATGATTATGAATGCGGTCAAAATCATGGGCATATTTAACAGTGAACATATCTAGCATAGGTTCAAAAATACGTTCTTTAATGCGTTGTTGCTGCGCTTCGCTCATTTCTGAAACAACACATGAATAAGCAATACTGGTGTAGAACAACCAGCAATGCTCATTTAAAATTTGGTGAAATAAACGACCCGTTGGGTTGGTATTCTTCTGTACATGAAAATCAAAGGTCAGATACTTATCTGCGTACTGCTCTAACACCTCAATGACAAAGTCAGCATATTTTTGTTGCTTAGTGATCAGAAATAAACGACCCGCTAAGTTCATATACGTGTAGTTTTGCTTATGACGGTTGTGCTCATACCCGCCCGCTTCACCGTGCCCAGGTATATCGATAGGCAGTTGCATAAATGCATCGACGTCTTTTTGATTAGCTGCGATGGTTTTTCCCATCAAGCTTGAACGACCGACTTCTTTACTTAACAGTGAAATCTCGGCTTCAGTTAGCAATATTGGTTGCGTTGCCATAAGTTTAGTCACCTTTTTACAGTCATGAAATTTGAGAGCTGGACATAAAGTAATACAATACGCGTTATAGTTATATCTAATCCTATCAGAAAAATGAACTTGATCACATTCGTGACCACCAGCCCAACATCCAAGGTATACAACGTTTTACAGATAATTAGCTGACTTATCTGTCGATAAATAATACTTGATTTAGCTCACACAAATAAAAACATATTGTATTACAAATCAAAAGTAAGCATTATGATAAACAAATATTGATGATTAGCAATGTTTTTAAAACCCTTTGGAGTGACAAGATGAACGTATTTTTTAAAGCTGATGAACATCCATGGGAAGTAATTGAAGAAGGGATTAAACGAAAAATTGTTGGTTTTACTGACGATTTAATGGTTGTTCATGTGTGTTTTGACAAGGGTGCAGTTGGCACTCCGCACACTCATGAGATACATGATCAAATTGGCTATGTGGTTCAAGGTAAATTTGAAGCACAAATAAACGGCGAAAAACAAATTTTGAATCCTGGCGATGCATTTATTGCCCGTAAGCATTTTGAACATGGCGCCGTGGCATTAGAACAAGACAGTGTACTGGTCGATGTATTCTCGCCTTCAAGAGAAGACTTCCTTAAGTAACAGATAACCCTAAATAGGCACTTGTATATGAAAAATCAAAAAATTGCGATAATTGGCGAATGCATGGTTGAGCTAAGGCCATCAGGCGAAATGCTAGCGCAAAACTTTGGTGGAGACACATTAAATACCGCATTGTATTTAGCTCGCCTTACCCAAGATGCCAATTTAGCGACCTATTATGTTACCGCATTAGGCCATGATCCTTTCAGTACAGCGATGAAATCAACTTGGCAAGCCGAAGGCATAAATACAGACCATGTATTACATGTCGAAGGTAAGCAGCCAGGTTTGTATTACATTGAAACTGACGATAGCGGTGAGCGCTCGTTCTTTTACTGGCGCAACGATGCTGCAGCCAAGTATTTATTTGAGCAAGCCGGCAGTCATCAACTCGCGGAATCGTTACTCGAATTTGATGCCATATATTTAAGCGGCATCTCGCTAGCGATTCTTACCGCTGAAAGCCGCGGCGTATTATTCAATGTATTGAAACAGTTCAAACAAAAAGGTGGCCAAGTTATTTTTGACAATAACTATCGACCACAATTATGGCAAGACAACTCTGAGGCGATTGCGAGCTATAAAACCATGCTGGCATTAACCGACATTGCCTGTTTAACCTTTGAAGATGAACAGGCGCTATACGGTGATACCGATGTTGAGCAATGTATTTCGCGCACGCTTGAACTTGGCGTAAGTGAAATAGTTGTCAAATTAGGCAGTGAACCTTGTTTGGTTATCACACCAGATGATCGCACCAGCGTAGCCGCCACCTTAGTAGACAAAGTGGTTGATACCACTGCAGCAGGTGATTCTTTCAGTGCTGGTTATCTTGCTACAAGACTCACTGGCGGAACAACAGAAGATGCTGCCAAAGCTGGCCACAAGCTAGCAGGAACGGTGATTCAATATGCTGGCGCCATCATTAGCCCGCAAGTCATGCCTAATTTAAGCCTTTTGAATTCTAGTAATAAGTGAGAAGTATTGTGCCAACATTAAATGAAAAGTTATCTCAATTAAAAGTTATCCCAGTTATCGCGATTGAAAACGCTGATGATGCAATCCCGCTAGGAAAAGCATTAGTTGAAAATGGTATGAATTGCGCTGAAGTCACCTACAGAACAGCATGTGCATCTCAAGCGATTCGTAATATGCGTGAAGCCTTTCCTGATATGTTAATTGGCGCTGGTACAATCTTAACCCCTGAACAAGTTGATGATGCTATCGACTCCGGTGTTGATTTTATCGTTAGCCCAGGCTTTAACCCAAAAGTTGTCCAGTACTGCTTAGACAAAAACATTCCGATTATTCCTGGTGTAAACAGCCCAAGTTTAGTTGAACAAGCCATGGAAATGGGCCTAAAAACCGTTAAATTTTTCCCAGCAGAGCCATCTGGTGGTATCCCAATGCTTAAGGCATTGACTGCAGTTTACCCTGTATCATTTATGCCTACTGGCGGCGTGAGTTTAGCCAATGTTGATAAGTACTTAGCGATTCCTGCTGTACTGGCTTGTGGCGGCACGTGGATGTTACCACCAAAAATGATTGCAGATGGTCAATGGGAAGAAATTGGTCGCTTAGTTAAAGAAGCTGTCGCTCACGTAGCATAAGCTTCACTTAACATACGGCTTGGCTATATAGGCCGGCTTAAGCATTAACAACAAAAATAAAGCTGTTTATTCAGCATTTGCCTAAATCATCAGTAGGCAACTCGACACTGACGGCGCTAGTTGCATGCTAGCGCGTTGGTGTTTTTTTATGGGTTACACAAAAAAACCACATCAAAAACCTTTCCCTCTAATTTGACTCTTGAACATAATCAATTTAACCGCAGCCAAGTCTAACGATTTATTTTTTACTGGAAGTAAATCTCCATTCTGACTATTCTTTCGAATAGTGAATCAATCATAAACAACAATAAAATCACTGAATTAATTCAGTAAACAAGCTGATTTTATTACACCATAAGGCTGAAAACCCATTGATTACCATAGAGCAAATATCTGAAACCCTCAGCCATAAGCTATTTACCATTGCTGAGCAGCCCGTCACTTTAGGGGGAATATTACTCATTCCGTTGCTGGTTTTAGTAGGTTTCTGGATAACGAAATTATTGGTTAAAGTGCTCACCACTAGGTTAACCACCCGTAATACCGACCCCAATATAATTCACCTCATTCAGCGTTTACTGTATGTCATTGCCATCAGTATTATCGTTATCACCATATTAGATGTCATCAACATCCCTATTACTGCATTTGCGTTCTTATCAGGAGCTGTTGCCATCGGATTTGGTTTTGGCGCGCAAAATATCATTAATAACTTCATAAGTGGTTGGATTTTAATGTGGGAAAAACCCATTCGAATTGGTGATTTTCTTGAAGTCGAAAATGCAAAAGGGGTAGTTCAAGAAATCAATACTCGCTCTACCAAATTCAGACGGGTTGATGGTGTCCATATGCTGATACCTAATAGCATATTACTTGAAAATACCGTTGTTAACTGGACACTTGTCGATAAGTTGATGCGAACATCAGTAAAAATTGGAGTTGCCTATGGCTCTCCTGCTAAAAAAGTTGCTGAGTTAATACTGCAAGCCACCGAAGAGCAAGAATCAATTTTGGATGATCCGAAGCCACAAGTTATTTTTGACGATTTTGGTGATAACTCGCTAGTTTTTGAAGTTAATTTTTGGATAAAATCCAATGTTGAAGGTGGATTAAGAGTCGCTAGAAGTAACGTTCGCTTTAGAATAGACGAATTATTTAGTGAGCATAATGTCGTTATTGCATTTCCTCAAAGGGATGTTCATCTTGACGGAAGCCTCACCATTTCTCACAGCCCAAAAAGCTCTTCAGAAAAATAATAAACTTAATTAACTATAGGGGCCATAGCGCCCCAAAAAACCTATATCAATACACACCCTTATTAGGAAATAAGGACCTTAAAAAAGGGACTTATAAGTTAATTTAAAAACTCATATAGCCACTCTTCATCACTCCAGTTAAGTCTACATATATATTCAATTCCCCATTTATATAGCTCAACACAGTTCACAAATTAGCGTTTTATTAGGCGGCTTAAAACACCAAAAAAACCAACAAAAAAACCAACAAAAAATTCACAACGCTCTATAATAAATTACAACAAGGGGAATGTTTGCACTATTAAATCAAGGAAATTTTATATGAAAACAATGTCAGCCATCTTATCCATAACTGCCATTTCTATACTTAGCCAAAGCGTATCCGCAACCGAGACTTCTGAGTCTATTTTATTTGAAAATGTACGTATTTTTGATGGGGTCAGTAATGAGTTAACAGAAAAAAGAGATGTTTTAGTTACTAATAACAAAATCGTAAAAATAGCTGAAGATTTACCGCCTAATGATGCCCAAATAATAAATGGTACCGGCTTGACTATGATGCCAGGCTTGATAGATACACACATCCATATGAGTTTTGCCTCTATATCTCAAATGGCACTCGTTGGCGGTGACGCAGGATTCGCGCAAATTTATTCAACTCGAGATGCCAAGGACGTGTTACTTAGAGGTTTTACATCGGTTCGTGATATGGGGGGTAATACATTTGGTCTTAAACAAGCTATTGACCAAGGTGTTGTTCCAGGACCTCGTATCTATCTTTCTGGGCCAGTACTCAGCCAAACTGGTGGGCATGGTGATTTTAGGTTTGCGAATCAAAACAGCACATTAGTTGGCGGTGACGTACCGGTCTTCGTTCAAAATGGTTACGCAATACTGGCTGATGGAGTACCTGAAGTATTAAAGGGTGCTCGTGAAAATTTAAGAAGAGGCGCCTCCCACATTAAAATGGCTGTTGGAGGTGGCTATGCCTCACCTACTGACCCTTTATTAGGTGTTCAATATACCTATGATGAAATAGCGGCTGCAGTGAGTGCGGCATCCAACTGGGGAACTTATGTCACCATTCATGCCTACCATAAAGAAGCGATTAATATGGCGATTGATGCAGGGGTGAAAGATATTGGCCATGGGCAATTACTCGACAAAGCAACATTGAAAAAAATGGCTAAAAAAGGGGTATTTTTGAGTACCCAGCCCTTTACTGAATGTCATGAGCCTCAATTAGATAGTTTCTCCAATCAGAAGCTTGCGCAAGTTTGTAAAGGAACGGAGTTTGTTTATAAAGCCGCTAAAGATATCAAAGGGCTTAAGATTACTTTCGGCACGGATATATTTTTTGTTGATCAAGATACCTTTAAGCTTCAAGCAAAGATGATGGAGCGTTTACTACCTTGGTATCAGCCTGCTGAAATACTGCATATGGCGACAGGTACCGCCGGGGAATTGTTAAAAATGAGTGGCTTACGTGATCCATATCCTGAAGCTGCTTTAGGTGTGATTAAAGAGGGAGCTTATGCTGACATCTTATTGGTAAAAGGCGATCCAACTGTAGATCTAAAAACAGTTACAAACGAAGAGAGCCTGCTAATGATCATGAAAGATGGCAAAATATATAAAAACACCATGTAATAATATGAAATAGATTGGCTTATTAATTAAGCCAATCTTTTCAATTGATTATTGTTCTTACCTCTACAACAATCAATTTAATCTTTCATCAGCAGTCTTTAACATCCCACCTTTAAGCATATAGCCTTGTTTAAAGGTGATGATCACATCATACACTGCCGAGTTTGCCCGCTAGCACTTTCACCATATGATTTACCCCATAGGCAAAGCATATAAGCGTTTCAACAAATTAACACTCTACTATCTAGGTAATAATATGACTGACTACAAAAAACTTGACCAAGAAGTCACTGAGCTATCCGATGTAATTTGGGATATGGCATCTAATGTATGGGACTTTGCAGAGCTAAGTTATGAAGAATTTAAAAGTTCTGCTTTAGAAAGTGCAGTACTAGCCAAGCATGGCTTTAGCATAACTCATAGAGGTTTATCAGGCTTAGAAACGTCTTGGGTTGCTGAGTGGGGAACGGGAAAACCCGTTGTAGGTTATTTAGTAGAGTTCGACGCATTACCTGGATTAGGCAATGATACCGTTCCAACGCAAACACCCGCCAAAAATGGCAACACAAATGGCCATGGTTGCGGTCACAATTTAATTGGATCTTCATCTATTGGCGCTGCAATTGCGTTAAAACGCCACATGGAAAAAGAAGGTATCAATGGTACTATCCGAGTGATTGGTTGCCCAGCAGAAGAAGCACTAAATGGTAAGAACTATATGGTCTCTTCGGGTATTTTTGATGACTTAGATGTTTGTTTGCATAATCACCCTGCTATGGTCAATTCAGCGTTAAATTTTCATTCCACAGCGTCAGTAGATTTATTAATTGAATGGAAAGGCATTTCTTCCCATGCAGGTACATCTCCTTGGGAGGGCCGAAGCGCATTACATGCTGCTGAAATCTTCCTCATGTCTGCCAATATGATGCGTGAACAAATGGAACCGACTGGTCGTTTACATTACCAAATATTAAACGGTGGCGCTGCCGTCAACGTTATTCCTGACTACGCAAAAGTACTCGTTAGATACCGCGGGAAAAGTGCTGAAAATGTGCGTAAGTACAAGTTATGGCTTGAAGATATGGCTAAAGGCGCCTCACTATCAACACAAACGACTGAAACGGTCACAAACTTAGGCGGTATTTATGATTTACTTCCTAATGATGCACTCGCTGAAGGTATTACAGAGCATATGCGTCGTTACCTACCTATTGATTGGACAGAGGAAGAGCAAGAATTTGCTAAATCTATCCAACGTGAAATGAATAAACCTGAAGATGGTTTATCAACAACGGTGATGAATGTACCTTATGGTGTAGAAGTAGGCGGCTCATCTGATGTAGGTGATGTGAGCTGGAAAGTACCGACTATGGGCGTCATGTTTGCATCGTGGCCTCAACATATTCCACCACATCAGTGGGGTTGTACTGCATGTAATGGGATGAGTATTGGTAGAAAGGCAGGCCTTCAAGCGGCACATGTTATGGCTGCTCAAGGACTTGAAATTATGACCAATCCTGACTTACTTAAAAAAGCGACCGCTGAATTTATAAGCAACAAAAATAATCAAGAATATGTGTCATTAAACGATAGCAATGAAAACCCACGCGGTATTCTTAATGATGAGCAATTAACGAATTACGATTGTTGCCTGCATTCAGCTTTGGAACATTTTGGTCTTGATGAAAATTACCATCGTCATGCCCATTGCAAACATGATTAGTATCTAACCCATCAATCAATAGAATATATTTAAACGCCTAGCATATTAAGCTAGGCGTTTTTTTATATCTGAGAATATTATACCAATCAGCATAAGAATGTGATCATTCTTACTGGTTAAAATCGTTAATAACTTCGTTAGAAATTTTGTAGGTAGAGCAACTAGCTAGCGGCAATTTCAGCCTTGTTCTAAGCGATTTTTCCTACGTAATATCTGATCACTTATTTATCCCGATTGGTATTAAAAGGCTCTGGTTATACGTCAGTATCTATCTCACATAATGTAAAATCGTAGGCTTAAACTAATACACTTAAACAAATACACTTAAACAAATACACTTAAACAAAACCATTAATATTATTGATTAACTAGGTTATCAATTGCATTTGCTAGTTTGTCAAAATCAACTTTACCACTCGGTGCAATGAACACTAATTGCGACTTTTTATCACTATCCATAAGCCACTCATCACCCACTGTCACAGTAGCCCGCTGACCGGTGCATTGAAATATGCATTGCCTATCGGGACGCTCTATCAAATTCAATATCCCTTTCATTCTGTAGATATCGATTGAAATTCGTTCAAGTAATGGGTAAATGCGCTCTAATGAAATCGGCATTTGCGTTTCATAACTAAAGGTTTCAAATTGATGCTTTAGGTTTTTCGAACTACTTTTTTCAGAGTCGGGTTTTGCTGCGTCATGTAAATGGCTTCTTTTTCCAATCTCCTCCACATCAAATAGGATTGGGAGTTCAACGGCGCCATATTGCACATTAATTAGCTTAGAAAGTGGAGAGTGTTCTCTACACCAATGAAGCACTTGATCTAATTTAGTTTTAGTCACTAAATCAACTTTATTGACTAACACAATATCACCGCATTCAACTTGATGCACGGCTAAATCAGCCATAGCCCCGTCAAGTTTCATCACATTTTCAGCATCGATTGTTGTCACTATCGCATTTAAAGGGGCGGAATCTTTAAAGTCTTCTTCACTAAATTTTTTGGCAATATCGTATGGTTCAGAAACACCTGACGTTTCAATAACAATATGATCGGGTCTATCTTCTCCTTTGATTGCAAGGATCCTCATCACTGCGACGACGAGCCCTTCAGCTAAACTACAACAGATGCACCCATTCTCGAGTGTCATTACAGAACTTTCTTCAGACTTAATAAGCCCTGCATCAATATTTATAGAGCCAAAATCATTAACAATTACCGCAATTTTCAAGTTGTGTGTTTCGGTTAATATATGATTCAGCAAGGTGGTTTTCCCTGCACCGAGAAACCCCGTTAAAATCGTTACTGGTATCGCGTTCAATTTTACCTGCCTTATAAACGAATAACAGGCACAGTCCCAAACAGAACTGTGCCAGTTGAATCCAATTAGCTACCACGCTTTATGGCTTTGCCAGGTAAAGGAATGTCCACTCGCTGACCATCACTAATAATGGTTTTACCATTGACCAAGACGTATTTATGGCCACTTGATGTTTGATTAGGTTTAGTAAAGGTCGCCTGATCTTTGATTGTGTCATAATCAAAGCAAGTAATATCAGCATCGCAGCCAACCTGAATTCGCCCTTTCTTTTTCATTGATGGCACAGATTTTTCAATAATAGTTGTGGGTATTAAAGACGTTTTAGCTAAGCCATCAATCAATGAAATAGCCTCTCGTTCTACGACCCACTTATTGATAAATCTGGAAAAACAGCCTGCGCTTCTTGGGTGAGCAAAAGCATCATCAGGTAACGGCCAGACATCACCTTCAATAATGCCTTTGTCATTGAGCCATGGCATCCCATCCGAGGCGATTGCCCCATTAGGATAAAGCACAGCCAAGTCGAGTAATGCTTGATCGGCCTCTGAGGTATCTTCTCTTAGAAAGTGAAAGTTTATGGGTGTACCAGGTGCAGATTGTTGAATATCAATAATACTTTGTTTCGTCATAGGTTTTCCCTCTAACTCAACAGCACCGTAATCTGTTGCACCAAAGCGTTCTAGCCAATCTTTGCCACGCATGAACTCGGCGCCAATCGCTGTAGAGAATGCACCATAAGAATAGGATTCTACCGTTACAGGTAAACCTTTCGCTTGCGCTTCTTTAAGTAAATCAGTACCGGCTTGTAAATCACGGTTTGAGACACTATTTATATGACACACATGCATATGCGCCCCTGTAATAGCAGCTAAACCAATTTGCTCACCTAAAGCCTCAAATGAACTTTGCGGTTCGAGGGTACTCATATAGCGATCATGAGTAAAAGTCGGAATGTCATAGGATTTAGCGAGTTGAGCTAATTTATAGTACTCTTTGCGCCCCATTCCAGGTGCATAACCTGCATTAATTGATATACCTATTCCGCCTTGCTTCACCCCCTCATCAACGAGGGAGATGATTTCTGCTAATTGTTCATCATTAGGTAAGGTGTTTTGCCAACCTGAGTAATTAAACGCATTTTGAAACCAAGACATTTTCCCGTTTGCTGGAGGTAAATCTTTTTCTAATACCATTGCTCTGGCAAACGCCCATGATGAACCAAAACCAAAGTTAATTGGTCTTCCTTCCAACTCTGTATCCTTGTATGCCATATCAATAGGCAGGACACCAGACTCAAGCTCAAGTGCCGTAGTGACCCCATCAAATGCTTGCATCCATGATGCAGGCAACTGCTGACCATGGGCGTGAAGATCAATAAATCCAGGAGCAACGATTAAACCCGTAGCATCGATTTCTATAGAGCCTGACAAAGCATCTTTCGATATAGCAGCAATCCGATTGCCAACAATACCAACATGGCGCAGTGCATCTAATCCTGTTTCAGGATCTATCACCCGGCCATTGAGTATCACTACATCAAATGGACCTTTTTCATTAGGCTTTAACTTAATTGATTGAGTTGTTTCTGCAGATGCTGGCGTTGCTACCGACGATAAAGGAATCGCTGCTGCGCCAAGCGCCATAGACGTTATCAATTTCCTTCTTTGAGTATTTACATCTTCAACATTACTGACTTCTTCAACTTCGCTAACTTTTTTCATACACACCTCAGCTATATCACTTGAATAGACTAACTATAAAATATTGATAAATTGATGTAGATGAGAAAAAGTTACCAAAACAATCACTAACACTAGAAACCTTTCCTCTTGTGCGGGTAAAGACTTAAATATCAGGCTTTATTCTTAACAGCCTATAAAGTGCATCACTCATTGTATTGATAATTGAGTAATTAGGGTTGTTATAAGAGACTTCTCCATTGGAGCTCCATATCAACTTTCCTTCATCATCAAAACTGACATTCCAAAAAATATCGTCCTTATCCTGTAGAATATAATCCACCATTTCTGATGCAAATTCCTCACTCTCAATCATCAAGCCAAACTCAATGTTCAGGAAGTCTGATCTAGGGTCAAAATTAGATGAGCCTATATAAGTCAGTTTCCTATCCATTATAAACGTCTTATTATGGTAGTGAGTTGTTGAGTGATAAAAGCTACCTGCATGAACGGCGTTATCTTTATACTCATAAATATTTACATTAAGATTAAGTAAATCTTCTCGATACATTGAATAGTAAGCAGGAACAAATGAGGAATCATTAGATGATGAAGAGTTAGTGACCAAGGTAACATCAGCACCATTGTTATAAAATGCAGTGATAACCTCAAAATTATCTCCCGCAGGTAAAGCATAAGGAGTAGATATAATAATTTCTTTTTTTGCAGAGCCCTCATAGTCCAACAAGAATCTTTCAATCCGTTTTCTAAAGTAAGGCAATGAATCCATATTTTTATCTAAAGAATCAAAAATGGGGAAAACGGTTGCTGGAATATATTTTATTGAAGGTAAACGAACCACTCTCCATTCAATATTGTTTATAATGGCAGGTCTTGAAAGGTGAATATCATCAACGAGTTTGTTAAAAAGTGTAAACTTGCCTTTAGGCTCATAATCAATAATATTGGACACAAGGCTAACAAATTCACTTAACCAAAGCGCTTCGAAATGCTTGTCAAAGATACTGACACTCTCACCATTAACAATAATATCTAAATCAAAAAAGTTAGCGTTAGCATTATAACTAAAATAATCATCGCCAATATTTCGTCCACCAAGAAACATGACCTTACCATCCACACTAAGAAACTTTTCATGTAAACGATGATTTAATTTATCTTTATTTGACTGAAACTCTACAGCTCGCCCCAGCCAGCCAAGCTTCCGATACGTAAAAGGATTAAAAAGCTTTATATCTATATTTTGATGACTATTTAGCTCAACGAGCCACCCTTCGTCAAAAAATAAGGAGTCATCGATAACAACTCTAACGTTAACTCCTTTATTCGCTGCAGCTAGTAATTCATTGAATAAAAAAACGCCTGAAACATCTTTATTCCACGAAAAATAAGTAATATTCACCGATGTGTTGGCCTTTCGAATTTTATCGATTCGAAAGGCTAAAGCGTCTGGTGCATTAGCAATGAGGTATACGCCAGCAGGACTATTAGAGGATTTCCATTCACTTTCAAAACTACGATCAACAACTAAAGATGAACTTGAACATCCAGATTGCATAGCAATCACATAGAGCAGAACCAGCCTAATGACAATATGCATATCTCAGGGCCTTAAGCATTGATTAAAAAGTGCTATCATTTACATAATCAGATATCCACAAGTCACCATGTTTGGCTTTTTGATAACCGTAGTCATACAGAGCCTTCATGAAGTCCTTATCAAACATGTCTTTAGATTGCTTCTTAGTGGTAAAATCTTCTTGAATGTAGGTATAGTGAATATCAATGTTTTGTGATTTCGAAATATACATGATGCGATATAAATCCCCCCTACTTTGTTGAATAATTAAATTTTCAAGACTTCTAGACAGCAAGGCTGTGCCTTTATCTGCAAGCTGCTTGTATTCAGTGTCAAAAGTACCATTTCTGATAATGTAAACATTCGGGCTCGTTTCCAAACCAAGTGCAAGCCCAACCGCCTCATAGTTAAAATTAGAGGGGTCAAAAAACATTTGAAACCCTAAGCCACCATCCACATGGAGCTCTTCATATTCATTTCCCTCATGATAAACATTAAAAAACTGCGGGGGAAAGACACCAGGGATCGATGCACTGGCAGTTAGAATCTGATGGATCAGTTTATGCTTATTAGGCAGGTCACTGGAAGCTATCTCTCCAATATTCCAAATGATTGCTTTTCCTGAATCAAAATGAGTTGTTCCGATAAATAATCGCTTACCGTTTTTATGAGCAACGGCCATTTCTGCAATCATGTCGTCAGTGTAAGTCGCTTCAACAAGATTAAAAATATTATCGCCCGATGAAAACGCATCTTTTAGAAGTGCATTTAAATAGTTTTTTTTACCTAACACGGACTTATCAGTTAGGTTTAAAATCACTTCTTTCACTTTCTCAATGCCATCAGCTTGCTGAGTATAAATGAAAGGAGCAATTAACGAGCCTGCGCTAATGCCAGTTATGATAGTAAATTCAGGCAACGAATTTGAATCAGCTAAACCATTCAACACTCCGACGCCATACGCACCATTAGCCCCTCCTCCAGAAAGGGCTAAAATATTTAATGAGTCTCCATCTACTTTTAAAGGTGTCGTTTTTGTTTGACTGTCATATAAAAAATTTGGATGGGAAGATGCCCAAAAGCGATAGGGTTCATTGCCAATTTGGTCGCTATCAGGGCTTAATGAGACTTGCTGATAAATGGATGTCGGAACGCGCTCATCTAAAGGATGATGAGTCGCACATGATGTCAATAAAACCAACATGAACCCGAACCTTAAGGAAGCTAATATGGCACTAAAATTCATTCTATTATCTCTTCAGTTTAATGTTAACCACAAATACTAATAAAGCCTTTCAAGTCTATTAAAAGCGATAACCGAAGCTAACAGTGAATGCATCTCTGGTTTCACCAAAATTATATAATGCCGAGATAGTATAATGACGACCTATTTGTTTATTAAAACCCACTAAATAAGCCCACTGATTAATATCGATACCGACATCATAATCAAAGTCACCTTGTAAACTATCAACATAACCTAAGCTTCCTGACATTGTCGCATCGAGCCCTTGGTACTCAGCACCAAAAAGTAGCTGCGCTCGATAATCAACAAGCTGGTAACCCAGCATAGGTTGAACTACGACTAAACCATCGCTCCAACTATCATTCCCCTCTAACTTAGTTTGGGTAAAAGTCGCATTAATGGTAGCAAAGAACTCTTTATAACCCACCGCTAAAGTGGTGCCGACCCCAACCATGTCATAGTTTAAAGAGAGTGGAACTCTGAGTTTGCCTGAACTACAAAAAGGAAGGTTATTATCTGATAACGTCTTACATAAACTATTCCCTAAGCCTGGAACCCGATTATTTAAAGAATTCTTAATCTCGTTCATTGTTTCTGCTGTGTATTGTGCATCAACATCAGCTCTAACTTTAATCTTGCCTAATAAACCATATACGTTCCAGAAGGGTAAAATAAACACATCACCACGAAGTGAAAAACTTTCAGCCTGGACGGAAGCGACACTTTGGCTCGGGTCAAAATCCTTATCTAGGTTTACAAATCCCAAAGCTCCTAAACCTAGATTAAAATCGGTAAAATCGACATCCATATTCTGATTTCGGTACGCAACCGAAATACCATATGGCATTGGGATATCTATACCTTGCCTTCTTACCAAATCGCCCATTAAAGGAAAAACACTATCAACTTCAACCCGCTCTTCTCGAATACGGGGATCAGACACTTTTGCGAGTAAGTCAGGATTTCGCACTATTGTGCCTAACTCATTATCATAGAATGCCACAGGCTCAATCTCTACAAGTAAAGAACTGGGTTCACCTTTTGCAGTCCCTTCCCCCAAAATTGTTTTCTTCTTTATGACTAACTGACCATTATCTAGCCGTTCAAATTTCATTTTCTGAGTGTAACGCTCAATTTTATGCTCGCCATAGTCAAAAGGGGCTGAGTTGGTGATTTTCATTGAAATAGGGTTTCGATCAATCACAACAATTTCAACCTGCATAAATCGAAAGTATGCAATATCTTGAGGTAATGCATATTTAGAGTAGTTAAAACGTACGATGACTTTTCCGCCACCCAACTCTTCTGCTGTCACTGAAGATTTGTCATAACTTTCTGCATATTGTCGTAGTTTGTATTCTGTTTTAGTTAAATACTCAATTGAATCTACCGTGCCACCATCTTCGGCCAAGGAGGGTTGCCCGTCTACCGCTTTGATATCAGATGGAAAATACTTAATCCGAATATCAACATTGCCTTTGGTATCTGTTGTTTGAACCAAATAAAAACTAGAAGTTGTTTCTTCACCTGCTATGGTATTTGTTTTCTTAACATGCTCAACAATATGATCACCTTGAGTGAGCGAGCTTAGACCAAACTTGGGAAGCTCCTTAGGGATGCCATACTTTTCAAAAATATCTTCATCTTCAATGCCTTGCTGACTTTCAGAGTCCGCATAAGAAAAATCAACAACCCCCATTGTCAGGATTAAAAGACATAATGTATTAGCCAAAAATTTATAACGCGTAAAAGTTTCACAATTAATATTTAACAAAGCCATACCGTTCCCTCTCTCTAGCTCTTAATTGTTGAGCCAATGAAGTAATCCACTTTTTAATAAATGAATTACTCAAAAATCATTTCATCATTGCTTTAGTAAATGGTTTTAGTAAATTGCTTCGCAAATACCGTTCATGGTATTTTCATCAATACCTGCATTCATGACCAAATCCCAACCATCAAGCCTTTCTACAACCCCAACATCTGAGTCATTACGCTTTATCATTAGAACGTTATCTATATCATTATTATAAGTATTGTCTTCAAATAACTTGTCAGTGAACCACAGTCTCGAAATTGTCGCCATTAATTGGGTATCTGTGGCTGTGGGCGCGATTTCGTTACCGTTACTGTTATATTTTCGATTAAACACAAACGGTAATTCTGCTTCATTACAAGGCACACCAGAAAAACAACTTAAATTTCCTATAGTGCCAAAAATCGAATCATCCACAACGTTAGTATTAAATCCTGCTTTATAATCAAAATGATATAACGAGGCTAAACTTTCAGATGAGTTTTGTTTGGCAATATCCCTAGCGGCGCACTTATAAATAAGTTGGTTATTTAAATCGTTAAATTTACCCATATTTTCAGTAATACCAGATAAATTGGTATCATCTAAAGCGGGAGAAAAATCAGCATAATTTAGCGGAGAATCCGACAAGTAATCCGCATACATAATGCTCGATAACAACATGTAAGCTGGAATGTCTGGAATTTGAGGTAAATCTCGAATGTCGTCACTGTCACCTAAAAGCTGCAACACCACATCGATTAACTTGATCCCATCCAAGAGTTCAATATTAATAATAAACACTAACTTTAGGGCTGCGGTGAAAGAGTTTGAGTCTTCACTATTAAAACCTACCACTGAAGGCACTTTTAATTGCGTATCTACGGCCTGTTCAACAACATGATAACCTTTGTAATTCGCTTCCTCTTTACAACCAAAGAAGCCTTGATCAATACATTCTGTATGAGACTCAAGGTAGGGCTGAAATGCGGTAAGTTTACTGCGCGGCTCAATAGCCAATAGCGTTGAAGCATATTTTAGTGATAATTTTGCGATCAAAGCAGTGGTGCTATCACCATTTTCTAAGCTTTCAATAATATCAGCAATAATATCTTCGATGACGCCATCAGGTAAGCCAAATAAGCGCCCTGAAATTTGATTTTTAACTTTTTGTTGAATATCTAAAAGTTCATCAATACTAAGAGATTGAATGTCTTTATCTGGATAGGATTCCTGGGCATAATCATAAATCGTTGCATAGGTATCTTCAGCTAATTCATATGAACGAGAACCCACGCCATATGGCGTACTTTGCATGATTGATTTAGAAAAATACTTACCCGCAATATCATCTTCTCCTTCGAGATCAACCAAAATATCAGGGGTTTGCTGTAAATAGTGAATAGATGTCGCGCCAGCTCCTTGACCAAACACAGTCACATTGTCCGGATTGCCACCAAATAATGAAATGTATTGATTGACCCATTCAAGCGCTCTTTTTTGATCTCCGACGCCAAAATTCCCCCCCTTTGTATCACCATTATCCTCTTGCCATAGACTGCCTAATAAGCCTAATCGATAATTAAAGGTTATGGCTATAAAGGGTTCCGTGCGGATATTTAACCCAGCGTCTGAAATACTTTGTGCAACGACAACATCAGGAATGATATTCGCTTCTTGCCCTGAACCAGATTCAAATGCACCGCCGTGAATGTATACATAAACAGGTAAGTCAGCATCATCAGTGGTACCAGCTGGTCGCCAAATATTTAAATTTAGGCAATTTTCAGACATATTATCGGTTAAATTAGGTTGAACGCATTTATCCGCGAACTCTGTTGCATCAAAATTAGTTTCATTAGCCAATAACTCGAAGGGCAATACTGCGCTGTGCTTAAACCGAGCAGGCTCGCCGTAATATTCGGAGGAATCAATAAACTCTTCACCAGCATAGGCATAGGGAACCCCCTTAATAACTTCAACATAATGAGTTGCAGTCGTTACGTCGCTTCCGTCGTCTAAATTATTTAACAGTTCCACAGTAACCGGTTCAGATTTTACCAGTAATGTGACATCTCCAGCTTGGACAACCACTTCTTCTTCGTTTGGTGTTTCTGGATTGGGATCGGGAGTAAAAGCTAATTCAGAGTCAGATTTGGAACACCCTATCAATAAAGCAAATGGCACTATCAAAATGTAGAACCGCAGTAATTTTATCTTCATATAGAGCTCCATTCAAAAGATATGACTAATATAAAACTAATGATTTCACACACTAATAGTGAAATTAATTACTTTATATTCTAGTATCAAAGGCAGGCCCACTCAACCAATAACACTAAGTATTAACAAAAAAATCATATTTTAATTGTATACTTATTCTAAGGCGAGTTAGGAGTGACTACCGAATAAGCTACAAGCGCCTGATTTTAAAAACAAAAAAACATTAAGTTAATTTTTACGGATTTTCATCAATAAAACAATTTAACAAAATACTAAAATGGAGACACGGAATGTTAAAAAAATGCATCGCGATTTCTACGTTGTTATACGTAAGTAGCTTTTGCTCCTCGGTATTAGCCCAAGACACACCCTCGGAAAACACCATTTTATTTACCAATGTTGATGTTTTTGATGGGGTAAATGATGAACTCATTAGAAAGACAAATGTGTTAGTTACAGGTAATAAAATCACATCGATTTCTACAGAAAACCTTTCTAATAATATGACTCGAGTTATCGACGGTTCAGGACATACATTAATGCCTGGGATCATTGAAGGTCATTCTCACTTAGCATTATCAGGAGTCACTTTTTCTGATGTACTAATGGGCTTACCTGGCTATCAATCAATTCAATCTGCAGTTATGGCTGAGGATATGTTGATGAACGGTGTTACCTCGACAAGAGATATGTCAGGGGAGGTATTTAGCCTTAAACGTGCCATTGATGAAGGTTCTGTAATGGGGCCCCGTATATATGCTTCTGGTGCAATGATATCTCAAACAAGTGGTCATGCAGATTTTCGAGCATTTAACCAAAAGAACCCAATGCTTGGAGGAGCGGTACCAGTCACTGACATGACAGGCAATAGCCTTTTAGTAGATGGGGTTCCTAAAATGTTAGCCGCTGTTCGAGAGCAACTTCGCCTTGGGGCATCGCAAATAAAATTAGCTGTTGGTGGTTCAGTCAGTGGGCCTGTAGATCCTCTGGACACCACACAGTTTACTCTTGAGGAAATCCAAGCAGCTACAACAGCGGCAAAGAACTGGGGTACCTACGTAACGGTTCATGGTTATACTTCCGATGCTGTCAATCAAGCTATAGACGGTGGAATAAAAGTGGTGGAACACGGGCAACTTCTTGACAGAAAAACATTAAGACGTATGGAAAAAGAAGGTATCTGGCTAAGTATTCAGCCATTTACCGAATGTAGTTCGCCAAACTTAACACCCGCTCAAAATGAAAAAGAGGCCATGGTGTGTAAAGGAACTGGCGGGGTGTATGAAGAGATAAAGAAACTGTCAAAACTCAAAGTAGTTCATGGTACTGATATATTCATCAGCCCAGGCAAAGGCATTGGTGTAAGCAAACAAGTAGAGCAAATGGAGCGCCTATTAAACTGGTTTACTCCCTACGAAATTCTTAAAATGTCTACCGGTAATGGCGGAGAGTTATTAAAACTATCGGGCCCTCGTAATCCATATCCTGGAGATTTAGGCGTGGTAAAAAATGGCGCTTTAGCGGACTTGTTACTCGTAAAAGGAAATCCATTACAGGACTTATCAGCCATCACTAAACGTGAAAACTTGAAAATAATCATGAAAGATGGCGTCATTTATAAAGACACTATTGAACAATAACTATCTAATCAATTAAAGGATTCTAATGATGATTAAGAAGGGATTTATATTATTGGCAAGCTCAGTCTTGCTCAGCAGCGTTCCACATGCAGCAATGGCTGAAACAGAAAATAATACAGGTCAAGATGCGACTCAGCCACTCACAAGATTTGATCTTCGTGCTGAATACAATAGTGGTGGTAATAACAGCAGCAATAATATTACTACATTGAGAGCAGATGCTCCGATATCATTAGATGATAATGGTATTGCCTATTTTCGTATTGATGTTCCCTTTGTCAACGTACCTGATGAAAACTCGTTCAGCCAAGCAGGGGTGTATACTCAAGCGATTTGGATTGCCCCAAAAGAGCTCTCGTTTGCAAAAAAGTATGATTGGGGGGCCGGGATCAGCGCGAATATTGGTGGAGGGACTTTAGGCAGAGAAAAAACTACCTGGATACCTACATTTGGTACTTCGATACCAATAAGTCCTTTTGGCGCAGAGCATAAAGGGTCCGCTTTTATTCCGCTGTTTCGATATTGGAGAGGTGAAGAAGAATTTGATAGCGCTGGACAGTTAACCTTCGATTCTGTCAATGAGTTAAGACTGTTACCAACAGTTAACTTCAATTTACCTTGGAAATACTTTGAGGTACTCACACTTTGGGGAAATGCTGATTGGAAAGTAAATTTTGATGATGGCGTTAAAAACCCAAATAAGCAATCCGGCGATTACTACATACCCTACGATATCACAATTGGCAAAATGATTGCCAATAGAAAAGTCATTGTTTCTATGACCTTTACAGGCCCTCTAATAAGCTCTGGGGAATATAAGCAAGAACAATATGATCATACTGCATTATTTAGAATCGGCTTTTTCTTCGGCTAGCCTGAGTTCTCATTTAATAAACATATAAAACCTATGCAGTGATCAATACAAATTGGTCACTGCATATTTTTAATATGCTATTTAAAATATCAAAATGAAAAAATAACAATCAATAAAGCAAGAATTTAATATCATCGTCAAATCGCGCTAGCTTAGTTTAAATAACATCATAAACAATGACAAAGTATCAAGAGGTCAACATAAAATGGCAGATAAAGGAGAATCTTATTCCCCTTCACTGTTTGGATATTTAGTTCGCCTAAACTAGTTTGTAATTACAAAGTCTTATCAATAAATTGCAACTACGTGATTCATGTAAAATATAAATAATGCCATAATTCAGATAATTACGGCTAAAAGTAGCATTAAGTTTTAAACACAACACGCCATTAATTTAGATTCGAGCTCAAGTAATTCAACAGAACCTTTAGGTGCAATAAAAACAATATTGGATTCAGCGTCATCATTAATCCACGCTCCCATATCTGAATAACTCCATCTTCCACCCACGCGTTGATAAGCGACTCGATTGTTAACATTATCAGACAAAAGTAACACTCCTTTTGCACGGATAATTTTGGGCGGGAGAGCATCAAATAACAAATTGAGCTTATTTCTGTCCAGAGGCTGTTTAACATTAAAGCTTACACTTTCAAATTTATCAGCATGATGACTACCTTCAATAGGAAAGTATTTAACCTTGGGACTTTTTGACTGCCCCAAAAGTGCAGATATAGGTACTTCACCAAATAAACTTTCTATTATCACTTTTTGTGCAAAGTGCTGTTCAAGGTATTCAAGTATTTGAGTGCGAACCTGGCTGTTAACGATATCAAGCTTATTAAGCAAAAGAATATCAGCAGCCTGTATCTGACGGATAACCGTTCCTGAAGTGTGATCAGATGAAGTCTGTGACACCAGATTTTCAGCATCCAGCACAGTAATAATACCGTCCAAATATATTGCTGGATTAGAAAGGGCAACCTGTGCAATCCCGTTAGGATCTGCAATACCACTGGCTTCTATGATAATCGCCTCAGGAACTTCTTTGCGTTCAGTGAGTTCAATGAGTGTTTTTGTTAAGTCACCAGAAACCGCGCAGCATGCACAACCATTAGTCAAACTTATCATGTCATCGGTTTTAGACTCAATCAACGCCGAGTCGATATTAATACGCCCGAAATCATTAACTAACACAGCAAGCTTAATACCATGATCAGTGGTGAGTAAATTATTTAGCGTCGTTGTTTTACCTGAGCCTAGAAAACCACTTAAAATTGTTAAAGGAAGTGATTTATCAGCGACGGTCGTTTGCCGCCCTCGCATAGCGAGGGTGGCAAACAACATACCAGATAAAGCACGACGACTTTCTTCTGTTTTTGTTTGAATATCATTGTCCAAATGATTCAAAGCAGAAGGCTTGTCATTCGATTGCTTCATATTTACTCTTGGGCCTCAAATTTTTCCCCGCCTTTAACGGTTCCCCAGATTGGAATATCTTTAATACTCTTAGGATCAACTTCTAATGGGTTTTGTTCTAGCACAGTAAAGTCTGCAAATTTGCCCTGCTCTAAACTACCTAATTTAGTCTCTAAGCCTAGGATGTATGCGGCATCAATTGTGATAGCACGAAGTGCTCTAGCGACGCCAATACACTCATCTGGTGCGACGACGGTTTTTCCATCTTCAGCGACTCGATTTACTGCTGCGTATACAGCTGTAAGCGGTAGCATTGGCACTACGACTTGAGGGTAGTCAGAGTGAAGCGCAAAAATAACCCCTTCTTTTTCTAATGTTCCTAAGCGCCCAACGGTTTCAGAGCGATCTGGACCGTAAGCATGATCTCGATGAAGTAAACTACGGAAGTGTGAAAAATAGTTATTAACACTGGCTATACCGCCAAGGCTTTTTAATTTACGCGCCTGCATTTGATTGCTCATTGCATAATGCTCGACAGTAAAGCGATGATCAAATCGTGGATGTTGTTTTTGTAACGTTTCTAAGGCACCTAATGTCAGGTCTATAGCTAAATCGCCATTGGCGTGACAATGTAATTGTAAGCCTGCCTCCCAAAATGGTTTCATCAACTCGGCTAGGTTACTGTCTCCAGGCTGACCATTCGTTCCATCTAAGTACCCTGGAAAACCGACCAACGACCCCATCAATGGATATGAACCATCGCTCATAAACTTAATTCCGCCAAAGAATAATTCATTGGTTTCTTTTGCTTTGAGGGTATCCATAAATTTCGGCGCGTCATCACCAAACTTAGCATTTAAAGCCGCGGCATAGGGTGTTAACCTCATCCGAACGGGAAAACTAGGATCTTCAGTTGCCGCTGAATGGTCAGCGAGTTCAGTATCAAAATCAAGTACGCCAAACATCAAATCTGCAATCGTTGTAACACCGGCGCGATTTGCAATACTCGCCATAAATTTAAGGCCTGTGACTCCACTGGCATCCGAAATTTCTTGCATTACAGGCGCTATTGCAAAACTAACCGCTTCAGGTTCAGTGACGATGCCTTTTAATCGTCCATCTTCATAAAACTTAATATGTGGGTCTTGCGTTTTCTCTGGGACTTTAGACAGTGAGAGAGCCGCTGAATTCATATACAGCAGATGTGGTGCCCAAGAAATAATATAAATTGGCCTCGTAGGGTTAATGAGATCAAGTGCATCACGATCTATGTTTCCACCCTGTTTTGCTTCATCATAGCCCCAAGCGACTAAAGGTTTTAATGGATCTTTTTCTCTTTTATCGGCCTCACGCAAATACTCAAAAATGGCATCACAATCTTCAACGGGTTTATTTATACCGTTTCTTCCAGGCCAAGGGAGTGGTCCAATAAAGTCTAATGCCATAAAGCCGGCCGACATCCAGCAATGGGAATGGGGCTCAATAAAACCTGGTAAAATCACTTTATCTGCAAATGTTTCGTCAAGTTCCCAGTCATATTGGGATAACCAAGGTGACATAGACTCAACACTACCTGTAGAAAGCACTTTTCCATCAAGCACTGCTACAGCACCCACCTCCGGGCGTCCTGGATCCATAGTAAGAATATTCTTGGCTGTAAATACAGTCACTTTACTTTTGCTCATAATATAATTCCCTTAATTTAAGCGTATTTAAACTGAAACGTAATGTTTGCTATCAAGCAATATGTTTCTGAACTCTAATACCGGCGCATATTCAGCGAGGTCTTGTTCCTGCTTTTCTCTCACAGGGCTACTTAACCACTCTTCATATGACGACTTATTAGTCCAACAGCAGTGCACAATAGTTTGTAATGGCTCACTTGGGTCTTCCAGTATCTCTCCATATTTAAAGCCAGGAATAGTCTCTGCAGCCTCTTCAATACAGCGTCTTTCTGTCCAGGTTTTAGCGACATCACAATCTTTTTGGTGCTTAACGGTGATAACCATGTAAGAGTGAAAATCCATCATTACTGTCTCCTCCATATTCGATTTGTATTTAAACTTAGTATTTAAACTTAGCACTTAAACTTAGCACTTAAACTTAGTACTTAAATTTAGTATTTAAAACATGAAGCTAAGATCTGTTCATCAAAACCATAAGCAGATGATGCTTCGATTAATTGTCCAAACTGATTAACTGTATTATGTCCATAATGTGTCTTAAATTAAGGCACACGAACATTACCTAAACATTACTGTAATAAGTACACTAGCACAAAAAACAATCAAAAAAATCCCCCATATAAATGAGAGATTCCGATTCAGTTTATTTCTTCAAGTTGAGCAATGCCCAATTGGGGACAACTAGATTTTTTTGTATTGAAAGGTGGCGTAAATAGATAATAACAAAGGCCGCAGCCAATGCACTTATCTCTGAATAATCAGGCAGATAAGCAAGTGTAACTGCATGTATTATCGCTCCTAAACAGACTGGAATTGCATAGAGTTCTTTTGACAAGATAAGTGAAGGTCGTTGCAGTATAATGTCACGGACAATTCCACCGCCCACGGCTGTCATCGTTCCTAGAATCACCGGCGCTACTGGTAGACCAAAACCAAGCGCCCAGGCTTTTTCAGTGCCTTGAATACAAAACATGGCTATCGCTATCGCATCTATATAGAGATATATCTCACTTATCCACTTTTTCTTCAAAAATGAAATGGTATAAAAGCAGACAATAGCGGAGGCGCTTGCGATATAAATGTAGGACATATCTTCTGCCCAAAACACTGGAGTATCCAGTAAACAATCACGGATTGTTCCTCCGCCAACTGCCGCTATAATTCCGAGAACGATTATAGAAAATAAATCAATTTCTCTATCATTTGCAGCAAGTACTGCTGATGCAGAAAAAGCTGCCGTACCTAATATGGTAATAACCTCTATAAAAGTGGTCGAAATAAACATAGCTATTCCTTTAAGCTTATATGTAAAGTGGATAATACCCTTATTAGGGCGTATTGATCTTTGTTGGTTAAATTTTGTTCGAGATAAAAGTTTTTTAATTGAGGCGGATGAATTGATGCCTAGTCATCTAAGCACTTCTTTATTTAAAAAGATTCATCCAACAAAGAGTATAACGCTTTTAGTCGAACCCTTTGGGCAGCGTTTGTTGGCGATTTTTACTGCGTTATCGACTTTTTATGTAGAATAACTACACCACAAAGTCTCTGCCTTGTATAAATGGCCAACAATTCGCTGCAAAAACAACCTTGAAAGATCAACACGCCCTAATATCATCTACTTTATTGCGGAAAAATACAGCATTAACGAGTAAAGTCTTTAAAAATTAATGTACTCTCATATTAGCCGCATTAATCAATACTAGTAGATTTATCAGATCATGTTTAGCAGGTTTTTTTCACAAAAAATACCTATTAAAAAGATGAAAGCATCTTTAAAAATCGGAGCTGACTTGGCCTCTTCAATTAAACACTGTTTAGATAAAAACAACTCACCCCGCCACAAATTTAACTGTATCAACTTGATTTTATTTAACATTTAATAAATTATAAAAGTTAATCTCGTTACCAGTAGCACTATCATTTTTAAACGATAATGCTACTGATAAGATAACCGCTAAAGTTAGTACGGTTACAAATGCTCTTCTGCAAACTCAGCTAAACGAGAGCGCACTACACCATTAAGGTAAATATTGGCGCTACCTTCAAAGTCCTTAAATCGCTCCACAATATAGGTTAACCCCGAAGTCACCGCAGTAAGATAAGTCGAGTCTATTTGAGACAAATTGCCGCAACACACTAACTTAGTCCCCTCACCCATACGAGTAATCATGGTTTTTATTTGTGACGCCGTTAAGTTCTGACATTCATCCAAAATTACCACTGAATTTTGAATTGAACGGCCGCGCATAAAGTTTATCGACTTAAACTGCACATTGGCCTTTTCCATGATGTAATTCATGCTGCCAGTAGGGTTAACATCATTTTTATGCAACACCTCTAGGGTATCGGTAATCGCAGCTAGCCAAGGCGCCATTTTCTCTTCTTCTGTCCCGGGTAAAAAGCCAATAGACTCTGCAATTTCAGGAGTGTTACGAGTCACGATGACTTTCTCATACTGCTTTTGCTCAACCACTAGCTCAAGTGCTGCAGCCATGGCGATTAAGGTTTTACCGCAACCAGCGGGGCCTGTCAGGATCACTAAATCAATGTCAGGGTCTAACAAAGCATTTAGCGCCATGCCTTGATAAATATTTTTTGGTTTAATCCCCCAAGCTTGCAAGTGCTCAAGTCTATCGCGGCCGTAATCAATAATATTTAAATGTGAATCGGTTCGACTGGCCACTTTGCCGCAAAACTCAGTTGCTTCATCAATAAGATATTGGTTTTTATAAAATGGCTCGTTACCCACTTCTTCAATATTCACTTGATGGACTGTTTTGCCGCCCACTCTGTCGGTTGACACTTTATCGACGTTACCCCAAAAGTCCCCTTCAAATTGATAAAACCCTTTCGCTAAAAAGCGAATATCATCAATTAATTGATCGGTTCGATAATCTTCAACTCGCTCAATACCTGCACCTTTTGCTTTAAGGCGCATATTGATGTCTTTAGTCACCAATACGACTTGTCTTGGATCATGTAACTTTTGTAGATGAAGTGCAGTATTAATGATGCGGTTATCGTTGTTATCACCGGGCAGATCGCCTGCAGTAAAATCGATTTGATGGTCAGGAAAAATGGATAAGCGGCCTGAAGCGTCTAAATGGCCTTCGCGAGTTGGGAGTGATACACCGTTAAGGATTTGTTCTGGTGAGGTTTTACCTCCAAGGATATCTTCTAATGCTCTAATGGCGACTCTTGCATCACGACTAATGTCGTGCTTTCTGTCCTTAATATTATCTAACTCTTCTAACACTGTCATTGGGATGATTACGTCATGTTCTTTAAACGAATATATCGCTAAAGGTTCATGCAGTAACACATTGGTATCCAGTACAAACAACTTTCTGTCGTTATGTTCCATGGCGCCTCCAGAGTGCTCAATGCAAATGGGTAACTAAGGGATTAATCTAATTTAAACTCCTGATATTAAAAATATAATAAATTTACTATGGCAGATACTTTCTATAAACGCACAATCAAACTATGCCAGTAAACTTACTCGTTCTCAATAGTTAATCGGATGTTTACTGAGTCAGTTTAGAGGAATAAAGGTGTCATTGAGATGACAGAACTGTGTCAAATTCAGGTACTGTTATATAAAATTGACCATCATGAATATTTAAATCGCTGCTAGAATTTAAATCTAGTAGCGTTTGTTATAACATACGCGCCCTTTGTTTTAATCAGTCCCCAATGAGAGTAAAAAATGCCGTTTGCTTTAGGTCAACGCTGGATTAGTGATACCGAGTCAGAACTAGGTTTAGGTACTGTTGTCGCCGTCGAAGGACGCATGGTAACTGTACTGTTTGCTGCCGCCGATGAAAACCGTCTGTTTTCTCGCGACGAAGCCCCATTAACTCGTGTTATTTTTAATCCAGGTGACTCGATTGAAAGCCATGAAGGCTGGAAACTTACCGTCAATGAAGTCGAAGAAAAAGATGGTTTAGTGACCTATATCGGCACTCACAGTGAAACGAATGAAGGCGTTCGTTTACGTGAAACCTTATTGAACCACAATATTCGTTTTAATAAGCCTCAAGATCGCTTATTCGCAGGTCAAATTGACCGTTTAGAGCGTTTTGGTATTCGTTACCAAAGCCAGCTATTACGCCACAAATTAGCCACCTCTGATTTACTGGGTCAGCAAGGTCCTCGTGTTGGATTAATTCCACATCAACAGTGGATCGCCCATGAAGTGGGTCGCCGTTACGCGCCACGCGTTTTACTGGCAGATGAAGTAGGTTTGGGTAAAACCATTGAAGCCGGTTTGATTATTCATCAACAACTACTGACTGGCCGTGCTGAGCGTATTTTAGTGATTGTGCCTGACACCTTACGCCATCAATGGTTGGTCGAAATGCTACGCCGCTTTAACTTAAAGTTTTCAATCTTTGATGAAGACCGCTGTGTTGAAGCCTACGCCGATAACGACAACCCGTTTTACACTGAACAATTAGTCATTTGTTCGCTTGAGCTATTACGTAAAAAACGTCGTTTAGAACAAGCTATCGATGCTGATTGGGACTTAATGGTGGTCGATGAAGCCCATCATTTAGAGTGGAGCGAAACAGCCCCAAGTCGCGCTTACCAAATTGTTGAAGCGTTAAGTGAAGAAGTGCCGGGCGTATTGCTGTTAACCGCAACCCCAGATCAACTTGGTCACCAAAGTCACTTTGCGCGCCTTCGTCTGCTTGACCCTGATCGTTTCTATGATTACGAAGCATTTCTTGAAGAAGAAAAAAGCTACCAAAGTGTGGCTGAAGCCGCTGAAGCACTGACTGCTAACACTCAGCTAGCTGATAGCGCCATTAACAGCTTAACCGAGCTGCTTAGCGAAAAAGACATTATGCCTAGCATTAATGTCATTCAAGCTGAAGATGTTGCTGATGACGTAAAACAAGTCGCTCGTGAAGAGCTATTACAAGAATTACTCGACCGTCACGGTACTGGCCGTATTTTGTACCGCAACAGCCGCGCATCTGTTAGTGGTTTCCCACAAAGATTCTTTAATCCACACCCATTAGCGATGCCGCAGGAGTACATTACTGCTGAGCGCGTTAATGCCATGATGGGGTCTAAAAAATCGCCGCAAGATCAAGCTAAGCAGTCGCTGAGCCCCGAGAAGCTCTATCAAGCGTTTGAAACCGACAGTGCCAGTTGGTGGAAGTTTGATCCTCGCGTAGATTGGTTAATTGATTTCTTAAAAGAACATCGCAGTAAGAAAGTACTGATTATTGCCAGCCAAGCAGAAACTGCATTGAGCCTTGAAGAAGCTTTGCGCACTCGTGAAGGCATTCAAGCCACAGTATTCCACGAAGGCATGTCGATTATAGAACGTGATAAAGCTGGTGCTTACTTCGCTCAAGAAGAAGGCGGTGCACAAGCACTGATTTGTTCTGAAATCGGTTCGGAAGGTCGTAACTTCCAATTCGCCAGTCACTTGGTATTGTTCGATTTGCCGTTAAACCCAGACTTACTTGAGCAACGTATCGGTCGCTTAGATCGTATCGGTCAGCAAAATGATATCCAAATTCACTTGCCGTACCTTCAAGATACCGCGCAAGAGCGCTTAATGAATTGGTACCATCAAGGCCTTAATTCATTCGAGCTAACTTGCCCAAGTGGTCATGTGCTTTATTCTGAGTTTGCTGATGAATTAACAGCTGTTCTCAATGATGCCGACCCAGAGTTAATGACACAATTACTTAATCACACCCAAAGCCGTTACCAAGAGCTTAAACAAGCGATGGAACAAGGCCGTGATAAGTTATTAGAAATCAACTCTCATGGCGGCGAGCAGTCTAAGAAACTGGTAGAACGTTTAGCTGAGCGAGATTCTGATACCCATTTAATCGGTTCAGTGATCCGTCTATGGGACATCATAGGTGTCGATCAAGAAGATCGCGGTGAGAACTCAATCGTATTGCGTCCAAGCGAACATATGTTGTTCCCATCTTATCCAGGTTTGCCTGAAGATGGCGTATCAGTGACATTCGATCGTGAGACTGCACTTTCACGTGATGATATTGCGTTCATTTCACAAGAACACCCACTGGTACAAACCGCATTAGATTTAATTACAGACTCTGAAACAGGTACTACTAGTGTTGCTGTGCTTAAAAACAAAGCCCTGCCAGCAGGTACCTTGTTCTTAGAGTTAATTTATATGGCAGATGTCACTGCGCCTAAGTCATCACAGCTATACCGTTACATGCCGCCAACACCGATTCGTGTGTTGTTAGACAAAAACGGCTTAAACTTAGCCGACAAAGTTGACTATGCAAGCTTTGATAAACAACTCAGTGCAGTAAACCGTCACATTGCCAGTAAACTTGTTAATGCATCGCAACCAATCTTGCATCCGTTACTCGCTAAAGGTGAAGAGCAAGCAGAAATCGCGTTAGCCGGATTAGTCGAGCAAGCACGTGAGAAAATGACGCAGCAACTGAACAGCGAGTTAACCCGTTTAGAAGCACTTAAAGCAGTTAATCCTAACATTCGTGATTCAGAGTTAGACTACATTCGCAATCAAATGGCTGAGCTCAACGGCTATATTGATGACAGTCAATATCAGTTAGATGCTATTAGAATGGTATTAGTTAGCCACGTATAATACACTGCTAACACGAAGTAAAAGCCCTGAACTTCTATATGCAGTACAGGGCTTTTTTGTATTGGAACTACAGGTTTAACCATAAGCTATCACGATGAAAATAACCCAATTGCCTCAACTCTGCTCCAGCTATTTAAAAGGCTTAACGGTGCTAATGAGCCTAGTGTTTTCATTAAGCTTATTCTCATTCAATGCATACAGCGCAAACTATTTATACGCCAACCTATTCAGTGCCAGCTTACTATCTGAAAGCGTATTTACCCCTGTTAGTGATAATGAAAAACAACAAATCATAGTTCAGGATAAACCTGTCGAAGTATTGGTTAAACCTTGGGAAGGTAAAAAGCAGCGAGGCGCAGTGGTGTTGATTGGTCCTACTGATACCCATGCCAGTGGCCGAGGCTTTATTCGTTATTTACGCCAAGAAGTGCCATCAAAAGGCTGGGCAACAATCAGTTTAAAACCTACCGAAGGTTTATATCGCCCTAACTTTTCCACCTCTGCGGATCAAGTTGCCAAAGCCGGTGAAAAACAAATTGAATTAGATCCCCATCAAGTAACGCCTAAATACAGCTCTAGTCAATTATTAGAGCTCAGGAATTTTCAGCAAAATGTCATGAATGAATGCTTAGCGCAACTTGATGGCATCGGAGCTCAATATCCTGGGAAACGAATTATTATCGCTGCAGATGACAGTGTAGGAATGGTGGTTAACTTGCTGCACCAAGACAAATTAGCCAAACCAGATTTGTTAGTTGTGATAAATCCATACCGTGAATTTGAGCAGTTAGTCGATGAGCAAAATCGTGACTTGTCTATTGCGATGCAGTTAAAAGAGCTTGATATTCCCATTTTAGATTTACAGTCAGCCAATGCTAACCGAGTGTCCGTCTCAGAAGCTGAAATGCGCAAACAACAAAACCGAATTAAGTCGAGCCATCACTATCGTCAATACGTATTGCAATTAGATCTTAATCATCAAGGTGGTTGGGAGGAAGCCTTAAAACATATTGAAGGCTTTGCCCGTAAAATCGTTGGCCGCTAGTACGGCCAACTTTCACTATTCTCAAAAGCTATCGAATCAAAACCTATCAAATCAAAATATTACCAACCAGATTGACGGTCTTGATAAGGCTTTTCAGACTTTTTGATTTCTCTATGCCCCGCAATACTTCGATTCTTACCGACCAATAAACGGATTTGACTTAAAGATTCACGGCGCAATAAACTACGAAGAGTGCCAGACCAATTGTTATTAATACTTAGTTTTACTGCTGCATTGGTATCAGGCGAGCGTAGCATGAGTTTTTCGGCAAATAACTGCGCTTGTTGATGCGGATCGTCATACACTTCAGTCACTAAACCAAATTCTAAGGCTTTTTCTGCAGTGATAATATCTGCAGTATACGTTAGCTGCAGCGCTTTATCTTTTGGCATAATTTGTCTTAAACCAGCCAGCCCTGCCATATCAGGTAGTAGTCCCCATTTAGACTCCATTATAGATAGCTGTGCATTCTGGCTAGCAAATCTAAAATCTGCCCCGAGAGCAATTTGCACCCCGCCGCCATAACAAAAACCTTCGATAACCGCGATAACGGGAATAGGTAAACGCTGCCACCCTAGCGATACTCTTTGAGCAAGGTTTGCATTACCCGGCAGCCATTTAAATAATAACTTCAAAGCAGGCATGATTGATTTAGAGACACTTTTAACATCCAGACCAGAACTAAAATTACCTTCAGCACCCGATAAAATAACCACCCGAACAGATTTGTTTTTATGTAGTTTGTTGATGGTTTTATCAATCGCCTGAAATAGTTCGATATTTAATGCATTGTATTTATCAGGTCTATTGAGCATGACATGAGCAATGCCATTTTCTATCGTTAACTCAATAAGCTTGTTATCCATGATTCATCCTTTACTGGTCAGTCCAGATTGCAAGTTAACATAAATCTACAATTTGGCGAATAGTTAACCAAAGCAACAGCGCAAAACAATTAACTAAATAAACCCATAAAAAACACCAGCAGTAAACACCTGTATCCACAAGAGCATGATAAACCGTCATAAAAGATACAGCATGGCGATAAACGCCAATTTTTTGTCGATTTTCACTGCTAATTATCAGTAATAAGTTGTAAAATATTGTGTATTAAATGTAGGATATACGAAAGTTGTCATTCCAACAGCTAACTCACTGTTGCTTAATGAAATATGCTTTATTAACAATTTTTTCGACTACACTAAATAATAATAATAACCCTTTAAAAGGATCATTTGTTTCTATGACTATTCCTATATTGATATGCGATGACTCAGGATTAGCCAGAAAGCAAATGGCGCGAACCTTACCCAAGGAATGGGATGTTGACATCAGTTATGCCACTAATGGCGCTGAGGGGCTTGAGGTTATTCGTGCAGGTAAAGGCGAGATAGTATTTCTCGACTTAAATATGCCCGTTATGGATGGTTATGAAGTATTAGAAGCGATTCAAAAAGAAGATTTACCTGCTTTGGTTATCGTCGTGTCTGGCGATATTCAAATCAAGGCTCATGAAAGAGTTAAAGCGTTAGGGGCTTTAGATTTTATTCAAAAACCCGTTAGCGCAGAATCCATCAGTAATATCCTCGAAGAATACGGCATCCTCACCTTAGCTCTTAAAGACGCTGGCGATGACACGCCGATGTTTGAAGTAGACTTACGTGATGCTTGCCAAGAAATCGCTAACGTTGCCATGGGGCGCGCAGCTGATCTTCTAGCGACACTACTCGATGTGTTTGTCATGCTACCTATCCCAAATGTAAACGTCCTCGAAGTGAGTGAGCTCACTATGGCGTTAAAAGCCACTGAAGAAAGCTCTAAAGTTTCAGCGTTATGCCAAGGGTTCATTGGCGCTGGGGTGGCAGGCGAAGCATTACTGTTATTCCATGATTCAAGCTTTGAAGATATGGCAAAACTAATGGGCCATAAAAACCCCAAAGATGCTAACAATGAAATTGAAGTGTTAATCGACACCGGTAATGTACTTATCGGCGCGTTTCTTAATGGTATTTCTGAGCAGCTAGACATGAAGTTTAGCCAAGGACACCCTGTGGTTTTAGGGCGACACTGCACAGTTAATGAACTCATTCATGATAACTCTGAGAAATGGCAGCGTACTTTAGCAATGGAAATCAATTACCAAATTGAGAACCACAATGTCCAGTGTGATTTATTGCTGCTGTTTACTGAAGATTCAATACCAACGCTTAACTTTAAGCTGGGTTACTTACTCGATTAATCAACCGAATTAGCGAAAATTCGCAATAATTAAAATAATAAAAAAGTTGGATGTTACTCATGTCTACTGATCAAAATGCAATGAACGAACTTCACTGGCTGATTGATATGGTGCAAACCATAGAAGTTGGGCTGGTCGTATTAGATCGTAATTACAACATCCAACTATGGAACGGATTCATGGAAAACCACAGTGGTGTGTCGCCTAACGCCATTAAGGGTAAAAACCTGTTTGAAACCTTTCCAGATCTACCCAATGAGTGGCTCACCCAAAAAATGGAGTCGGTTTTCTTACTCAAAAACCGATCTTTTATTAGCTGGGAACAACGCCCCAATGTGTTCGAGTTTAAAAACTATCGCCCAATCACTGGCCGAGCAGATCACATGTACCAAAACATTACTTTGCTGCCACTTGCTTCGCTCACTGGTAATATTACACATATCAGCATTATTGTTTATGACGTCACAGATGTTGCGATCAACAAACTTCAACTTAAAGCCGCGAATGAGCAATTAGAAAAGCTTAGCCAAACCGATAGCCTGACTCAGCTCTATAACCGTCGCCACTGGCAAGAGTGCTTCGAGAAAGAGTATGAGCGCTTTGCGCGTTACGGTGAAAACGGCAGCATGATCATGATTGATATCGATAACTTTAAACAAGTTAACGATAAATATGGTCATCCAGCAGGTGATAAAGTGATTCAAAGTATCGCCCACATCTTAAAGCAATCATTACGTGAAACTGACTTTGCCGGACGCTACGGTGGTGAAGAGTTTGCGGTTGTCTTGACCAATACCAATGCAGACGAATCAAAATACTTTACTGAACGCTTACGTAAGAAAATCGAAGCTTCTCAAGTGGTTTATAAGAATCAAATAATTAAGGTGACGATTAGTATAGGGGTCAATGCCTTATCTAAAGAGACTAAAAACAGCGCTAGTTGGTTAGCTGGTGCTGATAAAGCCTTATACCTTTCAAAGGAAAATGGTCGTAATCAAACTTCGGTTTACTCAGAAGAATAGTGAAATACATTTCAGGACAAGACAAATCAAAATAAAAAAACCACTCATTTGAGTGGGCTTTTTAATCGGAATTCAATAATGAATATGCAGTTAATTAAAACTCATCTTCATCTTGTTCTTCATCAAGGTCTTCTTCGTCACCGACAAAGAAAGTCCCCCAACCGTCATAATCCACTTTTTGCTTTTGGGCTAGAATCATTAATTGCTCACAAGCTTTATCAAGCAAGTCAGCTTCAAGTGCATGATTGGCAATGGCATCAAAACAGAAAATGGTTGAGCCATCTTCCAGCTCCATTTCTTCAGCATCATTCACTTCAAAACCAAGTTTAAATGCATCAACAGCCGCTTTTTCTAAACGATCAAAATTAGTCGAAGAAAAGTGATGCTCGATTGTATATTCAGCATCGGCTTGCGAACCATCATCTAATAATGCTTGGATAATTTCACGGTTTTCAGCAAACTGCTCTTTTAGTAGACCTTCAATAGACATGGAGTAACTCCGTTAACAAAATTATGCGGCTAATCGCTAGGGCCTGTTGATCTTTCAAGGTTGTTTTTGCAGCGAGTTGTTGGCCATTTATACAAGGCAGAGACTTTGTGGTGTAGTTATTCTACATAAAAAGTCGATAACGCAGTAAAAATCGCCAACAGACGCTGCCCAAAGGGTTCGACTAAAAGCGTTTTATTCTTTGTTGGATGCATCTTTTTAAATAAGAAGTGCTTAGATGACTAGGCATCAATCCATCCGCCTCAATTAAAACGTTTTTACTTCGAACAAAACTTAACCAGCAAAGATTAACAGGCCCTAATTATACGTGATAAATCTACTGAGGTTTAGCCATTAATGCCGATGCTTCTTGATTTAGTTCAGCTAAACGCGCTGACATCGCATCATGCACCTTAGCGCAAAGCTTTTTGACATCTGCTTTATCAACATTAGCTGTCGACATCGGCGCCATCATCTCCACAATCACCACACCATTATTCCAGCGGTTTAATTTAATATGATTTTGACAAGAAGCCAGTACAGGCACAATCGACGCTTTTGCTGCTACAGCAGTATGAAAAGCGCCAACCTTAAAAGGTAATAAACCACGGCCACGAGAGCGAGTACCTTCTGGGAAAATCCACACTGAAAGTAACTTGTTTTTCATCTTCTCAACGGTTTTTGCCATGGTATCAAAAGCACTATGGCGGTTTTTACGGTCAATCAGAATATTGCCTGATAACCAATAAATTTGTCCAAATAACGGCATCCACGCCAAGCTTTTCTTACCAAGGCTCACTGTAGCCTTAGGCACAGCGGAAGTATGGGTAAACAAATCAAAGTTATTTTGATGATTTGCTAAATAAATTTTTGGTTCTTTTGGGTTTTCTTCAGTGGCATGACGGGTGATCACTTTAATACCAAGAATTGGCGCAACTGATGAAAAAATACGTGCGATAACATGGACATTGTCGCGATGCATTGGTCTAACAAGACAAAGAATTATTGCGAAAAAAAACGCCAGTGTTAATAACACTGCAAGAATAATTGAACGAGCAATTAACAGCACAAGCAGACTCCTGCGAAGAAAGTGGCGACAGTATAGCCAGCACTGATGCTGGACTCAATGGTTTGTTTAGTTTCAGTTTACAATTGTAAGCTTAAATGATTATACACTAGCTAAAATGAATTAATGATGCGTTAAACATTAACGCATCATTAATTCTGCAGTATCACTGGAGAGTTGACGTAACACTTAAAAGTGAGGTTAGCTCATCTGCTGCGTTGCTTTCATTGACAACATGACTCGCATCGCAATCGCACTGACTGCAAGGGCCGCAACAATCGCAGCGCCACTAGGTAAATCGTAACTGGCTGAGAGTATAAGCCCTGCTAGGTAACCAACAAATCCAACCACATAAGCAAGTGGGAGTAAGCCCTTACCTTGATACTTGTTTAGCGCCAGTGCAGGTAATATCAAGGTGCTAAACACCAAGTAAACCCCGACTAGCTCAACAGATAAAGTAATCACAATAGCAAACAAGAAGTAGAAACTTGCCCCTTCTAGCACTTGCGGCTTCAACGCTACAAGCACCAAGATTGCCACTGACACAACAGCAGGAAGTATAAGTTGCGACCAATTAACCCAAAGGATCTGTCCTGACATTAATTGCTTTAATAACTCAGCGCCATGTGGATCGTTAGACAATAACAGCATAGCCGTCACTGCACTGAGTACGTAAAAACAACCAATGATAGCCTCAAGTTCGTCGGCAAAATGTTTCGATAACCAAGCGATCAATCCTGCTCCTGCCAGTGCAAAAATCGCAGGCATCCACACATGTGAAAAAGGTAATTCCTCAATGTGATGATCCATGTGTGCGACAATTGCACCAAGCGCAGCAACCTGCGCAATGGCTAAATCGATAAAGATAATCCCACGTTTCAGAACTTGACGCCCCAGCAGCACATGCGTTGATAGTACGAGTAAACCGGCCACAAAAGCAGGTAACAAGATGGGTAACAGATCAAGATCTAGCATAGGCTATTCCACATTGGTTAATAACGTCAGTACGCTATCATAAAGGCTGAATAAATCTTTACTATCACTATTACCACCAACAGACATTGGCAAAACTAATACTGGTAACTCTGTGCGTTCACCAAGCCAGTTAGCACCGCGTTCATCTTGGTAAGACGTGACTAAGATCGCCATCACGTCACCTTCTTGGCTGCGACTTACAAGCTTGGCTAAATGGCTACTGCTTGGCGGGATACCAGGCTTAGGCTCTAAGTCGGCAACTTGCTCTATACTTAACCAGTTAAACAAGTAACGAAAGCTTGAATGGTAAGCAATGACCTTTTTACCTTTCAAACCCGCCGCTTGCTCTTCCCACTTAGGAATAGCTTGCTGCCATCGCTCACTAAAATCAGCGAGTTGTGCCTGATAACCTGCAGCACCTTCTGGGTCTAATGCCGTCATTTTTTCTGACAATGCACTGGCCACCTTTAGCAATTTGCGAGGGTCAAAGTGCAGATGCGGGTTACCCTTTGCGTGAACATCCCCCATAGAACGATCAACCTGTTCAAGTTGGTCTAAGGTCTCGATATGTTCAGCCGCATAGAATAGGCCTTTATCGGTAGAACGCACTTTATTGTTAGATGCCTTCATTTGTAGCATTGGCAGCCAGCCGATTTCTAAATCAGCACCAGCACAGACAACAAGGTCTGCTTGGCGCATTTTAGCGATCAAACTTGGTCTTGCTTGCACTAAATGCGGATCTTGCAATGCACTTGTCGCCGAGTAAATTTTAGCTTCTGGCGCAATCTCTTGCGCTAATGCTGCGTATTCAGGCTCGCAAGCAAATACATTTAACTGGGCATTCGCCGCGCTAGTGATAAAGGCACTACACAGTGCCCCCATCATAATGAGTTTTTTAGAATTGATGCGCACCGTGAGCTCCTAATGTCATAACATACTGAAGTGAGACGATGTTATCGTCTTCAAAACCATCAAAGTTGGTGCCTTTCTGGTTTGTATATTGTAGACGTACAGTAGAGAAGTGACTGCTATGCCAAGCTAGGCTAAGCTCAGTTTCTTTTAATTTCTGCGCATCTAGATGATCACCATGAAGTTCAAAAGTATCAACTTCACCATATCGAACACCTGCAGACCAATGCGGAGAGAACTGATAAACACCACTTAAGTACCAACCTTCAAAGAAATCATCGCCGTGAGACTCTTCATGTTCATGCTCTTCTTCATGATCATGATCGCCTTCTTCAAATGCGAAAGTATCAGTCACTCTAAAGTATTCGCCACTGATAGTGAGATGCTGGTACTTATAATTACCGTCTGGCGCCCATTTATATACAAAATCAGCGATATAAGTATTTTCACCGGTATAAGATGCGCTATGAGTGTGGCCTTCATGATCATGTTCTTCATCAACATGAACTTCATCTTCATGCTCTCCCTCTTCGACCATTACCTTACCGTTGGCATTGTGTAAGTAGCTTAAGCCAACCTGCCAAGAGCTTGAGATACCAATATCACCACCAAATTTAGTAAAAGCTGAATACACACCTACAGTGTCGTAATCGCGAGGTCCATGTTCTTCATGCTCTTCTTCATGTTCATGGTCTTCATGTTCTTCATGCTCTTCGTACATATCTGCCGCGCGCATTTTGTCGCCTTTAAAGACTTCAACACCCATAGTCCAGTAAAGGTCAGTCGGAGCGACATAAGTTAGACGCACACCATCATCGAAATAATGGTTCCCCATGAATGCGCGGTATGCGCCAGGACGGTCAATAAACGAGTCCGTGTGTAAATGCTGATTATTCAAGTAACCAACGTCAGACAGAAAGCGACCGGCACGAATACCTAAACCCGCTGGTAAGTCCATTGTTTGAATGAACGCTTCTTCTAATCCAATTTCTGTTTCACCGTCGTGCACCTCTAAAATAGCGGTCACTTTACCGTAGAACATGTCATCAATATTGGCACTGATAGCAAGTTCTGTTTCGCCTAAACCAAAGCCTTCACTACGGCCGCCTAATCCACGGTCGCCGGTTTGGTAAAAACCATCAAGCACTGCACTGATGTTAGGGTTAGTTAGACTAGAGTCTTCAGCTGAAACGTGAGTAGAAGCGAGGGCGCAAGCAGCTGCAACCAATGAAAGGCGTTTGTTTGAATAAGACATTTTTTCTCCAAAATACAACAAGTAATCGGCCACTATCTATGTGGTCGATCAATAAATTTATCCATAAAAAATTGTTGGTTTATTTATTAATAATAAATATTGAACTAGGAGAAAAACGGAGGAGCGCGGCTATGATAAACAACTTGATGGGTAATATATGAATGAAAAATCGGCTCACAGCTAGATTCAAATGTTTGACGAATGACCGTCAACTTAACATCAGTGCTAGTTATCGTTTTTTGTAATTGGTGCTGATGAAAGCACAGGGTACATTCAGTATTAACACCTTCATGCTGGTGCACTGATTCATGGGCGGCAGACGCAAACGACAATAGCACGAGCATGGCTGAAAGCCAGATCGCTATTGTTTGTGTTGTTCGCGTTGAATTTGGCAAAATTTTCCCTTTCTACAAAAATCGAGACTATCTTAAAAAAAATTCAAAAAAAAGCAACCCAAAGAATGTTACAAATCACTTTTCAACAAATTCTGTGACTTACCGAACTAAAATATGGCATTGGACAAGTGGTTGTTTTAAGATTAGCTTAAGCTGAAAAAGCTAAAATATTAACCATATTATAGCAACGTAGACAGCCTAAATAGAGGATATAACTATGATGAATTTAATCAAGGATAACATCGGTATCATTTTAACGATGGTGATCATTGGTGTTTTTGTACTTGGCGGTATTTATTACGTTGAAACTGCATTAGAAAACCAAGTACAAGTTGTTGACTAATTTTTATGACTCTTCATCTACAGGTAATTCCATAACCAAGAGATGATCCATCATATGCGAAACCCCCATGAGTATTAGTGATAATAAAATCGTGGGGGTAACGATATTTGAAGTGCCTTCTATAAAGTACCCCACCACAGCTGCAATGACCGCCGTATAAAACCCTATTACTTTCAGCATTGTCAGCTTGGCATGTCGTCCTAGCCACGCTTTACAGTGGTAACATTGAATTTGCGATGAGAAACCTTTTCCTCGACTACCAGTGACTTTACTCAGTGATAAAGGCTTGTGGCAGTGGGCGCAAGATATGGCCATGTCTGTGTACCTAAAAATAAAAAGTGCGTAAGTCTAGCAAATTATCGTCAAACTTCCCGCAATAACTTATTATTAGATTTCTACTATGTTGACAGGAAGTTTTACCATGCCAAGAGTTCTGTTTATTATTTGCTGTTTAATCAGTGTCATTAGCTTTACTGGTGATAGTTATGCTGCTGAAGTTCCCGCAGAAACAATCAATAAAATTCAACAATTACAAAGTACCATTGGCACTGATGTTGGCCTTTTAACAACAGCAAAAGGTGAATTAAAAAGTATTACTGAATACCGGGTGCGCAATAAAACGGACGTACTAAGAGAGCAATTGGACTTACTCATTAACCAGCCCGAACCTGATGTCGCTTATTTAGTGCCTCAAGTGAATAAGCAGTTAGTGTTTCTAGATAAAGTCGGGCAATACTTAGATAAAGATATTAAAGCGATCAAACAGACTCTTGGCAGTCAAGATGATAGTCAGAGCATGCAAGATATCATCAAAAGAGAAGAGGAAAGAGATCACTACCTTCAGGCAGAATTAGAAACCATTAATTGGGGAAGAACACTCAATATTAATGTCGACAATGCTGAAACCGCGTTAACGGCAAAGTTAACAAAGAGAGCTGATTACCTCGAAAGTCTAGTAGTATACACTCAAATACAGTTAAAAGAGGCCGTTAATGAAGCGTCAAGTGCTGGTGCTGATATAACAAGTGAGCAAAAAAGCCATGTTTCAGGACTTAAAGAGCGTTTGTCTCAACATAGTAGTAGCTTAGCCATAACTGCAGAATTATTAGAATCACTCGGGCAAGATACCGCGCAAATTAAACAGACCTTATTCAGTGTTTCAGGTGACATCACTCAGGATGTATTGAACTTTGATGTTGCTTCTAGCTTAATCGAAGAATGGATGAATATTGCCAAAAATCAAGCACTAGAAAATGGTGCAGGCATTACGTTTAAAATCATCATCTTTTTAATTATTTTATTTTTAGCAAGCATCGTCGCTAAACTCGTTCGTAAAATCGTTCGCAAGGCGGTTAACTCATCAAAGTTAAATTTCAGCATGCTATTGCAGGACTTCTTTACCTCAATTTCTGGTAACGTCATTTATGCACTCGGTTTACTGATTGCGTTGTCACAACTTGGTTTTGAGCTTGCCCCTTTACTGGCAGGTTTTGGTATCGCGGGTGTAATTATTGGTTTTGCATTACAAGACACCTTATCTAACTTTGCGTCTGGCATGATGATCTTAGTCTACCGTCCGTATGATGTCGGTGATTTGATTAATGCTGCAGGTGTAACTGGTCGTGTAAGCCATATGAGCTTAGTGTCAACCACAGTAAAAACCCTAGATAACCAACGTTTAATTGTTCCAAATAACAAAATTTGGGGTGACACCATTAACAATATTACCGTAGAGCAAGAGCGCCGCGTTGATATGACATTTGGTATTGGGTATGGCGACGATATTCCTAAAGCAGAAAAGATTCTCACGGATATCGTAATGGCACATCCAAAAGTAAAACAGTTCCCCGAGCCTATGATCAAATTACACACCTTAGGTGAATCATCAGTTGATTTTATTGTTCGCCCTTGGGCAGCCCCTCTCGACTATTGGGATGTATACTGGGATATTACTCGCGAAGTGAAAATGCAGTTTGACGCCCAAGGCGTCAGCATTCCATTCCCGCAGCGCGATGTGCATATTTACCATGAGAAAGCAGCGGACTAGTTCAGTATTCTAGTATTGAACTTATAGATTGTTCCAACAAAAAGCCCGAGTGAATTCACTCGGGCTTTTCTATATTTAATAAACAGTTAAGCATTACTGCAAAACTCTAAGAGTTAATCTAGGTAAGTCATATTACCTAATAAGTGTGGACGGCGACCTTTAATGTCACGCATTTCAAAGCGTTTACCATTTTCCAAACTTTCAAAAGCAAACGTCACTTCTGATGGCATAAACACTGGCAGCTTAAACTCGACATCAACTTTAAAAGGACGATCGCCAATAAACTGCATTAATGCTGCTAACGAGCGCGCTTTCGACCACATACCATGGGCTAATACACGTTCAAAACCAAAACGTTTTGATACGATAGGATGTAAATGGATCAAGTTATAATCACCCGATGCTCTAGCGTATTTTCGACCTAAGTCTTCAGGTAATGCCCATGTTTGTACATCTTCCCACGTCATATCTGAAGCCCGTGGTGGTCTGGCACGACGTCCTTTAGATTCAATGCGATAAAGGTAAGTAGATAATGCTTCCCAAACTAACTCTTCACCAACATAAATTTTTGATACCAATTCAAACTCAAGGCCTGCATCTGTGGTTTGGCTTGATGTTAGTTCGCACTGTACATCAAACACTTCATCAGCAAAAATAGGTCGGTGTAAACTAATACTGTTCTTTAAGTGGATCATCCCCAGCAATGGGAAAGTAATTGCTTTATCGGTAAATATTGTCGCGTGTAGTCTAAACGCTAATACGTACAGAAAGGTCGGCGGTACTACTTTGCCGTCATATTCAAACTCGCATACTTCAGCATACTGATTGATTTTTTTGTCTGAAACTTTAATCCCTTTTGCTTGCACTTTTACGTGTGGCAATGGTTGTTGATCCCAACCGGGCTTACGAGACAATAATATCTTACGATATAAAGACAACAACGATGGCATCGAAGCTAATTCTATAGAGTAGTCGTTACTCAAATGAGTTACCTTTTCTTGATTAACTGAAAAACGCAGTATTTAGCCAAGCTAAACACTGCGTCATAAAATCTTATAATGGCGCTATTATACATCGAGATTGAGTACATCAGTCAAAAAATGCCTATAATTGCTCATCAATCAGGAAATAAATTCCAAGTTTAATAAGCGCTACATCCTGTTTGCCAACAATCGACCACACTCAAACCAGCGTTCTGTAACAACTCAGGTAATGCTTGTTGGCCTACCACATGCCCTGCTCCGACGATGACAAATAGTTGTTGATAATCTGATTGCTGCAAAATTTCAACGATACGCTTTGTCATCATATGATTTCGCTGCCAAAGTAATTTATCTAACAATTCATCAGAATCTTCCGCTTGATGCTCCATAATATCGGTTATTCCCTGATGATCCCCCGTTCTCCAGGCAGATACTAACTTAAGCATGTCGTCATCAGTGGCATTAATGGCTTCATCAAGTAATTGTTGCTGCGTCTTATCTGAAAACGAGGAAATGAGATCAAACTGAAATTGTACGCTCTCAAGCTCTAGCAAGGGTTTAGCAGGATCGCGGGCGATAAAAGTGACATCGACACCAGCTTCAGGAGTAAAACCTAAACTGGCAAATCGGGCGACACCGATTTGATTAGCTTGAAGCCATGTCGCCAAAGGTTTTAAACCATCACACATGGTTTGATTCTGGCCACAATACTTTGGGTATTGGCTATTAATATCCAGCTGTCCCCCTTTAGCAAAACCATATTGTTGCAGCAGTTGTTGCACATTGGCTTTTGTCACATCAGCTTCTATCACTAGCGCATCGGAAGCAACATACGCTTGTTCAATTTGCAGTGGCAGTGGATAAAAGTCGGCTTTACCGATATGAATTGAACCTAATAAATAGACTTCTTTACCTTGGTAGCTGGCTTTAAAGAATGGCGGTTTATCAGACTCTGCTGCAAAAGCGGTGCAGCTTAGCAGTAATGATAAAATCCCTATAGTGGTGAATTTTCTTAAGCAAAACTGTAGCATCATTGCGATTTTTAACGGTATTTGACTTGTTAGTCCCATGCCAGCCCCTTATAATTTAACTTAATTTTATGATGTAAATGAGGCTATCATGCCGTATACCCAAGTTATCAAGCAATTAAAAGAAAGTTTGCAAACAGGATACCGTCAAGCCATTGATGCCGATAAAAGACTCGACGAATTACGTCAAGCAGGCCATGGTAAGTTTGTTGCAATCTTCACTGAAGAACAAGGATTTACCCAAAAAAGTAACCGTTTTCTGCCTTATGTTCAGGAACTTGCAAATGAGTTAGAGGAATTACAAAGCCATACTCATATTCCACCAGAAGCGCTTGAAGCCCATGTTCAAAAAATTGCAGCCTTGCTAAAAACACTGCATTTATTCAAACAGAATACTAAGTAATTCTTGTCGAATACCTAATAAAAAAGCAGCCAATGGCTGCTCAGATTAATGACAAACCCCCACTTTTTTTAAAGTGGGGGTTTTATTTTATTGGTTTATACGCATTTCACGACGTTTATTTAAAAACACATCTTGAGCAATATTGTTGGT
>NZ_JAKILD010000013.1 GCF_023283825.1 Shewanella olleyana | reverse complement strand
CTCTGAATATCAAGCCACTGAATTAACGTCTAGCGAAGACAACTCATTGCTGCGCAAGTACTACTTAGCGGACAGAGAACGTAATGAAGTTGAGCTACGTGTCAGTCACACACCGCTTAATTGGTTAAGCGTCGACTTTACCGGTCGTTATGCCAAAGACGATTACGATGACACGGTTATTGGCTTAACGGCGTCAGAAGATTACGGCTATGACATCAACCTGAATATGCAGCTGACCAAACACGTTTCGGCTTATGGTTTTGCCGGCCAGCAATGGATTAACTCAGCGCAAGCGGGTAGCCAAAGCTACAGCAGCCCTGACTGGTACGCCGACGTTGAAGACGAGTTCATCAACTTAGGCGCTGGCTTAAGCTACGGCGGCTTAATGGAAGACAAGCTGACCTTAGGCGCTGATTACCTATTCAGTAATTCAAGCAGTGACACCTATGTGACCGCTGAAGGCACCAGCCCATACGGCGACTACTTCTCCTATAACCATAGCGCAAGCCTTTACGCTAACTATGCCTTAAATGATGACATGGCATTAAAGCTGACTTACCGCTACGAACGCTATTACGACACCGATGATGCTCAAATGACCCCTGACCAAGTGCCAGGCATGGTGACCCTAGGCGAGCTTAATCACAATTATAACGCCCATCAAATCATGCTGAATTTCAGCTATGTGCTGTAGTCGTTTACCTAATTACGCAAAAATATTTTAGTAAGAGGAATAAATATGGAACGCAGAAGTTTCTTAAAAGCGAGTGCTGCACTAGGTTGCGCCGCGACTGTCACGGGCTGTAATAGCAGCTCAAAAGATGCTGAGCCATTACCGCCACAGCCGCCTGTGGAAGAGAAAATGACATGGTCTGCTTGTTTAAGTAACTGTGGCTCAAACTGCCCACTAAAAGTGTTCTCTGTTGATGGCAAAATTGTCAGAATTGAAACTGACGATGAGGGCGATGACTCATTTGGTAACCATCAAGTCCGTGCTTGTGCCCGTGGGCGTTCAAACCGAAAGCGTGTTTATAACCCAGATCGTATTCAGTACCCGATGAAACGCATCGGCAAACGTGGTGAAGGTAAATTCGAACGTATTAGCTGGGAACAGGCCACTTCTGAAATTGGTGCTCAACTAAAGGGCATTTATGACTCTTATGGCCCACGCTCTGTTTACTATATGTATGGCACAGGCGCTTACTACGATATTAATGGTGCTAACTCTTGGAAGCATATGCTCAATGTAATGGGTGGCTATTTAGGTTATTACGGCACTTATAGCTCTGCTCAATCTAGTCGCATATTCGACTTAGTTTATGGCTCTGGCGCACGCTCTACAGTCAGTGAATTACAGCACAGTGACCTCTGTTTATTCTTTGGCTACAACCCATTAGAAATTCGCCAGTCAGGTTCAGGCGAAGGCTACGAGTACGCTCATTATAAAGAAAAACATAACATTAAATCGGTGATTGTTGATTGTCGCTACAGCGACACTGTAGCAGGTAAAGATACCGAATATCACGCTTGTCGACCTGGAACAGATGCTGCACTTTGTGCTGGTATTGCTCATCACCTTATTACTGAGGGCTTGATCGACGAAACCTTCTTATCTGAAAAGGTTTATGGTTTCCGTGATGAACCTGCAATGCCAGAAAAAGGCTTAGATGCATTACCTTATGAGCGAAGCTATGAAGCTTATATTTTGGGTACGGGTGAATTAGACTCGCAAGCCAAAACGCCAGAGTGGGCAGAAAGTATTTGTGGTGTATCCGCCAGCAATATACGTAGTATTGCCGAGCAGCTAGCTGCCGCTAAAGCACCTTACATTGTAAGCGGTTATGGTCTTCAGCGTCAGGCCAACGGCGAAAATAATGCTTGGGCAGTAGCAGCACTCTGCATGCTAGTTGGCGCTATCGGTAAGCGTGGCACAACCACTAGTCACATGTCTAATTCAGCTTTCGCTTTATATACATTGGGGTTACCAGTTCTAACACTGACGAGTAATGCTGAAAAAGCAAAAATTTCCGTATTTTCATGGCCTGATGCTATTAGAAATGGCAAAGAAATGACCGCTTTCAAAGACGGAGTCCAGCTACCTGATCATGATGATACTAATCCTGTTGATGGTAAGTTAGACGCTGATATCAAAGCGATTATTAATGTTGCCAGCAACACCTTGATTAATCAGCATTCTGATTGTTTTAGTACCGCTGAACTTTTAGAAGATGATACTTTATGTGAATTAATTGTAGTCAGTGAAAATCACATGACAGCATCGGCAAAATTTGCAGATTACCTGTTGCCTGATACCACTTGGTTAGAAACAGATGATATCGCCAACCAATGTTATTCAGCCGGCGCAATGTCAGTCATCACACCACTTACTAAGGCAGTAGAGCCACTGTTCGAAAGTCGTTGTGCTTATGAAGTTTGTGCCGATATAGCTGATGCAATGGGAGTGGGCGCGGAATACTCACAAGGCCGCGCAGATTTAGAAGCAACACTTGAAGACTATTATCAAGGAACAGTTTCTTGGATGGATCCTCAATTCCCGCCAACTTACAAAGAATTCCAGCAGAAAGGTATTGTAAAAAAATTCGCGGAATCAAGCGTAAGTGATTGTGCTTTCTATGACGAGCTCAATACCCCAGGTTATGAATTTGAAACACCTTCAGGTAAGATTGAGCTGTTCTCTAACAAAGTTGACTTGATGAGCAAAAATTGGGAAAAACCAGACTACGTTCTAGACCCAACAGAAGTGCCAAATGGCCACCACATTACGCCAATTCCAGCTTATATCGTGACTTGGGAAGGTTATGAAGATCCTAATACACGTGATGAATATCCATTACAGTTAATTGGTCATCATACCAAGGGTCGCGTTCACTCTTCTTACCATAGTGTGCAATGGCTACGTGAAGCCGTACACGATGCGATTTGGGTAAATCCTGACGATGCTTCAGGCTTCAGTGATGGCGACTGGGTCATAGTTGAAGGCCCTGCGCGAGACGGAAATCCAAGCCGCCGCCTTAAAGTTCAAGCAAGAGTAAGTGACAGGATCATGCCTGGCGTAGCTTCGATACCACAAGGTGCTTGGTTCGAGCCTGAAGGAGATATTGATGTGGGCGGCTGCGTTAATACGCTAACAGCTTATAGGCCAAGTCCTATCGCGAAAGCGAACCCACAACACACCAATCGCATCAAAATTTATAAAGCATAGGAGCTAAGCAATGTCAGAATTAACCCAATACGGCTTCTATTTCGATACCCGTAAATGTAATGGCTGCAAAGCCTGCCATATCGCATGTAAAGATAAATTCGATGCTGAAGTAGGCGTCAAGCCAAGACGAGTTTACGAATATGGCGGTGGCAGTTTCACTAAAAGCGCAAACGGTACTGTAGATTGCAACGTATTTACTTACTACATGTCTATTGGTTGTAACCACTGTAGCGAACCTGTTTGTGTCAAGGCTTGTCCAACTGGTGCCATGCATAAACGCCGTGAAGATGGTTTAGTTCATGTCGCGACTGATTTATGCATTGGCTGTGGCAGTTGTGCTAGAGCATGTCCGTATGATGCACCGCAGTTAGACCCTGTTAGAAAGGTAATGGTAAAGTGTGATGGCTGTTTTGAACGAGTCGAAAATGGTCAACAACCACTTTGTGTTGCCGGTTGTACCCAACGTGCTTTAGATTTCGGTCATATTGACGAGTTAAGAGCGAAGTATGGCGAGGAAGCGAGCGTTGCGCCGTTGCCAGCAGCCAATATTACGTCACCCAACTTAATCATTGGAACGAGTGATATGACTCGACCATCTGGCAGTATTGATGGCCGACTTCAAAACCCAGACGAAGTGTAAAGAGTTTTAAATACCATGTGGGAATACCCTGTATTCCCACAGTTTTATTTAGGAATAATAAGATGTCATCAAGAAATGAGTTACTTGAACTATCAGGTGCAATGTTCAATATTTTATCTGAAATATTCTATACTGCACCGTCTGAAAGCAAACTCAACACCATTTCAGAAACCCTTGAAGAATGGCCGCTCTTCTCAGGCAGCCCTGAAAAATTAATTGCTTCAATTAATCAGAGCCTGAACAATGATACTCCTGATGAAATCAGTGCTGATTTTCATAAATTATTCATAGGACCAGGCAAGAAACTTGTTTACCCTTGGGGTTCTTGCTATACAGATCAACAAGCTCTTCTATTCGGAGAATCAACAAAGAAATGGGAACAATTCTGCTTAACGACAGAAATAGTGATCACCCCTAAGTCATACGAGCCAACAGATCATTTTGCGTTAATTTTTTCTGCTATATCAGCCATTTTACTCAGCGAAAATACTGAAGAAGAAAAATCTGAATTATTAGAAATAATACTATCAAACCATTTTAATGATTGGGGAGTGGCATTACTGCAATCAGTGAAAGACAAAGCTTGTACAAGTTACTATTCAGCTACAGCGAGTTTGGCACTCAATTTGATTGATTTTTGGAATGTAGAGTTTAAAAAGAATGCAGGCACATCTAAGTAAAATATTGAAGTGATACCTCCATTTAATATATGTAAGTAGATTTACAGGTTCATTAATGTGTTTTAGCAGGAGTTTTTATGTCAGTCATACATGCAATGGGCGAACAATGGAATAAGGCTGATTGGTCTCATCAATTAGTCTCATTTTGGCAACAAGACACCTACGTGAACAGCCTTTTTGCTGGAGCAACCAATGCTACCACCACAGCCAACTTGGTTGCTGCGCTGATTGATGAATCTAAACGCCAAGCTTGTATCCAATCTGAATTTGATAATGCTGATGTATTTAGCGCATTATTCGATTGTTTTTTATTGTTATTCGTTAAAGAAATTAACAGTAATGACCTAGGCCAAGCCGAAACGCTGATCTTGCAAATTACCGAACATTACGCCAAACAGTGTCTGAAAAGAGCCGAAAACCAAGCAACCGAACAAGTAGAAACAACCCAGAGTACTGATGCGAGACAAGCAGTCCTGTGTAATCAAAGTGAAAAAGTCATTTCAGCTATGACTCAACTGGCTCAATTACGTCACCAACGCCGCAGTCAAACCCGAAATATGGGCAGTTGAGTTTCATAATCATCGACAACGGCACTGGTTTTAGGTAATTTCTCTCTTACGCTCCACACCACTATCAGCATTGAGTAGAAACCTAAGTGAAGACCAATCTCATCACCCCTGAAGGGATGACCAAGCTAAAAACTGAATTGAACTATTTATGGCGAGAATACCGTCCTGAGATCACCAAAAAAGTGACTTGGGCAGCGAGCCTTGGCGATCGCTCAGAAAATGCTGACTACAAAGAAAATAAACGCTTATTACGTCAAATTGATGGCCGAGTCCGCTTTCTAAGAAAGCGTATCGAAAATCTAAAAGTGGTCGAATATGCCGCCGAGCAAGAAGGCAAAATCTTCTTTGGCGCTTGGGTTGAAATCGAAAACGATGCCGGTGATATTTTACAATTTCGCATCGTCGGTCCAGATGAGATTTATGGCGATGCTAAAGGTTATATTTCTATCGACTCACCCATGGCGCGCGCCTTACTGAAAAAAGAAGTCGACGACGATGCAGTCGTTCCAACACCAAATGGCCCGCAAGACTGGTATATTAATAAGATTTCCTATACTGCTTTATAGGTATAAATAACTTTTCACCTGCACTAAAAAATGACATTAGTGACTAAAATGTCAACTTTATGGCGATTTAATCTACAATTTCTTGCCCTATGAACGTTCTTTACTAAACTTGAGATCCGACTTTTATTTACCTTGCCCCGAGTAGATAACATAAAAAAGGAACTTTTATGTGCAGTAGATTGTTCTGGTTAACGTTAGTTATTGCAGCTGCTTTCACTGTGATAAGCGTTAAGGCGATGCCCAATAGCCATCTGCCTGCATACATCATTGGCAATTGGTTAAACCAGCAAGCAGGTCATATCGAATTGCTGCAAATTAATGACGATCGAAGCTATCTTCAAATTGGTTTAGATTTAAACAACCCCAGTAATAGCTTCGCAGAATGGGGCACCTTTGCATTATCTCAAACTACTGAATTTACTGATATGCCGCTTTCGATCGCCTTTAACCCCACTTTTAGTAACAACCCTGCGAAAGGGTTTATTACCCTGCTCACAGAGCTCAACAGCAGCCATATATACCTCAATAATGATGCCTCGCGGTTACAGCTAAATATGGACAATTTGGGTGATAGCTCTATCGATAATATCGTCGAATATGAACAGCTTCGCTCACGGGATATTGAAGGATATTGGTACAGCCAAGAATTTGATGATTTGTATGCGGTCTTGATGCTCGATAATGGCTTATATGTGCAACTGCAAATTAATTTTGAATATGACGATGAATTAACTGGCATGGAGTGGGGCCAATACCAACATCAAACGGAATCAGATGAGGTATATTTTCAAGCGCAATTTGATGACAATAACCAAACCGGTTTCAGCCGATACGGAGAAATTGCCTCAGCAGCATTTAATGTCAAACTTCATAATGACCAGTTAATATTTCTGCTGGATAACAACGAAGATGGAGTGATTGATACTTTTTCAAAGTTAATGCGAAAAAACTGATTTAGTTACAATTTCTAATAATCCTACCAAAATCATTAAATTCAATTAATTTCATAGACTTAATTCAATAAGTTCGTCATATTACCCCAGTTAAAGCATAAACTACTGTTACACCTCTTGTTTGCACTCTATTAAAGTCGCTATATTTAGCTTAATAACTGTATTTAGCGCCGAAATTTAGACAAAAGGATATTTCATGGGCCAGGAAACATCTAAAATTCTCGTTGTCGATGATGACATGCGACTCAGATCATTATTGGAGCGCTACTTACTTGAGCAAGGTTATCAAGTGCGCAGTGCAGCCAATGCTGAACAAATGGATCGCTTATTAGAGCGCGAAAACTTTCATTTATTGGTATTAGACTTAATGCTGCCAGGCGAAGACGGTTTATCGATTTGTCGTCGCTTACGTCAACAAGAAAACCCAATCCCAATTATCATGCTTACCGCCAAAGGCGATGAAGTTGACCGTATCATTGGCCTTGAACTTGGCGCAGATGACTACTTACCAAAACCTTTTAATCCTCGTGAATTATTAGCTCGGATTAAAGCGGTTATGCGTCGTCAAACAGCTGAAGTACCAGGTGCACCCGCTCAGCAAGAAGAAGTCATCAGTTTCGGTGATTTCTCATTAAATCTTGCGACTCGTGAAATGTTCCATGAAGAAAAAAGTATTGCGCTCACCTCAGGTGAATTTGCAGTATTAAAAGTATTGGTTTCTCATCCAAGAGAGCCATTATCTCGAGACAAGTTGATGAATCTTGCCCGAGGCCGCGACTATTCGGCATTAGAACGTTCTATTGATGTGCAAGTGTCTCGTCTCCGCCGCTTGATTGAGGTCGATGCCGCTAATCCTCGTTATATCCAAACGGTATGGGGCTTAGGCTATGTATTCGTGCCTGATGGCACAGCTCGAGGTTAACGTCTTATCAGCCAGTCCAAAGCAATCAAACTGAAATGGTGGCAGCGTTTTCTGCCACGCAATTCTTTCAGCCAAACCGTACTGCTTATTGGTAGTTTGCTGGTCATTAACCAACTGGTTTCTTACTTATCTGTCACGGTTTATTTCATTAAACCCAGCTATGAACAAATTAACCAACTGATCGCCAGGCAAATTAATTTACTGTTCATTGATGGGGTGGAAATTAGCCGTGAACACCTCACCATTGTTGATGCACTCAATGCTAAAGTGCGCCACGATGAAATGAAAATCTACAACCAACAAGATGCCATTGCAGCTGGGCTTGATAGCGCCACTTACTATGGTTTTTTGTCTGAACAAATGTCTGAATATTTGGGCGGCGAAGCCGAAGTACGGTTTTCTCAAGGCACCCAGCTACAAGTATGGATCAGACCACCCCAAGCGCCCACATTATGGATTAAAGTTCCGCTTACAGGGTTAAACGAAAACGACTTATCACCACTGACCTTATATTTATTAGTTATTGGTGCATTAAGTGTTGCCGGCGGTTGGTGGTTTGCTCGCAGGCTCAACAGGCCTCTTAAACGTTTACAGCGTGCAGCAGTTACTGTGTCTAAGGGCGAGTTTCCAAAACCTTTACCATTAAGTGGCTCTTCTGAAATAGTCGAAGTAACCCATGCTTTCAACCAAATGTCCCACAGCATGAAGCAACTTGAGCAAGACCGTGCTTTATTGATGGCGGGTATTTCTCACGATCTTCGCACCCCGCTCACTCGTATTCGTCTCGCATCTGAAATGATGGTCGATGAAGACAAGTATCTTCAAGAAGGGATCATCAATGATATTGAAGATATGGATGACATTATTAAGCAATTTATTGCCTATGTTCGTCACGACCAAGAAAGCGTACGCGAGCCTAATCAAATCAATCGTTTAATTCAGGAAATTAGCCAACAAGAAGTCAACCGTGACGGTGAAATTGAACTGGATTTACAAGAATGCCCCTTAGTGCCTTTCCAAAGTGTGGCCATTAAGCGGGTATTGAGTAACTTGGTTGAAAACGGCTTTAGATATGGCGGTGGCTGGATAAAAATCAGCTCAAAACATAAGCCCCAATATGTCAGCTTTATCGTTGAAGATAATGGCCCTGGTATTAATGAAGCTAAAATTGATGAGCTATTCCAACCTTTCACCCAAGGCGATAGCGCCCGTGGCTCAGTTGGCTCAGGCCTTGGCTTAGCCATTGTGAAACGAATTATAGACCGTCACCACGGTAAAATTGAGCTGAGTAATCGCCCAGAAGGTGGACTGCGAGCGCAAGTATGGCTGCCAATCGAAAACAGTTAGCCAGCTGCTTTGCTCAACAAAAAAGCGACTGCTATAGCATATATAGTGAGTCGCTTTTTTAATGGTCGTTATCCAATTAATTCAAAATTATAGGTCAGAATGAAGCCCAAAAACTTCGAAGTTTATTTGCGATTCAGCCACATTAAGCGCAAGTATGGCTGCCAATCGAAAACAGTTAGCCTGCTGTTTTACTCAACAAAAAAGCGACTGCTATAGCATATATAGTGAGTCGCTTTTTAATGGTCGTTATCCACTTAATTCAAGATTATAGATCTGAATGTGGGCCAAACACTTCATAGTTTATTTGCGACTCTGGCACATTAAGCGTTAGTAATTGCTGCTTAATCGCCTTCATAAAGCCGATAGGGCCGCAGAAGTAATATTGTGCGTTTGGCACGATATGCTCAGCAATGTTAGACAATTCAACAGTGCCTTCAAAGTCGTAATCTTCAGCAGGTAAATCTGTGGCTAAAGGTTCGCGATACCATACATAGCTTGCTAAATGAGTATTAACATCAGACTTCGCTTTAATCGCTTGTTTAAAGCCATGTTGAGCGCCATCTTCACAGGCATGTACCCAAGTAATATTCGCTGTATGTGATTGCGATAATAAATGATTCAACATGCTCTTCATTGGCGTAACCCCCACACCTGCTGATAATAGCACTACAGGTGTTTCTGCAGCCGTCGCTAATACGAAGTCACCGGCTGGCGCTACAACATCAATCACATCCCCTACTTGGTAATGATCATGAAGCAAGTTCGACACCTTGCCTTCTGACTCACGCTTAACACTAATGCGATAAGTGTTGCCATTAGGTGCATCAGATAATGAATACTGACGAATTTCTTTAAACTCTAATTGCTCATGCTCAAGCGACACACTTAAGTATTGCCCAGGCGTAAAGTCGACCACAGACTCACCATCTTCAGGCGTTAATAAGAACGAAGTGATCACTGAAGACTCGGCAGTCTTAGCTTTAACCACAAAACGACGTGTGCCTTCCCAGCCACCCGCTTTAGCAGCCGTTTGCTGATAAAGCTGCGCTTCACGATTAATGAAGATATCCGCTAAGAAGCCATAAGCATTGCCCCAAGCGGTAAGTACTTCTTCTGTGACGGCGTCACCGCCAAGCTCTTTTAATGTCGCTAATAAGTGACCACCAACAATAGCATATTGCTCAGGTTTAATTAAAAAACCAGTATGTTTATGGGCAATACGCTCAACAGCAGCGCCAAGGGCCTCAAGGTTATCAATGTTTTTTGCGTAAGCGGCAACGGCATTAAACAAGGCAACAGGTTGGCCGCCAGTATGTTGATGAGCCAAGTTAAATACATCTTTTAACTCAGGGTTATGTTCGAACATACGTTGATAGAAATGGGTGGTTAGCGCTGGGCCTGCCGCTTCTAGTAATGGAATTGTGCTCTTTACAACGTCTTTAGTATGTTGGTCTAACATAAACAACCTCTAATGTGTATTTAAAATGCATGTTTTAAAAAGATAATAAACATGCATTTGATTTAGATCAATATATTTTAGATTAATTTCATTTTATCTAGGCTGCATTTAACAATTAATCTTATAAATTAGTTCGTTCATAATCGACTAACGCCAGATATCTAACAAGAGATAGTGTAATGACTCTATTTTCATTAGGTATAAGGTGTTAACCCTCCAACTCTGTATAACTAGCTTAGCCTCTTTTAAATTTAATCATAAATAAAACAAGGATTTAGTTGCGCATTCGGATGCAAGTTGATACACACAGTGTAATCTTACTGTCATATTTAATTCATAAAATCGCCAACACTTAATCTCCAAAAAGCTAACATTTCAATGAAGATTTCCACTCTTTCCTTAACAGCTTCGGCAATATTGTTGCTGCTCGCTGCCCTATTGGCTGTCACTGTACTTTGGAGCACTGATAAACGTCAGCAACTAGAACTACAAGCCAATGAACTACAACAAATCCAGCAAGCCTTTTTGCTTGAAGTCCGCCCTAACATCAATGCATACCTACAAGCTGGCGACAGTGGCACATTAAATCAAGCAAGACAGCAACTCATCGACATTTCGGGAAGTATTGGCCAAATCAACTTACCTTCTGCAACGAATGATATTAATGCTCTGCTGCAATTCCTAAATGGCTTTGTCGATAACTTAGACAACCGCTACCGCGCAGCAGGCAAACTTGCTGGCAACCCTAGACAACTATTAGCCCACTCAGAATCTGAAATGCTCGACAACAATATGCGTTTAGCCGCTTACGCTGAACAAGGCTTAGCTATCAATGCCGATCTAGCCCAAGGTTTTTTACACTTAAGCCGTGAATTACCGCCACTGGTATTTAGGCTATCTCAACTTACTGATGGTTATCTCATCGGCAAAGACACCCGACTAGAAGCCAGCTTACAGCACAGTATTGGCGAGCTTAATCAGTGGCATAAACAATTAAAAAACTTAGCCTTAATCGGTATATACGAAATTGAAGAAGTCGATGAATTTTCTTTGGGCGCAGATGAACCAGAACAATTTGAAGTCGGTGAGAGTTATCGTGGCGAATTGCTAAGTTTAAGCCTACGCTACGACAAAGAAGTGGCTAACACCCATCAAATGCTCGCTGATAACTTAGCCGTCCAATCACAGCTCACAGCTGATACCAATCAAGTCGAGCAGCAACTATTACGCTTAGGGACACTGCACGCTAAATACGACCAAGACTTAAAAAAGCAGCTACAAACTATCCTTTATTCAATGGTGATCGTTATTGGCCTATTTGCGATGACTTATTTATGGTTACAGCAACGTCGAGTCGTCAGCCCACTTAAGCGTCTCAACGCGGCTTTCATGAAGCTAAGCGAATCAAATCATCGTGAACAATTACAGGTTAATAGTCGCTGCGAAACCGGTCAGATTGCAGGCCATTTTAACCAGTTACTGCATCGATTTGAGCAAGAGGATGAACAGCAACGACAGCAAGTCACCAAAGTTTCGCAATCTTTGAGCTTACTGATAAATCGTATTAAACAGTTATCCAATGGTACTGGGCAAACTCAGGAAGTGGTCGATATCGCTCAGACTCAAACGAGTCAAATACGAGAGCTTGCAGATCAGGTTAAACAAACGTCATCTGTAGTTGAGCAAAAGGCTGCGCTCACTATGGAACATATGCAAGCAAGCCAAAGCCAAGCGGAAGCGGTTTTAGAAGCAACTGGCACTTCTCAAAAAGCAGTGAACCATTGTAATCAATCCTTGAGTCAGCTATCGACATCGGTAACGGACGTATCTCAAATAATTGATGTAATTGGTAATATTGCCGAGCAAACGAATCTACTAGCATTAAATGCCGCCATTGAAGCTGCGCGTGCAGGTGAACAAGGTCGAGGGTTTGCCGTTGTCGCTGATGAGGTGCGTAATTTATCTCATCGCACTCAAAGCTCGCTTAAAGATATCCTAAATATTCTGGAGCAGCTCACCATCTCAAATAAAGCCTTAACAGACAGTGTTCAGGGAATTGGAGAAGCAACCCAAAGCCAGCAAGATAGAGCAACCAACCTACTCCAAGTGGCTAAAACGGTGCAAGAACAAGCTTTAGAAATGGTCAGCACAGCAAAGCAAGGATCAGAATTTGCAAACCAACAAGTGAACTATCTCGATGATTTTGGTACCGCCATGGATAGCTTAAAATACCATGCTCAAAGTGCCTCAGATCAAAGCCATCAAATCGCATCTGAAGTGGCTGAATCAGTTAACTCAATTGAACAAAGCTTAGGTATAGAGACTGATTCCGCTGTATCTATAGCTGCAAACAAAAGAGCTTATTAAGTAAGTCGATTAAACTCAAACAAAAAAAGCGACTTTTTTAAGTCGCCCTTTCAAGAGTTATTCCAGCCAGTGTTTTTTATAACGCTGCTAAAATCGCTTCTGCAGTACTGACTTCAAATGATTTCGGCGCTTCCACATTTAAGGTAGTCACAACACCATTATCGACAATCATGGCATAACGCTGCGAACGAACACCGCCAAAGCCGGCTGTATCCATATCTAGCCCTAATGCTTTGGTAAAGCTTGCATCGCCATCGGCAAGCATGGTCAGTTCAGAGGCATTTTGCGCTGCGCCCCATGCTTTCATTACAAAGGCATCATTTACTGACACACAAGCAATCAAATCTACACCTTTGGCTTTTAGCTGATCGGCAAAAATAACAAAACCGGGTAAGTGGGATTCTGAGCAAGTCGGCGTAAATGCACCTGGCACGGCAAATAGCACCACTTTTTTATCGGCGAATAATTCACTCACATCGTGATTAAGCATACCGTCAGGTGTTAACTCAGATAATGTGCCTGCAGGTAACGCTTGTCCTTGTTGAATCATGATAAATCCCTATTTAGTGTATTTAAGTGAGGTAAGCATAGAACGAAATTGGCTTCACAAACACCGATGGTTTGTATGGTTAATCACGCAGCCCAATTTACGCAGTTATTCAGTTTTGGTCTTAGCGGTAAGTTCAGCTTCAATTTTAGACTTAGGTTTAGGTTTGATTGCACGATAGGCATGTTTGCAGCCTTTGCCGCAGCCAACTAGGCACAATTCGCAAGCGAGCGATAATAGAAAACCTAATACTAATCCTATCCCTATCGCCCGTGTATCAAGCATGATGGTATGACTAAAATTATGCCAAACCTGCTGACGAATATCTTCCATCGGCTCAAATGCTACTTGTTCAAAGCCACTAAAAGCGCTTTGATTAAATTGCATCAAGGCACCATTGAGTAATTGATAACGTTGATAAATAGCGTCAATGCTATCGCCTCCAGCATTAATCACTTGATCAGGGTTTTGTTGGTAATGAGCAATGAGTTTGTCGATATCGCCAGCAAAAAATCGGTCCGCATCTCGCTGAAACTCTGCCAAGCTTAGCTTTGCCTCTTGAGTATGAGCTTGTAAACGCTGGCCATATTGATCCACAAACGCTGGCACCTGCACGCCGAGCAAAACTCCGCTAACAAACAAGATTAACCGCAAATAATCCATTATCGATTTCATAAATGCTACCTATTACGAAACGCTTACAGCGTTAACTTGGGTTGAATAAAGTCAATGAAGGCGGAAATTCGCCGTGCAACTGAGGATGATTTGTAATACACCGCATTCACTTGGCGGTAGCCAGCATTAGCCAGCTTTTCAGTCTCCAGTATGGTGACTAAACGCCCATCGGCAATATCTTTATTAACCATAAATCCTGATAAACAACCAATACCGTGCCCTGCCAATACCAGTTGTCTAATGGTTTCACCGCTACTGCAGGTCATTGCAGGCTCTGCGGTAAAGCCCCCTTTAAGGGGCCAATGATTGAGAACTTTAGGTTCAGAAAAACCAATCAAATCATGATTAGCCAATTCGCCAACCTGTTGCGGCATACCGCGCTTTTGTAAATATTCAGGTGTTGCCACCAAATACAGCATGCTATGTCCTAATAAACGCGCATGTAAAGTCGAGTCAGCCAATTCACCGATCCTTATTGCTACATCGGTATGCTTTTCAAGTAAATCAACAAAGCCATCATTAGAGGTAATTTCTAACTCGATATCTGGATAAGTTGTTTTAAATTCATGGAGCAACGGAACCAGCTGATGAAACACAAAAGGACTGGCAGCATTGACCCGTAAGCGACCTTTGGGTAAATCACCACGGCAAATTAAGTCCTGCTCAGCTTGATTCAGGCATTGCAACCCTTTACGAACGGCATCAACAAATTGACGACCTTCATCAGTTAACTCCACACGTCGAGTGGTGCGGTTTAAAATGGTGACACCAAGTTGCTGCTCTACTCTAGACACTGAACGAGATACCCGCGCCACTTGAATATCCAGCGCTTCAGCAGCGGCAGAAAATCCACCACTATCGACCACGGTTAATAATATTTCTAAATCATCTGAACGGGTCAGCATGTTAATTCCACCCATTTAAGCTCGCTTAAGCTGATACAAAGTGCTTATAAATACTGCTATCTTACTATTAGGATGAGGCAATAAAATCACCAGATGGCGGTCAAAGCTAGTCATCAATATGGACATTACATTAAAGGATTAATACATGAAAGCTGCGATTATTTTACCACTCATACTGGCATCACTTGCACTGTCTTCATTGACGCTATCTAAGTCAGTAACTGCTGAGGCGTTAAGTCCAGAGCAAATGGATATGGTTATTCAAATGTCGGTTAATCAAATGAAGGCTGAAGGTGAATTTGCCAAAATGGCCACTTGTACCAATCAAACTGAAGCCAAGGTTGAATCAGTATTTAGCACTGTGATGAGAACCTGTGTAGAAAAACATATGCTTGATGAAGATGACGCCAAAACAACCGCTTGTTTAGTTTCAAACTTTTCAGAAAAACTGGGGATTTCAGTCGAAAAATTTACTGCCTGTACAGAGTAGCATAAACAAAAAAGCACTCACCACAAATCAATCGTGATGAGTGCAATAAATATAACGTTTATTATAATTTGAGAAAGAGATTTATATTTTAACAAATACTAATAAAGCTAATCAACATCAATCATTGCATATCATTATTAACGAAATATAGAATATACTCAGCTTTAAAAATTAATTTTTATTCAAAATAAAGCAACATAGAGCCAGTAACAAATTAAAGGAAATCACACTGAATTAATACGATAAAAACTTTTGATAAATAGTGACTAAATCTAAACAGTAAAAATATAAAAACACTTATTAACAATATATAAAACATACAACAGTCTTAAAACCCAAAAACCCACAGGACTTTTGAATGAAAAAACAAAAATATCTATAAAAACAATATATTAAAATCAAAACCGCTTAGTTATACGGCTACGAAAGTCGCGCAAAAAAAATCAAAATGATAACTATTACCAATAATAAATTTTAAAATTAGAAACACCAAAAATAAATAAAGGCATATTATAAATACTACTTTACCTCTATCACCTTATCACTTTATATATAGACACAAGTCACAATTGTAACCATCTAATAATAACAATAATAGATTTGATGATACTCCATCATTAATATGCCTTTTAAATTATTCCATTTTTATAAATTCGATTTAATAAGGTCTGGTGACATGATGAACTGGTGTCGAAACATCCTAGCTTCTATCAGTGTAATACTTTACTTATGTACATTTAATGCCGCTGCTGCGCCATGGGATGACATGACGGGTGACGAGGTTTCTCAAAAACTGGTCGAGAAGTTCGCTGAAGGTAAGTATTCCCCTAAAGGCGCTGATAGCTGCTTAATGTGCCACCAACGCACTGAAGGTGTCGCTGACATTTTCAAAGGTGCTCATGGCGACTTAACCAGTAAAGATTCACCTATGGCGGGCCTGCAATGTGAAGCCTGTCATGGCCCTCAAGGCAACCACAACCGTGGCGGCAAAGAGCCTATGATTCAATTTGGCAAAAACAGCAAATTGGATGCACCAACCCAAAACACCGTTTGCCAAGGTTGTCATAACGACCCAGAGCAAATGGCTTGGCACAGCAGCACTCATAATCTGGAAGAGATTGCCTGCGCCGATTGTCACGTGGTTCACGCCGCGAAAGACCCAGCTTTAGATAAGCTCACCGTTAATGATACGTGTACTTCATGTCACACCCGCGAAAAAGCGGACATGAACAAGCGCTCTGCTCACCCAATGAAGTGGGACCAGATGACCTGTATCGATTGTCACTCTCCACACGGCTCTATGTCTGAAAGCGCACTCAACAAGCCAACCGTTAATGACACTTGTTATAGCTGTCACGCTGAAAAACGCGGCCCAATGTTATGGGAGCATGCGCCTGTCACTGAAAATTGTGTCACTTGTCATAACCCACACGGTAGCGTGAACGAAGGCATGCTCAATAACCGTGCCCCTCAGTTATGTCAGCAATGTCACGCTGATGACGGTCACGCAAGTCGCGTTGTACTACAACCTGGAATGGATGCCTTTGGCGGCGGAAAAAGCTGCTTGAATTGTCATAGCCAAATCCATGGTTCTAACCACCCAGCCGGCAGCTTGCTGCAGCGCTAATTAGGAGCCATAACATGAACTGTAAACTGAATTTAATTACCGCTTCTTTATTAGTTGCATCAGCGCCATCAATGGCGGCTAACTTTGCCGTCGGTAATGCCAACACTGACAACCTTAATCAAGAAAAGTATGAGTGTAAGCGTTGTACTAACACAACCGGATATAGCGGTAGTGTGGATATCTCAGCAGGCTACATCGACAGCGACGATGTCCACGCTGCCAATGCACTAGGCACTGACCAAGAGGGCTTTGTCACAGCCGTCAGTGGTGATATTGAATACCAAGGCGAGCAGGGTTACCAAGCGCGCATTCAAGCCCATCAACTCGGGTTTGAAAACAGCACTGCTAACATCAGTGTGGGTCAAAAAGGCTTGTTTAATGTCGATGCTGACTACTCACTGATTACCACTTATCAATCGGGTGATGCGCAAAGTAATCTGTATTACGATGACGGCATGATGGTGCCTGGCGACACTTATGTGTTCGAGCTTTCACAGCAACGTGAAAAAGTCGGTATTGGCGCGGATTTCAATCAAGACTTTTATCAAGGCTATGTGCGCTTCGATACCGAAGATAAAACCGGTTACAAGAGCAGCAGCTTAGTCAGCCCAAGCCCGGTTAACTTTGGTCAACGTGTAGACTCAACCACTGATTCATTTACCGCAGGCGCGGCGTTAACCGGTCAAAACTGGTTAACTGAGCTGAGCTACTTTGGCAGTCAGTATAAAAACAATACCGACCACTTAAGCCTGCCAACCTATTACGATGTCTACGCGGCAACGCCCGATAACCAAGCACACCAAGTGTCGTTATCCGGTCAGTACCAACTTGACCGTACTGTCATGTCTGGCCGCTATATTGTCGGTCGCATGATACAAGATGATGACTTAATCCAAGTGGCGGGCAACCCAATCCAAAACTGGGATGGCGAAGTCGATACTACAGATGCCAACATCCGCATCACTTCAATGCTCAGCAACCGTTTACGTATCGGCGGTAGTTACGACTACAGCAACCGTGAAAACAATAGCTCAGTGTTTGAATTCCAGCAGTACAACTTCGATAGCGTCAGTGGCACCTTTAAAGAAAACGTCGCCACGGATGTGGAGCGTTCAACCTTCAAAGTGAATGCCAGCTACCGTATTGCCAGCGGTTACCGCTTACAAGCAGGTTACGACCGCAAAGACATCGAACGCACCTACAGTGACCGTGAAGAAACTAACGAAGATAGCTTATGGGCAAAACTGTCTATTCGCGCTATCGACAACGTCATCATTGACATGAAAGCCGCTCACAGCAATCGCGGTGGCTCTGAATATCAAGCCACTGAATTAACGTCTAGCGAAGACAACTCATTGCTGCGCAAGTACTACTTAGCGGACAGAGAACGTAATGAAGTTGAGCTACGTGTCAGTCACACCCCACTGGATTGGTTAAGCGTCGACTTGACCGGTCGTTATGCCAAAGACGATTACGATGACACGGTTATTGGCTTAACTGAGTCAGAAGATTACGGCTATGACATCAACCTGAATATGCAGCTGACCAAACACGTTTCAGCTTATGGTTTTGCCGGCCAGCAATGGATTAACTCAGCGCAAGCGGGTAGCCAAAGCTACAGCAGCCCAGACTGGTACGCTGATATTGAAGATGAGTTTATCAACTTAGGCGCTGGCGTAAGCTACGGCGGCTTAATGGAAGACAAGCTGACCTTAGGCGCTGATTACCTATTCAGTAATTCAAGCAGTGACACCTATGTGACCGCTGAAGGCACCAGCCCATATGGAGATTATTTCTCCTATAACCATAGCGCAAGCCTTTACGCTAACTATGCCTTAAATGATGACATGGCATTAAAGCTGACTTACCGCTACGAACGCTATTACGACACCGATGATGCTCAAGTGACCCCTGACCAAGTGCCAGGCATGGTGACCCTAGGCGAGCTTAATCACAATTATAACGCCCATCAAATCATGCTGAATTTCAGCTATGTGCTGTAGTCGTTTACCTAATTACGCAAAAATATTTTAGTAAGAGGAATGAATATGGAACGCAGAAGTTTCTTAAAAGCGAGTGCTGCACTAGGTTGCGCCGCGACTGTCACGGGCTGTAATAGCAGCTCAAAAGACGCTGAGCCATTACCACCACAGCCGCCTGTGGAAGAAGCCATCACATGGTCTGCATGTTTAGTTAACTGTGGTTCAAACTGCCCAGTAAAAGTATTCAGTGAAGATGGGGTGATCAGACGTGTTGAAGCAGATAATGAAACCACTGACGAATACGGTGATAACCACCAAATTCGTGCTTGTGCACGTGGTCGCTCGTTAAGACAACGTACTTATGCACCCGATCGTTTAAAAACGCCAATGAGACGTGTTGGTAAGCGTGGTGAAGGTAAGTTCGTCCCTATTTCTTGGGACGAAGCTGCATCTACTATTGCCAGCGAATTACAGCGTATTGCCAGTCAATATGGTAATAAGTCTATCTTAAAGTTATACGGTACTGGTGCATACTATGGTTTCTCAAGCTCTAACTGTTTTAGCCGCGTTTTAAACCTAAACGGTGGTTTCCTTAATATTTATGGTAACTACTCTTGGGCACAACAAAATGAGGCTGCTGCTGCAACAGGTTTTGGCAGTACTTCTGGTTCTAACCTTTTGTCATTAAAAGACAGTGATTTATTTATCGGTCTTGGTTATAACCCAAGCGAAATGAGACAATCAGGTTCAGGAGAAGGCTATGACTACTTACAAGCCATTAAAGAAAATCCAGAACTTGAAGTGATCATGATTGACCCTCGCTACACTGACTCAATGACAGGTAAAGAAGATACTTGGTATCCAATTCGCCCTGGCACTGATGCAGCATTAGCGGAAGGCATTGCCTATGAAATGATCAGTTCTGGCTGGGTAGATAATAATTCTAAATCATTCTTAGACCAATATTGTGTGGGTTACGACCGTGAGTCTTTAGCTAACCTAAAAGCAGAATTTGAAGCATCTGGTGATGAACAAAAGCTTGCATATGTACCTTTCATCAACCCAGATGAAAACTATCAAGACTATATTCTTGGTCAAGGTAAGTTTGTTGACGAAGGTGCAAGAACACCTGAATGGGCTGCAAAAATTTGTGGTGTTTCAGAAAGCAACATCAAAAATCTTGCCAGTAAAATAATGAATGCTCGCGCACCATTTATTATTGCTGGTGCGGGTGTTAACCGTCATGCAAACGGTGAGCAAGCCATGCGCTCTTGCTATATGTTGTCATTCTTGACGGGTAAAGTCGGTCAGGCAGGTGTAAGCAACGGCGCATTACCAAGTCAAGGCAGCTTAAGTAACAGCGGTATGTCTGGTTTAAGTAACCCAGTTGAAGAGTCTATCTCATTCTTCACTTTCCCAGATGCAATTGAACGTGGTCATGAAATGACGGCACGTAAAGATGGTATTCGCGGCACTGAAGATTTAGATACACCACTAGGTGCGGACTTAAAAGCCATTTTTGCCATTAACTCAAATGCACTAGTAAACCAACACTCTGACTCAAACGGCATATCAAAAATACTAGAAGACGACACTAAGTGCGAGCTAATTGTATCTTGTGATTGCTGGATGACCCCTTCAGCTAAATTTGCTGATATTTTATTGCCTGATACCTCATGGTTAGAATCAAATGACTTAGTCAACGACAGCTATGCTTCAGGTATTATGGGCTACTTAGTTGCTATGAAAGCCGCCATTGACCCATTATGGGAATGTAAATCAATGTACGACATGTGTGCATTAATTGCTGAAAAAATGGGCAAAGGCGGTGAGTACACTGAAGGTAAGGATGAAGCTGGTTGGCTAGCTGAGTTATACGAAAAAACACGTACTAATCCTAACAACGCCGATGCACAGCCAGCTCTACCTGCAACCTATGAAGAAGCACAAGAGCAAGGTGTGTTCCGAGCATTCAATGGTACACCTGTCGTCGCATTAGATAGCTACATTAATGGTGGCAACCCAGTAAACACCCCATCAGGTAAAGTTGAGTTGTTCTCATTGAAAATGGCACAAAAAGGCGCTGAATGGGAATTTGATGACACCATTAAAGGTGACTACATTTCTGGCTTACCTATGTATCAAGCAACATGGGAAGGCTATGACGATGAAGACACTTCTGAAGAATACCCATACCAATTAGTTGGTTACCACACTAAAGGCCGTACTCACTCAAGTTATCATAACGTCCCTTGGCTACGTGAAGCAGTTGAAGATGCAGTATGGATGAATCCAATGGATGCGGGCAAAGAAGGCTTAACTCAAGGAGCAAAAGTTCAAGTATGGAGCAAACGTGGCACCATCGAATTACCAGTTCGTGTAACACCGCGTGTTGCGCCAGGCGTATTAGCCTTAGGTCAAGGTGCATGGTACCAACCAGATCCAACTGAACGTATGGGGCCGTCAGGTCATATCGTCGATATTGGTGGCTGTATCAATACACTAACGCGTTACCAACCTAGCCCGTTCGCAAAGGGTAACCCACAACATACCAACCGTGTGCAAATCGCTAAAGCTTGATGGAGTAAAGAACAATGACTGAACAAACCCAATATGGTTTTTATTTAGACACCACCAAGTGCACTGGTTGTAAAGCGTGTCATGTTTCATGTAAAGACAGACAAGGCGAAGTTATTCGCAAAGGTAATGATTCTGCAGAACAAGGTGTACCGAAAATTGAAGGCGTAAACTGGCGCCGTGTGTATGAATACGGTGGCGGAACATGGTCAGAGAATGCTGATGGTAGCTTTGAGCAAAGTGTATTCACATACTATGCTTCAATCGGTTGTAATCACTGTAATGAACCTGTTTGTGTTAAGGCTTGCCCAACAGGTGCAATGCACAAACGCCGTGAAGATGGCTTAGTTCATGTTGCAACTGATTTATGTATTGGCTGTAATAGCTGTGCCAAAGCATGTCCTTATGATGCACCACAGTTAGATACACAGCGTAAAGTGATGACCAAATGTGATGGTTGCTTTGATCGTTTAGCAGAAGGTAAGCAACCTATCTGTGTAGGTTCGTGTCCACTTCGTGCTCTTGACTTTGATACTATGGAAAATTTAAAGGAGAAATACGGTGATGGAGATGGTCATATTGCGCCACTACCATCTGAGAGTATTACTTCTCCTAACCTGATCATCAAAGCGAACAAGCATGGTGGCCGTGAAGGTGAAGTCCTTAATTACGCTGAAGTATAAATAATTTATGGCGCCTTCGGGCGCCTTTTATTACAGGAAATAACCATGCAGGCACAACAAAATTATCAAGAATTACAAGCAATATCCCGTGTATTGCATAACATATTTCTGGATTACCCTTCGGAGCAATCGATACAAGAGTTAGTTAATGATCACATAGGAGAGATCTGGCCAGAACTGACCCAATCTACTCAAAACCAACAAGGTCGTGCATTAATTCAACAGTTTTCAGAACAATGGAATCCCAATCTAATAAATGAAGTTAAACTTGATTATGGACAATTGTTCTTTGGACCTGGTACACCTAAAGCAATGCCATGGGGCTCGGTATATTTAGGTGAACAAAACATTATTAATGATGAATCTACGGTTGAGTTAAAGCGCTTTTATCAGCAGTTTGGCATCAGTTTCGATTTAAAATATAACCAGCCGCTTGATCACTTAGCTTTATTTTATGCTGTCATCGATCAATTGCTGACACAAATGATTGCTGAGCCTGATAATAACGTGGCTAAAGAAGCGCTTATCATACTGTTACAACAACATATGTTGCCATGGTCAGGCCGTTGTTTAGAGCTAGCAATTGAGCATGCTGAAACCGACTTTTATAAAGGCATTACGCTACTGGCAAATGACTTTCAAACAGTATTGGCTGACACGCTCAATGTCATTCCAATGCCAAAAAGATTATTTAAGTAAGATTTAAAGGGCTGAGATAAGTGTCATTGATAGTGGATGAGAAAGGGATTAAAGAAGCTGTTAACCTCATCAAAAAACACCATATAGTTATTGAAACGACTAGTAGCCTAGAAATGTCATTTCTCATGGTCTGCTCTGAAGTAAACCAGCCCTTCGTTATCGTAAAACGATACTCATAAAAAATTTTTGCTAGTGTCATTGGTCAAAAGGCCAAAACAGACAAGCTAGATGTTCAACGCATCGCCCACTATGGCGATACAAACGACGGAGAAGAACAGACTTCAAATTCTGCGGAAAGTGCTCGCAATGATCTTCAAATCTATCTTAACTGTTTTTAAAAATTAGATAGAAAAAATACAAGCAGAAATGGTTAAACTCATCGAATCTCCCCCCCCCCCGACTACCAAGCCAAAAATTTCATTCTACAAAGCATGAAAGGGATAGATAAATTAACCGCTGCTCAAATTATATAGCCTTATGAAAGTATCTGCACAAGTATGCGTATTAGTCTCAGCCTTATCAGGTACAGACAGTTAAGCACAATCCCACATATCAAACTGGTTTAACTTAGTGTCTTCTTCATTGATACCACTTTCCCATATGACCAAAAGTTTCGCAGCGAATTTCGCAAAGGCTTCAGTTTCGTCAGGCTATTTCTCATCCGTAACAGTTTGTAAAAATGTTCAGATTCAGGTGCAGACAAAGCTTGCGGCTGATATACATTGATTAACTTCAAAAGGTTGTATTGGTTCACTTTCAGTGCCAAGTTCCAAATAGGGGAATAACGAAAAGCCCTGAAAGTTACTCTCTCAAAATCAACCATCCCTAAATTGCCATCCTTATCAACAATAAAGTCACGTATCGGCATTGCATGACGGGCAACACCGGTTTCATTGAGCACATGAACTAATGCTCTCAATTGGCCAGCTTGTAATTCAGACAAGGTTTCAGGTCTTTCACCTTTTAGTCTAGACATAACTATGCTTTGTAAAGCATCGTCATATTCAATAATTTGCGGAAACCCTTTTTGACCGAGGAGAAGGTGAAGTGCTTTCTTTTCTCTTGTGTAACGTTGCGTTGAATTGCGGGCTTTCTTAAAGGTTTTAATGACAATGTCATCATGGATTTCAACACGCATTTTTGACGTTTCATAAACGCCGTCTATTACCATTTTATTTACTGACAAAATTAAGAGCCTCAAAAGAAAACACCAACTGATGTATACTCTAGCACTGCATAAACCATGCTCAGAGTCTCTTATGTAGGACTAAACCCTCACTTTGTTGAGCGAAACAAGGTACACCTTTGTCACTCAATAACTAAAATTATGCTGGTAATAATACATCGGGTTTTACGTTTATGAAGGAGGTGAATCAAGCTATTGTCTCTTTCGATTTTATGCTCAAACACACCCTTAGACTTAGACTCCTCGTCAGTTAACATCACAGATAAATTATCCAATGCCTTTAAGTTTGTTCGATGACAAGCGAGCTTCCTGACTGAAATATATGCATTACTATCAGCAAACGCGAACAGCTAAGGGCTGTTGTTCTTTGCTGGTTACCGACATAAATGCGTTTTAATCAAGTCGAGTGGATTACCGCCTAGTAACCAACTAGGCTCTTTATTCACAAAGGTGCGCTCAGCCATGAGTGAAACCTTGTTAGCCACGGCTTTCGGACAGCGTTTGCTCCAAAAACAACCTTGAAAGGTCAACATACCCTAGCATTTGGAATGTTTCAGCATCTTGTGTAGCCAATTGAGAGCTTGAGCACTGGACTTTAATTATTCCACTGATTAGCAACCCCATATCTCTAGCACCTTGTGTTGTTTATTAAAAACCCTGACAGAAATGTGGTTGAATTTATTGAATATAAGGGATTAAATCAGCTATAAGCTAGGTTTACTTCTTGTCCAAAAATAATCTTAAATTGGCTTAAAAGCCTAAGGCAATAACATGAAAATTTTAGCATTCGCAGCAAGTAGCAGTCGTCAGTCAATCAACAAAAAACTGGCAAACTATGCCGCTCATCAAGCAGCTAACTTAGCTGAAAACGCAGAAGTTGAACTATTAGATATTAATGACTACGAAATCCCTTTATTCAGTGAAGATCGTGAAAAAGAGCTCGGTCAGCCTGAATTGGCTAAAGCATTTTTTGAAAAAATTGGCAGCGCCGATGCTATCGTAATTTCATTTGCAGAACATAATGGCTCTTACACCGCGGCATATAAAAACTTGTTTGATTGGACATCTCGTATAGATCAAAAAGTATTCCAAGGTAAGCCAACATTGCTACTTGCCACCTCCCCTGGTCCTGGTGGCGCAGGCAGTGTTTTAGCTGCTGCGACGGGATCAGCACCTTACTTTGCCGCTGAAGTAAAGGGCTCAATGTCAGTGCCAAGCTTTTATCAGAACTTTGATGCTGGAACTGGTGAGTTAACTAACACTGAACTTGCAGCGCAGCTCACTGAGGCCGTAACTCAACTGATTAGTTAACTAAGGCTTTCACTTATACCTGTATTCGATAGCGCTGTATTATTGCCGCAGCGTTATCGTCCTCTAGCTCAATTTCAGAGTGCAACACACCGCCATTTGCGATAATCATTTTGGCTGAAGCAAGATTGTTTTGATAACAATGAATGTGTAACTCTTTCATGCCCTTAAGCTTCGCAACTGCAATAGTTTGAGCCAAGAGCTCAACACCTAAGCCTTTTCCTCTAAAGCTTGGACGAATGCCTAGACCAATATGACCGCCGCAATGCCTGATGCTATCGTTTAAGCTCAAACGTAAATTAGCCACTCCAATGAGATCAACGCCATTCACTAACCAATAAGTTTCGCTAGCCACATAACCTTGAGGCAAATTTACCCCATCAGCAAAGTTCTGATTTTTTTGTAGCATGGCTTCAAAATCATCACAGTCGAAATCAAGCGGAAAGGGGTAACGCTCTTCATCGCCCAGCTCTGCAATGTACTGTAAATAGCTTTGATGATACTGCAAACAAGGCTTTACTAATTGCACAGGCAACTCCTTTGGTGTGCTATAAAACAAAAAAGAGCCTTGCGGCTCTTTCGTTTATGCCGAGATCGTATTACTTACGTCCTAGAATACGTAAAATTCTTAGGAACAGATTAATAATATCCATATAAAGTGCTGCTGCACTGTCAATCGCGTTATCAACGGTTTTAGGGATTTGATTGGCGCGGCCCCAGTCGTAACCTATGTAGCCACAAAAAATCAGCACCACAATCCAATCTAAAATGCCGTGATGGATCCCAAACACATAGATTTCAATCAACTCGACGACAATCACCAACAATAATGCAATGGTCAGTGCGCCAGCAATTTTACTAAAAAAGGCAGGAAATAAAGTGCCGAGGCACATCATTCCAATAGTGACCAAACCAGTAATTCTAATGGCTTCAGCCACTAATGCCGCATCATATTGGCTCACCACTAAGTTAATGATGAAACCAAATGGCACCACCACAAAGTTATAACCAATAAAACTGACAATAGGTTTATCAGATGATGAGAATAGGTAAATACCTAAAAAACATGAGGCAAAGTAACCGATAAAGAACACCCATGAGTTAACTGACGCAATAGCCTCAGGGGAAATGTTAGTCACCATCCACCAGTTAACACCAAAACCCCAACATAGGGTCAAACCAATCACTAAATTGTATAAAGGGCCACTGATAATGTTATCTGTGGTGTGCCTACGGTCAAAAACGTTCGTTTCCACTTAATATTCCTTTTAAGCTTTGCACTTAACCAACAAGGAGAAAGCCACATATTGGTTTTCTCCTTGCTGGCTATTACCTATCAAAAACGCTTACTTAATTAAACGTAAGGTAAATGGCACTTTGAAATTGTCGCCTTTTGCAGTCGCAATAGCGCCCATGATGCAAAATACTAAGCTGACAACCCAAACAACAAGCACCATCAATATACCTATCGCGATAAACATCAAGATACTTGAAATAAAGTAGCCAATAACAACCGTAATCGAAAAGTTTAACGCTTCTTTTGCTTGCTCACGAACATAGTTATCGTCAGTTTTCACCAGATATAAAACTAACCCAGGGATAAAACCAAAAAAGATGGTACCTATCCAGCACAATAACGCCAAGTTTTTTGAATCTTGGCTAATGCCTTCTAATTGCAAACCTGTTTCTTCACTCATTTAAAATCCTTAATTACCTAGCTTTCTAGGCATGAATAAAATTAATAACCAATTGTTACTGAAGGCATATTAAGAAGTATTTGTGACAGGATAATGCATGAAAAGGGATAAATAGGAAAAGCTCGAAAGTTCCTTTTCGCTTACTCGATAGCAATCCTTCACTCATCGACTCACAATATGTTTCTGCTGATAGATTAACCAGCGCTGTTAACTTGTGCAATAGTTTTGATGCTTTAATATCAATTTAAAAGTATGACATTAAGTATTTAAAAACATTACCTTAGCTTATTTTTAAACTCGCTATTATCTACTTCTTTGTTTTAAACGTTTATCAGCCTCCATTCTCTTCAAACGAGATTAACAGGCAAATCTCCTCAAACTGGGGTCATTTGGCATACAAAGGTAACTATCACTTTTATATCTCATTTACAGTAGCCACAGAAGAGATTGACAACATTAGTCTCAAGCCTGTGAAGTGAGTAAAAAACCTATGCATAACACCATGCGAAATAAGAATATTCGTGTATTCAAACTTATTTCTAGCATCATACTTATCTTTGGTATCAGCTTTTGTTTATACATTTTTAACCAATACCAACGGATTGAAGATGATCAACTCACTCGCATTAATAATAGTCACGCTCAGCGCTTAGCACTCGCTTCTGAGCGCTTATCAAGTGTGATTGAAGAAGTGGATGACATGATAAAAAAATCTCCACTAGCCCACAAGTGGGGCTTTTTACCCAAACGGCCAGTTCAAGAAATCACACCGCATTAGAGAACATGTTTTATTTCATTATGAAAAATGAAAATGTTTACTCTCAAGTTCGTTATTTGGATGATTCAGGCATTGAGCTCATCAGAGTCAATAACAATCAAAATAGCATTGAGCGAGTACCTTCAACGCAATTAGAAAACAAATCAAAACGCCCGTATTTTTCATATGCTCAACAACTTAAGCAAGGTGAAATAGGTACTTGGCCTGTAGAAATTGAAATAGAAAATGGTCAAATAACTAAACCAATTAAAACCAGCTTAAGGATCATTACACCTGTTTATAATCAGTCAATGCGCCAAGGCTATATCGTGGTAAATCTCAGTGTTAGCAATGTACTTAAGGCTATTGAAGCAATGCAAAGTGATCGTTTCATTACTCGGATCATCGATAAAAATGGCAACATTTTGGCTAGTGATGATCCATCAGAAGAATTAGGCCACTTATTTACCGCCTCAGAGCAATATAACCTTGCCAATAGCTTGCCTGCTTTATGGCAGCAAATATTATCATCGGATGACGGCAGGCTTACCGCAGAGGACACGACTTACTCGTACACAGAACTTGAATTGAGTGACGTTTACGCTCCTTTAGGTAAGTACATTCTGATCACTACACCAACAAGTTCAGCCTTTGTCGCTGAGCAAAAAAATAATCTACTCACTATAGCTAGCTTATTGTTATTGCTGATTTTAGGAGTATGTGGCTATATTTTTAAACTCTTCAACAGTCATGAAAACAGTGCAATGGACCAACAACTGATGGGCGCAGCATTTAATGGCGTTGCAGGCGTCATTATCACTGATAGCCACTTTAGGTTAATCAAAACAAATAAAGAATTTTCACGTGTTTCAGGCTTCACTCAGCACGAATTAATGGGTGAATCATTGGGTAAACTTAATATCCAGTTCACCCAAGCAGAAATGACCACAATAAGACACCATTTACGCCAAGATAATTGGCAAGGCGAAGTCATAGGGCAAGATAAACAAGGCAACCAATATGCACTTATGGCACGGATTCAAGTATTGAGAAATAGTCTGGGCGCCATAAAAAAATATGCGATCACTTTTACTGATATTACCCATCGTAAACAATTGGAAGAAACTCTCAGAAACCAAAGTGAATCAGATCCATTAACTAACGTATGGAATCGCAGAAAATTTGATAGTGAATTGAATAATCTGAGCGTCTATACCAAACGCTACCCTAATTATCATGCCTGTTTAGGCATAATCGATATCGATTACTTCAAAAAAATTAATGATAACTTTGGCCATGATGTAGGTGATAGTGCATTGAAAAACTTAGCTGACTTTCTTACGTCTCAATGCCGTGAAACAGATATTATCGCGCGTATTGGTGGCGAAGAATTCGCTATTTTGATGCCACATACTTCTCTTGAGCAAGCAGCAGCGGTATTGAACCGAATAAAAAATAATATTGATGCCAGCACATTAATGCCATTTACCGTAAGCGCTGGAATTTCTAGAGTTCAAGATGATGCCACCTTAGCTTTTAAACATGCTGATATCGCGCTATACAGTGCAAAAGCCGCTGGTCGAAACTTAGTGAATAGCTTCGATAGCAATTCAGTCGAACATAAAACTAAATTGGCATTAGTGAAACATCTGCGCGTTAAACACGCTAATGATGATGTCAATTTACTTCCCATAATCCAACACGTTTAACCAGGGTTGCTGCTCTTTAAAGATTATTTTTACAGCGAATAGTTGGCCATTTTTAGAATACTGAGACTTTGCAGTGTAATTAATCTACATAAAAATTCGATAACGCTGTAAAAAGTGGCCAACAAACGCTTCTGCTTAGGCTTTGGCTAAACTTTTGCTTCCATAAGCCGATAAAAATAAGCACTCAAGAGACAGGTTCGGTTACACCCCAGCTGATATAAACCGAGCTTGTAATTAACAGTATTTAAAATGAACAGTACTTTAAATAAACAAAAGATGTATCTGTACCAATAAACGCATTAAGACTGAGAGCTGTCTCGAGTTAATTAATACTCATTGGCGTTACCATGCTGTTTTTACGCAGTTCAACAACACTTTATTGATAGGCCGACAAACATAATACATTGTAAATGACTGACTCAGATAGCAGCCCATAGCTAGTTCGCTTGAGCGACAATTAGCTGTCGAGAGTGTTATAGACCCTGTCAGAGCATACGTTATAGCAAACGTCACTAAACACGTTCGGCTTAAGCAAAGGAATGATCAAGATGAAACAAATCAATTTTCGCAAAGTCGATGCCATTCTCATTAAGTTGAGTTTAAATGGTAAGTTTTGGGTTATTTGTACACTCTTCACCATCATTACTGCGGCAATCGCTGTCAGTAATTACTTCGCGACCACGTCAAAAATTGAACATGCTTCTGAAATGTTTGCTCAAGCAAGAGTGAATGCACTTGCAGATGGCGCACGTGCTCAAGCGCTTGAAGGCCAATCATTAATAGACTATGCCCAGCGAATTGATGCTCAAGTAGGTCCATTAACCCAAGCAAGACGCAGTGGTAATAATGTCACCGTCAGCGCGCCTATTGATAACCAAGCCTTCATCATCACTGTTAATGTTGCTAAGTTGGAAGCTAATGACCTTTCAAGTGCCAACTACCTATTATTATTCGCCTTTTTAGGTTTATTGCCTTTATATTTAGTCTGTTACTGGACGTCGACCTCGTTAGGCGGAGGTTTATGGGATATGTATGTGGCAATTAAACGCCTTGCCGATGGTGACTTAACTTGCCGACTTAATTTTTTTGGTACCGACGACTTCAGCTTAATTGCTCGTGAGATTGATCGCAGCGCCGATAATATGAGTGAAATGGTCACCGCTATTGCTGCTAATGCCCAAACCCTCTCTGAAGCCGCCAACGAATTCAACCAACAAGCAAATCAAAGTGAAGAACTCACTCAGTATCAACATGAGTTTTTAGATACGGTATCAGTGGCAATGACCCAAATGACCGCCGCTATCGAAGAGGTGTCTCATAATGCCAGCGGCACTTCCGAACAAAGCCAACAAAATTCAGCCCAGGCCAACAATAGTCAAACTCAAATTGCTGAAGCGGTAAACCGTATCGGTGTGCTCACCAGCCGGATTTCAGAAGCATCAAACTCTGTTGGTGAACTGTCACAAGCTGCGGCCAATATTGGCGCGGTTGTGACAACCATTAATAGTATCTCAGAACAAACTAATTTACTGGCACTAAACGCTGCTATTGAAGCTGCGCGAGCAGGTGAACAAGGTCGAGGCTTTGCAGTGGTTGCCGATGAGGTTCGAACACTTGCCAGTCGCACTCAACAAGCCACGGTAGAAATTCAAACCATGATTGAAGGGTTGCAGAAAGATACCAATACCTTATCTCACATTACTACCGATATTGTGTCACAGGCTGACCAAGGCAGAACAGCCATCGAATCAGTCGGTAAAGATGTGGATAGCATGGTAGATTCAATCAGCCATGTATTTGATATGAGTTCGCAAATTGCCGCCTCATCAGAAGAACAAAGCGCAGCGTCTCGTGATATTGCCGGTCAGTTAAACGATATTCGAGGCCAAGCAGAAACCATTCGAGAAACAGCCCACCGCTCAGTATCTCTCGCGGCCAACTTATCAGAATCATCAGCAGATCTTGATGATATTTTGAAGCAGTACACTCTTGCAAAGAAATAGCCAGTAACTTAATGACGTCGTAAAAAAACCAGCAAATGCTGGTTTTTTTTACGTTAAAACATCATGCTAAAGAACCATTTAAAGAGCATTATTAATAAACAGTGCCTAAGCTACATTGCTTATCCACACTGTTTGATAAGGCTCTAACAATTTCACAGCTGTAATATCGCTAATCACTTCACCATCGATTAAATCAAACCAAGTTTCAGTGCCGATTAAGTTAAGCTCTGCTAACGGTAAATCCATTGCTTGGTCGGTAATATTACTGATACAAAAAATGCTCTGCCTACGGTCGCGACTTTGACGCCAGAATCCAAATAACTGCAACCCTAAGTGCAAAGTAAACTGAGTGGCATTGGGATTAAAGGCTTTCTGGTTAGTTCGAATACTAATGAGCTTAGTTAATGACGCCAACACTTTACTGTGAATATTTTGCTCATCAGCGAGTAAGCCATTGAGAGTATTGTAATCCCAACGATGGCGGTTAATTGAGCGATTATGGGACGTATTCGCTAACTTTTCATAGTCATTTTCAGTGCCTAATAAGCTATGAATATAAATTCCAGGGATCCCTTCAAGACCTAGCATAATCGCATGTGCACAAGTAAATCGCGCCAAACCATGCTGATCTTTGCCTTTGGTTGTGCCTTGCAAGGCATCAATTAAGGCGATATTGATTTCGTAAGGTTTTTTCTGGCCATCTTCACTGGTTCGACTGGAAATTTTACCGCCAAATAGCGCCATGGTTTCCACCAGCGTGTTTATTTCATTATCTTCCAGTATCCCTTCAACGGGTCTTAATCCTACGCCATCATGGGAGGCAATAAAGTTAAAATAAGTCGTACCGTCTTGGGCTGGAGGCATACTCATTTGCCAACGTTTTAAATACAAACAACTACCTGTAATTAAAGTATTTATCAGTAACGGAGGCAATGAGAAGTTGTAGATACAATGGGCTTCATTGGCATTACCAAAATAGGTCAGGTTTTGAGTATTTGGAATATTGGTTTCGGTAATGACCACAGCATCATGTTGCGCATGCTCTATAAGGGTGCGCAGTAAGCGAATGACCTCATGGGTTTGTGGCAAGTTAATGGATTTAGTACCAACGATTTTCCATAAAAAAGCCACCGCATCTAAACGGAATATGTTCACTCCGGCATCGAGATATTGGCGAATAATCCGCGCAAATTCCATCAAGACTTGCGGATTCCTGAAGTCAAAATCAACTTGGTCGTGGCTGAATGTACACCATACCTGTTGCCAACCATTACTGGTGTGTGTTGGCCTAAGTAACTCAGAGGTTCTTGGACGCACTACCGCTGATAAATCATCATCAATATTGGCGGTAAAAAAGTAGTCATGACCCACTCCCTCACCTTTAATAAAGTTTTGAAACCATGCACTGCGGCTAGAGCAATGATTTATGACTAAATCAGACATCAAGCGTCGCTTGGAAGCAATGGTTTCGATATCTGACCAATCTCCCAGACCATCATTGACACTAGAGTAATCAATAACCGCAAAACCATCATCTGAGCTAAATGGAAAGAAGGGTAAAATATGCACCGAATTGATGCATTCAAGATGAGCATTCATAAACTCTGACAAGGTCGCTAACGGCTTTTGATCAGGACAAATGATGCTATCGCCATAAGTGATCATCACCACATCTTGCTCAGACCAATGGTTGCTAAAGGGCTTTGGGGTAAAGCCACCTTGCTCAATACGCATAGTATCAATTAGCGATTCAGCTAATTCATCGCTAGTTTGCTCGATTTCAACATCTTTATAAATACAGTCAAGTTGTTGTATAAGCTTGTGTTTTAAACTTTCAATTTCTGTCATAAGTCTTTCTTCTAACGTTAATCATTATTACTTACTGCAAGCCTCTTGATGATACTCAACTAAAGGGACTCACAGTAAAAACGATAGGCCAGAAAATCCAATCATTAGCCTTACATGAACTCGGCATTATCTGCTTCAACCGCTGCTTTAAGCTGTTCAAGCACATCAGGCATGGCACTGATCACACGACTCCACGTCGGCATAAACGGCGTTTCCATTGGATTATCTAAAAAGCGCTGACCTGCGGTAACAATATTTTGAGTGAACATTTCAACGGCTTTTTCTTCAGTATGAATATCAGTAGATAAGCCATTCATCAACGCATCGTTATGGTAGGTTTCAACATAATCCAGTGCGATGCGATAATAAGTCGCTTTTAATGTTCTGAACGCTTCAGTATTGAAGGTTTCACCTTGAGTCGCCAGCTTTCTAAAAAAGGCTTTAGTGATATCAATAGACATTTTAGACAGGCCAGCCTCGGCATTATCTAATGATAAGTCTTGATGTTTATGATCGTAATTATCAGCAATATCAACCTGACAAATACGGTTATGGGCATAGTTACGATGCATTTCACTGAGTACACCAATTTCTAGCCCCCAATCACTCGGAATACGCAAATCATTTAATACATCACGGCGGAATGAAAATTCACCCGCAAGTGGATAACGAAAGCTATCCATATATTCTAAATAATCGTTATGGCCAACGACTCTTTGCAAGGCTTTAATCAATGGCGTGACCAGTAAGCGTGATACCCGGCCATTAATTTTGCCATCAGACATACGGGCGTAATAGCCTTTACTGAACTCATAGTTAAACTGTGGATTAGCTACTGGGTAAAGCAAGCGGGCTAATAATGACTTTTCATAGGTAACGATATCGCAGTCATGTAATGCCACCGATTCCGTTTTTCCTGACGCTAAAGTGTAGCCCATGCAATACCAGACATTACGGCCCTTACCTAGCTCTTTAGGAGCTAAACCTAACGCACTGAGTTTGGCATCTAATGCCTGTAATCTTGGGCCATCATTCCATAATACTCGATGATGTTGCGGCAACTGATTAAAGAACCCCAGTGCTTGTTTATATTGTTCTTTATCGGCTCTATCGAGGCCAATAACAATTTCATTAAGGTAAGGTACTTCTTTCAATTTATTGATAATTTGAGGTAATGCCTCACCTTCTAACTCAGAAAATAGAGAAGGTAAAATCAAACCTAAAGGACGAGTTTTAGAAAACCTCATCAAGTCCTTTTCCATTTCATCATGGGTACGCTGGGTTAAATTATGTAGCGTAGTAACAATGCCATTTTGATAAAAATCAGCCATGTTATGCCTCCTCAAGCGTAAATGATGGTGTTGGTGTCGATGATTCTAGTAACAAAGCCTGCAAACATTCAGCCCAACCCTTGGGCCCATAATGCTGGCTTTGCATGGTTTTGTTGGTGGTCATGATTTTTGGGAAAGTATGAGTCGGAGATTTAATTTGAATCGCAACATCAGCTGCTTCTAACATGGCGCTGTCATTGCCACTATCACCCAATGCAATGGTTTGTACACTGGTTTGATATGCATCGGCATAAACTTGGGCTAACCAGTCCATGGCGCGGCCTTTATCGGTATGACCGCCCACGTGTAAAAAGCGACCGCCTTGTAGCATATTGGCGCCTAGGCTATTCATATGCTTAATAAAGGCTAGTTTGCGATTAACATCGGCTGTCCATAGCACAGGCTCTGAATAATGCCTTACCAGTGCTAGTGTTGCTTTTTCTTCTGATAAATCTGTTAATTCACATAACTCTTGCGCTGTTAATGTGGAAAAACCAATATAGTCATTGCTAAACTCACTCGCCTCAGTCTCCAATAGCTGTAACCAATGTTTTCTTGGTTCGCAAAACTCTTTTACCCAGTAATAACCTTGGGTAATGGTGTCAGCAGGTTGAGTGTCAAAATAACCGATGGGGATGTAAACCACCGCGCCATTTTCAGAGATGAAAGGCGAATTAAAACCTATTGTTTGTTGAATTTTTTCCATTTCAGCAAAGGTCTTGCTGGTATTAGGAATGATAGGGATCTCTTTTTCAACCAATGCCTCTATCACTTCAATTGCGCTCGAAAAGCTATAATCATAATGGTCGAGTAAAGTGCCATCCATGTCGGTAAAAATTAGCGGTCGTGTGATCATGTTTATTCCCTTCCTTACCCAAACAAAAAATTTCTCTGTTTAAAACGTTTCAGGTAATGTGCCAGATCGTCAAAGACTGCACTAAATTGGGTCAAACATGATTGTTAGCTATTGAAATAAATGATTAAAATTATTGCGCCAACATTTATAACAACTTCTGCTTGTAGGGGGTATTGTCATTTATTGCAGGGTTTTAAATCACGACTCGCACCACAACAGTGCAAAAGTTACACGTTCTGGTTCTCGGTTATTTGCTCAATTAAATAGAAATTCGGGCTGAACTCAAGCATTTTTGAGGGTGATACTACTAGGCAATATACTGGCCATAACAACCTGCTCGAATTTCTTAATAGCTCATTAATGACGTTGATAAAACAGCAACAGATTTGACTTCCCCGCCTTGCTAATTCACTCAGATTTTTATAATGCCCCCATTTGAAACAAACCTTGTGAGGATTTAATCCATCAAAAGCGAGTTAGGACTTCAGTCGAAATCCATTATATTCCTTTCTGCCGACAGGCATTAAGTTGGTAATGAGGGTGTTTTAATTCTACTTAAACATGCTTATCCACTCCAAGGAACCTCATTACTGCTTTCTTAATAAATCCAATTTATCTAACTAAAACGCATTATTACAGCACTTGCTATCAGGTAACCTTACATGTTGAGAAAATTATTCATTTGTTCAGTTCTTTTTAGCCAAGTCGCACTAGCAGATAAGGATGATGAGTACTTTTTCGATCCCGTTGACGGTCAATTCGACTTAGGTCATCACCTCGCTGAAAATGCTTACGGTTTCCTACCCGTTCCTATTTTAATTACCGAACCAGCATTAGGTTATGGCGGTGGTGTTGCAGGTATTTTTTTACATGAGTCAGAACAAGAGAAAGAAATCCGCAAGCAAAAAGCACTTGAATCAATAGATGGTGGCGCCAACTTAGTCCCAGCTGCAATAACCGCAGTTGGCGCTATAGGCACTGAGAATGGATCATGGTTTGCATTTGCAGCACATCGTCAATCATGGAAGAAAGACAGTATTCGCTATGTCGGCTTAGGTGGAGCAGGAAAGGTAAACTTTGATCTTTATTCTGATTTAGGTGGTTTGTTGCCATCAGATAATCCATTTAGCTTCGACACCCAAACAGAAGCTATGCTCATCAGCCAAAAAGTATTATTCCGCGCCGCAGATACACCGCTTATGTTGGGTATAAAACAATACTGGTCTCAATCGAGTATTTCATCATCTAATGAAGCCGTAGACTGGATTTTTCAGCGCATGCTAGGCCGAGATAATACCACTTCAGGTTTAGGTATAGTCGCTGAATACGATACTCGTAATAACATCTTCTACCCAACTGATGGTTATTCTATTTCTGCAGAGTATATGAGCTACAGTGACAAATTTGGCTCAAATTATAACTATGATAGCCTTTCTGTGAGTGGCGAAAATTTTTGGCCGGTCGCGGATAAATGGACTTTAGCTGTTGCAGGCGATTACGAAGCTCTTTATGCCAAAGACGACACATTACCGCCAACAGTTAAGCCATATGTGGATCTTAGAGGTATTTCAGCTTTTCGTTATCAAGGCGATCAGGTTGCCACATTACAAGCACAGGTCATGTATAACATCGACAATCGTTGGACGATATCGGGCTTCTATGGTGCCGGTCTTGCTTACAATGATGAAGTGGTGGATTTATCTGAACAAATAGACAATAAAACCAGTGAAATAGTAAGCGCATACGGAGTGGGATTTCGATATCAAATTGCCCGCAGGTATGGGATTCACCTTGGTTTAGATATGGCATTTAGTAAAGAAGAAAACGCCCTTTATGTGACGATGGGCAGTGGATTTTAAAAAACAGCAATATCCCTTTAAGTAAAACACTGATATAAACTTGCGCATAACAATTAAAGTCGCGAATAAGTCACTATGACCTTTTGTGATGCGCTAAATATTAGACGCTAAATAACACGACCTATGCGCATTGTGCCGATAAATAGACTTTATTCTTACCAGAAAATTTAGCTTGGTAAAGCGCATCATCAGCCTGTTTAACTAAGGTGGTTAAACTCGTTACGTCATCCTTTAAAACGGCAACACCTAAGCTAATGGTGAAATCGACACTCTGATCTTCAAATTGAAAGGATTGTGATGCGATACCATTACGGAGTCGATCTGAAATACTAAAGCCTTCTTCCTGAGTGGTGTCTTCGAGAATGATTAAAAACTCTTCCCCACCAATTCTTCCAACTAAATCATGTTTTTTAAGCCAACTTTTTGTTCTCATGGCGGCAGCTTTGATTGCTAAATCGCCAATATGGTGACCATAACGATCATTGATCGCTTTAAAATTATCAATATCAAAAATAATGACAGCCGCAGGCTTTTGCTTTTTCCAGCATCGCTCAATGATCTTTTGGCCTTTCTGGAAGGTGTGGCCGCGATTTGATAACCCCGTTAAATAATCTGTCTGCGCTCGTCTTTTAAGTGTTTTTCTAGAGAAAAATAAAAATAATACAATGCAAACCAATACGATAAGAGTCACAAAGAATAGACTCATTCTGAGTTCATTAATTCTTTGTTTATCAGCAATTGAACTCCAGTTAAGTTCATTTATTGCCAGTTTATTGGCGAGTAGTTCATTTTCAAACTCTGCGACTTTAAAGTTATGGTCAAGTGATCGACTTACAACTTGATTTTCAACAATATCTTGACTATTTTTTCTTTCTATATCAATAACCTGAAACAGAAGGTTTGCAGCTAAAGTAGGCTTGTTATCATCTAATGCAATAATAGCGTCAGCTTTAAGTAGCATCGTTTTTTGGTTTGCTGGGAAATGATTATCTAACCTAAATATTCTTGCAGCATTAGCGGCTTGTTCAAGCTTACCATTTTTAAAATAAGCCAAAGATAAGTACAAATAATTGCTAGAAATAAAGTATTGTTCTTTAGTGGTACTGTTTAGTGAAACGGCACTCTCAAGATGAACAATAGCTTGATTATAATCATGAGTAAAAAGCGAAATGCGACCCGCATTGAGATGAGAAAAAAACAATAAATCTTTTGTTTCGTCTACCATTGCAGCTAAAGCAAACTGTGCTTCAATACTCTTATCAGCCTTATCCCAATCACTTAGCTTAATGGCTTCACTGAGCATGTTATGTTGCATATTAAACATGTCTTCAACGTCATTTACACTTTGCCAAGTTTGGTACGCTTTTTCAAAATTAACATAACCTTGTTGATGTAAACCAACACTGCGATACAAGCTGCCTGTCGCGTTGTAAATCATCGCTTTTCGATGAGTATTAATATTGTCGCTTTTATTAATAATTAACATGGCTTCATCAAGAAGCGATATTCCTTGGTAAACGTTATCTGGTTGGTTATAACAAAATGCATTTTGCGTTAACGTTTTAGCGAGTAATTCAGAATTATTATGTTGGCGGGCATAGATCAAAGCTTGCTTTCTATCTTCACAATAAACGGCAGGATCATTGGTTTTTAAATACAAAGCAAAAGAACGCTCTAAATGGCTATCAATAAGGATGTCACTAATAGGCAGATATTTGACCAGTGCGATGCCTTTGTCATAACTGGTAATCGATTTATTTAATTCACGATTTTTTTCATATACCTGACCATACAGAAAAAAAACCTTAGCTTGTTGTTGTGGTGTTAGCTCACTGTTAGCTATATCAAATTGATTTAATAGCACCACTCCTTCTTGTGGATTAACAGCTAAAACAGCAGATTCTAATATATCAAGAGTATTGGCAAATCCATTTATACTCATAAGAACCAGCGCACATCCCAAATAGACTCGCCAGATTTTCTTTGTAATAAAGTCCATATTAACTCAGCCTACATATCCTTTAGCTGCAACACTAACCTAGACTACCACAAAAAAACACCACGCATAAAACATAAAATACTGATTTAAATAACCTTTGTTACTTACTGTTACACTTTTAACGATATAAGAGTTAAGTATTACTTGTGACGTAAGTTAGAGGAGATATTAAGCTCCATTAACGGTCAAAATTCTTGATTCATTTTCTGTAAACATGACAATAGGATTTGTGCTTCTTCTGCTGAAACATGACGGGTAAGGTCATTCATTAGCTCAAGGTGTAATTGGTTATGTTGCCGATGGATTTTCTCACCGGCCTCAGTCAGTTCAACCACAGTCGAACGACCATCTTCAGGATGTGGACCACGTTCAATTAGGGCTAAATTAACCAATTTATCCACCTGAACAGTTAATGTTCCGGTGGTTATCCCTAGCTTTTGCGCCAACTCTTTCATCCTGAGTGCACCATGATGACCCAACACTTCAATGGTATGAGTTTGCGCAAGTGAATAGCCTGTTTCTTTAACTACAGATAGCTCCCAAGAAGACATCTTGTCGTAAAATTCGGTAATGGTTTGATTTAAATTTTCAATATTGCTCATTGAGTTAACTCATTGGGTGGACTTCGAGGGTCAGGTGATGAATTTTATCAAATTGACTCAGTAAGGTCTTATATTCAGTTACAGAAAACTCAGCTTGTTTTGCGACTAACGTTAATGCCGCTGAATAATGGTGGCCGCTGATCTTCCATATATGCATATCCTTAACGTCTGCATATGGCGCTAATGTCGCGATAATCTTGTCTCTGTACTGAACATCAATATTCTCATCGAGTAACACTGGGCTGGTTTGTTTCATTAAACCCAATGTCCATTTGGTAATCACAATGGCACCAACGATGCCCATCACAGCATCTAACCAATGCCAGCCGTAAAACTTGCCAAAAACCAGCGCAATAATCGCTAACACAGAAGTTAAAGCATCCGCTAAAACATGCATGTAGGCAGCACGTAAATTATGATCATGATGTTTTTCGGTATGAGAATGAGCATTATCTTTCTCATGGGAATGTTCGTGAGCATGATTATGAGAATGGTTGTGTACATGATCATCCGAATGGCTGTGCGAATGATCATGTGAGTGACTGTGTGAATGATTGTGCGAATGGCCGTGTGAATCGCCATGATCATGATGATGGTGCTCACCCAGTAAGAAAATACTGGCCACATTCACCGCTAAGCCAATAAATGCCACCATAATCGCTTCATTAAACTGAATGGTTTGCGGATTAAATAAACGGTGTACAGATTCAACCATCATTAATAATGCAACGATACCCAGTACTATTGCACTGGTATATCCCCCAAGGACACTGACTTTTCCAGGCCCAAATGAAAATTTATCAGTGTGGGCATGCTTTCTTGCGTAGCGATACGCAAACAAGGTAATGCAAAACGCGGCAGCATGGGTTCCCATATGCCAACCGTCAGCCAGTAATGCCATCGAGCCAAAAACAGTACCAGCAATAATCTCCACCACCATAGCCGTCACGGTCAAGATTAAAACATACAAGGTTCTTCTTTCACCTGAACTTTGCTGAGCACAAAAATCATGTTGATGTTCGGTAGTAAATTGCACTTGGGCACCTTTAGTTTGACTGTCAAAGTATTATTTTAAAATACCTTGATAATCAAACTAAATCAATTTCATTAGGGCTAGTTAATGAGGTTAAAGCATACTTCTAATCATACTTTACAAAGTAAACAGCTGTTTTTTAACAATGGTCTCAGGAATGAGCTTTTAAAAGTCGATTTTTGCTTGAAAAATATCCTGACAATCTTTACACTGCAGCTGTCTTTGGGGAGTAACTTGCCACTCATTTAAACAGTCTTTAAATAAGTCGGTTTGTTCGTCAACATAATTGATGCACATCATCATGGCGTTCAAGACTCAGTGCCAACTGAGTTTAGTGAGACCATAGACAATGATCGCAACCCGAGGTGGGGAGTGAGCATTGTCTTAGGTTAATCACAATCCCCGCCTCCAAAAGAGTATTCTGTGAGTGTATTAGCGATTTCCATTACCACTGTCGCATTAGCCGAAATTGGTGATAAAACCCAACTGTTATCTTTACTGCTAGCTAGCCGCTACCGTAAACCTATACCTATTATTGCCGCCATATTCTTAGCCACGATTGCCAATCATGCTTTAGCGGCATATTTAGGTGTAGTCATCGCCGACTACCTTTCACCTCAGTTATTAACTTGGGTACTCGCAATCAGCTTTTTAGCCATGGCAGCGTGGATACTAGTGCCTGATAAGCTCGATGATGATGAAAAAATCTCCAACAGAGGCCCCTTTGTTGCCAGCTTTATTGCTTTTTTCATTGCTGAAATAGGCGATAAAACCCAAATAGCCACCTCCATTCTTGGCGCTCAATACGCTGATGCCTTAGCTATGGTGGTGATAGGTACCACTATCGGCATGCTGCTCGCTAATGTCCCAGTAGTGATAATTGGAAAGCTATCCGCAGATAAATTGCCATTGGCATTAATACGTAAAGTAACAGCTTGCTTGTTTGTACTATTGGCTGTTGCAAGCGTGTTAATGTGAGCACCATGAAAGTAAACATGCCCTAGAAAATAAAATTTTCGTCTTTTAATCATGACTTCGCCTTATCAGTATTAATAATCTTTATGCTTATCAGGTGTCAGTCATGATTAATAACAATCGGGATAAATAAGTGATCAGATATTGCGTAGGGAAAATCGCTTAGAACAAGGCAGGAATTGCAGCTAGTTGCTCTACCTACAAAATTTCTAACGAAGTTATAAGCGATTTTAACCAGTAAAAGTGAGCACATTCTTATGCTAATTGTATAATATTATCAGTTTCAAAATTTGCCCTTTGTTCAATGTGTAACAGCTGCATTAGCGGCTAAAAATAATGGCGATTAAATAGGTGTAATTAGTGAGAAATTGAGTCTGATGCGATCATTGAATACATCGAAGATGAATATGGCTCACTTGAGCAGCAAGTTACCAATGAGCAGCGCGAATTAGGCCGAGCGTGGAGTTACTTGAGCTCTAAACACTATTTAGTGCAATGCGGCACTATGCGCAGCAAAGATCAAACGACACCTGAAGAACGTTTAGCCTAGTTAAATACAGCCTTTCAGAAAGCGAAAGTCTGCCACTTTCCAGCTAACCATTTCTCATGCCTACTAGTCGGCCAAAGAAATTAGATAAGCCCACAGTCTTACGAACTCTTTCGGCCCACATAGCCCCGAGCACAAAACCGATAAGCGTCATTACTGGTACTGTAAACTCCCCCATTTGTCCTTCGCTGCTATAAACCAGCACAAGGCCTATAATGGTGAAAAGTAGTGTCGGAGACATGGCAACAGAAAGCCATAATAAGCAGTGAACAAATTGAGCGACAAACTTCATTATAATCCCTTAATGATGTGTAAATCCTTTAATATTAATACCTTAAGCTATTTTTGAGTTCTAGACCACCATAAAGAATGACACGTATACCCACTAAGTATAAGTTCTGGAAACACCAATTGAATCAGCTGGTTATTAATATTTCAAACAACCAGCTGTAATAAAAATCCCTTTAAGATGCCTCGTTAACTAACTTCCCTTGATCGGCTCATTAATAGCAGATTCATTCACAAACGGAACTGGCGCGAAACTGTCACCAAAGTCCTTATCAAATTCAGCTTCATCCACTTTTACCCCTTTGATACGCTCAACGACCATGTAGTTTACTGGCACCATAATAAGGGTAATGAAAGTCGCGAAAATAATACCAAAACCAAGTGATATCGCCATTGGGATTAAGAACTGCGCTTGGGTTGATTGCTCTAATAGTAGCGGCATTAAACCAATAAAGGTGGTTAAACTCGTTAACATGACGGGTCTAAATCGCTTAGCTCCAGCAGTCAAAACGGCTTCCACCAGCTCAACACCTTCAGCGCGTTTTTTATTAATAAAATCAACCAATACTAGCGAGTCATTTACCACTACGCCCACCAGCGCCAACATCCCTAAAATACTGAATATGGTCAGCGCTGAGCCCATGATCCAGTGCCCTATCACTGCACCGATTAATCCAAATGGTATAACACTCATGACGATAAACGGCTGCACATAAGACTTAAACGGAATCGCCAATAAGCTGTAGATCATGAAGCACACGAACACTAAGCCCCATTGAAGCGAACCAAAGCTTTCACTTTGCTCTCTTGCTTCACCTTCCAGCGAATGACGCACACCAGGATATTGCGCCACTAATCCATCGAGATAGGTTTTAAGATCCGCCTGCATCACCGTCATATTGGTATTGTCTTTATCCACATCAGCAGTGACATTAAGCACCCGATAGCGATCGATGCGTTTAATGGTCGACGGGCTTTTTCCTGAAGTCATTTTAGCAACATGGCCAAGTGGCACTTGCGCACCTTGGCTGGTAGTGATTAAGACTTTTTCTAAATCAGCTAATGACTGTCGCTCATTCAGCGGCAAACGCACCATGACCCGAATATCATCACGTCCACGTTGAATACGCTGCACTTGCGAGCCAAAATAGAAACTGCGTATCTGATTTGTCACTTCTTCACGAGTGAAACCCAGTGCTTTACCTTGTTCGGTAAGCTCAATTAATAGCTCCTCTTTACCGTTAGATAAACTATCAGAGATATCAAACACCGTAGGATAATTCGCTAAATGCGCTTTCACTTGGTCTGCAATTTCACGCAATGTATCCAATGAATTGGCACTTAGCTGCACATCAATCGGATCGGAACTTCGGCCAATTTCAGCACGATAAGTCACTGCTTCAGCGCCAGGAATGTCGCCAACCATTCTTCGCCACTCAGCTAATAGTTGCCCAGAGGTAATGTCCGACTCACGCTTTTCTGGTGGGGTGATTTCAAATCGAACACCACCTGCATTTGAGGTGCCGCCGCGGCCACCCGTGGTTGCTAGAATATTTAAGATAATGCTTTCATTGGTGGCTTCATCAATATATTTATCCTGCAAAATCTTAGCTTTTGATGCGATGGAAATAATATGTTGATTAGTCACTTCAAACGGCGTGCCTGCTGGCATTGTTAAACTAAGGCGTACGGTTTCGCTAGGAATACGCGGGAAGAAAGTAAACTTGGTCCAGCCTGTCATGATCAAAGCAATAATAATGATCAGCATTCCGGTAAATAAGCTTAATGTCGCCGCTTTATTTTTTAATGCGATACGCAGAAACGGTTGATAAAACTTGATAATCGCTCGCTCGAAACCATCAGCAAAGTTTTGCTGAAACTTTTCAAAACGATTCTGTTTTTGATTCTCGTGGCGCAGTTTGATGTTTTTAAGATGCGCAGGTAACACAAATTTAGACTCGATCAACGAAAATAGCAGTACAGGAATGACTACGATGGCAATTTGGGCAAAAATAGCCCCGCGATTGCCCTCAATAAACAACATAGGTAAAAACGCTGTGACTGTGGTTAAAATACCAAAGGTCACTGGCGCAGCCACTTCTTTAGCGCCATTAATCGCCGCCATTTCACCGTTAGGGGCGGTTTTTAAATGGCTATAGATATTTTCGCCAGTGACAATGGCGTCATCCACCACGATACCCAACACCAATATAAACCCAAATAAGCTCATGACATTCAATGAAACATTGAAAAACGGCATGAAGATAAACGCCCCCATGAACGACACAGGAATACCAATAAACACCCAAAACGCAATTGAAGGCCGTAAGAATAAGGTCAACAATAACAAGACTAATATGCCGCCTTGCATGGCACTGCCCATTAGCGTCGAGATACGGTTTTTAACGATTTCAGAATCGTCATCCCAATAACTCAAGCTGTAGCCTTCAGGCAAATTATCTTGGCGGGAGTTGATATAGCCTTTTACTTTATCGGCAACATCAATCGCACTTTGCTGACCGATTCGATATACATCGATAAATGCTGCTTGCTCGCCATTAAATCGAGTTCGCACTGGGGTTTCTTCAAAACCATCTATCACATTAGCAACATCACTAAGGCGAATAATGGTGCCGTCCGATGCGGTTTTAATGGCAATATTGGCAAATTCATCTTTGTAATACGCTTGGCCCTTTGAGCGTAATAAGATATCACCGCCTTGGGTTTTCAAGTTACCTGCAGAAATATCGGTACTAGAGGCATTAATCGCTCTGGCTATTTCACTTAAAGTTAGTTGATATTGTTGCAGCTTATCTTGTGGCACTTCTAGGGTGACTTCGTAATTACGCACACCGCTTAAATCCAGCTGGGTTACACCATCTAAGCGCAGCAATTCATCACGCACCACTTCGGCAAATTCTAGCGTTTCTTTCTCGCTGTATTTACCTGTTACTGTCACCGCAATGACTTCTCGTTTACGTTGAGCTAATGCGATAACCGGTTTTTCAGCATCAGCCGGAAAAGTATTAATTGAGTCAACTCGACTCTTAATATCAGCTAGTAATTCACGAGGATCATAGCTGCTTTCAACTTCAATACTGACACTTGATGAAGCCTCTGAAGAGGTCGAAGTTATTTTTTTAATGCCTTCTAGATCTTGTACCGCTTCTTCGACTCGAATTGTCACCCCTTGCTCAACATCTTCTGGTGTTGCACCGCGAAGTGAAATATTCACCGATACGACTTCAGAGTCCACACTTGGGAAGACTTCCAGTGGAATACGTGTCGATAACGAACCCAGTCCAATCACCAACAAAAACAGCATCAGCAAGTTGGCAGCGACATGGTTTTTAGTAAACCAAGCTATCATTGTTGCGCCTCCTTACTCTTGGCCATCCTTTCGCCTCTAGCTGGCTTATCTTTGTTAGCATTTTCTGGACGGTTTTCAGATGATGGTCTCATTGGCTTTGCCGCCCCAGCTATAGAAACAGGTGTACCCGAGCTCACTTGGCCTAATGAAGTGGTAACCAAGTTATCATTAGCTTGTAACCCTGATGAAATCACGGCATCTTGGGTGTTTCTCCATAAGATGGTGACTTCTTTGCGCAGCAGTTTTCCATCCTCTACCACATACACATAGCTACCTTGGTAGATTGATTTTGTCGGGATAACAATAGCGCCTTTCAATACTTTCCCCTGAATTTTAGCCGTTAAATATTGGCCTATTTTCAATGGCATTTGCTTATGGCTTTGGTAACTAAATGGCTCATCAATTTGCGCCACCACATAAAGCTGCTGTGAACTACTGTCAATCGCACCTTCGGTACGATCAAGCTGACCTTGCCAGCTTTGCGACCCAATTAAATCTGATTCAAACTGCACTGGTGCAACGGCTTTTTTGCCTTGCTCCGGCAAGTCAACTAAGGCTAAATCTTTGTTGTTAATTGGCAAGCGGATTTCAACATAGTCAGTGGCATAAATCGTAGCGAGTGCAGCATTAGTCGACACCACTCGCCCCACATCAACGTTTTTCTCTAAGATTCGGCCATCAAAAGGGGCGACAACTTTAGTGCGCTCTAGGGCCAGCAAAGCTTTATCAAGCTGTGCCTGATTAGATAACATCGATGCCTGCGCCGCTGCTAACTGAGGCTGGCGTAATACCAGTTCAGTGGGTTCACGGCCATTACCTAAACGTTTCCAATCAATTAAAGCTTGTTCAACACGCGCTTGTTCTTCTTGCAGCCCTTGTCGTGCTTGCAATAAACCTGCTTGGGTAATTTTCACTTCGGCAAGATAATCTCGGTCATCTAGCTGCACCAAGATATCGCCTTTTTTAAAGAAGCCACCTTCACGAAACTTAGAATTAATAGACAAAATCTGCCCAGAAGCTTGAGTCACCAAAGAGCTTTGAGTGCGAGGTTTTACCACCCCAAAACTACTCACCTCAATTTGATAATCTTGTAACTGGATTTGCAGAGCTTCGACAGTTACGTTGCTTGACGGCTTTTTACCACCACGTTTAGAGGCCGGTGGGTTGCTAGTAATTAACGTAATAGCAATGACGACAGCAGCAATGATGGCAACAGGAACAAGGTATTTTTTATTCATAATTATTTTCAACTTGAGTTACACCTGCATCAAGATCGCCGCCTAACGCTAGGTGCAATTGAATCCGGTTTGCAATGATTTGATTTTTTAGATTGATCACAGAGGTTTGCGCCACAAACGAGCGAGTTTGTGCATCCAATACCGTGGTATAGCTTTCTAGCCCGACTTGGTATTGTTCAAATGAGAGTGTTTCTGCCTGTAGTGCATTATCTTGAGACTTGAGTGTCGCTTGATACTGCAGCTGTAAGCTAGCATCTAAGTCGAGAGCGTTTTCAACATCCTCAAACGCGCCAAATAATGTGATGAGGTATTGCTGCTCTTGTTGTTTTAAAATCAGCTTTTGCTGCTCAGTTTGGGCTTTTAAGCGTCCGGCATTAAAAATAGGCGAAGTCAGCCCAGCAAAAACAGACCAAGAGCTAAAGTCGCCATCGAATAAGTTAGCAAAGTCACTGTCACTACTACCGACACTGCCGCCTAAACGTAGCGATGGGTAACGTTGTTTTTGGGTATAAGCCACTGTCGCATCTTGAGATAACAACTGATACCAAGCCCCTTGCAATGAAGGTTTGCGCTTTACTAGCTCACTCGGAATACCAATTTTGATGCCTTCAGGTAACAAAGGTAGCTGGGCGTTCACCATCAACTTAGCGGCAGGATAACCACCCAATAATCGTTCTAACTTACGAATATCAGTATTTAACTGACTGCGCTGACCATGCAGATTAGATTGTTCGTTGTAAAATTCGTTTTGAGTTAAATACACATCAAGCGCAGTATTGAGACCTTGGAAATATCCAGACTCAATAATCTCAAAGTTTACTTTAGAGTTTTCAGTACGGCGCTCATATAATTTAACCAACTCTTGCGATGTCACCACTTGATAATAAGCGCTAACAACATCAGCAACGAGGTTATCTCGCGCTTGCTGATAGTTGGCTTCTGCGGTTAATAAATTGAGTTTGGTCTCTTTAGCACTGTCGGATAACTTGCCCCAAATATCAATTTCATAATTTAAATCGAAACTCAGGCTATTAGTGCTAGTTTCAGTGTCATTATTACCATTACGCCCTGAATTTAACGACCCAGTTAATTCAGGCCAGAATTCTGAGTCACTGACCGTGAGCTGCTGCTTTTTAACTTCGACATCCAAAGCTAATTGAATTAATTGTTGATTACGGTTTAGCGCGATACTTGCCAGTTCTAACAATTGATCCGTTGCAATAGCCTCAACCCAAGGTTTGTTTTCTTTTAAAGCTTGAGCACTGGTATACCAAGTTTGAGGCAGCTCAGGTTTAACCTGTTGTTCATCTAAATATGTCGGACTGGTGCAACCGGCTAATGCACTTAAGGACATAGCAACCACCGCATAGGTGAGGTTTTTTTTCATTAACCGAAATTCCATGGTGTCATTATTCTTATGTTAATGATTCTAGAGATTTACACAGAAAACTTACATAGCTATATGTCAACTTTGCAAGGCTTTACAAAGCGGTAACTTAAATTATTGGGCTGGGTCACTTATTATCGTGGTGTTCAAATTAGCCATATAAAAGCAAAGTTTGAAACACGAGTGTAATACTCTTTAAAAACAATAAACTAACTACATAATACTGTGTAGCACTTCAAGATTGTTCTAAAAAATAAGACATCATCACTCTGAGACATACTTGCTTACACTCTCAATCAGCAATCCGAAAATAACAACATAATTGATACTTCAATACGTAATATCTAATCTCAAAACAACAGATTGACACTGTTCTCTTTCATATTGTTTAAGAGTTTGATGAGAAAATACGAGTAATCACTTCAAGACAGACTTTGAGATTTAATAGTGCTTTGTGGCCATAATGATGCAGGCCAAAATATTTTTGAGGTATAGATTTTGATTTGGAAACCAAAATCTTATATTCGTTGAAAATTAGCTAGGATACAAATGTCCTAGCCTGAGTAAAAAATTCTAATTCACTATGGGAAACAGCTTTGACTTTTTAGAGTGCGAGTTGGGCTAGTGAAATCCACAGGCAAACACGACGATCTAATTGTCGCTGGAAGCACTATAAATATAGCTTATGGGTTCAGCGACACTAATGCACAAATGCACAAATGTACAAATGATTAAAAATATAACTTGGGCTTACTTCATTGCCGCTTTTACATAAACATCAAAACGATTTTTCTTCTGCGCTAATACCATGCTAGGTTTTACCCCATCTAAATCTTCTGCATAATCTGGACGTTTAACCACTACACGTTTTGTCGCTAATGCTTGGGCAGGTTTCAATAACCCGTCGGCATCTAAATCGGCTCCCACAAGGGTTTGAAACACGCGCATTTCTTTTTTAACTAATGCTGACTTTTCACGGTGTGGGTACATAGGATCAAGATAAACCACATCAATTTCATCGCCTGACTGTGCAGCAGCATCGGCCAAAGCTTCAATACTTGAACCATGAAACAAGCTCATGCGTTCACGCATCCATTCACCGATTTCAGCGTCTTCATAAGCGCGGCGCAGGCCATCTTCAAGTAAAGCAGCCACCACAGGGTGACGCTCAACCATGATGACTTTACAGCCTAGGCTTGCCAATACAAATGCATCACGACCTAAACCTGCAGTACCATCAACCACAGTCGGGGAAATACCTTGTTTCAAGCCAACCGCTTTAGCAATAGTTTGACCGCGACCACCGCCAAATTTGCGTCGATGAGCCACCGCTCCTGAGACAAAATCGACTTCGATTCCATCAAGTTTTGGCTCGTCACGTTTATGCAGGGTTAAGGTGTTTTGCTCGAAGCGTAATTCAAACTCAGCTTCTTTATCCCATACAAGACCCCAGCGTTTACTGATATCAACTAAAGATGGGTATTGCTGGTTAAAAAAAACAGGTATTTGCAAAGGATTGTCCAAGGCTCAATGAGATTACGACTATTATGCCAAAAGCCTGCGGGAGTGAATACCTATACCTGATGGCATAGAAAACTTATAATGCAGATATTACACAGCCTTAAGCTGTTCAAATAATCTGGGATTACTCATGTTAAGTTACCGTCACGGTTATCACGCTGGCAATTATGCCGATGTACTCAAGCATTCAATGTTGCTGCAAGTGCTTAAACTCATGCACAAAAAACATAAGCCAATGGCTTATATTGATAGCCATGCGGGTGCTGGCGGTTATGCGCTAACCGATGAGTTCTCTAAGAAAACAGGTGAGTATTTAGATGGTGTAGCTAAGCTTTGGGGCAAAGATGATTTACCAGAGTCCTTGCAGCTTTATATTGAAGATGTAAAACATTTCAACCAAGGTGAAGAAGATCTGGCTTTTTACCCGGGATCTCCAGCTTTTGTTGATATGAACATGCGTGAGAAAGACCGCATGGTATTACATGAGCTTCACGGTACTGATTTTGCCACACTGGATGAGCAGTTTGCAGATGATAGACATGTACGTGTAGTAAAAGGTGATGGCTTAAAAGGACTGATTGCTGCAGTACCACCGTTAGAGCGCCGCGGCGTTGCACTGATTGACCCAAGTTATGAAATAAAAACGGATTATCAAGATGTGGCCCACGCGATTATTAAGGCGCACAAACGCTTTGCAACTGGCGTTTATATGCTTTGGTACCCTGTGGTTGATAGAGCACAAACAGAAGCTATGTTGAAAATTTTGGCTGACAGCGGCATTAAAAACCAACTCAGAATTGAGCAATCAATCACCCCTGACAACAATGCATTTGGTATGACAGCTGCTGGTTTATGGGTGATTAACCCACCATGGCAATTAGATATCGCCGCTAAAGAAACCTTGGATTATTTAGAGCGCAGTCTAGGTCAGAGTGGCGGTAAAACAGTGGTTAAGTTAGAAGTACCTGAGTAAAGCTCCTGAATAGCGCTTCAAGAAGCACTCAACAAAACATCAGCAAAAAGCCACCATAATTGGTGGCTTTTTAATGTGCAAATTACAAGCTGGCAAAAATAGAACTCACTAAACACAATCCTTATTGCCAGAGTAAGGGCGTGTAAACAGTCCTATAAACGCACTGAAAATCCCCGATACAATGTCTTTCTGTGGATCACTGCGAGTATTACCAGGTCTAGACTCCCTTTCGTCGCGCTCAGCTTTGTTATTGGCCGCGCCAACGACAAAATCGCAACCTGCATTCATCGAGGCCGTTTTAACGCTATTACTGCTACAGCCAGTCATCATTGCACTCGCTACCATGATTACCGACAGAATTAATATTTTATTCAATGTATACATCCTTGTTTAACATCCTTTTACATCACGTACTTTTTAAACACCTAAGGGCGTTTAAATTAAAACGCCCCTGCTGCCCCAGGAAATACCACAGGGCTGGTATTGCCATCTTTACCTACGGCTGCAACACCGTAGAGATAATTATCTATGACCATATTCTTTAAAATAAATTCATTCACTTTGCCCACATAACGACTATGGGTCCATTCTGATTCCGTAGTTAAACGCCAATAAACGCGATAGCCAACAACATCCTTACTGCCGTCATCATTCCACTGAATTTTAGTATCGGGTTGCATAATCCCTTCAATCTTCACCCCCGTTGGAGGCGCTGGCGCCCAGGCCATCGACGCTAAGCTAATGGCATTTAATGCAGTCAGTTTGGCATTAAAATCAAAATCGACACCTTCAATGACATCACCATACTCAATGCCATTTTCAGTACGTAAGTCTTGGTGTTGACGATCGTAATGTTCATTAGTTTCCATCACTCTAACAGCTGGCATACCCGCTTTATTAAACGGTAAATGATGGCCACCACGACCGAAGCGATCGAGACGATATACCAACATCACATCTAAATTCGTCATGTATTGGTCAGCTAAGGTTTTAATATTACGTGCTAAGTTACGCGATGAAGAATCATTTTCGCCGCCACTAAAGTAACGCTCTTTTGCCTCTGCTTCAGTTTCAGCGATTCGCACACCTTCTGAAAATACTCTCACGGTAGAGTTGTTAATCACCCCGTTAATCCCAGCGATATTACCAATCATGTCATTATTCAATACCGCTTGAACTTGCCAGTCATGCTTTTTAGCATAGTTGATTAATACATCACCACCATATAAGCCTTGCTCTTCACCTGACAACGCAGCATAAACAATGGTGCCATTAAACTCATATTTAGACAGCACTCGCGCCGCTTCTAATGCACCCGCGACACCTGAAGCGTTATCGTTGGCACCTGGTGAATCTGAGGTAAAGTTCATTGGGTCGGTGACCCGTGAGTCAATATCGCCACTCATCATCACGACGCGATTAGGATCGGTTTTGCCACGCTGAATCGCAAAAACATTGACCACTTCAGTCGGCTCAGGAATTCGCTTACCAGTGACGGTTTCTCCTACCATCACCACTTCAAGACAACCGCCACAGTCAGCTGAAATGCGCTCAAACTCGTCTTTAATCCAACGTCTTGCCGCGCCAATACCTCGGGTATCAGACTCAGTTTCGGACAAGGTATGGCGGGTACCAAAACTGACTAACTTGGCTACATCATCATGGAGTCGTTCGGCTTTAGGCGCTGTGGCAATATCGTATAAACGAAGATCTTCTTGCGAAGGTGCTGGCGCGGCGCTCGCTCCAAAGCTGATTAAAGACATCAGTGTGAAAACTGATGCTGCTGTTTTGGTTAACTGTAATTGTCGTTTCATAGTTTCCTCTAACTTTGCAGTGCAGCGCGATAACGTTTTAAGAGTATTTTTACCCGCTCTACATAGGCTTGTGTTTCAGGATAAGGTGGTATGCCTTGGTATTTAGTTACTGTTGTTGGGCCGGCGTTATAAGCCGCGCAGGCCAAATCAATGTCGTTATCAAATCTATCGAGCAAATAAGCTAAATATTGACTGCCGCCCCAGATGTTTTGCTTCACATCATAAGCATCACTTACGCCAAGTTCTTTAGCTGTGGCAGGCATTAATTGCATTAACCCTATAGCGCCTACTTTCGAAAGTGCCTTGGCATTAAAGGCAGATTCAGCATGGATAACCGCTCTGATTAATGCAGGTTCTAATGCAAACTGCTGGGCTGCGTCGTTAACATAATCCTTATGCTTAAACGCAAATAAAGGAATACTGTACCAATCCACCTGCGAGTCAACTTGGCAGGCAAAACAGTCATATAACAAGACTTCAAAATTAGCCGAGTCAGGCACTATATTAGAAAAAGTCGTAATGCCACCTTGCTCATATTGGTAGATTTTACGTTTAGGCTGGCTGCTTTTAGTTTGGCTTGAATCTGAAAAGGAAGCTGTTTTTAACGGTTTAACCCACTTTGTTTTTTTAGCAGGAGCCGTATTTTGATTGAGTTCGACTTGGCTTGTTGGCGCAGCAATGACTTTAGGTTGTAATACCAGCATAGGTTTAGGGGAATCGTCAGGTATAGCAACCACTGCCGGGTGAAGCACTTGTTGTTTTTTAGGCTTTAGATGCAAGCGACTTTCTACATCTTGATTTAGTTCTGGTTCAGTAGATTCTGGTTCAGTGGGTAATACCACAATCGGCGCTAACAACACTTGTTGGGATTTTACGGCTTGTTTAACTTCAGGTTGTGGGGTCGATACCCAAGTAGGTTTAACCGACTCAACACTTTGGAATTGCTTATTTGGCTTTGTAGGTAATGAGTTATCAGAAGGTGCTAATTTAGCATGCTTTTTGGCTATTTCAGATGTTTGTATTGATGCTGTAGGTGCAGAAACAGTTGGTGTCAAAACCATTGGCGAAAGGGACTTACGTACTTTCTCTTCCATTTTTAATGCAGGCTGTTCTGTCGGTTGCATTGTCCGTTTAGCTTTATCATTAGTTGCTATATTCCCCGATTGGCTATTAACTTTATCGTCAAGATGAGGCGCAGCAAATGCTCCGTTCACTGGCAAAAAACCAACAGCAGAAATTACGGCTAAAGCTATGATTATAAATTGTATTTTTTTCATTATTGTTATAATTATTCTGTAAAATCATTTTATTGTCATATTCAAAATGACATGCTGTTTCTGCATTATGTTAACGAGTATGCTTGCAAACAAGACACCTCATTGAGTAATGATGTACTGAAACTGCTGGCTCATTTAACTTATTAAATCCACTATTAATCATAATAGCCACATTTCACTTCAAAGTTCACCCTATCACGCTAAAAGCAGTGTTTTTTTATTGCGCACTTTTTTACAATTTCGTCAAAAACCTGATAAAAACCAGGGTTTAAACCTTCGAAAATGAATACTTTAGAATTACCTGAGTTGAAAAGTAGATTAAGTGATCTATTAAAAAACAAAAATTAACACTTATTATTTTTATCATTAAAAAACATAAAGATAACAAAAAACGATGGTGGGTGTTTTTTATACCCTCTTACAAAAAAGCAATTCTCTTTCTACCATTTTTAGCTAAAATGAGTTGTCATTACGTTGCGTTGAATGAATAACTGTTGTTAAGTATTATTTATCAACTTTTTCATCGTTAATTTAAGCTTAATTTAAAATTTATAAGCTAGTCTGTAAGTTGGCAAAATCTCAAACTCATAATAATTAAGCCAAGCTAAAGGGAAGATCATGTCCGTTACGTCAACAAATAATACGCCACCTAAAAATGGCGCGCCGCCATCAAACACACCACAAGATCTTGCGAGTAGCGGTGCATTCGTTAAATTTCTCAATATCGTTGAGCGTTTAGGTAACTTATTACCTCACCCAATCACTTTATTCGCTATGTTCTGTTTAGCCGTCATTGCTATCAGTGGTATTGCTGGATATTTTGAACTCACCGTTGCAGACCCTAGACCCATCGGCAGTTCAGGCCGCAGTGAAGACGGACTCATTCATGTTGTCAGCTTAATGAACGCTGAAGGCTTGAGAATGATGGTCTCAAACTTAGTGACTAACTTTACCGGTTTTACTCCTCTCGGTACTGTATTAGTTGCGCTTCTCGGTGTCGGTATTGCTGAGCGTTCAGGTTTACTTTCAGCAGCAATGCGTTTGTTGGTCATGGGCGCATCAAAACGTCTAGTAACCTTGACTATTGTGTTCGCAGGTATCGTGTCAAACACCGCATCGGAACTAGGTTATGTGGTATTAATCCCCATGGCGGCAATGATATTCCATTCACTCGGGCGTCACCCGCTGGCAGGACTTGCTGCCGCTTTTGCGGGGGTATCAGGTGGTTACAGTGCTAACTTATTGTTAGGAACAGTCGATCCTTTACTGTCTGGTATCACCGAAGCTGCTGCGCAAATGATTGACCCAGAATATACCGTTGGCCCTGAAGTAAACTGGTATTTCATGTTCGTTTCAACCTTCTTAATTACCACCTTGGGTGCCATCGTTACCGAAAAAATTGTTGAGCCTAAGCTGGGTAAATACGATGTCTCTGAAGCAGCTGATGATTTATCCGAGCAAAAAATGGATAAAGTATCTCAAACAGAAATCCGCGCGTTAAAAATGGCAGGTCTATCGGTATTGGTATTTTCAGCATTATTAGCCCTAACTATCGTGCCTGATTGGGGCGCACTACGTAATCCCGATACTGGCTTGGTGGCAGGATCACCGTTTTTAAAAGGGATTGTCGCCTTCATCTTTATTGGTTTTGCGATTCCAGGCTTGGTTTACGGTAAAGTTGTTGGCAGCATGAATAAAGACACAGATGTCATTAATGCCATGTCCCACAGCATGAGCACCATGGGCATGTATATCGTTCTGGTTTTTTTTGCATCTCAGTTTGTTGCTTTCTTTAAATGGACCAACCTTGGCGCAGTATTAGCGGTAACTGGGGCCGATGCCTTAAGCAGTATTGGCTTAACGGGGCCATTAGTGTTTGTGCTATTTATTATGCTGTGTGGTGTGATTAACTTAATGCTCGGCAGTGCGTCAGCGCAGTGGGCAGTAACTGCACCTATTTTTGTGCCTATGCTGATGTTAGTGGGTTATGCTCCTGAAACTATTCAAGCAGCGTATCGTATTGGTGACTCTGTCACTAACTTGATAACCCCAATGATGAGTTACTTCGGGCTTATCCTTGCGGTAGCCAGTCGTTATAAGAAAAACTTAGGTATCGGAACGCTCATCGCCACCATGTTGCCATACTCAATCGTGTTCTTTATCGGTTGGACCTTGTTCTTCTTCCTATGGGTATTCGTACTTGGTTTCCCTGTAGGTCCTGGCGCAGCGACTTATTACACGCCTTAATGGCTAAGTTAAGCTGACAAATAAAAACCAGTAACATGTTTCTTGTTACTGGTTTTTTTATGTTAGCTCATAGCTTTATAAGTTATTTGGGTTGTAAAAGATCAACCAATTCTTGTTCATATTGCTCGAGTTTATTCAAGTTAAACCCTGTGTGCTGCTGCACTAACTCACCTTGGCGATTGAAGATAAAGCTGCTTGGCATACCTTTGAGTGCAAATAGCCTTGCGACCTCACTATCTGGATCGTAACGAACGGCAAAATCAGCGGGAAAGTCTTTTAAAAAACTCAACGCTAGCGGTAATTCAACATCAAGGTTAATGGCTACAACGGCCAAACCTTGCTGCTGATATTTAGCATGCATTTGGTTCATCCACGGAAATGACTTTCGACAAGGACCACACCATGACGACCAAAAATCGACGTATACCACTTTACCTTTGAACTCGCTTAAGCTGACTTGCTCACCCAGCTCGTTTTGAACCATGTGGCTCAAAGATGGTGCAGCATCAACCTCCGACACCGATAATACCAGCAAGGCCATTAAAACCATGCGAGCTAGCATGTTTGGGGGAGCTATTGCTAATTTCATATCCATATCAAAACTCATCTCATTAAGCTTTTCACTATTTTTCTTCAGCTTATTTAACTTACGTTTATTCCTTTACGCAAGGATCAATAAAACGTTAGTCATTGCGTTTCAACCTAATTATTTATGCTCGGACATAAAAAAGCCTGCATATTGCAGGCTTTTAAGTTTATGAATAAGTTAACTTAAAGATTAACTTTTTTCAGTGGTTTCCGCTTCAGCTTCAGGCGGTTTGTAGCCTTTACGTTCTTTTTTGTTGAATAATTTCTCAACCACTACGAAGAATAATGGAATTAAGAAAATACCAATAAAGGTCGAACTCATCATGCCACCCAGTACACCTGTACCTAGTGCATTCTTACTACCAGAACCTACACCAGTACTGATCGCTAACGGCACAACACCTAGACCAAATGCTAAAGAAGTCATCAGGATTGGACGTAAACGTACCCGTACAGCATGCAGCGTCGCTTCAATCAAACCGGCACCTTTATCGTAGAATTCTTTAGCAAATTCCACAATCAAAATGGCGTTCTTGGTCGCAAGTCCCACTGTCGTTAATAGACCTACCTGGAAGAATACGTCATTAGGTAAACCACGACCATTCATCGCAATAATTGCTCCAACAACCCCAAGAGGCACAACTAAAATTACCGCAAATGGTACAGACCAACTTTCATACAAGGCCGCCAATACAAGGAATACGACTAAAATAGATAGCGCATACAATGCTGGTGCTTGGTTGCCTGATAAACGTTCCTCAAATGATAGACCGTTCCACTCAAGACCGAATCCAGGTGGTAATTGCTTAGCCATTTCTTCTAGATCTAACATCGCATCACCGGTGCTGTACCCAGGCATAGTCGCACCTTGAATATTAACAGCCGGTAAACCATTAAAGCGTTGTAATTGCGGCGAACCAAAATTCCACTTACCTGAAGCGAAAGCTGAGAACGGCACCATTTCGCCTTCTGAGTTTCGTACGTACCAAGTGTCTAAATCACTTGGTTGCATGCGATACTGTGCATCACCTTGAAGGTAAACCTTCTTCACACGGCCACGGTCAATAAAGTCATTCACATAAGAGCCACCCCAAGCTGTTGCGAGTACGCTATTTACATTATCAATATCAACGCCAAGAGCACGAATTTTAGCCTGATCCACTTGGATTTCGTACATTGGCGCATCTTCTTGGCCATTTGGACGAACACCGACAAGATTCGGATTTTGCGCTGCCATACCCAGTAACTGGTTACGTGCAGCAATCAAGGCGTCATGTCCTTGACCACTCCGGTCTTGTAAGTAAAGATCAAAACCATTGGCAGTACCTAGCTCAATTACCGCTGGCGGCACAAAGGAAAACACCATGGCTTCTTTGATCTGCATGAACCTGCCCATCGCTCGAGCTGAAATAGACTGCACGTCTTGTCCAGGCTCACTACGTTCGGACCAATCTTCAAGACCAACAAATGACATGCCCATGTTTTGACCCATACCTGCAAAGCTGAAGCCTGCAACGCTAAATACAGATTTAACGTTACCTTTTTCTTCTGCTAGGTAGTAATCATTGATCTCACTCAATACATTAACTGTACTTTCTTGAGTCGAGTTGGTTGGCAAAATAGCCTGTGTGAACATGATCCCTTGATCTTCATCAGGTAGGAATGCTGTAGGCATACGCATGAACATCCACGCGGTTGCAACGACAATGACGATATAAACACCCATCATGCGAACAATTCGCTTTAAGATACCGGCAACAGTGCCCTCATAACGCGAGGTTAACTTGTCAAAACTACGGTTAAACCAACCGAAGAATCCGGTATTAATATGGGTATGACCCTTTGGCAGCGGCTTGAGAAGAGTTGCACAAAGTGCAGGAGTTAAAACCATCGCCACAAAGACCGACAATGCCATTGCCGTCACAATCGTCACCGAGAACTGACGATAAATAACACCGGTAGAACCCGACATAAATGCCATTGGAACAAATACTGCGGATAGTGTTAAACCAATACCAATCAAGGCACCGGTAATTTGATCCATCGATTTACGCGTCGCCTCTAGCGGACTGAGTCCCTCTTCAGACATTACCCGTTCAACGTTTTCCACCACAACAATGGCGTCATCCACCAGCAAGCCAATAGCCAGTACCATAGCGAACATGGTCAAGGTGTTGATTGAGAAGCCCAAAGCAGATAAAACAGCAAACGTACCCAATAACACAACTGGAATAGCAATTGTTGGGATCAGTGTTGATCTGAAGTTTTGTAGGAACAAGAACATGATCAAGAAAACAAGAACAATTGCTTCGAGAATGGTGTGGACAACACCTTCAATTGATTTCTCAACAAATGGAGTCGTGTCATATGGATAATGAATCACCAGACCATCAGGGAAATAAGCTTGTAACTCGTCTAGTTTTTCACGAATATTATTGGCAGTATCAAGTGCATTAGCACCTGTTGCAAGCTTAAAGGCTAAACCAGATGCAGGCTTGCCATTATAGAATGACTCAACCGAGTAGCTTTCTGCGCCTAATTCAACACGCGCAACGTCATTTAAGTAGACATTGGCGCCTGACATATCAGATTTAAGAATAATCTCTCGGAACTGCTCAGGGGTTTGTAATCGGCTTTGCGCTGTAACCGTAGCATTTAACTCTTGCCCAGGCATTGCAGGTGCGCCACCTAATTGACCTGCTGATACTTGAGCATTTTGCTCTTTAATCGCAGCCATTACATCAATACTGGTTAAGTTATATTGAGTTAATTTGAGTGGATCGAGCCATATACGCATCGCATATTGCGCACCGAATAACTGTAACTCACCGACTCCAGGTACACGGCTCATTGGATCTTGGATGTTTGCAGCAACATAATCTGCAATATCGTTTTTACCCAGCGAGCCATCCTCTGATACAAACGCAGCGACCATTAAGAAACCCGCACTGGATTTATTAACGTTAACGCCTTGCGATTGTACTTCTAGCGGTAGCAAAGTCATTGCCGCTTGTAATTTATTCTGTACCTGTACTTGAGCAATATCTGGATCAGCTTCAGCATTGAAGGTTAAGGTAATTGTCGCGTTACCAAAGCTATCACTGCTTGACGAGATATATCTCAAATGATCAAGGCCAGTCATACGCTGCTCAATAACCTGAGTCACCGTATCTTCCATGGTCTTAGCTGAAGCACCAGGGTAAAAGGCATCAATAACTACTGTTGGCGGAGCAATACTTGGATATTGCGCAACCGGCAGACCTCTAATGGCTAAGATCCCTGCCAGCATAATCAAAATTGAAATCACCCAAGCAAAAATAGGGCGATCGATAAAATAACGAGCCATAAAAAAATCCTACTTTGGTTGAGAGTCAGCTGTTAATACTTGAGGAGTTACTTCCGAACCAACACGAACTTTCTGTAAGCCATCAACAATTAGCTTATCGCCAGCTTGTAAACCATCAGTAATACGCCATTGGTTTTTTATGACTTCAGCAGTGGTCACAATACGCGACTCAACTTTATTGTCAGCACCGACAACCATAGCCATCGCTTCACCTTTGGTGTTGCGAGTAATTGCTTTTTGAGGCACTAAAATCGCTTTTGGATCTTGACCTGCATTTAAAATTGCTCGTACATACATGCCAGGTAATAACACCCCGTCAGGGTTCGGAAACTCTGCTCGTAAAGTTACAGAACCTGTTGCCTCACCAACACTGACTTCTGCAAACTGTAAAATACCCGCTTGATCATACGTGGTGCCATCTTCTAAAATTAGCTTCACTTCAGCGTTGTCACTTTGTTGTAACTTACCCGCTTTCAGTTTGGCCTTTAAACGAAGTAGCTGCGCGCTTGATTGAGCAATATCAACATTAATAGGGTCAAGCTGTTGAATTTTAGCCAATGGCAAAACTTGGTTTGCAGTAACTAATGCACCTGGTGTCACACTAGATTTACCAATACGTCCAGAAATAGGCGCTTTAACTTCAGTATACTCAAGATTAATGTTTGCTGTGTTAATCGCAGCTTTGGCTACGGTCACATTTGCAATCGCTTCTTTGTAAGCCGCATCTGCTTCATCAAAATCTTGTTTACTGATTGCATTTGTTTCAACAAGTGCAGCATAGCGGTCAGCTGTTGCTTTTGCCGAAGCTAAAGAAGCGTTCGCACTAGCTAAATCAGCCTCTGCACTAATTAGCGCAGCTTCATAAGTTGCCGCATCAATTTGATAAAGTGATTGACCCGCTTCAACATCTTTACCTTCAACAAAACCACGGTTAGTGATAATACCTGAAACCTGAGGACGTACTTCTGCTTCTAAAAACGCGCGGCTACGACCTGGTAACTCAACTTGGATAGCTTGAGATTGCTCAGTCACGCTCAACACTCCTACTGGAACGGGGGGTGCTTTTTGCTGGGTTTGAGCCTGTTCGGCTTGACCACAAGCTGTAATCCATAAAGCCGCAGTGATAACTGAGGCTATTTTCAGTGCTTTGTGCATGACTGTTCTTACTCCTAATGACATCATCTGTAACCGTCTGCTTCATTGCACCACGATTACGAATAGCGATAATCCTAACGTTATAATTCACTTCTTTTTGATGGGCACTGTTATCGCACATAACGCACACCCACTCAAACTCAACTACCATTTAAAATATTATAAATTGTAAACAAATAATAAGCTTAGCGGCTTTGTTTTAAATATGTTAAAAATTCTATTCCAACAAAAATTACAATCTATAAATGTTACAAAAACGTTACACGCAAATAAGTTCGTAAAACTCCAATATACAACATAACGTTAAAAAAAATGCATATGAAATAGTATTTTATTTGGTTTAGTTTAGGTTAAACCAGATATTTTTCTATTTTCTCAATAAAAATTATTGAGCTTGTAGCGATAACTCCTCGCTCAGTAACATTTCACGCCACCAACGCTCAGTTTTCATCGCAGATTTAACTGACACAGCCTCTCCAAAAATAGGAGTGACGACATGAACATTTGCCTGCTCGCCTAAATGCACAATCCGCTCTAATGGCTCAAACCAATCATGCAAGGCTAAATCAAATGTCCCATTGTGAATGGGTAACATGGCAGCTTGATGAAAATTGTCACCGTTTAAATCGATATGGGCCTGCAAGCTTTGCTCAGGCATCATATGAATGTCACTCCATAAATCATTATAGGCACCCGTTTCAATCATGGTGATATTAAATGGGCCATAACGCTCGCCAATTTCTTTAAAACCTGGAAAGTAACCACCATCACCACTAAAAAATAACTTACTTTGTTTCCCTTTAATGACCCAGCTCGCCCACAAAGTGGTATCACGGTCAAATAAACCACGGCCAGAAAAGTGCTGTGCTGGCGTTGCGACTAACGTTAAATCATCTAATTGAAGTTCTTGCCACCAAGACAGCTGATTCACCTTGCTAGGTTCAACGCCCCACTCAATAAGATGATTGCCCACTTTTTCAGGTGTCACAAAATACTGAACCTTGTCTTTCAGTTCTGTCACAGCCGCTTTATCTAGATGATCATAATGGTCATGACTAATAATGACCGCCTTAATAGGAGGTAATTGTTCAATATTTATTGGAGATTGATGAAAACGTTTTGGTCCAGCCCATTGCACAGGCGAAGCTCGTTGACTAAATACAGGATCTAAAAGGATATATTCGCCATCAATACGAATTAATAATGTTGAGTGACCCAGACGAAAAATTTGATCTTCAGTTGAAAAACTCAGGCTTGTTGCTGTAATAGGCTGAACTGGGACCTCAACTTCAGGGGCTGGATGCAGCCTTTTTGTCGTCATATAACTTTTAGCAATGCTCCAAATATCACTTAAGCTAGATTGATAGGCAATATCGGTATTTTCAAATTTCACAGCTTCAGCTTTGTTATTACCGAATATTGCTTTAATTGAAAATGCCATCACTAAAACTCCTACAAAAATCCACAGATATTTCATTTTTAACACAAAAAGTAAACTACACGGTGCAGTTTATTAAAATATGATTGAAAAGTAAACTGCCCAGTGTAGAATATCTACAGATTTACTGATTGAGCCAAACGATGCCTAAAGAAAAAATGACCTTAAGCCAGATAAAGCGAGCAGATATTATCAATGCCGCTAAAGTGACCTTTACAGAATTTGGGGTTGCTGCAACAAGTATGGATAAACTCGCTGAGGTAGCAGGCGTATCTAAACGTACTGTTTACAATCACTTCGATACCAAAGAAGCGATTGTCATGACCTTGATGGCTGATTTATGGGACCGCTCTTTAAAGCATAACGTCGCTGAATATCAGAGTGACAGACCGCTACTTGAGCAGCTTTCGGAAGTGGTATTTAAAGAAGTTAACTTCATTAGTAGTCAGGAATACATTGAACTGACACGTATGGCTATTGGTCACTTTTTTTATACTCCAGAGTCAATGAATAAAGAATTTCAGCGGGTCAAAAAACAAGAAAGCGCCACCATGCGCTGGATAAGAGAAGCTATAGCCGACAAAAAAATATCGGTAGCTAATGAAGAGCTGGCATTACAGCAAATACATAGCCTGATAAAAGGCAGCTGCTTTTGGCCACAAGTGATGCAGTTTGCTGAAAGACTCAATCATGATGAACAAGTGAGTATTGCTAACGAAGTCGCAAAAATGTTCTTATGCCGCTATCAAATAGCATCAGCTTAGCCTTATATACCCAAACAACTTGAAGATACGTGTTTCAGAGCTTCACCGTGTTTTCAATACTAGGCGCGTTAATGCGGTAATGTAGGTACCTTATAAATTAGCGCAACAACGTAGTGGGAACACGGTGAAACTCCCTGAGGGCAAGTTTTACACGCGTTTATGCTGCGTTATTGATTTTGAAAAGGGAATAACCATTATCCGCAATCAATGCCTTGCCTAAACGCGTGTAAATTCTTGCTGAAATCGAGCATCTTCAGCTTGTTTGGGTATAGAGGCTAAACCCGATTATCACCCACTCCCAAAGAAATAATGCGGCTGATATGCGCAAGGCTCAAACCAGACTCTTGTTGCCAATGATTAAAAGCCGCCTGTGCTTGGCGAAGCGCCGTTTGTGAAGTAAAACCAGCATCAACAACCTTGGTGGCTGTTAAATAAGATTTCACATCATTGGTTAATAAAAAAGTGTCTTTGCCTATGGTGCGCAAAAAATAAGGGCCAGTATTGCCGCCTAAGCGACTGCCTTTCTTTTTTAACGCTTGCCATAATAGAGTGATGTCTTCTTCTGGCCAATTAGCAATAAACTCAGCAAAACTGCCATTCTCAGCAGCAAGCTGCTGAACCATATAGGCATTATCGACAATTGATTGGGTTTTCTTTTGATGGCGTATCAGTGTTGCATCAGATGCTCTTTGTTGGATCTGATCAGGCGACAGCATTAATACTTTAAAAGGCTCAAAATTAAAGAAAGCTTCTTCATAGGCAGGCCATTTGTTTTCAACCACCCGCCAGACAAAGCCACTCTGAAATACTTGTTTGCTCATGGCTGACAACAACTGAGCATCAGAATACTGACCAATTTCATCAGCTTCCAATGATTGTGGCATTAACAAACCTAACGCTTTGGCGCCGCCTTTTCGTTCAGCTGCACGATCAAATATATCGCTAAATTTTTCTAGTTTTGCCACAGTGCTACCTACTCAATACGCTATCAATTATGGATATGATAACGCTTACGACGCTAAACTCAATTTAGGCGCGCTGTTTTGCTCTTTCTTAACTTGTAAAAACTCTTTCCACTTAACAATTTCAGGCGGCATTTCAGGGGTTGGGCCGAAATAGCCACCCGCTTCAACCAGTTCAGTAATCGGTACTTGTTTACCTTTACAGATGAACACACCGCGAACATGCATGATGCAATGCAGGCCTCTAGCAGTCACGAAACGTTGTTCGATATAAAAATACTTCTCATCCCAGCCAACAATGCGAGTTTCAATTTCAAATTTTTCCATCGGTTTAATATCACGGAAAAAAGTAAACTCCGACGCGTTCACGATAGGTAGCCATTTAAGTTTAAGGAATTTTTTCATTAATCCCATTTCGGCAATCATATGGGTACGAGCAAGATCCATAAACGCAGGATAACGAGAATTGGTTAAATGCATATTGATGTCGCAATCAAGTGGCCAAGCGCGGTAACTAATTCGGCTGGTATCTAAAAAGCCTATTTTTTTTGCCTGACGGTTGCGCCAAAACATCAACCAAATTAGGCGGAAATATAAATTCATATACTACTACTCCATGTGAACGAAACAGGCTAACAGAGGTCATACCAGCTATCAAGCCTGCTTACTAAATTAACAAATCATTAAATAGAACAACTTATACAAAAATCTATTTGATAAAGGTTAACCTTCGATATTGAATAAATAATTGTCGCCTCTGTGAGCGTTAACACTTTTTTAAACGAGCGTTTTGGCTTACCATGGCGGCGCTGTTCACACATTGGGTGTGAGCAGGTTATTTTAATTCTCAGGGCGGGGCGAAATTCCCCACCGGCGGTGATGTTAACTTACCTTTATGTAATCTTAACTAAGCCCGCGAGCGCTCGATTCGTCGAGGTCAGCAGATTTGGTGATGTAGATGTAATGTCTACTATTCCAGAGCCGACGGTTATAGTCCGGATGAGAGAGAATAGAAATACGCCAGTGAGCCTATGCTTGCTGGTGTATTTCGTTTGGCGTAAAACCCCTCTTTAAAGCCCTGATTCTGGTATTTTTTAGGAGTTAACCATGAATCAGTTATCACTACTTTCGCCTTTTGGCGATCCTATCGAACGTGTTGAAAAAGCCTTAGCTGCATTACGTCTAGGTAACGGCGTATTATTGCTCGACGATGAAGATCGTGAAAATGAAGGCGATATTATCTATTCAGCAGAACATCTTACTAGCAAGCAAATGGCATTAATGATCCGCGAATGCAGCGGTATTGTGTGTTTATGCTTAACTGATGACCAAGCAAACAAGCTTGAACTGCCACCAATGGTGCAAGATAACAATAGCGCTAACCAAACGGCTTTTACTGTGTCTATTGAAGCTAAAGAAGGCGTCACCACAGGTGTTTCAGCACAAGATCGTGTTACCACAGTAAAAACCGCCACTGCAGCTAATGCTAAAGCATCAGATCTGGCTCGCCCGGGGCATGTTTTCCCACTTCGCGCACGCGCTGGCGGTGTAATGTCTCGTCGCGGCCACACCGAAGGCACGGTAGACTTAATGCAAATGGCAGGGCTTCAACCTGCTGGCGTATTATGCGAAGTGACCAATGAAGATGGCACCATGGCAAAAGCACCTGAAATTGTCGCATTTGGCCTTAAGCACAATATGCCAGTGTTGACGATTGAAGACATGGTGATGTACCGCCAGCAACATGATTTGAAATTGGCCTAGTGTTGAAAGTTTAGCGTCTACGAAAACAAAAAAAGCGACTGATAACAGTCGCTTTTTTTAATGCCTTTTTTAATTCTTACAAATCAATATACAGCTGAGTGAGTAAGGTTTTGATTTGCTCATCATCGTCTTCAAACTTAATCCCAACATTGACCTTACCGTCTTCAAAGCGGCTATTACACACCTTAGCAGGAATGAAAACCCCTTCATTATTAGGATTACGGATCATCACAATAATGTCTTTCTGACTCACTTTAAGATTCGGATTCTCAGTTTTAAATACGAAGCCACAGCCTTTGGATGAAATATCAGAAATAATGCCTTTTAGTTGGGTACCATGGCTCGCATCATTTTCATCTTTTGCTTGGATAGCTGCTGGCAAATGCGTGACGAAGCGTTGATGGGTTCGTAACTGACGGTTTTCAATTTGCTTTGGGTAAGACAGAAAAATAAACTTTTCTGGGATTTTAGTGATATTGCGAATGGTCGATTTAAAGGCGTAGCACTCGCCCTGTTGACCTTCCAATAGATAACGAACCACTACACCATTGCCTTCAACAAATACATCGCTGTAATTTTTCATTTGCTGCGGTGCGGGGTGCTTCAAAATAATATATTTACCCAGCTCAAAGCCAACCAAAATAGCTTTGGTTCTAAATTTCACAGGGAAATCAATTTGAATATCGACCGTTCTTCCTGGTGATAAGGTAAAGAATACTTGCTCGTCTGGTGATGGTTGCTGGTTCAAAATACGAATCCGTTCAAGTTATGCTGTCTATGACGTAGTTAACCTGAGCTCGGGATAACAACTTACTTTCTAGAGGTTATTTTTACTGATAACGGCGTTAAATTTGTTTGCAATAGGCCTGCTATTGACGCACAAATTTGCCTTGTTCTAAGCAAAAATATCTATCTAGAATAAGATTGAAAGCAAACATGTAATAATTCAACAGTTTAACTAACTTCTTATCCCGGGTTCAGGTTAGTAATGTAACTTTGGTGTTTTAATAAGTTCATCTTATAAAACAACTAATCCTGACAAGGTAAAAACAAAAAAGACACCCTTGAAGTTACTGTATATAACTTAGAGTGCCTTTTGATTTTATTGTTTTACTTTTAAAAAGCAATCACTTATTGATTTTATTTGAACTCAGGCATTAATACCTGAATGACGTAATAATGCATCGGTATTCGGCTCACGGCCCATAAAGCGCACAAATAAAGTCATTGGCTCTTCACTGCCCCCCATTTCAAGGATGTTGTTTAAGAAGCTTTTACCAGTTTCAGGGTTAAAGATACCTTCACCTTCAAAGCGTGAAAACGCATCTGCAGATAATACTTCAGCCCATTTGTAGCTGTAATAACCTGCAGCATAACCACCAGCAAAAATATGAGCGAAACCATGTTGAAAACGGTTAAACGATGGTGGAACATTAACGGCAACTTGGCCACGTACTTCATCAAGAATGCCTTGAATATCAGCACCTTTTTCAGCATCAAACTCATGGTGCATTCTGAAATCAAACAGTGAGAACTCAAGTTGGCGCAGCATCATCATGCCTGACTGGAAGTTCTTTGCAGCGAGCATTTTATCAAGCAGTGCTTTTGGTAAGGCTTCACCCGTTTCAAAGTGACCCGAGATTTCAGCTAAGGCTTCTTCTTGCCAGCACCAGTTTTCCATAAACTGACTTGGAAGCTCAACCGCATCCCAAGGCACACCGTTAATGCCAGCAACACCGCCGACTTCAATTTGAGTCAACATATGGTGAATACCATGGCCAAATTCATGAAACAGAGTGGTCACTTCATCATGGGTAAACAATGCAGGTTTACCATCAACTGGGCCATTAAAGTTACAGGTTAAATAAGCCACTGGTTTTTGCAGCCCAGAACTGGTTACACGGCGACCACGACAGTCGTCCATCCATGCTCCGCCGCGTTTACCTGTGCGGGCATATAAATCAAGATAGAAGCTACCACGATGCACTTTTTCAGCGTCATAAATGTGGAAGAAGCGCACATCATCGTGCCACTTATCAAAGCCTTGTTGCTCTTCGATACTTAAACCGAATAAGCGCGATACTGTGTAGAACAAGCCTGATAAGACTTTGTCTTCAGGGAAGTATGGACGTAATAATTCTTGTGATACTTCATATTTATGCTGCTGTAATTTTTCAGCATAAAAACTTAAATCCCATGAGGCCATTTCAGTAACATCAAAGTGCTCTTTAGCAAATGCTTTAAGTTCAGCAAGTTCTGCCTTGCCTTGCTCTTTTGAGCGAAGTGCTAACTCATTTAGAAATGATAATACTTGGCTAGGATCATTGGCCATTTTGGTCGCTAACGATTTATCAGCATAGCTATCAAAACCTAATAACTGCGCCAGCTCATGACGTAACGCTAAAATTTCGTCCATGTTGGCACTGTTATCAAATTCGCCAGCATTTGGACCTTGATCTGATGCACGAGTTACGAATGCCCGGTAACATTCTTCGCGTAACTCGCGGTTATCGCTGTAGGTCATCACAGGTAAATAAGACGGGAAATCTAGGGTAAATAGGTAGCCTTCAAGCTCTTTCGCTTCAGCCATCGCTTTTGCTGCAGCGATAGCCGATTCAGGTAAGCCTGATAACTGTGATTCGTCAGTAATTAACTTAGACCAAGCTTGGGTGGCGTCTAACAGTTGGTTTGAAAAGTTGCTGGTTAATTCAGATAAACGTTTAACGATTTCACCGTAACGGACTTTTTGTTCATCGTTTAAGCCAATACCTGATAATTCGAAGTCGCGTAAACTCTGAGTCAATAAGGTTTGTTGCGCTGTGGTGAGTTGCTCGAACTCTGCTGATTCCTGAATCGATTTATAAGCTTGATAAAGCCCTTGGTGCTGACCGACAAAGGTGCCGTACTCTGATAATAAAGGTAAGCAAGCATCATGGGCCTCGCGCCATTCATCAGTACTCGTCACTGAATTCATATGTGAGACTGGTGACCAGATTTTACTTAATTGATCATCCACCTCTTCAAGCGGTTCGATTAAATTTTCCCATGAGTATGTGCTGTTATCTGCTAATACTTGATCGATTTTACTGCGACATTGTGCGATAGCGTGTTCAACTGCTGGCTGAATATGCTCAGCTTTAATCTTCGAAAACTGCGGCAGTTCGCTCTGTTCAAGCAAAGGATTATCTAGCAATGTGTTGCTCATAGGTGATTCCTCGGGAAATAGGGTAATAATTGCCTTAACTGTATTAATAAGGGCTCACGCTAACGAATTCAAGTCTGCTGCAGATTGAGGCCAGAATAGTAAGCAAACAATGAAGCAAATCATCAGTCTTAATATACTTTAGCGTCCCTACCCAAGTCACCCACCAAACCACTACCTTAAAATAACCTTAAAAAACGTGACTCACTGCACAATCCTATTTACATGCTATTTACATAACTGTTATTGACAACTTGATCGCAAATCCAATTCATTCTCATTACCAATTACTTTGAATCATGTAGTCTTACAACATCTTTATGACCTTATGAGAGAAATCAATGATATGAAAACAAATTTCATCCTGCTGTTTTTATCATTAATCAGCGTTTCAGCGATGCTATCTAACCAAGTCCATGCCGAAGGTGTTGAGTTTGGTATTGATTTAGGTTGGGACTCAAAATATATCTCAGAAGGTCGAAATAATTTAGCTGATGGCGGTGTTTATCTTGGTGCGGCATCGGTATCAAGTGGCGATTTTACCTCTTATGCAGCTGTTGTTCGTGGAGATAGCGAACACTACACCGAATGGAACTTTGGCTTAGAGTACGCTTTAAACCTACATGATAATTTAGAAACTATTGTGGGTTATCAACGCCTTGAATTTTATGGCGACGAACGCGGCTCAGATAATGAATTTTTTGCAGAAATAGCCTACACCGGTGTGGATTGGTTAATCCCATCTGTTGCATATACTTATGCTACCGAAGCGGGTGGATATTTTGTCGAAGTCAGCCTACATAGCCCTTGGCAATTAACCGAACAATTTTCAATAACCCCATACATTACTCAAGGGTTTGATTTTCAGTACGCTACAGAAGAACATGATGGCGCCAACCACTTTCAAATGGGCGTTGAAGCCAGTTACGCCCTAAGCAGTAATATGGCTATTAGTGCCCACTTTAGCCATGTAATTGCCATGGCTGACATTAAAAAGGAAGCTGAGATGGATGGTTACACTGGCAGTTTAGATGAAAGCTATGGCGGTATTTATTTAAGTTGGAGCTTTTAAATTCAATAACTCCGTTCTCTAACTTTGTGGCAAATATCAGTATTCCCTTCTAAGCTATGTGAGTCTTACCAATTGAATGGTAAAAACTGACTAAAGCAAAGGAATGCTGATGAAACAACCTCAAGGGGTTTACCCGCAATTTATCTATTGGTTAAATAATCATCTGTTCGAATCAACCAACTTACAAACACGATTATTATCTCTGCTACTAACCATTATTTTCATGTTAGCAACCCCACCCGTTCAAGCTTCTGAATTTACTCAACTCATCCAACATAAAAAATCCCACAAATCAGAGGAACCTCAACAAAGTTCACTGGGGAATGACGGCGCACAAGATAATCAAGGCAAGGCCATCACCCCTTCACAATCACAAAATGCATTCGAATATTCAGCCGACGAAATGCAGTTAGATAGACCGCAAACCGCACAGTTATCACCCTCAAACTCAGTATCAAAAACCAAGAACAGCAATACGAAAATGGCTACCGCCAATGACCCAAGTTGTCGCTGGTTGGCCAATCGGATCCGTTATTTGAAAAAACACATTGATCTACAGCAAGCGATACATCATCAAACAGAATTAGGTCACCGCCAAACAGAGTGGGATTGCATGAGCTGCTCAACAACAGGTCCCACACAAGCTGAGCGTTCGAGCTGCCAATATAAGCGTTAGCGTAAATTTCCTATTCCAGCCAATTAAAACCGTTGCAATAAATTACAATTTATTACGGTCTTTGAAACTAGCTTGTAATTGGATTCCCCCCTACAATGGCTGCAATAAAATCTATCGAACTCACATAAACGCTTATTAAAGTCAGGCTTTTATTGAAATAAGCTTGGCAGAAGTAACACATAGAGAGGGTTAACATGGCTCAACATTTTGACTATATCTGCCTAGGTGCAGGTAGTGGTGGTATCGCATCTGGTAACCGTGCAGCAATGCGTGGTGCAAAGGTTTTGGTTATTGAAGCAAAACATGTTGGCGGAACGTGTGTAAATGTCGGCTGTGTACCGAAAAAAGTCATGTGGTATGGCGCTCATGTTGCTGAAGCAATGCACCTATTTGCTAAAGATTATGGCTTTGACGTCACCGTAAATAACTTCAACTGGAACACTTTAGTTGATAACCGCGAAGCCTACATTGGTCGCATTCATGATGCTTATGGCCGTGGTTTTGCAAGCAACAATGTCACCCTACTTAACGGTTACGGTAAGTTTGTTGACGGTAATACCATTGAAGTCGACGGTGAACACTACACTGCAGACCATATCCTTATCGCCACAGGCGGCGCACCAACGATTCCAAATATTCCAGGTGCTGAATATGGTATCGATTCAGATGGTTTCTTTGCTCTACGCGAGCAACCTAAACGAGTTGCTGTTGTCGGCGCAGGCTACATTGCAGTAGAACTCGCGGGTGTTTTGCATGCTTTAGGTAGCGAAACCCACCTATTAGTGCGTAAACATGCTCCGCTACGTAACTTTGATCCAATTTTAACTGACACTTTAGTTGAAGCCATGGAAATCAATGGACCAACATTGCACACCCACAGCATTCCTAAAGCCGTGATTAAAAATGCAGATGACAGCCTAACACTAGAACTTGAAAATGGTGAGAGCATCACTGTCGACAGCTTAATTTGGGCCATTGGTCGCTCTCCATCTACTGGTAACATCGGTTTAGAAAATACCGATGTTCAACTAAATGCTAAAGGCTATGTGGTGACTGACGAGCAGCAAAACACCACAGCTAAAGGTATTTACTGTGTTGGCGATATTATGGAAGGCGGCGTAGAGCTGACTCCTGTTGCTGTTAAAGCAGGTCGTTTATTATCAGAGCGTCTATTTGGCAATATGCCAAATGCGAAAATGGATTACAGTGTAATTCCAACCGTGGTATTCAGTCACCCACCAATCGGCACTATGGGCTTAACTGAGCCAGAAGCGATTGAGCAATATGGCGAAGATAACATTACAGTGTACAAATCAGGGTTTACCTCTATGTACACTGCTATTACTGCTCATCGTGAAGCATGCAAAATGAAGTTGATTTGCGCAGGCGAAAACGAAGTGGTAGTGGGTATTCACGGTATTGGTTTTGGTATGGATGAAATCCTCCAAGGCTTTGGCGTCGCGATGAAAATGGGCGCAACAAAAGCTGACTTTGATGCAGTTGTGGCTATTCACCCAACTGGCGCTGAAGAGTTTGTTACCATGAGATAGTAAATAACAATTCAACAAAGCCCTATGCGATAGCTGATGATTCATCAACTATCGCATAGGGCTTTTTATTACCACTTTTTAACTGATGAAAAATTTAAATTTGACAGTTGTACTAAAGTCTAATTTTTTGCACCAATATATTTATCTAAGAATGATAAAATAGCTTTATTTGCTTCTAGAATATTATCTTCGTTATAGAAACCATGACCCTCTTTGTCTTTCACTAGCCATTCATAAGGGTGGCCTTTTTTATCTAAGGCATCTTTAAGCGCTAGCGCATGCTCAAAATGGGCACGCTGATCGTCTTTACCGTGAATAATTAACACTGGTGCTTTAAGCTTATCAACATTGCGCGCAGGAGACTGTGCGATACGCTCAGCTTTATCGGTCCCTAATGTCTTATCTAAATACGCATCACCCCATTTAATAGTTTTGATATCACCTTCATCAAACATCATAGGCAAATCATAAACGCCCACATAACCAATAGCACATTGGTACATATCTGGCTGTCGAATTGCACTTTGCAAGGCACTGTAACCGCCGAAGCTCGCTCCAAAAATACACACTCTATCTTTATCGGTCACACCGGTTTGAATGGCATAATTCAGTGCTAAAGTAATATCATCCTGTATGCCTGTTCCCCATTGGCCGTAACCCGCTTCCATAAAGCTTTCACCATAGCCGTCGGAGCCTCTAAAGTTCACTTTAAGCACCGCATAACCAGCATTTGCAAGCATTTGCACTTGAGGATCATAACTCCAGTAATCTCGAGCATGTGGTCCGCCATGAGGCAGCACGACTGTCGGTAAATTCTCTTTTTTGCCAATAGGCAAGGTCAAATAGCCGTTAAGCACTAAACCGTCTGGTGTTTTGAGCCGAAAAGGTTCGGTAGATGCTTGCTGCTCTTTTTTAATCCAAGACTGACTAGCTAATAAAAAGCGCGCATTCATGGTTTCAGTATCGAATAAATAAAACGAACCAGGATTACGATCGCTGGAAACATGCACCACCATTTGCTTTCCGTCTTGAGTTTTACTGGTGATTTCCACGCTGTCGCCATTAAAGGCTTGAATTAATGCTTTATGTAATTTTGCTTCCTGCGTATCTGGTTTGATAAAAATATAGCTTGAGTAATCTTCATCTAACCTCAAACCATACACTTCATTTAAATCAGATTTAATCGCATAAGTAGGATCGGCAATCTCACTGCGGTATAAAAAGGTTTCTGTGCTGGTTTTTAAGTCATAACGGTATAAGCCTTTCGGTTTTTCAGGATCTGTTTTTAATGCGTACACCGACTGATTATCACTGGAAAATGCTAACGGCGTGAACTCACCATCAATTTGCTGATCAAATGGCTGCCAATCTTCACCTTTGCCTTCACGATAGAAAATTTTAGTCTTAGCATTCTTATCTGCACCAACCACAAACCTTGGCACGCCATCGTTATCGACTAAAAACTGACTATAAGAAATTGGCGCCCGTTTAACTCGGCGCTCTTTACCTGTATAAACATTAAGCCTAACCACTTCAGGTAAAACATCACCATCTCGACTAAAAGATTGCTTTGTGATTAACACATGCTTTTTATCACCTGCAAGCTTATCAATTAAAAAACCACCAGAGCCGGAATACACAATTCCACCTTGCGAGCGGTAGCCGAAAATCATTTTGCGCTTTGAGCCATCGTAATTAACGCCAAATATTTCGCCCATATTAATCGGTTGCTCTAAAAAGCCTCGACTTTGAACCACTTGGACAATGACTCGTTCATTGTTAACCCAATAATAATCAGCAGGTTGACCATTATTATTTGAATTTAAAGCAAAAGTAAGCTCAAAATTATCAGTACGTAAAAACGCTAGTTTCTTTTTACCTTCATCATTCACCAACACCGCTAAGTGTTTACCATCAGGTGATATTTTGACATTGTAATAATCGCTATGGCGGGAATAATCCTCAACAGAGGCGGCGAGAATGGAATTTGAAATGCACAATGACACTCCCCATACCATCAACTTGATGTACTTCATGGTGACTCCTTGAAAGCTATCAGCTAGTGATACCACTAGAGATAGTTTTATCCTTAAAAATGTAATGCTAATTGTTAAAAAGGTATCCAAGGAAGAGGTAAAACAGATTACATGAAAGGTGTAATTAAGCTTCCCTATTCCTTGGGCAAGTGATTCCTGACATAAAAATATGTTATGACGAATATTGCAGCCTTTGGTTTCAAGATTCAATAGTTAGTTTGTCGATTATTATCAATCACTAACAATACAGAGACTAACACCATAACTTGTTCAATAAACAGTCAGTTCATCTATCAAATTCTATGGCTTCGAATTGTTAGCCGATTGTAGTAAAATAGTTTTCGAGGACGACCTCAGTTTATTGGTTAAATGACTATCCAGTGCTTTACTCCAATAGATATTCATAAGGGGACGGCCCCATCTGACTAATTTCCAGATAGGAGCCGACAATGTTCAAACCCGCGTTTATTACCACTCTCTTTATTACAATCATCACTCTTTTCTCTTCGCCTTTACAAGCAAATAAGACTCACTTTGGTACCCATGGCATGACCATATTTGGTGGCGATGATGGTTTATTTGCATCACATTTGCCCATGTACCATAAACCACATAATGTGCAAATGGTGATGCAATTTCACTTTAGTGATCCCGATATTGATAAAACGGTAAAACAAAAGCTAACTCAGCAGTCAAACCAAGCGAATCAGTTATGGACCATAGTACCGAAACCATTTGATTTAATGCGTTTGCATCCATCGCAAGATAACGAACTTACAAAATTACAGGTTGATGTTGTGGAAGGACATTTTGAGCGCGGTGGAATAAGCCGGTTCACCGATCAAGAAGTTATCATTGATAACATCATCATTTTCTCTGAACTCAATATGCTAACTGAGCAAAATAAAGCTGCTAATGCGACGTATCAAGTCATTAGTGCCAACCCTCAAAGTCAGCATCAGTTTTTAGTCAAATTAATTGAAAACCGCCCAGAGGCTGATCACCTTTTACGAGTGTTGAATCATCAATTTGACAAGGTATCTCAAGTGACTGTGCCTCTAAAAGGCAAGTTACATCCAAGCAAGGATGAGTTAGCAAAAAACTTATCTCTAGCACCTCAACAGCTTATCGAAATCTATCTTGAAACGGCCGAGTTGCAATAATAGGAAGATAAAGCGAATGCAAAAACTCACCTTAGCCGTCATTCAGCATCACACAGCTGAAGGGGCTGGACGAATAACCGATTGGGCAAATATTTATGGTCACCAATTAATTCATTTTATGGCGCCAAATAATGAGTTACCAAATTTGACGAATGTCGATGGGCTAATCATTTTAGGCGGCCCTATGGATGTGGTAGAAAACCCAAGGTGGATGCAGGCAGAAATAGTGTTGATTAAGCAAGCTGTACACGCAAACATGCCTATTATCGGGATTTGTTTAGGCGCACAACTATTGGCATCGACACTCGGTGCCAAGTTACTCGCGCTACCACAAGCTGAATTAGGTTGGTTGCCAATAAAACAGGCTGATAATCAGGTAATGCAAGTACCACAGTGGCATTATCAAGGGTTTAAATTTTGTAACTCAGAGGTGAGCATCACAGCGAGTTCAACAGCTTGGCCACAGCAAATGTTCGTACATCAAAGGCAAGTTGGACTTCAGTTTCACCCAGAGTGGAATGCTGAACAAATACAACAACTGCAGCATGCTTTTGGTGAAGACAGCCCGTTTGATGTCAATAATGAGAAAGATAAGTTAATTCAATCATCTCAAAAAGAGCTCGAAGAGTGGTTTTTTCATCTTCTTGATAGCACATTCAAATAACGCAAATGCCCTGTTAATAGTGACTCATTAACAGGGCATTTTTAGATGCTGCTCAATAATTAACTAACAGATATAGCTAATCACATATAGCTACTCACATTGTGCTTTTCCGCTAGCATAACAACTAGGCTGACGCGGACACACAGCTCCTCGTGAACAAATCACTCTAGCCTCGTTTTCAATGCCACGTTCAATCCAATTGATATTAAGGATTTTAGCCACACTGGTTAAATCGGCTTTTATCGCTTTAGGTATCGCCACTAAACCGCCATTATCAACACATGCTTGTTTTAAATCTTCAGTGATTTTTTCAGCATCTTTGCCTTGAGCTTCAATGGCAGGGTTCAGATCAATCCCTGCGCACAATACATGTGGGTTGCCCGCTGAATCATCTACTTTTATCGACTCACAACAGTAAATACGTGGCTCATTACCCACATTCAAAATAGATATTTGAGCTGAAGTCCCTGCCGATGGTTCGTTAATCTTTCGAAACACAGCCCAGTGATGACAAGGATCTTCAACAATCCGCATATTGCCCCAAGGCAGCGGGATCCCATTACCGCGATATACTGCTTTGAGTTTTCCTGGCGCATAGGCATCGAAATAATGCCAATGTGGATACGGTGATACGACGGTCATCCTTCTCATCGCCACAGAGGCTGAAACTTGCAGCTGTTTGTGAATATCAATTTCATAACCATGACGGTCAAGCAGTTGCCTAAATGGCACCTTAGGACACAACAAGGCACCAGCAAAAAAGCTTGATTCAAAGTCGCGCCATGCATGCAAAATATCTTGAGCATTTAAGGTATTTGACTGCATTGCGGCATCATCATCGACTTCAACTCGACGCCCCGATGTCATGACACTTTTTAAACCGTCTTTATTGTGTAAAACGCAGTGACCGATGTGCACTGCTAAGTCATATTTGAGTCGCGGCGCGTTAGATTTTAGGGCTTTATTGATAAAAATCGTCGCAGGCGGCTCAAAAAATGAGGTGGTTAAACGTGAAGAGCGGGCTCCAGTTTCATCTAACACTTCTGTAGGGACTTCATCAATCCACTTGATTTTAAGTCCCATACTTTTAGCGATAGAGAGCATTTCATCGGCGCTCAATGGCATTTGTTTCTTGCCGATATCTTCTGCAGCGCGTTCTAAATCAGGGAAATGGTTTTGATGATGTTCTTGGTGAGCACGGATCAATAACTGCGCAAATTGTCTGCCTGATGTGCCTGTTTGTGACAACATTTCAGGAATCGCAATTTGTAAAATATCATTGGAAAATAAGAAGCTTGGTTCGAGTGGCATCCCACTAATGCCACCGCGACGGCCTTTTTCAGGGGTAATAGACTGCTCTTCAGGCATATCATCTAAAAACCAATCCACCTCTTTTTGAAACACTGTGGCGATAACTGCCAGCATGCCAGCACTGGGGACACGCTTACCTCGCTCTATCATAGATAGATACGATACCGAAGGCGCAGAACTTGAATCCACTCGGATACATCTGGCCGATAAATCTTCCATCGTCAAATGATTCCGTTTGCGTAGATTTCGGATCTTAGTGCCCAGAAAATGTGACTTTCTCATCAAGCTTTGATCATTGCGCATTTTGTAAAATTCACAGTGTAAAATTTTTATTGTGAAATTGTAGTGAAAAATACTCTAGACTACAAATTAAGCAATCGGGAAACAGTTTTTGAAAATCGTTCACCGCAGCTAGCAACATGAATCAATGATAAGAGAAGTAACACTGAACAGAAAAGATTCATTCAGTGTAATGACCCAAACGAAGAGGATAAGGTTATGACTATGACAACAATGCACACCAACACAGCAGCTCACAACCTTAACAGCTTCATTGAGGAACAATTTGTGGCGACCAGTACTAACGCAGATAAAATTACCAATGCGAAAGTATTTCTAGATGATAACTTCCCGCTAACCGAAGGCTCTCATGCCGATGTTAATAGCTACGTTATTTACTACACTCATCTTTTAGCGTTTATGAAAGATGGCAGCCAATGTGGATTACAAAATCCTTGTCAGTTTGTTGCTCTAACGGGACATAAAAGCGACCCAACGTCTGTGGTATTAAAAAATAACGATACCCATGTTGAAGTGAGCTTTGACCGCAATGGCGAACTAGGTGCTAACGACCCTGCTCACATTGAAGATATTCAAGTTGCGCTGCCAATTAAAAACCTACCGACACCTTACAAGCAATGGGTAAGCATGTTGCACTCACGCTGCTTACCAACTGAAGGGAACTGCAAAGTGTTTACCGCCAAAGATGGCACTGACTACGCGATGCATCAGCGTTAATAACATCATAATGATCACCGGCCGACTTAATTGTCGGCCAGTTTATTTCACATCATCAAACAATCTTTATCCCTCCGCGCACCAAGAACAAGCTCAATCTGCACTAAAACAGACTCTCAAATCTTTGTAACAAACATAACAACTTGATTTACATATTAATTATTTTTGGTCTAACTCTTGCGATCTGTTCCTTAACTCTAGCTAACTAAAGGAATAAAAGATGAACAAGGAACAAGTGGTTGAAGCGATTGTATTAGCAAAGCATGCCCGCCAATTAACTTGGCAGAATATCGCAGATGAGCTGGAAATGGGCTGTGTTTGGGTCACTTCAGCATGTTTAGGTATGAACAGTATGCCCGAAGCCATTGCTATCAAGTTATGCCAGTTACTTGATTTACCTGCAGGCTCCCAAGCGGCATTAACGGCTTACCCAACCAAAAAATGGCAGCGAGATGTCCCTCAAGATCCATTAGTGTATCGGTTATATGAAGTCGTTGGCGTGTACGGCGACACCTTAAAAGAAGTCATTCAGGAACAATTTGGCGATGGGATTATGAGTGCGATTGATTTTTCAATGGATGTTGAAAAGCAAGTCGACCCCAAGGGCGACAGAGTCGTGATTACCATGAATGGTAAATTCTTACCGTATAAGGCTTGGTAGTCATTATTAAGTATTGCAATAGTTAGTTAAACTGAGATTCTCGGCTTAATTAACTATCGCAATGACAAATAATATCCCAAATAACCACGTCAAACGTTGCCAAAATAAAATCGGATTTTTATCAATGAATGGCACTTGTTTTTGCATAGCTTTAGGATGTGGGTTTTTAAGGTTATAAATAAATTCCGACACTTCTGAGGTACGTTTAGCTGGATTTACTTCAAGCGCTTTTTCAAGGGCATAATCCACCCAATGGGGTACTGCGCCATTTTGAGAACGAGCAGGAATATATATTAATTGTTGTTGCGCCTTTAATGTTGTCGACTTCGCCACTGCAGTACCGTAGGGCAACCCATTGGTCAACATGTAATAGGTCATCACTGCCAATGAAAAAATGTCACTACGATGATCCCCAAGCTCCCCTAAGAAATATTCAGGCGCAGTGAATTGTGCCGTGCCAAGAATGTCAGCACCAACACCTTGAGTCTCTATCAATCCAGCAACGGCTGTGGCACCAAAATCGATAATTTTAACAATACCTTCACTGGTTATCATCACGTTTTCAGGGCGTAAATCTTGATGCACCATTTCTTGACGGTGTAACGCTTGTAAACCATGCGCCACCTGCTCAATCACATTGCGAACACGACTAAGATCAACTTGATGATGGTCATGGATCCACTGTGCTAACGTTACCCCATCAATATACTCAGCAACCGTATAAAGATAGTTTTTGGGGTGTGCAGACTTAAACGGGATCAACAAATGCGGGTTTGATACCCTTTTTGCTATCCAGTCTTCCATCAACAAGGATTCTAAATGGCTTTCATTATGACGCATTTCATCTGATGGCACCTTAATTGTCACCCGCTGTTGTGAGTTATTGTCAGCCGCAAGGTAAACACGACTGCGACTACTGACATACAGTTCTCGCTGAATGATAAAGCCTTCAAATGATTGGCCACTGAATAGTGGCGGCGGTAAAGGTAAGTGCGTCAATAGCTGTTTAAACTCATTGACTTCATGGCTAGGTAGGGAATCAACCCGAACAATTTGAATCGTCAGGTTATCATCGCTCCCTTTAGCAAGCGCTTGATCCACCAGCACTTGCGCCACTGTAGTCAAGTCAGAGCTATCCTCTAAAGCAAGATTAATAGCCTGAGCCATTGTTTTAGCTGACAAAAATTCATGTACACCATCTGTACTTAATACAAAAATATCTCCAACCTTGATAGCTTGAGGGTGATAATCGCTGCTTAATAACTGGCTAATGCCTAGCGCTTGGCTCAAGTAACTGACTTTATCATCGACATAACGGCGGTGATCTGTTGTCAGTTGCTCTAAAGTATTGCCACTTAATTGATAGATGCGTGAATCGCCACTATGAAAAATATGCGCAGTATTGGACTTAAACACCAAGGCACTGAAAGTGCATACGTAACCTTTATTTAAGTCATGACGGTGGGGACTATTCTGGCTTTGAGCAAACAACCAATGATTAAGTGCTTGCAGCACTTTCAGCGCAGACTTTTTAACGGACCAGGCTTCTGAAGTCGCGTAATAATCATTAATAAAATTAGCAATCGCGCTTTCGCTGGCAATACCACTCACATCACTAGAGCTAATACCATCAGCAATCGCAACCACCGCACCTTTACTAATAATCAAGTCGTTATTGGGTTGTTTACTGCCACAGCAATCTTGATTCGTGGGCTTAAGCCCCCGAATGCTATGCTTGGCAATAGTGAGTTTGAGTGAATTTTGCATCAAGAAGACTCTACCACCACGACTATCACAGTACTTTCACTGTAAAACTTTTATCACAATAGTGTGGCGGTAAAGATCACGTCTAATAAGCAATTAAACAAGCATTAAGCCAGCTTCTCACTGCGAGCTTTAGCTTCTTCGCGCTTACGCACAGGGCTTTCTTTCACGTGAGTCAGGTAAAGCGGTAAACCTACCAACACAAAGCCGCCGACCAAATTACCCAATGCTGTTGGAATTTCATTCCAAACAAGATAATCCATAACGGTAAAGTCTCCACCCATGATCATCGAGAATGGAAATAAGAACATATTCACAATTGAGTGCTCAAAACCCATAAAGAAGAACAACATCACAGGCATCCACATCGCCATCATTTTACCACTGGCAGAAGTAGAGATCATTGCACCTACCACGCCCATCGACACCATCCAGTTACACAGCATGCCGCGAATGAAGATAGTCATCCAGCCCGCAAAACCATGTTCTTGGTAACCTAAGGTACGTGATTCACCAATACTACTTACCTTAGCAGCTAAAACACCGCCATCAGTATTGTAACCATAGGTCAAAATGAAAGAGGCGAAAAAAGCCACCGTTAAGGCTCCTGCAAAGTTGCCTACAAACACGAGTCCCCAATTTCTGAGCATTTGATCCACACTACAGCCATTACGTTTATCTAATACAGCCAAGGGCACCAGGGTAAACACCCCGGTGAGTAGATCAAACTTCATTAAGTACAGCATGATAAAACCAACTGGGAATAAAATAGATCCCGTGAGTACGCTGCCGGTTTTCACGATTACAGTAATGGCAAAAAATGCCGCCAATCCTAATATGGCGCCCGCCATGAATGCACGGACAATCGTATCCTTCGTTGACATGAAGATTTTCTGCTCTCCAGCATCAACCATTTTTACAGCAAACTCTTTTGGCTCAATATATGACATAGTTACACTCCTAGATTTAATTCTAATCATGTTTTGCCATTTCTATGCCACTATTTAAAAATGATAATAAACAGTAACTTAATAAAAACCCAAATAAGAATACTATTACCTAAGGCACTATAATAGTTCATTATTTATTCAACTCGCTCTAAGTTGGAACTCAGAGCGTAATATCACATTGATTCCACAATTTTTATCACGCTTCTCAGTTTACGGCCTAAAAAAGCGTGACTCTTGAGCCACTTGATTGAGAGTTTGGCTGGATGCAATTTCTCCTGCAGAGTTCACTTCCGTCACAATAAATGTCACAGCATCGTATGACGTTGTTGGCACCTGTTTGGTTGATGACCCACCGACAGTTATAGGCTTAACTGAGCTACTTACCGTCACAGGGTATTCAAGCTGCTCAGCAGCTTTTATCAGCACCAATTTATCAGTTTGTATTTCAAACTCATAAGTAGACATCGTATCTACACCAACACTGATTTTATAAAAGCTAGCTTGTTGGGTCTTATTACGGATTTTTAATAAATAAGTATTTTCAATGACTTGATTAGGTTCATTGCTTACTATGCGGTAAAGGCTTTGTCTGTCACGAATGACATTTAACTCGATATCAGTTTTGCTTTGTAAGTCCATCACAATCATTAGCAGCATAATGGCTAAAGCACTGGCGTAGCCAATCGCTTTGGTAGACCAAATCGATGGTTTTTGGTTTTTTTCAAGCGCATTTTCACTGGTAAAACTAATCAAGTTTGGTAAATAACCAAACTTCTCCATGGTTTGATTACAGGCATCCACACAAGCACCGCAATTAATGCATTCATACTGCAAACCATTACGAATATCTATGCCCGTTGGGCATACATCGACACACAAATGGCAATCGACGCAATCACCTAAGCCTGCAGGCTTGTTGTCACTGGTTTGTGTTTCTTGTCTCTTATTACGCTTTCGCGGTCCACGGTTTTCACCGCGCGCGGCATCATAGCTCACTGTTTTGGTGTTGGAATCAAACATGACGGCCTGAAAACGCGAATACGGACAACAATGCAAACACATCATTTCACGCATCCAGCCTGCATTTAGGTAGGTGCATAAGGCAAAAAACCACACCCAAACGCCAGTCCAGAATCCGCTGCTAAAGCTAAAGATATCAATGTACAGCGACCGAGCTGGCATAAAATAAGCCATAAAACCGCAACCCGTGATTAATGCCATAACTGCCCAAGCTGAATGTTTTGATACTCTTTTACTGACTTTACTAACAGATAAAGGCGCTTTATCTAATGCGGTGCGGTGATGATGATTACCCTCAACTTTCGCTTCAATCCACATAAACATCGCCGTCCATGCAGTTTGTGGACACAAAAATCCACACCATATTCGGCCGAAATATACCGTGACAAAAAACAATGCGAATGCGGCAGCCATAAAGACCCAAGCCAACACGGTAAAGTCTTGTGGCCATAAGGTGGTATTGAAAAAGAAAAATTGCTGCTCGGTCACATCAAACAAAGTAGCCTGACGCCCGTTGAAATTGATGAAAGGGATCAGGAAAAATATCGCAATCAGTAAAGTATTAGTATGCTGACGGATTTTTTGAAATACGCCTTTCTGCTCTCTAACGTGAATTTTTCCTGATGCGCTGACATTAACAATGGGAATACGCTGGGCGGAAGAGGCGGGTGACCGACTTGATACTGACTCTGACGATGCTGGATCTGACATTGTGTGGTTCCTAGGTTTCTCTTATTAGCTGTACGCTAAATAGCAAAAGCTAGGCCAATCACAATAAAATCATAAGTTATTGATTTTAGTTGCTATAAATAATATTCACCGCTTAATAAGTCACGATATATCACTAATTGGCGATATATCGTGACCCAATCGAACTTATCATTGAGATATACAAAATCATCTATCGGCTAATGGATAACTTTTTCATTCTCGAACGTAAGGTACTTGGCGGCATATCAAGCATAGCTGCAGCGCCGTTTGGCCCCGAAATTCGCCATTGAACCGCTTCAAGTGTGTTGGTGATATGCGCAGCTTCGGCTTGCGCCATAGTTAATAAAGGTTTAGTGGCTGCATCTGATTTTTCAGAGCCAGTTTGAGAGTGTCTTAGGGATAAACTATCAAAGTCCAAAGTTTGATTTTGAGTCAGGATAATCTCACGCTCAATTAAGTTTTGCAATTCACGGACATTACCAGGCCAAGTATATTGCTGAAGTTTCTTTAAACCTTGTGCACTCACTTTAGTGATTTTTTTAGCTAACTTCTGACTTAAAGAAGCCACTAAATCACTCACTAAAGCAGGAAGATCTTCTCGTCGCTGACGCAGAGGCGGCACAATAATAGGAAACACATTAAGGCGATAATACAAATCCATTCTAAACAAGCCTTGCTCCACTCGTGCTTGCAAGTCATGGTGAGTCGCGGCAATGAGTCGAATGTTGACCTTAATGGTTTCACTACTCCCTACTCGTTCAAAAGACTGCTCTTGAATAACCCGCAATAATTTTGACTGAGCCTCCAGACTTAATTCAGCAATTTCATCTAGGAATAAAGTGCCATTGTGCGCCAACTCAAAGCGACCTTTGCGCCGACTTACAGCACCGGTAAAAGCCCCTTTTTCATGGCCAAACAGTTCACTTTCTAATATAGATGCTGAAAAAGCTGCGCAGTTAACACTGACTAAAGGGTGATCTTTGCGGTGACTTAATTGGTGTAAACTTCTGGCCACCAGCTCTTTACCTGTACCGTTTTCACCACAAATAAGCACCGTACTATCGGTATTGGCCACTAAGTTAATTTGCTGGGTTAAATGATTAATGGCTTCACTGTTTCCAGACAGGCCCATCGCACCTTGTTTACCCTGTAGTTCAGTGAGCAAATACTGGTTTTCGGAAGCAAGTCGCTCAGATAATGCCTGCACCTGCGCTAGCGCCTCTCGTAATGAGTCTTCGGTATGTTTTTGAATACTGACGTCTCGAAATATCGCGATAACACCAATTAACACGCCGTTATCGTATACAGGGGTAGAGCTGTAATAAACAGGGAAACAACTGCCATCTTTACGCCAAAATACATCCTCAGTAACTTGGCGAGCAATACCGTCATGTAATGTCCGATATATAGGGCAATCATGTTGAGGGTAATGACTACCGTCGGCATGACTATGATGATGACAATCATGAATATTATTGCCAATAAGCTCAGCACTTTTCCAGCCTGTCATTTGCTCTGCTGCTGGGTTAATAAACACGGCATTACCATCAAGATCAAAGCCATAAACACCCTCAGTTATGGCATTAAGTAACAGCGTGTTTTCTGGCAGAAAGTGGCTTGTGGCAAAATCTTGTGGAGATGTCATCGAAAACCATCCGTATGAATGCTAATAATCCTATCATTATAGCCAAGTCACGATATTTCGCGACTCAATTAGATGATTCACTCATATAAGTTCGTAAAACTCACCTAAGCTGGTGCTTTTTCATTTTCAGTTATCGTTCAATGCCATCTGAGTTGTTACAATGACTCATCAATATTTTGAGTGATTGTTCATGACAACTGGTTTTTCAGCGCAATTCAAACTTTGGCTATTTATTGCCGTAGGTTTGATCTGTTTGGCTCCCTTCATTTCTTCCCCTATAGCCTTGCTTATGGGCTTTACCCTTGCCAGTTTAGGCATGGTGCCAGCGTCGATCGATTTAAATAAAATAACTAAAAAACTGTTAGCTTACTCAATAGTCGGTTTAGGTTTTGGCATTAACTTGCCTGAAGCAATAGCCGCCAGTAGCAATAACTTAGGCTTAATCGTTGGTTCGATATTCTTCACCTTGGTTTTAGGGTTTGGATTAACCAAGTTAATGAAATTGAATGATAAAACCGGTCATTTGATTAGCTGTGGTACTGCAATTTGTGGCGGCAGTGCTATCGCTGCTGTCGCGCCAGCGATTAATGCTAAGAACGATCAAATAGCAGTATCACTAGCCTGTATTTTCTTACTCAATTCTGCCGCGCTATTCTTATTCCCAACCATTGGGCATGCTCTATCCTTAAGTCAGTATGATTTTGGAGTTTGGAGTGCCATTGCCATTCACGATACCTCTTCGGTAGTGGGCGCAGCGTCAGCTTATGGTGATGAAGCTTTAAAAACGGCAACCACTATCAAATTAGCTCGCGCATTGTGGATTATTCCTATTGCGTTACTCAGCGCAATTATCTTTGGCGGCGATAAATCAAAAATATCGATTCCCTACTTTATTGGTTTCTATTGCTTAGCAATTCTCACGGCTTACTTCGTCCCTCAGGGTCAGCCAGTCTATGAGGTATTATTTAGCGTATCGAAACAATTATTGATTGTGTGTTTATTCTTAATCGGTGCAGGCATTACCGTAAGTAAAATGCGTGCTAATGGGCCGAAACCATTATTGCTGGGCGTATTACTTTGGTTAGCGATAGGTAGCTCATCACTGGCTTATATACTGTGGACGGGTCAATAACCGATTACATCAATGAAGGATAAAACGAGAATCTAGTTTGTCAGGTTTGAGGTTTATGGTGTGAGTTTAGATTTAAAATTGGGAACGGAAGTACTTACTCAGTATCTTGAGCATCTTGGGGCTGAATGTATGGCTTAGCTAGCGCAAGTGCAATTAGCCCACCAAATGCGATTAGTTCAATAACCGCACGCACTAAACCCGTGGTTTGCACTGATGCAACCACGGCAATAATACATAAGCTAATAATGGCAATAGCTTTAAATAGTTTGATTTGGGCTTGGCTTTTAAACAATATTTTTAAACAATGGGATTATCAAAACCCTCATTGCCTCAATTTAGAATACTCTAGGTAATTATCTAAATTGTCTATTTATCCCGCCAATACTGATTGTATCTAAGTTATGCAGATTTACACTTTCAATTTACACTTTCAATCACGTTTGATTTTTAAAGATTTTAGTCACTGATATTAATTGCTTGGCTCACTCTTGGGTGCAGAACTTTGAGCAGGCTTAATAAAACAACGAGAGACTAACCAATGACTAGCAATGGAAAAAACACAGTATGCACTGAAAAAATAAAAACCAATTTCAAATTGCGCGGTGGTTTTCAACAGCTCTCCCATGCCCGCTGAAGCATTACCTGCCATATACACTATAATTAGCGCGACAACGAAAACATCAGCCATAGACCACTTGCCAATCGCACTGATAACTTTAATGACACTCTGTTTCTGCTGGCTAAACCAAGGCAAGCAGATAACGAGCATCAGTAATAGCTTCAGCGCAGGAAATACCACACTAAATAAACCAACTAATCCTGCCACAAACACATTGTTCGACTGGTATAACTCATTTACCGTATCCAAAATGCTACGTGTTTTATAAAAAACCTCTACTTCACCTTCAATAGCATCGAAGCCAAACATACTTATCGCCATGTCCATCATGCTGCGTGCATTGCCACGGGAGCTTTCCGATAAACTTTCGGTAAACATATTAACCCCAGTCTCCACCAATTCGGCTTTTTCGATACTGCCTTGTATGGTCAAAATTGGCTGTGTCACTCCAGGGAAAAGTAAAGCTAAACAAAGAATGATGACACTAATGCTAACTAAGGATTTCATTTTGTCTCCACGAAATTAATCGAACCACGTCAGGGGAATATACAACAAGAATGAGTAAAAAGAATGAAGTTACTTAATTGGTTAAGGCTAAATGAGGATTTCACAGCAATTAAAATTGACTAAAATAAGGCTTGATGATCTTTCAAGTGGTTTTAGCAGCGAATTAGTAAAATGGGCTCGGGTCAACTTCTAAAGAACGCGGGGATATACCGCGTTCAATATTCAAATCTGACTTGCGTAAATCCACAAAAATGACATCGGTATAGCGTCTATGTTTTAAGGAATAAAAACATTTAACCACCGGATTGAGTGCATCGCGTCCCTTTGACTCCCATACAATACCCACTCTTTCATCGGATAACTGCACCAGTGATCCAACAGGGTAAATACCTACACAACGAATGAACTCATACACTAAGCTTTGATCAAGGTGAAATGGCGTTAATTTCATTAAAATTTTGAATGCTGCGGCAGGGCTCATGGCCTCTTTGTAGCAACGAGTTGCTGTTAAGGCATCGAAGATATCAACAATACAACTCATTCGGCCGTGTTGCGGGATTTCATCCCCCTTAAGTCCTTTTGGGTAGCCATTTCCATCAAGCTTTTCATGATGCATTAAGCAAACATCTTTACTGACTTGCGATAAACCTTCAGTCTCTTTCATGATGTCGACAGCATATACCTGATGTTTTTTCATTTCTTCAAACTCTTCATCAGTGAGCTTGCCGGGCTTGTGTAAAATCTTGTTATCGACTTGGATTTTACCAATATCATGTAAAATACCACCGACAGCCATTTCTTTTAGTAAGCCTTTATCCAGCTCAAGATGCTTACCAAATGTCACCAGCAAAAACGCAACATTAACCGAGTGCTCAAGTAAATAAGCATCTTTAGTTCGCAGTGCTGAGACACATTTAAGCGCATCGGCATCATCCATTACTGACTCAATCATTTTGTCGGCAATGTCTTCAAAAGGGGCAACTTCTACTGCCTTTCCTTCATAGGTTTCAGATAATACTTTGCGTACTAAGTTTTTAGCTTCGCTGAGAATTTTTTTAGCCTGAGCTTGCTTGGTTTCGCGTGTGGCGACAGGTTTTCTAGCCAATGAGCCTGCAGTTTTCTTCTTTAAACCACAGCTATCTGATGAGCGTTCAATATCAACCCAAACGGATTTAATACCAGCTTGAGTTAATTTTGTTATCGAGTCTCGGTGTTTAATTTGCCCTGCATTACTAATGGCCACCTTGCTCTCTTTACGATCAATTGCTACCACAAACATACCTAATCCTAAGCGGCTTACAGGGATGCGAATGACATCTTTTGATTCATGAACTAGGCTCATTAAAGGGTAACTCTCCGATTACTATTATTAAACATTAGCATCAAGTGTTAATACTTCTGACTTAATATTTTTAAAATGTAAATTTCAGCAGAGTATTTTATCGCGTCTCGACTAAATACTCCAAAGAAATTATACCGAGATGTAACGTCTCGCAAATTCAGCTATTCAAGGGGATTGATAATCATTCGTACGATTATATTAGCAATTAAGATCACAGCATGAGCGGCTTAAGATTGACAGTTTTTGAACCCATCACTAACTTAGGGCATAATTTACATAAACCATATAAATCTTCCTCATTTAATCTATCTGAGTTACCAGTTATTGGAGTCCTTGTTGCCTAGCCACATTTTTTCTGAGCAATTTAGCCAGTTAATCGACAAGCTAAACACTATGAAGTTGGCTAACGCCAAAGAACACATAGTGCAGATCTCTGTGGAAGCAAAGTCAATTCCATTGCTTTCTTGGCTTGGTGCGCAAACGCAATATCCTCGGATTTATTGGCATGGTCGTGATAAACAGGAAGAAGTTGCTGCAATTGGCGCATGTAAAGACTTTAAGCAAGAACAAGAAATTGATGATGAGTTGCTATCATCAATTTACCAATCTCAACGTGGTAAAAGTAGTAATCAAGATATTCGCTATTATGGCGGTGTCGCCTTCGACCGCACAGTAGAATGCTGGCCAGACTTTGGTCGCACTCGATTTGTACTGCCACGTATTGAGCTTCGTCGTCATGGCAATATTGTCAAATTGTTGGTTAACCTAAATTTTGAAAACACTGACCAACAAGCAGAATGCGAAGCCGCCATTGAAGCGATTAAGCAATTAAAACCTGCAAAACCGCTATCGCCGCCTAACAAATTGCCGCTAATGGGTCGTAGTGATTTACCCAATTATCAACGCTGGAAAGAACTGGTTGAACAGGTCACTCAGCCAAAGTTTAACCAAACCACCCCGAAAGTGGTGCTATCTCGTCAAACTCAGTTAGAAATTAATGATGTGGTTGACCCTTGGATGGTGCTGGCTTGTTGGCAAGGGCGAAACCCTAATAGTTTCCAGTTCGGTTTTCAATTTAGCCCAGATAGATCCTTTATTTCTTGCTCTCCGGAACGTTTATATTTACGCAGACAAAAAGAATTGTTTACTGAAGCATTAGCCGGCACAACAGTGCGTGGATTAAATCAAGAAGAAGACGATTTTTTAGCGAATCAATTACTGGAAGACTCCAAAAACAGCCATGAAAATCAGCTCGTCAGACAACAAATTGTCGACGTGCTCACTCCGCTCAGTAACTATGTTGGTGCCGATGAGTTAGCCAAAATTTTCAAGTTGACTCATATTCAGCATTTACATCGTTCAATTCGTGCTGAGTTAAAAGCTGGAGTAAATGACTTTCAATTACTTCAAGGCTTGCATCCGACTCCAGCTGTAGGCGGGCTCCCTAAAGAGTCTGCGTTAAGCTTTATTCGTCAGCGTGAAGGTTATAACCGTGGTTGGTACGCTGGGGCTTGCGGTTATCTCAATAAATATGAAAGTGAGTTTTCAGTAGCAATTCGCAGCGCTTTGATTGAGCCAGGTAGAATTAACCTCTTTGCGGGAGCGGGTATTGTTGCAGGCTCTGATCCACTTGCTGAGTGGCAAGAACTTGAAAATAAACTCACCACAATTTTGTCAATTTTAGTCGAGTTATAAACACTCAAATCATTTTGACTATGGTAAATAACGCTTAGTTTATCCATATCAGAGTTGCATCTTATTTTTTGCTCACTATAATGCGTCCTCCTTGGCAAATGCATACTGATTAGTTTTCGATATATTTTATCCAAAACATCTTTAATGCACTCTAACAATAACACTGCCAACCATATTCAAATACGGGTTCCCTCACCCCGTCTAACCCAATAAAAAGGCTACAACATGTTAAAACTCACTCAGGCGCAATGTCGCCGAGCGCTGATGTTTTTGGTCAGCTTTCACATCATTATTATTTGCGCCAGTAACTACTTGGTGCAGCTTCCATTTCAGATATTTAGTTACCATACCACTTGGGGTGCATTCAGCTTTCCATTTGTGTATTTAGCTACCGATCTCACTGTACGCATATTCGGTCAAAAAGCGGCACGCAGTATCATCTTCAAAGCTATGCTACCAGCACTGGTCATCTCCTATGTGATGGGTGTTATATTCCACCAAGGGGCTTTTCAAGGTGCAGAATCTTTAGCACAGTGGAATCAATTTGTATTTCGTATCGCCTTTGCCAGCTTTGTTGCTTATCTCGTTGGCCAGCTAATGGATATCACTGTATTTGCTAGAATGCGCAAAGCCAAAGCTTGGTGGATAGCCCCTGCGGCATCAACTATGTTTGGTAATCTGGTCGATACTATCGTCTTTTTCAGTGTTGCCTTCTACGCCTCAACAGATACGTTTATGGCGCAGCATTGGCCAGAAATTGCCATGGTGGATTACGCCTTCAAACTAATCGTCAGCTTAGGTCTATTTTTACCTGCTTACGGAGTACTGCTTAAAGTACTTAGCGAAAAGCTAATTACGACCGACGGTGACACTCTCACCGAAGTAAATGAAGACAAGAAGCCTGCAACAATGTAAGCAATTAACCAAGACCTCTCATAGGGATTTCACTGTAATATTTGTCAGTGAAATCACTAGATCTATTAGTTACCCCTGTTAACCGCGCCAGTTATCGCACTAAACCACAGTGGTTAACGAACTAAAGTCGTTATCGTACAGAACCACCGCAGTTGTAGTACTGAACCACAGTAAGATTTGAATTAAAGCCTAGCTTCAAAACTACTGCTGATAATTTGATCGATCCAGCATTTCTTTATTCGAGGCCACCACAGAACTGGTACGATGAGTTATAATGTCGCGGTGTATTTTGCCGAATTACTTATTAATGCTTTGCGCTTCATTAATGTGTCATAGCAACAATGATTGATAAGTCGGCCTTGTGGAAGATCAAATGTTAAATATCCAAATAGAAGCTCATACTGAGTTAACTGCAGAACTCGCTGACAAAGTCTCTAGCCTTACTGCCCAAATCAGTGAATTAGATCATGCTCAATCGATTGAATCACTTGAAGAAAGATTAAATAACAAGACATGTTTAATATTACTGGCTTACGTTGAAGGTGAGCTAGCGGGTTTCAAATTAGGTTACCAAACTGGCGAGCAATGCTTTTACAGCTGGTTAGGCGGTGTTAATGCAGACTTTAGAAATATCGGCTTAGCGAAATCGATGCTGGAGTACCAAGAAAAATGGGCTGCCGCACAAGGATTCGCTCGCCTTGAAGTGAAAACCCGTAACCAATTTAAAGCGATGTTGAACATGTTAGTGGCTAATCGCTATCAAATTACTCAAGTTGAGAGTCATAGCAATATTGCTCAAAACAAATTGCACTTGCAGAAAGTGCTTTAAAAGTAATTAGTTAAATAGAAGTTAACAAGAGTATTTTTAATTTGTTATATTTTTTATAACAATGTTTAAAAAAATTGAGCAATTAACTTGCAAACGCAAATGATAATGATTACTATTTATCTGCGTTCCAAAACTCAGTTTCATTAATAGCTTCATCTCCTATTAACGCTACTGAGAATTAGCACATCATTGCTCATACACTCTTTAAACGCCAGGCTCATCACCTGGCTTTTTTTCGCCTAAAGTTTATTAAAAAACAATCCCTTCTCGACTTAAATTGATTAACCGTTTTTAAAAACTCGTTCTTCCACAGCCAATCATAAAATCTAAATTTAGCCACCATTGGTTTTAATAAACCTATAAGCTGTTGTTTTTCAGGGTTATTTTAATTACTATTTGGAGAGGATAGCTCTTGGAGTTTAAGTAGCGGTGTAAAGAGAATGTAAACTTGTTAACTTTGTTGAATTAACGTTTGCAAACGATAATGAGAGTGATTACTATTTATTTGCGTTCCAAGACTCAGTTTAATTAATAGCTTCATCTCCTATTAACCCTCTGAGTTTGCAAGCACGACATTGCTCACACACTCTTTGTGGCCGGGTTCATCACCCGGCTTTTTTTTGCCTAAAAATAATCACCAGTAAACATTAGCTAAACAATCGTGTCGTCTACCGCACCAAAATGTAAGCCATCATAAGGATTGTCTGCGTGTTCCTCTTTGGCTTTATGATAAATACCAATTGAAAATACAGTACCTTTTCCAAGGGTAGACTTAACCTCAATCGTGCCACCAATACGTTTAATGATGCCGTAACTAAGTGATAAGCCTAAACCTGTGCCATCTTTTCGGGTGGTATAAAACGGATCGAAGATTCGACTTAGACGTTCTGGTGCAATCCCCACACCTTCATCTTCCACTTCAACTTTTACACCGACAACTTTTCCATGTTCTACCCAATCATTAGCTCGAATCCAAATCTTACCTTTACTCTCGATAGCATGAGCGGCGTTAACAACTAAGTTAATCAATACTTGAATCACCTGCGGCCGATTAACCTCAACTTCTGCAGTGGTGTTGATTTGCTGGATAAGTTCTACTTTTTGCTTTTCAATTGAATGACGAACCAACACTAATACTTCTTCAATCATTGATTGCACTAGGTGCATTTCTAAAGGTGCATTAAATTCACCTGGGCGACTATATTGTAATAAACTGCGGATAATTGTGCTGATCCTACCCACTTGTTGAATCACTAACTCAATCTCTTCCTCAACCACCTTAGCATTCGAGCCAAGCTCATATTTCATTAGCTCCATATTACCCAAGATAACTGCGGTAGGATTGTTTATCTCGTGGGCAATACCCGCAGTTAGCTCACCTAATGCGGTCAGCTTTTCATTTGTCACCAGCTGCTGACGAGTTTCGTTTAGTAAAGCAACGTTACGTTGTAACTCTTCGGTTTTATCTTGCAAGCTGCGGGTTCGCTCTTCAACTTTGACCTCAAGTTGCTCTGCTGCAGATTGAATTTGTAAGTTTCGTCGCTGTAATAAGTCGAGCATATGATCAAACTGTTCAGCAAGATTTGAAAGTTCGTTGTCTCTATCTAAACCTAGCTCACCAATACGTAAGTCACGACCAGACTGCACTGCTTTCACCACATGATGAATGCGTTCAATCGGTTCTAGTAGGCTATTTGCGCCTCGATAAACTAAAAAGCCTGACACGAGTAGCACCAACATTAATATCGTGCCTAGCTCGATGATATTAAGAATATAAGTATGAATGAATGGCGCTTCAGAAAAACCGGTGTAGATCATCCCAATTCGGTTTCCACGTATATCCTCAAGTGGGGAGTAGCCTGATATAAACCAATCATTAAGCACAAAAGCACGATCAACCCATGGAATGCCTTCCACTAAGACTTTTTGACGTACTTCTTCTGACACTAGCGTGCCTAATGCTCTTGATTGAAGCTCTTTATTAGGAGAGAACATATCCATTGGCACATTGGTACTAATGCGAGCATTATCTAAAAATATGGTTACGGTACCAATCGATCGCTCAGGTAGCGTGCCTTTATCGTAAACAAGGTCACGAATATGGTCGACAATAACGGTATCTCTATTAAATAACGTCGCCCCATCGAGATACCAGCTTACCTGACCCGTTTCATCGGGTATCGGTAATAAAGTCCGGCTCAGCATTCCTCGAGTTTCAGCCAGTTTTTCAGGCTCTTGAGCCCGCATAGTCGCAGATAACGGTACTTTGGCAAGTTCAGCCAAATTAGGATCTAATCGATCTAACCGTTTAGCTGATAACACCATTAAGCCAGAATAAGCTTGGTTTTCAACTCTAGGTAACATCTGACGTAAGTCAGGATCAGCATTGGCTTCTTCAAGCCTAATTAGCCGTAAAACATCAAGCTGGAGAATATCTTTTTGCTGCATCAAATAGCGATTAAGCTTAACTAATTCGGCTTGATTGCCTTTATCAACCTCAGCGAATGAATTTTGAAAATCCCAAGACTCACTGACATTATAAAGCTGAATTTCTTGTTGTTTTTGGACTTGCTCTAAAGTGTTAGTTGCCACCGTTAAATCAGCTTTAACCTTCATGAACAGCTGCTTGCCTGTATAGCTGATATTCCAGTAAATCGTGATGAACACTAAACTAATTAACGTCAGTAAAATCGGTAATAAAGTTAAGATGAGAATGCGATAACGCACCTTGGCTTGCATTTGCTGCCAACTGACTCCAAAAAACTGACTAAAAACAGACACTATTTAGTCTTCCTTATCCGATTCAACTTCAAACCATTCTTTGTATTTACGATCCAGTGTTTTACGAGACACACCTAAATCTCTTGCTGCAGCAGATTTATTGCCACTATGAGAATCAACCACACTCATCACATGCTGCTTTTCAACTTCTTTTAACGGCCAGGTCAATGGGTAACCCGCTTGAGTCACTGCTTCTGCTTGTTCATTTTTCTTCCAATATTCTGCAGGGGGCTTGCCAAGCAGAATACATCGCTCAATCATGTTACGCAGTTCACGGATGTTTCCTGGCCACTCGTGCTGTTGCAGCACTTGTAAATCTTCATGACTCCACACGACTTCTTTGACACCTAATTCACGGGCAAGTTGCCAAGTAAAATGATGCGTCAGCTCAATCACATCTTCTGGACGAGTGCGTAATGGAGGGATCAAGATATTTAATACATTTAAGCGATAGTATAAGTCACTACGGAAATTACCTTCAGCCACTTCCTCTGACAGGGTGCGGTTAGTTGCTGCGACAACCCTGACATCAATAGCGACTTCTTTTTCGCTACCAACGGGTCTTATCGCTTTTTGCTCAAGCACACGCAATAACGCTGTTTGCATTTTCATTGGCATTTCGCCAATTTCATCCAAAAAGATGGTGCCACCTGTGGCAAAGTGAAATAACCCTTCACGATTACCTTTTGCGCCAGTAAACGCGCCAGCTGTGTGACCAAACAATTCACTGCCTAATAGCTCAGGGGCGATTGCGCCACAGTTAACCGGTACAAATGGTCCTGTACGGCCGCTTAATTGATGCAATTGTCTCGCAACGAGTTCTTTACCCGTTCCTGACTCACCTTCAATTAACACCACTGCATTTGTTGGCGCAACACGTTCAATGACTTGTTTTACTTCTATCATTGCATCACTGTTACCAATCATAGTGGTTGAATGACCACTCGATAGCTCGCGGCGGAGCATAAAGTTTTCACGCTTCAGTAAGCGGCGTTCAATACAACGATCCACCGATGTCATCATTTGTTCTAAATGGAATGGCTTCATAATGAAATCAGATGCACCGGCTCGCAGCGCCTTAATGGCAACATCCATATCAGCATAGCCAGTCATGAAAATGATATCAGAACGGCGCTCTTTTTCATTTAATGCTTCATGCCATTCAATACCAGAGCGATCTGGTAAACGAATATCGACAATCAATAAGTCAAAATGGCCTCGACTACGAAGCTTTTCAGCTTCTTCAATGGTGGATGCCGTTTCAACTAATGCAAACTTCTTTGATAATGCCTTTTTCAGAAAGCTACGCATCCCTGGTTCATCATCAACAATCAATACCGAAACAGCTGTAGGTAACGGCTTTGAATTTGGTTCATTATTGTTCATATGGCTTCTACTTTGGACATTTTGACTAGATTTAACATTATCGTACCACTAAAAATCCGACAGTGGGTCAGTTTGCCCTACAGAATTAGACCTATGGGACAATTTGTCTGTAAACCATAAGCTTAGTGCGAGACTTAGATCACAGTTTCAATTTTTGTCGTGATCAAGCTTTTCAGACTCGTAGTGGCATAATAATTGCCTTGTAATAAATTGTTACGGGCAACCTTTGCCCTCATTTTCAAAATACATTAATTGGCACGGCTTGGTGCCTTTGCAGTTTTAGTATTTTCAAGGAGCCAGAATGTTTAATTTTAAATCAGGTTTGACCGCTTTTATTGGTATGGCATTACTTGGTAGCACAATGGTCAGTGACACTGTTGAAGCAACTGAAGTTATCAAGTTAGCTACGACCACGAGTACAGATAACTCTGGTCTATTGCGCGCTATTTTGCCAACGTTTGAAGCAGAGTCTGGTTACAAGGTGCAAGTCATTGCAACTGGTACTGGCAAGGCATTAAAGCTTGCACGTCAAGGAGATGTGGACGTTGTGATGACTCACGCACCCGCTGCTGAAGCTGAATTTGTCAATGAAGGCTATGGCACAACACCTCGTGGGATCATGGAAAATGACTTTATTGTTTTAGGTCCTAAAAACGATCCTGCAAAAATGTCAGGCAGTAAAGATGTGGTTGAAGCCTTCAAAAAAGTGGCTTCAACTAAGAGTACTTTCATCTCTCGTGGTGACAATTCAGGCACCAACATGAAAGAGCTCGCAATTTGGAAAGAAGCTTCTGTAACACCAGATTTTTCAGGCTATACTTCAATTGGTCAAGGTATGGGTAAGACTCTCCTGATGACTGATGAGAAACAAGCATACACATTAACTGATCGTGGTACGTTTGTTGCTTACAAATCTAAATTAGACTTAGCAATTACTTTTGAAGGTGGCGCAGCATTAGCCAACCCTTATCAAATCATGCTAATTAATGCAGACAAATATCCTGATTTAAATCATCAAGGAGCGAAAGCATTGAGCGATTGGTTTATTAGCCCTAAAGCTCAGCAGATGATTAATGATTTCAAAGTTCAGGGAGAGCAATTGTTTAAGGCAACATATAAGTAATGAATGAAGGCTGGTTAGCCCTAATGCAGCAAGCTTTTAGCTTGCTGCTTTCTTTAGACCCAGACGTATGGTCTATCATAAGCGTATCTTTTTCGGTTTCTTTTGCGGCATTAATCATCACATTAGTACCGTCAATCATGCTGGGTTTTTTACTGGCCTCATATCAGTTTCCTGGACGTTGGTTTGTCACCAACATAGTCCAAACATTACAATCTATTCCTACTGTAGTCATAGGCCTATTGGCATACCTTCTACTAACTCGAAATGGGCCATTAGGTGACTTACGCTGGTTATTTACTCAAGAAGGGATGATTTTAGGGCAAATGATGATTTGTGCTCCGGTATTAATCGCCCTATCACAAGCCGCTTTTAGCAGTATTGATAAACGCGCTTACGAAACGTCTCGTACATTAGGTGCATCATGGCAACGTGCTATTTGGACCGTGTGCCGTGAATTACGCGTGCCACTTTTACTGGCTATCATCGCTGCATTTAGCCGTATTCTTACCGAAGTGGGTTGTTCTATGATGGTGGGCGGAAACATATTGCATCACACCCGAAATATTCCCTCTGCTATTGCACTTGAAACCAGTAAAGGCGACTTTGCTCAAGCCATCGCATTAGGTTTAGTGCTACTGATTTTGGCCATAGTGATAAACTTTGCTATCGGTTCTTTGCGTGGTAAAGCCATGCCTAGGAGTCAGTAATGACGACTAAACTCTCTGCTAAGCATACGGCCAAACTTACCGCTAAACTGACGGCAAAAAATGTGCGCATTAACTTTAAAGAGCGCGAGTTATTCACCTTCAACGATTTATCGTTTTGCGAAGGCGATGTCATTTACCTGCAGGGCGATAATGGCTCAGGCAAATCAACGTTAATGAAGCTGATTGCCGGCATCATTAAACCTAATTCAGGTACAGTAATAGCTTCAGGGTTTGCAGCCCCCAAATGGTGGCAAACCAATTCATTACTTGGCAAAGCGGTGTATTTACATCAACATGCTTACCTGTTTGATGGCTCTGTTGAATATAATTTGCGATACGCCCTTCCCAAAGGACGTTTTAGTGCCCAAGAGCAGCAAGACAGAATTACCCAAGCCATTGAAATGGCCCAATTAGGCTCATTGCTTAAAAGCGATGCAACCGATCTTTCAGGCGGAGAGCGACAACGTTTAGCCGTTGCGAGAGCTTGGATTACTCAGCCTAAGTTGCTGATGCTTGATGAACCAATTTCTAACATGGATAAGCAATCACAAAAACTGGTTTTAGCCATGATTAATATTTTAAAACAAGAAGGTACTGGACTGCTTATCAGTAGTCATCAAACCTGTGGGTTAACAGCTTTATGCCATAAACACTGGCATATTTCAGAGCAAAAAGTTGTTGAAAGTAACCATATACCTCGCTTTGAGCAGTCTCAGGAGTTTCACTATGTCAGTGCAAATTGATGCGGTGATTTTAGCTGGCGGTATGGCCAGAAGAATGGGCGGGATCGACAAAGGCTTAGTTGAGCTAAGCGGCAAACCGATGATCGCTCACACTATCGATCGCGTTAAGCCTCAAGTTGATTCTATTATGATTAACGCCAACCGCAGCCAAGCAGAATATGCAGCTTTTGGTTATCCGGTGATCAGCGACTTAGAGTCTGGTTATTTAGGACCTTTGGCGGGGATGGTCACCGCAATGGGACAAACCCAGGCCGACTTACTGTTAGTAGTGCCATGTGACAGCCCAATGCTACCCACAGACTTGTGTGAGCGCATGTATGCATCACTCAAAGAAGCTGATGCCGATATCGTGGTTGCCAGCGATGGCGAGCACCACCAGCCAGTGGTTTTATTACTTAAACCACATTTAAAAGCGTCAATGCAGGCATTTCTTGATGCTGGCGACCGAAAAATTTTCCTTTGGTATGAACAACACAAATATGTGGTCACAAGCTTTGCAGACCAACCGAATGCATTTGTGAATGTAAATACACTTGAACAAAAACTTGTCATCGAGAATGCCAAATAATTTGTGGCAACACGCCATGATAAGTCAACAATGAGGTCTTTATGAGTATACCGTTTTCCAATCCGCTTAATATTCCAGTACTCGGATTCTGTGCCTATAGTGGCACCGGTAAAACCACCTTATTAAAACAATTGATCCCAGAACTTAATCGCCGCGGAGTTCGTTTAGCCGTTATCAAACATGCTCATCATAATTTCGATGTCGATATTCCGGGCAAAGACAGCTACGAAATGCGTAAAGCTGGTGCTAAGCAAATGCTGGTTGCCTCTCATGTTCGTTGGGCTCTAATGACTGAAGATGCCGTTGAAGGTGATCCTCAATTACCGCACCTATTAGCACAAATTGAAGCGGATAAAGTGGATATCGTTTTGGTCGAAGGCTTTAAAAAGCTTGAACTACCTAAAATTGAGCTGCACCGCGCCGCCCATGGTAAACCACTCATTCATACCCATGATGACAATATTGTGGCTATCGCTTGCTGTGATGATACTGAAACACCAGCAGATCTCGCCCGTTTAGATTTAAACAATGTCGGCCAAATTGCTGATTTTGTCATTGAGTACCAAACAAACTGGCAAGCCCCTGATATTGAGTTGCCAATTCCAGCTCAAGCGACTGCAGTATCAGACGAGCAGAAATTTTTATCTGTCGCCCAAGGTTTAGAGCAATTAATGGCGATGGTTAAGCCGTTAACAGACAGTGAGCAAGTGGCAATTGATGAGGCCGCTAACCGCGTTCTAGCATCTGATGCTATTTCGCCTGTGAATGTGCCGCAGCAAACTAACTCAGCCATGGACGGTTATGCCTTTGCTTACAGCCAAGACAATAGTCCTGCAAATCCTGTCGCCCCGCTTAAGCTGATGGGTGAGGTCTTAGCAGGTCACGAGTATCCAAGCGTGTTAGCCGCAGGCGAAGCTGTACGTATTATGACCGGTGCCACAGTGCCGCAAGGCGCGGATACTGTTGAAGCGCGTGAGTTGGTCATCGAGCAAGATGGCCAAGTTCAGTTACAAGGTAAAGTGATTGAAGGTCAACATGTGCGTTTAGCGGGTGAAGACATCGCCAAAGATGCTCTCGCATTAGCTAAAGGTCATCGCTTACATGCTGCTGAACAGGGCTTATTAGCTTCTTTAGGCCTGCCAACTGCTGATGTGGTTAAGCAACCAACCATTGCCGTATTCTCAACAGGTGATGAAGTCAGTCAACCTGGTGAACCACTAAAAGCTAACTGTATTTACGATTCTAATCGCTACACCATAAAATCAATGGCGCAGAAGTTAGGTTGTAAGGTGATTGACTTAGGCATTATTGAAGACAGTGAAGATGCGTTAACAGCAGCGTTATCACAAGCCAGTGTTGATGCCGACATTGTTATCAGCTCAGGTGGCGTTTCAGTGGGTAATGCAGATTACATTAAAACGGTATTAGCCAAAATTGGCGAAATTAACTTCTGGCGTATTAACATGCGTCCAGGTCGACCACTGGCGTTCGGTAAAGTGAATGACAGCCTATTTTTCGGTTTACCTGGCAATCCTGTTGCTGTAATGGTGTCGTTTTTACAATTCGTTCAACCAGCTATTCGCAAACTTGCTGGCGAAATCAACTATACGCCACAGTATTTACCTGCAATTACCGATAGTATTTTGCGCAGCAGAACAGGACGAACAGAGTTTGTCCGTGGTCAGTATCATTTAAGCAATGATGGACGTTTACATGTGGCCTCTACTGGGGCACAAGGTTCAGGGATGTTGAACTCAATGGTCAAAGCAAATTGTCTGATTGTGATCGGTGAAGCCGACGAGTCAGTCATACCGGGCCAACAAGTCTACATTCAGCCTTTCGCTGAACTGTTATAACTAACCAAAAGATGTGCTAATTCATGAGTTTAATAGTCGACAAGTTTAATCGAAAAGTAGAATACTTACGTTTATCGGTCACTGACCGTTGTGATTTTCGCTGTGTATATTGCATGAGTGAAGATCCAAGCTTTTTACCAAGAGAACAGGTATTAAGCCTTGAAGAACTTGCATGGATAGCACAGGCTTTTACCGAGTTAGGCGTGAAGAAAATCCGTCTAACCGGTGGCGAGCCGTTAGTCAGAACAGACTGCGATAAGTTAATTGATTTACTGGGCAAGCTGCCAGGGTTAGATGACTTATCCATGACGACCAATGGTTCACGCTTAAGTAAGCTTGCTCAGCCAATGCATGATGCCGGTCTAAAACGTCTTAACATCAGTTTAGATACCTTAAATCCCGAGCTATTTACTGAAATGACCCGTAACGGCAAAGTCGAGCGAGTCATTGCTGGTATTGATGCAGCTAAAGCTGCCGGTTTTAAACATATCAAAATAAACGCGGTAATTTTACGCGGTAAAAATGATCATGAAGTCATTGATTTGATTAACTTCTGTCGTGAAAGAGGGTTAGACATTTCATTCATTGAAGAAATGCCACTTGGGGTAATGGATGAGCGTAAACGTAGCCGTCATTGTTCAAGTGAAGAAGTCAAAGGCATAATCTCAGAGACTTACCCTTTGTTGCCATCAAGCAAGCGTACTGGCGGCCCAGCGCGTTATTACAAGATGGCTGACAGTGATATTCACATTGGCTTTATTTCACCTCACAGTAATAACTTCTGCCACGAGTGTAACCGGGTGAGAGTTACTGTTGAAGGACGTTTATTACTTTGTTTAGGTAACGAGAATTCTGTCGATCTTAAGTCAATTGTACGTGAATTCCCTGGCGATATCGGCAAACTAAAAGATGCCATATTAGAAGGTATTCAGCACAAGCCAAAAGAACATTACTTTGGTACTGATGATGACGTACAAATTTTGCGTTTCATGAATTCTACCGGTGGATAGTGATTCGTTATCCGTTTATACCCAAACAAGCTGAAGATGCTCGATTTCAGCAAGAATTTACACGCGTTTAGGTAAGGCATTGATTGCGGGTAATGGTTATTCCCTTTTCAAAATCAATAACGCAGCATAAACGCGTGTAAAACTTGCCCTCAGGGAGTTTCACCGTGTTCCCACTACGTTGTTGCGCTAATTTATAAGGTACCTACATTACCGCATTAACGCGCCTAGTATTGAAAACACGGTGAAGCTCTGAAACACGTATCTTCAAGTTGTTTGGGTATATAACGCCAACAACTTATAGCTAAGGGTGATGCCAGCACGGCATCACCTTTTTATTGCCCAAAATTCCTCATTAAAACCTGTTTTCCACACGCTAAAACTATTCACTTTTTGCTCGGGACGGTTTTGCTATACACTATCAGTATCAATCTAACTTACTATCTGTAACGCATTTAGCTTATGGCTTTATCTCGAAAGAAGTGGAATAACATTCTCATCATAGCTTGCGTCTTTATGGTCGCAGTGCTGACGTTTATCGACTCTAAAACCAATAAAATGCCCGATGATGCCCATGCATTATTTGATGAGCAAAACCAATTAACCCAATTACAATTTAGTGGTATTTGGCTTAATAAATCAGATAGTACATGGGGTTGTAAGGAAACTGTATTGAACTGCCAGCCTTTAGCAAAAGCGTGGTCTGAACTGGCGATTTCAGCCATTAATATGACAGAGGAAGAGCTAGAACAGTTACCCACTCCACTCTCATTGAGCATTGCAATTAACCACCAGCAGCAAGCGCAGCATTGGCAATACTATCCACAACAAGGCTTATTGCAGTCGGCAGCTGAGAACTGGTATCAAATTCCGCCAAGTTTACGAAGTGATCTAATACCCGTTATCTCAAGTAAATAATCTAATACCAATATTTAAACGTCACTGACATGGATACTTATGCCTGAATTACCTGAAGTTGAAGTCACCAAACAAGGCATATCGCCACACCTTGTGGATCAGACTGTTCGAGATCTCGTCATTAGAAATGCCTCTCTACGCTGGCCAGTTCCTGACATCTGTAAAAACATCATTGGCCAAACGATTAAGCAAGTCAGACGTCGTGCTAAATATTTACTCATCGATACGGATGTAGGTATCACCATTGTGCATTTAGGTATGTCTGGTAGCTTAAGAATATTGCCTGCCAATACCCCAGTCGAAAAACATGACCATATTGATCTGGTATTAGAAAATGGTCGGGTACTTAGGTATAACGACCCTCGCAGGTTTGGCGCTTGGCTTTGGTATGAATTGCCTGAAGAAGCTCATCCGTTGCTGGTAAAACTCGGACCTGAGCCTTTAAGTGATGCTTTTAACCCACAGCAGTTACAAACAGCATTAGCCAATAAGAAAAAAGCCATCAAACTGTGCTTGATGGATAATCATATCGTTGTCGGAGTAGGCAATATCTATGCTAATGAAGCATTATTTGCGGCTGGTATTCACCCTAAAGCGGCGGCAGGCAATATCGACATTGAAAGGCTGACTATATTGGTCACCGAAGTGAAACAAATCCTCGCCCAAGCGATTAAACAAGGTGGTACAACACTTAAAGACTTCACCAACGCAGAAGGTAAACCGGGTTATTTTGCGCAAAAGCTACACGTATATGGTAGAGGCGGGGAAAGCTGCACAGCATGTGGCAATTTACTCAGTGAAATTAAGCTGGGTCAACGCACCACAGTATTTTGTGGGCTTTGCCAGACTAACTAATGTGAGTACTTAGCTTGTTCTGGACAAAATTAAAAAGCCCCAACTTAAACTCTTTTAGTTGAGGCTTTTTGTTATTTATTCTGCTTCATCAGTGCTATTTTCTGTTCAAGTGATAACGTGACATCAGCATGAACAAACTGACTAACATCGCCGCCATGCAAAGCAACTTCTTTCACTAAGGTTGAAGAAATGAACGAGTTCTCTTCTGCTGGAGTCAGAAAAACACTTTCTAAATCTGGGTTCAAACGGCGATTCATATTGGCTAACTGAAATTCATATTCAAAATCAGATACCGCACGTAAACCTCTTACAAGCACACTCGCGTTTTGCTCTTTAGCAAAATCCACTAATAATCCAGTAAACCCAACCACCTCGACATTATCAAGATGAGCAGTCACTAAATTAACTTGAGCAACACGCTCCTCGAGAGTAAAAAGTGGCTTTTTCGAAGGGTTTGAAGCAATACCAATAATCACATGACCAAATAGCTTTGCCGCTCGCTCAATTAAATCAGCATGTCCATTGGTGACAGGATCAAAAGTTCCAGGATAAATCGCGCGTCTATGCATTATATTTAGCTTCATTAACTCAATAGGACTGATAGTTTATCAGTATCATTTACAGTCATCAAAGTATGAGCATATTTCTTTTAGAACTCTCAACAATCAAGTCATACTATTCGGTTATAGCGTGTAAAGTAGTATAATTATTTATGAACTTTCAGTTGTATTAATCGAAAAATTTATATGCCTATTTCAAGCTCGTTAATCATTACAACCTACAATTGGCCTAAGGCTTTAAGAAAAGTTTTAGACAGTTGCCTATTACAAACTCACCTTCCTCAAGAGGTCATTATCGCAGATGATGGTTCTACAGAAGAAACTCGGCAACTAATTAAACTGTATCAACAAAAAGTTCCTTTTAAACTCATTCATTGCTGGCAGGAGGATTTAGGATTTCGGGCCTCCAAAAGTCGTAACAATGCAATAAAAGCTTCGTCTTCCGAATACATCATTTGTATTGATGGCGATATCATTATGCATCCGAACTTTATCCTTGATCACATTGAGAATGCAAAAAAAAATCAAGTTATTGCTGGTAAAAGAGTAAGGTTATCACGAAGCTTTAGCCAAAAAATTATCGACTCAAATATTGCTATCTCGACTGCTCAAGCACTATTATTTTCTGAAAGAGGTCGTAAAAATACTATTCGGTCACCAATATTAAGCCGCTTCCTCAGCAAGCTAGAAACTAATGCTGATAGCGTATTAAGTTGTAACTTCAGCTTTTGGCGAAAAGATGCAATAAAAGTTAATGGATTTAATTGTGATTTCGTAGGGTGGGGGGCTGAAGACAAAGAGTTCTGTATTCGTTTAATCAATAATGGAATATGGAAAAAGCAGTTGAAGCACTTGGCAGTTTGTTATCATATTTTTCACCCAGAACAATCAAGGGCTATGGAAATGAGCAATGAGAAAATTTATAAAGATGCCATAATAAACAAGGTTAGGTCTTGTAAAAATGGCATCGAACAATTTTAATAAGCGATTAGGTTCAACTGACTTTATAAAAGTAAATCATCGTTATAAAGTAAATTATTGTCATAAAACCTGAGGGAGCTTACCCATTTCAGACCTATTAAGTCTAACTTTTATTTCAAAATCCAATTTTTGCCAAATGCGTTTCAAAGGATGCTTCTTAGCAAAGTTTCTGTTTTCAACATAACAAATTTCACTTTCAAAATCAGCTTCTAGAACTGGAAATGGGCGTACAACAAAACAACTTAAGTTCTTTTCAAACCAATATTGAATATCAATATCGACCGGTCTCGCTATTGGGAAAGAGGTATCTAGTAGCTTTTTAGCTCCAGATAAAGACACAAACTGACCCCTTGTTGAAGAAGGAAGCTTCAAACAAGTGCCTAATGAAAATTGATCATTTAACTCTATAGAGTTAATTATGTCCTTTTGCTTTCGGCCGTGGCAAAGCTTTATATAATCCCAGTGCTTGGCAAGCTCACCAACACTATCAATTAAGTCCGCTAACCCTGTATCCAATATCGAGTCATCTTCTAAAATCAAAGCATAATCAATTTGTTGATCGACCATATTTTTCCAGCAATTCACATGGCTTAAGTAACAACCTATTTCGCCAACATTGAGTATTTTATCGTATTTTTCTAAGTTGGTTTTTTTATCAAAGACATGGTTTATTTCTGTTGCGGATAATTCTTTTCCATAAACTGCAGGAACACGTTCAAACTCAATATTTAATTGAATCAGTTGTTGTTGCATAAAAGCCATTCTTGCTGTGCTTTTATCAAGATTTATTACAAACACTTTAAAACGCATACGGTTTCTTAATTTCGTTTGGTAACACCAAATTTATTTAACAGGATAGAAGGATCTGCCAAGTTAGTACCCTTACACTGTAATTTCATGTTTACATACAAGTAGCTGTAACTTTTGGGTGGCTTATTAGATATGATCTTCAATTTTTTCATATAGTGAGGTTTAAATTTCATTGGATACATAATTCACTAAATTTAGGAAAGCAGCACCTTTAATTCTCTACCCCTTCAATTTTACCTTTTATTTTGGTGAAGGCCAATGAATTCATGTTTTACTCTTGTTAAAGTAGCTTTCAATTATGGTTTATAGGCTAGATGTACGTATTCATTCACATCACTATCACTCCATCCAGCAAGTAGCAACAGGAATATCTTTACGAATATTAGTCATATAGCAAGCAATAAGAATTACTGGCAACCCCATAAAAAATGAATATTTTATAACTAGGTAAGGATAAGGCAAGATTATTTCAAAACACACTTATTGCCAACTGTTCTACTTTTTAAATGCGCACGACAAACCACTCAAGCACGATTTAAATTGTTCATATTTAACAATAATTTAAGTCAATAAGTGATAGTTTTCATGCATATAATCACAAACTCTGGTATATTAATGAGTCTACTATCTCAAGATCAAGACACCCCCCCCTCAAGAGCAATGGCCTAAGATGAAATTACCAATCAGTGTATTTATTATTACTAAAAATGAGCAACTACATTTAGCAAAGACCTTGAAAAGTGTCGCTTGTGTTGATGAGATAATTATTGTTGATTCTGGCAGCACTGATAAAACTTTAGAAATCGCTACCAAATTTGGTGCTAAAATATTTCAACATGACTGGCAAGGGTACGCAAAACAAAAGCAGTATGCTATGACATTATGCAGTAATGAATGGGTACTAAACTTAGACGGTGACGAAGTTGTCAATCCTAGCCTTCTTAGCGCTTTTGAGAAAATAATGAATGAAAATAAAGTCGACTCGGTGCGGATGTGGCGCAATGATATTTTTATCAACAAAAGATTGTCCACCTTGAGTAAAAAAGCAAATAATCATCGCTTTTATCGCAAGTCTAAAGCTTCATTTGACTCTTCACAGTTAGTTCATGAAAGCGCTAATGTCATAGGTAAAGAGATATTCATTAACGAATCATTTGACCACTATGGCTATGATAGTATCTCTACAATTACTAACAAAAGTAACCTATATTCAACTCTCAAAGCTGAAGAAAAATTCTCTAAGAATAAACAATACTCACTCCTTAAGCTAATCTTTGTTTTTCCTTTATTTTTCTTCAAAGATTATTTTTTACAACGTAAGTTTTTTTCAGGTACTAGAGGGTTTATTTTAGCAGTATTACGTTCTTACTATGCTTTTTCTAAAGAAGCGAAATTATATGAACAACATCAAAATAATCAGCATAAGAAGTAAATGTAAAATAGTAGCATGCAAATATTGACAACAGTTTTTTACATTATACATAAACCAATGTTTTGCTATAAAATATTCACTAACCGAACCTCCAATAGCCTAGCCTTTTACGCATTTTTAAATGTCGTAATAAATTCGCGGGTTTGGGTTTAAGGTCTTTAGTACCTGATTCAATCAACCCCTCTACCGAATCTAAAACTCGTTCACTCGATAAGCCATCTCGAAACGGATGAATATACTCACAATATTGCTCGATATCTTTCATCAATTCTGGAGGACGAGTTAGCGCTCTCTCTAAAGCAGGTCTGATACCTTCTAACTGTGTGACATTTACTAAATGCGAACTCTGGGACTTGTTATTAAAAGTTACAACCGGTTTGCCTTGTAATAAAAACATAATCAGTATTGAGGATGTGTCGCAAAGCATAACATCTGCGGCTTTTAACAATGGCAACACATTATCAGTCTCAACAAATGTCAGGTTTGAACTATTTAGTTCTTTGTATTTATCAACAATCTCTTTTTTCATTTTTGGATGAAATTGTACTAACCAACGCCAGTCACCTTGCTCAGCTAACGCTTTAACTTTCTCAAAAACCACAGAAGCACAAGATAAACTGCGAGAAAAGGTCGAGCAGAACAGCACAACAGGCCTATTATCACCTTCAATATTGTAAGGCTGTTCAAGGTCATTCTTGTACAAAGGGTCTAAGGTGGGCCAGCCCGTTTCTGCGACCTTAAAAGTACCAAACTTTTCAGCTAATCTAATAAAAGGCAAAGTCGTAGCAGGACCCTGGCAGCAATAAAGATCAAAACAATTTCGAATTTCAAAATGATCTTCCCGACCTCGACGGTTCACTTTCCCAGCATTAAAACCATGAAATATACCGACTTTAATACCAGGAATAAAACTAGGTACCACATTACCAGGCACCATAACTGCATCAGGTTTCCAGCGGCGAACATCATCAATTGATAAGAGTCGTTGCTCTGTCGGTTTTAAGAATGACGGATCAACTTCACTTCCATCTAAAAACCAACATACTTCATCACCTCGCCTCAGTATAGCGGTTTGTAGTGGCCTTAACATCGCATAAGAGTAATTTTGCGCAATGTATAATAGATATCTTTTATTCTTTAAAACCAAGAAAACGCCTCCAAATAAACCTTTAATTTTAATAGGGCTATAATGCACTGAGCCAATCTAAACAATAGTGATTAACAGAAGTGATATAGATATTTATACCGCCTAATTAGAGGTTGGTATCAAGATCTGCTTCTTATCTTCCAATAACAAGATTAAGCTTATCATAAGCTGTAACAACAAATATTTTGCAGCAAACATCACCACAAAAGATAGTACTTCAACGAATTCTAGTAAATAATAAAGTTGAGAGTGTGGTTAGGTAATTTTATCAAATTTTTTAATCACTCTTTCAACCTGAATTCTTTCCATTAAATGAGTACCCTTAGCCCGATCCCCCCATTTTATTGGTGCACTTTTCTGCTCGTGTATCACTTCATTATAAACACTGACAACATTACCAAGCGACGTATAGGGTCCCGTTCTTCCTGGATTTGAATGAGCGTATAACCCAATAACAGGCGTCCCTTGAGTCACTGCCATGTGTGCAGGGCCAGTATCTGGCGCAATTACAACACTGGCTCTTTTCAGTAATGCCAGTAATTGCGTTAAGCTAGTTTTACCGATCATATTATCGATATGGTTGTGACTATGTTTAATAATGTTGGCTGCCAAATCGACCTCAAGCTGACTAGGCCCACCACAAAGCAACACTCGATACCCTTGAGATACTGCGTAATCAGCAACTGCAGCATATCTTTCTGGTAACCAATTGCGCTCAGCTTTACTGGCTGCAGGACAAATCACGACAACTTGTTCATCTTTGCCAATCAAGTCATTAGCAAACTGAGTATCCGCAGCTGGGACAGGAATATTCCAACGAGGTGTAAGATCTTCAACGCCTATGGCTTTTGCGAACCCCATAAAGCCTTCTAAAACGTGAGGAGTTGCAAGTGGCTCAACAGCAGCATTAGTCACTAACCACTGGCCTTCTTTAGCACGGGCTTTATCAAAACCAATACGCACTTTTGCAGAAATCATTAACGATGCAATGGTCGCTCTAAGCGCCACTTGCATGTGTAAGAGCACATCAAAACGTTGACCAGCTAATGCTTTTTTAAGCACCAAATAACTTCGCCATCCCTGAGATTTATCAAAGATAACAAACTCAACCCCAGGAAGGTGCTTGAGTAGTTGATATTCGACTTTACCAATCACCCAGGTGATCTTTAATTGAGGATATTGTTTTTGAATCGCTTGCACCATTGCAACGGCATGACAAACATCGCCAATAGCGGATAGTCGAAGTAAACATAGGGATGTCATTGATGCATAGTCATCTTTCATGGGCGCAATTAACCAGAGTAAGTACAAGAGTTCGATCTTAATGTAGAATAAACGATATAGCCACCGACAAATCAAAGCTTTGTAATCCACTTATGCAAATAAAATCAACCCCAAAAGGTATTATCGCTTGGTGCGATGATCTCGCTAAAGGCCTTACACTTGCAAACTTCACTCCTGAGTATTGGCAAACTAGTGACGCCATTATTGGTCAGTCTAAAGGCCGCTATACCACCTGGTTTGTTGAGTACAAAACCCAACAATGGGTATTAAGACATTATTGGCGTGGTGGCTTAATGGAAAAGTTCAGTAAAGATGCTTATGTCTTTACAGGTTTTAATCGCACCCGCGCCATGGGTGAACTTGTTATTTTAAACACCCTTCATCAAGAAGGCTTCCCAGTACCAAGACCCATTGCCGCCAATATTGAGCGATTTGGTATTTGGTACCGTGCTGACTTATTAATTGAATTGGTTAACGGTGCGGATGATTTAGTCGCGTTGCTGACAAAGTCACAGCTAACAAAGGAGCAGTGGCAGCAACTGGGTAAAACCATTGCTCAATTCCATGTTCGCGGTGTTTACCATGCTGATTTGAATGCCAAGAATATCTTATTCGCTAACCAGCAGTTTTATCTGATTGATTTTGATAGGGGTGAACTTAAAGCGCCGAATTCAACGTGGCAACAAGCCAACTTAAGCCGATTATTGCGCTCGTTTAATAAAGAGAAAACCAAATTACCTGCATTACAATTTGAGCAAGAAAACTGGCAGCAACTTTTATCAGGCTACAACCAGTTTATGAGCCAAAATTCTTAATTCTACAACTCTAAACTCTACAAGTGATTAATTGTATCAAGTTTTATTTATTCGCTAAGCGGCAAGTAGGGTTCGACAACCTGAAGTTGCTTAGCTAATGCTCCACGGTTCTGGCTAACCACCGCTAAACAAGCGTTAGCTGCAGTGTCGTGTTTTACTTTATCGGTAAACAGGTCCAATAAATGTTCAACTAAAGCATTTTTGTCTTGAACTACCTTTAGTCCACCAGCTTGCTGCAATAAAGCAGTGATTTCAGCAAAGTTCCAATGGTTTGGCCCAACGCTAACAGGTAATCCCATTGCGGCTGGCTCAAGTGGATTATGGCCGCCATTTTCTATCAAGGTGCCGCCAATAAACGCAAAATCGGCGGTACCATACAGCATTAACAACTCACCCATAGTATCGCCCAGCAAGACATTCACATCTGAATTAACCGTTTCATTCATGCTGCGTCTTGCCAAGGTTAAGCCTTTCTGAGTTGTGGCTAAAGCCGCTACATTAAATTGCTCTGGGTGTCTCGGCGCCATAATTAACAACGCATCAGGATAATGCTTTAACAGCTGCTGATGCGCTTGAAGCATGATTTCAAACTCACCAGGGTGAACACTTCCCGCAACCCATACTGGGGATGAAACGCGCCCCCACTGTTGACGTAAGGCTTGCGCTTGAAGTTGCTTGCTTTCATCAATGTCTAAATCAAACTTTAAACTGCCGCAAACTTTCAGCACAGAAGGAGTCACACCCAAAGATTCAAACCTTAGTGCTTCAGCCTGTGTTTGCACCGCAATAGCATCTATTGATGCAAGCATAGGTTGACTGATTTTGATTTGTTTTAAATATTTCTCAGCCGACTTCTCTGATAGGCGCGCATTAGCCAATATCAATCGACAGCTTTGCTTTTTAGTGAAGTGAATTAAATTCGGCCATAGTTCAGTTTCCATGATAATGCACAGTTTAGGCTGAACTTGCGCCAAAAAACGCTTCACACATACACTAAAATCCAGCGGAAGATAACAATGCTGCACTCGATTTCCGAGCTCAGACTTAAATGCTTTAATAACTTCATCAGAACCAGTTGGACTAGTGGTCGTGATGGTGAATCTCATCTGGGGATGCTGCGCCATTAATGCCTTAATTAATGGGATAGCAGCTAAGGTTTCTCCCATAGACACACTATGGATTAACACATCAGAACTCGATAACGACGTTAAGCCAAATCGCTCTCCCCAACGCAGGCGATATGCAGGGCTTTTAATGCTACGAAAAGCAAAATACATCACCACTAAAGGAGAAAGAACATAAAGTAATAAAGAATATAGGCCACGAGTCATTTAAAGAGTCTTAATCAATTTTGCTTGTCAGATAAACACAATGCTAACATAAACCCAAATCACATAAATGTGTGATCATTCCACATAATCATGTAGCAAAGGTACCTTTTGCTTATTTGTAAAATATGAATGAACACGTGCAATGATTACCTGCAGGCTGAACTGACCAGATTTTGAGTCATCAAGACTCTTTTATTAGCAATTGATAATTGGAACCGATATGAAAACCCGCGATAAAATTGTTTTTGCCAGTCTTGAACTCTTTAATGAACATGGTGAACGTAATATCACCACCAATCATATTGCAGCCCACCTCGATATCAGTCCAGGCAACCTTTATTATCACTTCCGTAATAAAGAAGATATTATCAATTCAATTTTCTCATTATATGAAAGTCACTTAGAATCAGGCTTTAAGCCATACGAAGATACGAGTGTTGATATTGATTTATTAATGGGCTATTTCGATGCTATGTTTTACACCCTTTGGCAGTTCCGCTTTATGTATGCCAATCTTGCCGATATTCTCAGCCGTGATGAAGCATTAAAAACTCGTTACCTAACGGCACAAGAGCAGGTGCTCAATCGTTCAAGCCATGTACTTCGCAAGCTTATCAGTGATGGGTTCCTTGAAATTGAAGATTGCAAGGTCACCGCGTTAGCTGACACCATTAAAATGATGGTGAGTTTTTGGATAAGTTACCAATTAACCCAATCAAGCACCTCAACCATCACTAAAGCCACGCTTTATGAAGGTTTACTGCGTGTGTTAATGATATTTAAAGCCTATTCCACCCCAGGTTCAGAAGCCACTTTTACTCGCCTCGAACAACATTACCTTGATGTTGCCTCTCAAGAGCGTGATGCAGCGGCATAAACTTGTTCTCTCGCCACACTTACAAACCGCCTTTTTATGACTAAAATAAACCAATAAAAAGGCGGCTTACTGTTTTATTAACATAGTAAGCCTTTCATTAATCAGCAATTCGCTCTTGCTTGTTATTGATTAGTATATCTAATGTGAAAACACACCTAGCCCTAATCATTTTTATGTCGCTATTCAGGTTAAAAAAAACACTGTAGAGCCAGTAAAATTAAGGTTAGAATGCCGCCAAGCGATTTCCATATTAAAACTATATTTAGGAGAAATCAGGTGGCCTCTACCTCATTTTACGACCGCATAAATCAACAACTTGTCGATGTTAAAGCTGAAGGCTTATACAAGAGTGAACGCGTCATCACTTCTGCCCAACAGACCGCAATTAACGTTAATAGCGAAGAAGTGATTAACTTCTGTGCTAACAACTATTTAGGTCTAGCAAATCACCCCGAATTAATTAATGCAGCTAAAAATGGATTAAGCAGCCACGGCTTTGGTATGGCTTCTGTTCGTTTTATCTGTGGCACCCAAAATATTCATAAGCAATTAGAAAATAGCCTGAGTGAATTTTTAGGCATGGAAGATACCATTTTGTATTCTTCTTGTTTTGATGCCAACGCAGGTCTTTTTGAAACCTTATTGGGCCCAGAAGATGCTATCGTATCTGACTCTCTAAACCATGCTTCAATCATTGATGGTGTGCGTTTATGTAAAGCTAAGCGCTTCCGTTACGCCAACAACGACATGAGCGAGCTTGAAACTCAGTTAAAAGCTGCAAAAGAAGCTGGCGCACGTGACATTCTTATTGCCACTGACGGTGTGTTCTCAATGGACGGTGTTATTGCTAACCTTCAAGGCGTATGTGATTTAGCTGATAAATACGGCGCATTAGTCATGGTTGATGACTCACACGCAGTTGGTTTTGTGGGTGAAAACGGCCGTGGTACTCACGAATTTTGCCAAGTCATGGATCGTGTAGACATTATTACCGGTACATTAGGTAAAGCATTAGGCGGCGCATCAGGCGGGTTTACCTCTGGTAAAAAAGAAGTCATTGACTGGTTACGTCAGCGCTCTCGTCCTTACTTGTTCTCAAATTCATTGGCACCTTCAATCGTTAGTGCATCAATTCATGTACTTGAAATGCTTAAATCAGGTCATGCATTACGTGAAGCGGTATGGGAAAACAGCCGTTATTTCCGTGAAGAAATGACCAAAGCTGGCTTTACGTTAGCCGGTGCTGATCATGCAATTATCCCAGTGATGATTGGTGATGCAAAACTAGCAGGTGACTTTTCAAACCGTCTATTGGCTGAAAACATCTATGTTGTTGGCTTCTCTTTCCCTGTTGTGCCTAAAGGTCAAGCGCGTATTCGTACCCAAATGTCAGCTGCACATACTCGCCCACAAATTGATAAAGCCATTGAAGCCTTTACCCGTATCGGTAAAGAAATGGGCATAATTTAAGGTCTTAACAATGAAAGCATTAAGCAAGTTAAAGCCTGAAGAAGGCATCTGGATGGTTGATGCACCTAAGCCAGAAATGGGTCACAACGATCTACTGATTAAAATTCGCAAAACCGCTATTTGTGGCACTGATGTTCATATTTACAACTGGGATGAATGGTCACAAAACACCATTCCTGTACCTATGGTTGTAGGTCACGAGTATGTCGGTGAAGTCGTTGATATGGGCCAAGAGGTTCGTGGCTTTACTGTCGGTGACAGAGTTTCAGGCGAAGGACACATTACCTGTGGTCACTGCCGAAACTGTCGTGGCGGCCGCACTCACTTATGCCGAAATACCTCTGGTGTTGGTGTTAACCGTGATGGCGCATTTGCTGAATACTTAGTTATTCCAGCTTTCAATGCCTTTAAAATCCCGGATGATATCTCAGACGACTTAGCTTCTGTATTTGATCCATTTGGTAATGCCGTTCATACCGCATTGTCATTTGATGTGGTTGGTGAAGACGTATTAATCACTGGTGCTGGCCCTATCGGCATCATGGCTGCTGCCGTCTGTAAACATGTTGGCGCACGCCACGTGGTCATTACTGATGTGAATGAATACCGCCTCGATTTAGCACGTAAAATGGGCGCTACCCGCGCTGTAAACGTGGCTAAAGAAGATTTAAAAGATGTCATGAAAGAGCTTGGCATGACTGAAGGGTTTGATGTCGGTTTAGAAATGTCAGGCGTACCTTCAGCATTCCACTCAATGCTAGATACCATGAACCATGGTGGCAAGATTGCTATGTTAGGTATTCCTGGCGGCGAGATGGCTATTGATTGGAGTAAAGTGATCTTTAAAGGCCTTATCTTAAAAGGCATTTATGGTCGCGAGATGTTTGAAACTTGGTACAAAATGGCCAGTCTTATCCAGTCTGGGCTAGATTTATCACCGATTATCACTCACCATTTCTCGGTGGATGATTTCCAACAAGGCTTTGACGCAATGCGTTCAGGTCAATCTGGCAAGGTGATTTTAAACTGGGATTAATCCCTACTTTAAAATTACCGTAATCAATTACCGTATTAATAAAGGGGTTGTATCTATGCAGCCCCTTATTAGATACTTCAGTTAATCACTCTTATCTCACTTCAACGACAACGGTATCACATGAGCACTTTCAAACACCTTTCGATCAATGAACTTATCCATATGACAGCAGATTCTGATGATGTTCAAATCGTCGATATTCGTGATGCCGCAAGTTATGCAGCAGGTCATATTGAAGGATCTATTCATCTCACTAATGAAAATATTGCTCACGTGATGGCTGAAGCAGACATGGATAACCCACTTGTAGTGGTGTGTTACCACGGGATCAGTAGCCAAGGCGCTGCAGGTTACTTGATTGAGCAAGGTTTTGATGACGTTTATAGCCTTGATGGTGGCTTTACTGCTTGGAGCGCTGCACACTCATGATTGAAATCGGCCAACTTCCCCATGCACGCGCAGCACAAGCATTTATCGATTACCTTAAAGGGTTAGATATTGAGTGTATTCCTGTGGTAACAGAGCATGGTGTGTCATTGGTCGTAAATGATGAAGCTAAAGCAGAACAAGCTAAATACGAGTTCGAGCAGTTCAAACAAAATCCATATCAGAAAAAGTATTTAGAAGCCTCGTGGGATAATGGCTCCACTCAAACTAAGCTTGATTACGGTTCCTCTTCTTTAGGGCTTATTCAACAGTTCATTACTGGAGCTGGACCACTCACTTTAATAACCTTTTTTGTGTGTGTCGCCGTTTTTGCTGCAATGAACCTTGGTTTTGCTAATCAAGTTTTTAGCCAATTATCATTTTTTGGTGCTGTACCAAACAGCGACTTTAGCCAAATATGGCGAGTATTCACCCCAAGCTTAATGCATTTCTCTGCAATGCATCTCCTGTTTAACCTACTTTGGTGGTGGTATCTAGGTGGCAAAATTGAAACCAAACTTGGCACCCGCCCACTAATTATTCTATTACTTGTGGCAGGTAGTTTACCCAGCCTAGTGCAATACATGATGACAGGCCCTAACTTTGGCGGCTTATCTGGTGTGGTATACGCTGTTGTTGGTTACACCTGGATAATGGGTCAACGGGCACCAGAATCTGGTATCGGTATTCCAAATAGCTACATGACGTTTATGCTCATTTGGTTAGTGCTCGGTTTTACTGATTTACTTGGCATGCCTATAGCGAATGGGGCTCATATTGGTGGATTGCTAGTTGGGTTAGCCCAAGGGGCATTTGATAGTAAGCAGAAGAATAGTTAGCTTATTTTAAAAGGCTTTCTATCAGAAAGCCTTATTCAGATTTAAACTACATGATATAAAAGTGCAAAAGCTAGCGAATCATTTTTAAAACTTGGTTGACCAGCTTTTCAATCCCTATATTTGCCTCAGCAATCGAATTCGCCAGCATATAAGCTGGTGTGGATACCACAAGATTGTCTATATCGACCACAATATCTTCAACGGTCGCATCACAATGTTCGCCACCCATTTCTGTATAAGCTTGCGCAGTGCCGCTATCGTTACCGATTGTTCCTTTAATTCCGTTTGGATAAAGAGCGGGCATCATTACTGGTGCAATACACATGAAACCGATTGGCTTTTTGGCTAATACAAACTCTTGAATGAAGCGTTCGACTTCCGGGTGCAGCTTGCTGCCACTTCCAGCCACTGCAAAATCACATAAATTCTTAGCCGCACCAAAACCGCCAGGTACTATCAAGGCATCAAACTGGCTGATGTCTAGCTCAATTGTATTAAGCACCTCTCCACGGGCAATACGAGCTGACTCTTGCAGTACATTACGCGTCTGTTCAGCACTTACTTCACCATTGAGATGGTTCACCACATGCATTTGTTCAATATCAGGCGCAAAACACTGATAATCTGCCCCAGCTTTTGATAGTGCCAGCAGTGTTAACACCGATTCATGGATTTCTGCTCCATCATAAACGCCACATCCACTGAGTAGTACTGCAATATTTTTCATTTCAGTTCCTTTAAAAACAGATTAATTTAACTTTTTTTAAACAAATCTATTGATCTGATTAAAAAACATGCTAACTTAGTTTCTCGAATTTACTTCATGGTTTAAAAACTGTACCAAATAATCGAGTAAATCAATAAGAATATTAAAAAAGTCCACATAATCGGATTATTTTTTAAAACTACTATTTAACTCACAAAATTATTATAAAACAAATAAATTCAAAAACTTAAGAGTTTTATTCCCAGTCGTAATTAAAACACCCTTAGATGATATATTAATTCACTCACAGACTTATCCACAGGCTGAGGGGTAATTTTCCGTGGCCGAAAATCCTTGTATGTGGCATTCTAAGGCCATCTCAGAATACTGAATATGAAAACAGACTATGCCAACAATCCCCAATAACCCACTCGTCCTTGTGGATGGTTCTTCTTACCTTTATCGCGCATTTTATGCACCACCACATTTGACTAATTCAAAAGGCGAAGCAACCGGTGCTGTATACGGTGTAGTCAACATGCTTCGTAGCCTAATGAGTCGATACAACCCAAGCCATATTGCGGTTGTATTTGATGCTAAAGGCAAAACATTTCGTAATGATATGTACAGCGAATATAAAGCGCAGCGTCCGCCGATGCCGGATGACTTACGCTCTCAAATTGCACCACTACATGCCATCATTCACGCTTTAGGTTTGCCGTTAATCTGCATTCCTGGCGTCGAGGCTGACGATGTCATTGGCACTATTGCTTTAAAAGCCAGCAAAGAAGGTCGTGCAACACTGATCAGTACTGGCGATAAAGATATGGCGCAGCTCGTTGATGAACATGTCACCCTAATTAATACCATGACCGACACTATAATGGGGCCTGATGAGGTCACTGAAAAATTTGGTGTGGGTCCAGAGCTTATTATTGATCTACTTGCGATGATGGGTGATAAGGCCGATAACATTCCTGGCTTGCCAGGTGTTGGTGAAAAAACTGCTTTAGCTATGCTTACCGGTGTCGGCGGAGTTGATAAACTCATCGCTAACCCAGAAAGCGTACTTGATGTCACCTTCCGCGGCTCAAAAACCATGCCTAAGAAGATTGAAGACAATAAAGAAATGCTGCAGTTATCTTACGATCTCGCCACCATCAAAACCGATGTTGAGTGGGACGATGATTGGGCACCGTTAGAAATTAAACCTCAAGACCGCGATGAGCTTATAAAGCTGTTTGGTGAAATGGAGTTTAAACGTTGGTTAGCTGAAGTATTAGATAACAAGTCCAATTTTTCAGCAGCCTCTGCAAACTCAAATACTGAAGAAGTTACGCCACCAGCACCAGCAATTGAAGCTGAGTATGAAACCATACTGACTGAAGCAGATTTAGCGAAGTGGATTGCGACACTATCAAAAGCTGAGCTAATAGCCGTAGACACAGAGACTACCAGCCTTAACTATATGGAAGCTAAGCTTGTTGGTATTTCGTTTGCAGTTGAAGCAGGTAAGGCTGCTTACCTTCCATTAACTCATGATTATCTTGATGCGCCACAGCAATTACCTGTTGAATACGCGCTAGAGCAATTAAGACCTATTCTTGAAAGTGACAGCATTAAAAAAGTCGGGCAACACCTTAAGTATGACATCAGCATCTTTGCCAATGCGGGAATAACCCTTAAAGGTGTTCGCTTTGATACCATGCTTGAATCTTATGTCTTTAATTCAGTCGCTTCACGTCATGATATGGACGGTTTAGCACTTAAGTATTTAGGTCATAAAAATATCAGTTTTGAAGAAATCGCCGGTAAAGGTGCAAAGCAACTGACCTTTAACCAAATAGATTTAGCAACAGCAAGCCCATATGCTGCAGAAGATGCTGATATCACTCTACGCTTACATGAACACCTATGGCCAAGAGTTGAAAAAGAACCTTCTTTAGCATCCGTATTCAATGAACTTGAATTACCACTTATTCAAGTTTTATCAGATATTGAACGTCAAGGTGTGTTGATTGATAGCATGTTACTAAGCCAGCAAAGCGATGAATTAGCGCAAAATATTGATGAGCTTGAAACCAAAGCCTACGAAATCGCGGGAGAGAAGTTCAATTTGAGTTCTCCTAAGCAGTTACAAGCACTATTTTTTGACAAACTCGGCTACCCGGTCATCAAAAAGACGCCAAAAGGTGCGCCTTCAACAGCTGAAGATGTCTTAATAGAGTTAGCTTTAGATTACCCATTACCTAAACTCATTTTGCAGCACAGAAGTCTATCTAAACTTAAGAGTACCTATACCGACAAGCTCCCATTAATGGTGAACTCTGAAACGGGTCGTGTTCATACAAGCTACCATCAAGCTAATGCAGCGACAGGTCGATTATCATCAAGCGAGCCAAACTTACAGAATATTCCAATTCGCACTGAAGAAGGTCGCCGGATCAGACAAGCCTTTATCGCACCGGAAGGCCGTAAAGTGCTCGCAGCCGATTACTCTCAAATCGAGTTACGCATAATGGCTCACTTATCTCAGGATAAAGGGCTATTAACCGCCTTTGCTGAGAACAAAGATATTCATAAAGCAACTGCAGCAGAAGTCTTTGGGGTTCATTTTGAAGAAGTCACCACTGAACAACGTCGCCGTGCAAAAGCGGTAAACTTCGGCTTAATTTACGGTATGTCAGCATTTGGCTTAGCTAAACAACTCGATATTCCACGTAAAGAAGCTCAAACCTATATCGATACTTATTTTGCTCGTTATCCGGGCGTTCTTAAATACATGGAAGACACTCGAGCATTAGCTGCTGAAGTTGGTTATGTAGAAACACTTTATGGCAGACGCTTATATCTTCCTGACATTAAAGATAGAAACGCCATGCGTCGTCAAGCGGCTGAGCGCGCAGCGATTAATGCACCGATGCAAGGCACTGCTGCAGATATTATCAAGAAGGCAATGATCAGTATTGACCAATGGATTAAGCATGATACCCATGGCGAAATTACGATGATGATGCAAGTTCACGATGAATTAGTCTTTGAGGTCGATGAAAGCCAAGCTGAAGCGCTGAAAACCAAAGTCTGTGACCTTATGGCACAAGCCGCAAATTTAGATGTCACCTTATTAGCAGAGGCTGGTATTGGCAACAACTGGGATGAAGCCCATTAGCGTCTATTTAAACCAGCTCCAAATCAGCTCAGTCAGAAAACCTGAGCTCCCTTAACAAACAATCCCGTAGTTTTACCACTACGGGATTGTTGTTTTTAGCCTTAAAACACAGCAACAAGGTGAAAAAACCAGCTTCAAATGTGGCAAACTTCACATTATTGTTCATTTTTATAAAAAACAGTTTTTTATTTTAAGGCTAATGGCGTATTATTCTCTGCGTAGGGTACAGAGGTTAAGATGTTCCATCTTTCAGACCTTTTTATTTCACTAGAAATAGTGACAAGCCGAATTATGGCGCTCCAGCATCTTAATATGTTGGAGCTTTTTTTTTGCCTAAAATTTATTTTAGAGTAAATACTTTAAATTTGTTCAAAAAACGATTATGATTGTTTTATTGAGCGTCGTCGAATGAGTAGATGGCACTTGAGTCTTGTTGAATTTAGCTTCTCCCCAAAAGAGCTAATTTTTTAACCGGTGACAATATGTCGTCGGTTTTTTTTTGCTTAAATTCAGCGGTTCGCGCTATATAACCCTCCGGCATTAAAAATTACTTATAAAAAAGCCGCTAAGTTTATTCTTTAAACTCAACGGCTTTCAATACTTAGCGTCTTTAATATAAATGCCTATTTGAAATAGTCTTTATATCATCGTCTTATTCAGGATTTTTCTCGGCTTCTTGCTCCGCTTCAGTTAACCAGCTTGGGTTACACCATTCATTCAGAATTCCCAATACTTTTGGTTTGCCAGTTCCCTTCGTTGAAGAAAATGGCTCAACCTTAACCCAGTCGCCAAATTCAGCTAGCTCTTTACGTACAGCATTAACCGTTTTCATTTTGACATTTTGTGCCAGCTTATCTGATTTAGTCAGCAAGGCTAATACTGGAATCTCACTTAATACAGCCCATTCGATCATTTGCATATCTAAATCTTTTAATGGATGACGGATATCCATCAATACCACAACACCACTTAAACAAGCGCGTTCTTGCAAATATTCACCCAAGGCTTTCTGCCATTTGTTTTTTAGTGCTAATGGCACTTTGGCAAAACCATAGCCAGGTAAATCCACTAATCGACGGTTTTCATCTAATTCAAACACATTGATTAACTGAGTGCGCCCCGGTGTTTTACTGGTTCTTGCCAAGCCCTTTTGTTCAGTCAAAGCGTTGAGTGCGCTTGACTTACCAGCATTTGAGCGGCCAGCAAACGCAATTTCTACTCCGGAATCACCAGGTAAATACTCATCAAGATGTGCAATATCTGGCGCACTAATTAAAAACTTGGTTTTTCGAAAATCTATACGCGTTTCTGACACGATTTGCTCCAATAAATTTGGGGTAATACCTTAATTATGTAAGATTTGCTTACTTTTCCACATTTTCGTGTAAAATATTAGCCTGATCACAGTTTGTAGATTTTACCACGCTTGCGGGTCATCCTAGTAAGCTCAGGACAATAAATTAAATAAGAAGTTGGAACGCCATGAAAAAGTTAGCTCTTGCGCTGTCTGTATTTGCCGCTATATCAACGCCTGCAATCGCTGAAGGTGATGTGGAAGCGGGTAAAACTAAATCAGTTATGTGTTCTGCCTGTCACGGTGTTGACGGTAACAGCATTGCTCCTATTTGGCCAAAACTGGCTGGACAGCACGCATCTTATCTAGAAAAACAATTACATGATTTCCAAGCGGCAGCTAAAAGCGGCGGCAAAGAAGGTCGTAGCGATCCTACCATGATTGGTATGTCAGCGACTTTATCAGAACAAGATATTAAAGATGTTTCTGCATATTATGCTAGTCAAACATTAAATGTCGCAGATGTTACCAATGTACCTGCCGAAGGTGAAGCCCTTTATAAAGGTGGTGACATGGCTCGTGGTATTACATCTTGTATGGCATGTCATGGACCAGATGGCAAAGGTGGCGAGCTTGCCGGCTTCCCTGCTATTGGTGGTCAACATGCTGAATATATCAAAATCCAACTCAATATGTTCCGTGATACAAAGCGTAACAATGATTTAAATGGCATGATGCAAGATGTATCTAAAAAGTTATCTGACAGTGATATTGAAGCGTTATCTCAATATATTTCAAGCCTTAAGTAATTTTTTCTTCATATTTAAATGAAGCTAAAAGGGTGATTATTCACCCTTTTTTACAACCAAAAGTTGACGTTTACGTAAACTTTACAATATTCATGCTTGACAGAGATCACGCATTTAGGGTTAAATAGCCCCGTACCGAGATGAACCCAGCTGTGAGAACAAAAATATTAATTCCATCTTACAGATTTCGGATACGTTTACATTTAAGATATAAGAATAAAATTAATAAATAACAATAATATAAATAAGGCCACTCGCTAATAATAATAAGAGTCGTGATTTCAGCTTGAAATCCAGGTCATATAGAATTTGTAAGGAACAGACCGATTGGTCGACACGCTGATATAGCACTCCCTTACGCAACAGAGATAAAACCCCATAAGGAAACTACTTTAAGGATTAAAGTAGCGGCATAGGAAGCTAATTGCTTAGGATGCACTTGCGGAGGCTTGTTATCACTGGAAGGTACTTTAAAACATGGATTGTTTACTAATGTCATTGAAGACAACTAGGATATTGATGAGTCATTGAAGACCATCTACGGAAGCTGTGGTCAGGACGGCAACAGGATTAAGAAAAATGGTCATTGATGACCGATAACAATAAAAAATGCATGGAAAGCTCTAAAAATAAGATGGATATTGACCGGGATAGTCACATAGCAAGTACGGATACTTGGAATAAAAATTTGGTGTATTAAACACTATTTTGTAAGGTGGCAGTTTACTGCCACCTTTTTTTATTTCTTCTTTTCAAAAAATCTGTTATTGATTGATTAACTTCATCTTTGTTTGGATCATATCGAACTTCAATGATTAAATGCCCGTTGTGCAGTCATGCTGCTGAGTTTTTTGTCCAAGATAAGAAAAGAGCTTTTTATAGCTGCCCTCAATGCCAACTGGTATTCGCCAACCCTCAATCACACATGATGCCAGCGGCACAGCTACAACGATATGGCCGAGCGAATAAAGCATCCAAACAAAAACAGCTAGTGCAATTTATCCAACCTTTACTGAGTCAAATCAGTTCTCAACAAGATGGACCATTAGTCGGTCTCAATTTTGGCAGAGTTTTGGATCAAACCAGCTTAGAAAAAATTGAATCAGCAGGACATCGCCTCAATCAATACGACCCCTTTATCAAAACAGATCAACAAGTGTTTAATCAGCAATATGACTTTATCTGTTGCTATCGTGTTTTAGAGCATTTTCAGCAACCCTTCAAAGAATGGTCATTAATATCCAGTTTATTAAAAGATGATGGCTGGTTAGCTATTAGCACGTCACTACTCACTGACTTAACTCACTTTTCTAAATGGCACTTTAAGAATAACCCAACCCACGTGAGCTTTTACCAGCAACAAACTTTTGAGTATTTAGCACAAAACAGCGAATTTAAGCTATTATTTGCAGCAAAAGAGCTCGTATTGATGCAAAAAACATCAAAGTCTGATATAAAGCGCATCCTGATTTAGTGCAAGGTGGATGAATATCTATCTAGCCAACTTTTTACAACCACATGAGATCACTGATGGCTCGTAGTAAAAAATCGCGCAAGGGCGGCGAAAACGGCCCTACACAAGCACCAAGAGTCAAAAAGGCTGATCGTAAAGTCACTGGCAGCAGAAAAAAAGATAATGGCCTTAAGTCTGGTAGTCGTCACAACGAAGCCTTGATTGAACAGCAATCACCGCATGTTAAGACGACTAAAAGTAATGACCCTCGTCATGGCAGTAAAAAACCAGTGCCGTTGATGATCACACCAGCAGAAACTGCAGCACCAGTCGCTAAAGTGAAGCAGCCTAAACTCACTGATGAGCAAAAATTACTGAAACTAGAAGATGATCCTAGATTCAATAATTTATTAGACTTATTAGAAGAAGGTAAAGACCTTTCTGCTGATGACCAAAAATGGTTGAACGGTCAGCTGGCTAAAATGGAAGCATTGATGGAAAAACTTGGTATCTCTGATGCTGAAGAACTTCCTGCACAAAATGTTAATACCGGCAAGAAGCCAGCTTCTGATGATGATTTATACGAACGCTTTGAATCCGGCGCTGATGTATTAAAAGACTACCAGTCTTAAATCATTTATAAATGGCATGCCCGATGGCGTGCCATTTTTCTATGTATTACTTTCACACCTCGATTAAGGAAAATTTGTGTCTAGCCTTGTTATTGCCCTCGCCGTTATCGTTATTGTGCTTTTAGCTTGTTATGCAGGTTTTCTTTTATTAAAGGTCAAGAAACAGCAACAAGAAGCTATTGAAGCCAATCAGCAGCGTTTAGATGAAGCAAAAGCCAAAAAGCAACAGATTCTAGATGATATAAAATACATTGCAGCAGCAATGCTAGAGGAGCGATGTGAACCCTCTGAAGGTGTCATGCGCATCGCAAAACTATTTGAAGCCCTTTCCATGTCTGAACAAATGACAGCTGAGTTCCCACATATCTTCGAGCATTATGATTGCATCAAGGCTCATCCGATAAAAGAAGCCCGAAAGTCACTTGAGAAACAGCAGCGAATGAAGCTAGATTTAGCGCGCATGAAGTCTGAAGCAAGGCTAGAACAAGGCCTTATTGATGACGCCCAAAAAATAACGCAATTTCATTTCATTCATTAAATTTTAGCAAGTTGCGTTAGATACGACCTTTATTATTAACACCTTAATAAAGGTCTTTACTGCCTTAAGCTTTTATCTTAGGCTGTGAGCCATCCCACAATTTCACAAAACTTCACAGCTTTCAGACTAAATATCGCCTTTCTAGCAACATCAAATTCAAAATTTACAACGTAGTTCAAGGTTTTTTGTCTAAGATGACTGCATACTTCGTCTATTGCTAATTTACTCGGAGAACGTGCCTTGAAGCAGCCCACACCAATAAGTTGGGATCAGTCAATGATCGAAAAATATAACTACAGTGGTCCACGCTATACGTCGTACCCAACGGCGCTAGAGTTTGACGATAGTTTCACTGAGCAAAACCTACTCTCTGCGATTGAAACCAGTAAAAGTGACAAACTGTCTTTATATATTCACATTCCTTTCTGTGCCAAGCTTTGTTATTACTGTGGCTGTAATAAAGTCATTACTCGTCATGCACATAAAGCAGATCAGTACATTGAATATCTTGCGAGCGAAATTGTAAAACGTGCTCCGTTATTCAAAAATTACACAGTGACACAAATGCATTGGGGCGGCGGTACACCAACCTTCTTAAACCCTGAGCAGATTTTAACTTTATCTAAGTTAATCAAAAATCACTTTAATTTTGCTGACGAAGGTGAGTTTTCGATTGAGGTTGATCCTCGTGAAATCGAACTAACCATGCTTGATACCTTAAAAGAAGCCGGATTTAACCGTATTTCTATTGGGGTTCAGGACTTTAATAAAAAAGTTCAAGTTGCCGTTAACCGCGAACAAGACGAACAGTTCATTTTCGACTTAATGGCGAAAGCAAAAGAAATGGGCTTTGTTTCAACTAATGCTGATTTAATCTACGGACTACCACATCAGACACCTGAAACGTTTGCAGAAACCATTAAACGCGTTATTGAGCTATCTCCAGATCGTTTATCAATCTTTAACTACGCTCATTTACCATCGCGCTTTGCCGCTCAGCGTAAAATTAAAGATGAAGATATGGCTTCACCACAGCAAAAATTAGACATGCTGCATCAAACCATTGAATCTCTTACTGGTGCAGGTTACCAATTCATTGGTATGGATCACTTTGCTAAGCCAGATGATGAGCTATCGAAGTTACAAAATGCAGGTAAGCTACATCGTAATTTCCAAGGTTACACGACCCAAGAAGAGTGTGACTTACTTGGTTTAGGCGTATCTTCAATCAGCCAAATTGGTGATTGCTACGCACAAAACCAAAAAGACATCCGTCCTTACTATGAGTCAATTGATGAAACAGGTCATGCCTTATGGAAAGGTTGTAGCTTAAATCGTGATGATGAAATCCGTCGCGTTGTTATCAAGCAGATGATTTGTCATTTTGATTTGGATCTCACTAAGATTGAGCAACAATTCGATATTAACTTTGAAGAATACTTTGCAGAAGATTTAAAACTTCTTCAAACATTCATTGATGACAAACTAGTTGATATTACTGACCGTAAACTAACAATTAGCCCAACAGGCCGTTTGTTAATTCGTAATATTTGTATGTGCTTTGATGTTTATTACCGTCAAAAAGCGCGTCAGCAACAGTTCTCTCGTGTGATTTAATTGCCTGAAACGAATCATTAAATAAATGATTCGTTTCAACAAAAAAACCGCTGAAATTCAGCGGTTTTTTTATGCTTATAAATTACTTAATCTGTCATTTATAACTTTGAAGCGTATAAAGCTTTGCGCTCACTATCTGATAAAAATGCCATTTCAACACCGTTACGCTGCACTTGGCTAATTTGATCATCCGATAGTTTAAGTTCAGATTTTGCGATGCGATATTCATGTTGAATATCAATATTACTGACACCTGGATCATCAGTGTTTAAACCAATTAACACGCCAGCATCGAGGAATTGATTAAACGGATGCGAGGCATAATCAGCAACCGTTGAAGTATGTAAGTTGCTTGTAGGGCAAGACTCAATACCAATTGAATGCTTAACCAAATAGTCCAACATTTTAGGGTCGTGAATAGCATTAACACCATGACCAATACGTGTCGCACCTAGTTCTTGAATGGCTTGCCACATACTTTCTGCGCCCGCAGCTTCACCTGCATGAGCAGTGATTTGTAACCCGGCATCCCGTACTCGCTTAAAATGGTCATTAAACAAGTCACCTGGGAAACCTAACTCATCACCTGCTAAATCCATTCCGACTAAATCATTGCGATGCGCAAGTAGCCCTTCAAGTTCTAATCGACACTTCTCTTGGCCAAATGAGCGAGACATAATGCCAATAAGGTTAATCTTCACTGCATGCTCTTTCATGCCAGCTTTGACACCATCGATAACAGCTTCAACCACACCTTCAATCGGTAAGTTGTGGTTCATTGCCATGTAATATGGGCTAAAACGAAGCTCAGCGTAATCGAGTCCAGAAATTGCAGCATCTGCTACATTCTCATATGCCACACGTTTTACAGCATCTAAATCGGCTAAAACTGCGACCATCCAATCAAGCTTTTTTAAAAAAGCGACTAAGCTGTTCTCTTTACCCTGGATTTGCACGAAAGGTGCAAGTGCCTCTAATGTATCTGCTGGCAGCTTAATTCCATGCTGATGTCCGAGTTCCCAGATGGTATTAACTCTGACATTGCCATCTAAATGACGGTGCAAATCAACTAATGGAATGGATGTATTGATCATTATTAACCCCTATTAATTTTCTGAGCTAAATGTGTTTTTTATATAATGAACATCTAGCAGGTCGAAGTTTAACATGCATCAACAAAAAGGTGACGTTTTTATCGCCTTAATTAGCATAATCGGTAACAACTATTTCGATTGATACTACTAGCGTGATTCTGGCTGAATTGGTATCTTGATACTCATAATTAATTCGTAATTTACTGTCGATAAAGGAATTCATCATGCGTAAGCTCATCTTGCCAGCGATTATCATGTTGGCTGTGACTGGCTGTAAAATGACAACCGGCTCAAAAGCTCAATATTATCTCGGTGATACTAAACAAACGGCAACGAAATCGAACAAACCACAAGAAATACAAAAAGCTGAAGTTGAAGATCTGGATTTAAAAACAATTATAGATAGCGCATGGCAAATCAACTTAGATTATTCGCCTCAAATGGCTTATTCCCTCGGTGATGAGTCTAAAGCGTCATTATTAGCAGACTTATCGCCTGAAACTTTAGCCGAAAAGAACTTACGCCAGAAAACATTATTGTCATCATTAAAGCAATTAGATAAAAGTAAGCTATCTAAAACCGACAAAATCAACGCCCAACTTCTGCAATATCAAATACAAAATAGTGTTGATATGTACACCTACAAAGATCATTATTTGCCCATTACTGCAGAAAGCGGCTTTCATGCTTACATCGCGTCTATTGCCAATACCCCACTCAACACCGCTGAAGACTATCAACATTACTTAGATAAGTTAAATGCATTACCCACCTATTTTGCACAGCAAACGTTTTGGCTAAAACAGGGCTCTATTAATGGAATCACTCCAGCTAAAATCACTTTAGATGGTTTTGAGGACAGTATTAGTGCCTATATTGTCGAAGTAGAAGACAGCGGCTATTACAAACCTTTCACTGATTTTCCTGACCATTTTTCAGAGCAACAAAAAAACCAATTAGCAACTGAAGGTAAAAAGGTGGTCACTGAAAAAGTATTACCGCTTTATCAGCAGTTCTATGACTTTATGACTCAAGAGTATATCCCTAATGCGCGCACTTCTATCGCTGCTAAAGATATGCCTAATGGTGAAGCCTTCTATCAAAACAGAGTTGAGTATTACACCACTGTAAACATGACGGCTGATGAGGTTCACCAACTTGGATTAAAGGAAGTTGCCAGAATTAGAGCCGAAATGGAGCAAGTTATTGCAGATGTTGAATTTGACGGCTCTTTTGCTGAATTTCTACATTTTCTAAGAACCGATCCGCAGTTTTACCCTAAAACAGCTGAAGAGCTGCTAAAAGAAGCGGCTTATATTGCTAAAAAAGCAGATGCTATTTTACCCAAATATTTTGCAACATTACCGCGAACGCCTTATGGGATTAAACCGGTTCCGGCTGAAATCGCGCCCAAATACACAACCGGTCGTTATTCTGGCTCAAACCGTGATGATGAAGCGGGTTATTATTGGGTAAACACCTACGCATTAGATAAGCGCCCACTTTATGAAATGGAGGCACTGACTTTACATGAGGCTGTCCCTGGTCATCATTTACAAATATCACTCAATAAAGAGCTAACTGACTTACCTAACTTTAGACGTTATAGCTATATCTCAGCTTTCGGCGAAGGCTGGGGTTTATATTCAGAGTATTTAGGGCTTGAAGCTGGCTTTTATCAAGACCCTTACAGCAACTTTGGCCGTTTGACCTATGAAATGTGGCGAGCAGCGAGACTCGTCGTTGATACAGGCATGCACACTAAAGGTTGGAGTCGTGATAAAGCAATCGACTTCATGGCAAGTAATACCGCGTTATCGATGCATAACGTGACCACCGAAATCGATCGTTATATTTCATGGCCAGGGCAAGCACTGTCATACAAAATAGGTGAACTCACCATCAAACGACTACGTGATAAAGCAGAAACAGAACTAGGTGAAGATTTCGATATTAGACTGTTTCATGATGCTTTACTGCAAAATGGTTCAGTGACCATGGAAATTCTAGAACAAAAAGTTGATGAGTTTATTAAAGAGCAAAAAGCAGCTTAATCGTAAATTTCAGGAATAAAATGTTGGCTGAAACTATTTTCAGTCAACATTCCTCAATCAACCCCATCTCGTACTTTATCTAAAACTAGATAAATTAGTTTGCTACACTGCTCCATTCTCAATAAATGATTTCAAATAAACCATTACTAACTAAAGGTGAGCATTGTGCTTTTTTCGTCAGAAGATCAACTAAACAACGATGAACAACAAAAGTTCTGGCAATCAGTCACTCAATCTAAACTCGAAAAAGATAATGTTTCACTTGCCTATGCTTACATCAAGCACACCGACAATACCAAAGCGATTGTCATTAGTAGCGGACGTGTCGAAAGTTACCTTAAATATAAAGAATTGATGTTTGACCTGTATCAGCATGGATATAGCCTCTATATTGTTGACCATCGTGGCCAAGGCTTATCATCCAGAATTACTGACAACCCTCATCAAGGACATATTGATAAGTTTCAAACCTACATTGACGACTTAAACGACTTCATAGAGAAAGTTGTTAAACCTGAATCACATAAGGATTTGTATCTAGTAGGACACTCAATGGGGGGAACTATCGGTACGCTTTACATGGAGCAATTTCCTGCCACCTTTAATGCCGCGGTATTCTCAGCGCCGATGTACGGGATAAAGCTGCCATTCAAAAAAGCCTTTATTCGTTCTCTCGCCTCGCTACTTGATACTTATACTGATAAGCAACCGAATAAACAACCTAACTATGTATTAGGTGGCACTGATTACGAGCCAGTAGAATTTACTAAGAATCATCTGACAAATAGCCCAACTAGATACCAACAAATATTAGATGTATTTCAACAGAACCCAAATATTCAACTCGGTTCACCAACCAATCATTGGCTAGTTGAAGCCATGGATGCTGCTGATAGAGCAATAAAAGCTGCAGCTTTAAGTATCAAACCCATCATGGTTTTGCAGGCTTTAGATGATGCTATTGTTGATAATGCTGCGCAAAATAGAGCTGAAAATGACCATTGTCAAATCCGTAGAATTAACAACTGTCAGCATGAAGTGTTTATTGAAGCAGATGAAGCCCGTAACCAAGCCTTGCGCACGCTAATATCGTTTCTAGAACAACATTAAGCAATGAAGTATAAAGTTACCATTCAGTTTTAACTAAAAGGCACCTTCCACACCACGCTCAGAGTCAACTCTGACTCTAACAGGTGCTTTATATCCTGCTGCGTTAAAGGTCGGCTAATCACATAACCTTGGAATAAATTACTTTTTAATTGAGTTAACGTAGTTAGCTGCTGACGATCTTCAACCTGCTTTACCACTGCAGGATATTTCAGCTGATTCGTCAATTGTATTAACGAAGTGAAAATATTACGAGACTCTTCAGATATCGCAATATCTTTAATGTAGTTTGCCGCAATTTTCACTTGAGAAAAGTGGATTCCATGAAATCGGTATAATGGACATAAGCCAGAGCCAAAATCGTCCAAAGCAATTCGGATACCTGAACGTTGCAAACATAGAATCTTATCTTTAGCCGCCGCTGCATTGATTGAGAAAATATCCTCAGATAACTCTAACTGTACCAGTTCAGGACTGATTTTATGTTGTTTAATTCTGTCTTGGATCACTTGTACAAACATATCTTGATGGAAGTGTCTTGAAGATATATTAATAGAGAAACAAGGGCATGTGATCTCTGTTTTTTGTAAGTTTTCGATGAATAAGCACACTTCATCAAGCATCCAGAGCTCTAGTTCAAAAATAGAATTAGAAAGTTCTGCGACAGGTATAAATTGTTTAGGACTAATAAAGCCAAATTCAGGATGATACCAACGCATCAAGACTTCAACGCTCTCAGTATTACCATCGATATCAACCACAGGTTGATATACCAAAGACATTTGTTTCAGCTTAATGGCTTTCTTTAACTCTTGCTGCAGCTTTTGCGGCTCATGATGACTTCCATCCAACTGCAAGCTGTGCAATACACACGTATTTGTTTGGCTTTCTATTGCCTTACCAAGGGCTTTATCAGCTCGAGAAAGTAGCTGACTTGGTTCTAATGATTCTTTACCGTCGAATACCACCATGCCCACTTTAGTGAATACTGAAACACTTTGTCCTGACAATGTAAAACTTCTACCAATAACTTGCCGTACTTCACTTGCTAATGATAATGCTCGCTTGTTTGCATGCTCTAGGCTGCTGCCTAAGTTTTTGGCTGAAATAACAAATTCATCATCACCTAAACGGCTCAGTAAACAGCTCCCTGAAAAAGTACCTGCTAATCTAGCAGATATCTGCATTAACAGCCGATCACCTAATTGCTCTCCAACGGCTTCGTTTACCAATTTTATGTTACTCAAATTAATCAGCAACATAGTACAATATTGATTGGACTTACGAGCAAACGCCTGTAAATCAAATAGCTCATTAGCTAACGCTTCTCTATCAACAATGTCAGAAACACCCACATGGCTTTGACGTTCCACGGTTATTTTCTGATTTTTAAGCTCTAAAGTTACATCAGTAATAGAGCCTATCATCCTAATGGGTTTACCGCTCTCATCCCATTGAATTACTTGTCCTCTATCCAACACCCAAATAAAGTCGCCAGCTTTATTTTGCAACTGATGCACACTTTCATAGTGACCCGTTTTGCCAGATAAACAATCATCAATGGTTCTTAGGATCGTGTTTTTCTCATCTGGGTGTAAGCGAGTTTCCCAAGAGTCATAACAATTCTCTATCTCTTCTGGTCTAAAACCTAAAATTTCTTTCCAGTTATCAGACATGAATACTTCGTTGGTTTCTGTATTCCAATCCCAGATGCCATTGTTATTTGCACTGATGGAATATAGCCAACGCTGTTCAGAGTTGCTGACTTTTTGATTATTGTCTATAAGTCGCTTTTCAACCTTTAATAGGGAGTCACCTAAGTTATAAACTTCTTCAACTAAACAATTAATTTTAGTCTTATCGGGATTTGACTGAAGTACATTATTAGCTCTAGCTGTAAGTTGCTTAATAGGCCTTATCAGCAACCAATATAATGCATAGCAAAAGAAAATAACCAACAGACCACCAATCCCCCAAATATAAATAAACCTTTTTTGGAGCTGATCAGAAGCATCTGCAATTAAAGATGAAATATCATATTCGAGGTAAATCACGTCTACTGCACTGGAATAACTATATTTAGCAGCAGTATTTACAGGGTAGTAAGCCTGAATAGAGAGTCGATCATAGTTAATATTGAAATAGGCTTGTTCTGCCACTACCACTTCTTGATGACGTTCATCAGAATAGCCTTCAATCACATCCTTAGCGTTACTCTCACGCCAAATGACATGGTTTGCGAACTTGATCCTACTGGAAGCATCCAATATGACATAAACCATCATATTGCTATCAGTTGAAATAAGGGAAACTTCTTGCTCGATTCTGGTGATATCTTGAATTGCTAACGCTGATTCAACCACATGAATCATTCTAAATAAGTCTTTTTGGATTTGCTTAGATTCGTTTTCAGCTAATTCCGAACGTAATTCCTCTTTTTCATAATAAAACTCACCACTCACTAATAGTAAGTAGAGTGAGCATAAAAAAAATGGCACTAAAAAAGATAGTGAAAAAGAAGGTCGTTTTGGCAAAATAACACCATTATTTGTTAATAAGATTGTATCGCATGAGTAACATACTAGAGACCACAACAATCAACAACCTTAAATAGCTTTTATAGTAAAACATAGGTCATTTGTCTGATAAATAAGAGTATTCAGAAACAAACTCCACATATCTCAATTGTAATTTTGAACCTATAAGTAAAAGTAACTTGAATCAAAAAAGAGTTAGTTCATAAACTATTTAAGAGTTCCCCCATCAACTTCCGCAATGACTCACACTTATATGGGCATGATGACCACAAGCTTATTTATCGAATAAAACCGTTCGCATATTTACTTCTCAAATCCCAGATGCCAAAAAGCCCCTTACGTGAGCAGCTTGCTATCTAAAATTAGATGCTTGTCATTATCCCAGTAGGGACGCATGGCCATATCACACACTGCTATTACAGGTGATGGGACATAGAGTTAGCAGCTAATAGTCCTAAACTTAACGCTAAATTCAGACACAAAATGTATGGTCCGCCTCGTTATTGCAAATGATATTTTCGATAACGAGGTTGGTTTGCGCTAATGTATTCGGAGTCTTCATTAGGTGCTTTACCACCCGCTCCACGATGAGTTCCGCGCTAGATTGTCCTCAAAAAGCCCAAAGCATAATGGGTTGCTGTTTTTTGTGTTAGGTCTTCAATCTAGTGGTCTGACCGTTCTGCCATCTTCTTTATCATCTGCAAACTCGGGTTAAACTCTTATTTCAAATGCTTGTCTGGTCGATAACACTGACCACGCTATTCGAACTAGCTTATTCGCCAAAGCAACAACGGCGAAATTAAATGGCTTCCTCGCTCTTAGCTCAAGTATCCATTCTCCAAATACACCCACCGCAACTTCTGGCCTTGATAAAATCGACCGAGCCCCATGAATGAACAAGGTTCTCAGCGCTTTATTGCCCCGCTTACTTATTCCCAATAAGGTGCTTTTCCCACCTGTTGAGTATTGATGTGGGACTAATCCTACCCACGCTGCTCACTGCCGCCCATTTTTAAAGTGACCCGCATCTGAGATATCGGCTAAGCACTGACTCGCTGTTAAATCTCCTACACCTGGAATAGGTTTCAGCAATTGAGCGTCTTCGCTCTGCTCGACAAGCTGTTTCAGCTTTCTATCTTGTCCTGCAATACGCTCATTAAGCTGTCCATAGTATTCGTGATGCTCAATCAACTCCTGCATTAGCAAACTGGGAATAGGCTCTTTATTATCGGCAAGCCACTGAAACAACGCTTTCATCTTACTATGCCCTTTGGGAAAGCTCATGCCAAACTCAAGCAAGATAGCGCCAATACGGGACATGCACGCTGTGCGCTCTTTTACGTAACTAGAGCGAATGCGTTGGATCACTGAGATAACCTGAGCGGTTTCAGTTTTCACACCAACAAAGCGCATCGATGGGTGCGTCGACGCTTCGGCTATCGCATCGGCATCAATATAATCATTTTTATTGGTTTTAACGTAAGGTTTAACATATTGAGGAGGAATGAGTTTAACCTCATGACCGAGGCTTTGGCATTTTCTTGCCAACCAGTGAGAACCACCACATGACTCCATGGCAATCGTCGTTTTGGGCTTTTGTGACAGAAATTGAATGAGCTTTGAACGGCTCATGTGTTGACGAAATTGTTCACGACCGGTGTGGTCATGCCCAACAAGATGAAAAGTAGATTTGCCTAAATCAATTCCAATGACTTTAATAATAGACATGATGGTTCGCCTCTTTGATTGCCAAACCTTAAGTTTAGCTTAGGGGTGAGGCGGACCATCTAATTAAGCCCGTTACATTATCAACGGGCTTTCTGCGCTCTTATAAAGAGAAATTGGGCGCTTTGACAATAGCCTATTTTCACATTGGCATACCGACTACACTATCAGATGTTGATATAGCTTTATGTCTTAACTTGGCCCTAAATTTCAGGCACAAAAAAGCCCGTTACATAAGTGACGGGCTATCTGCTCTCAATTAAGAGAAATTAGGCGCTTGATAATGACTGACTTTTACATGGGCATATCGACCACACTATCAGCTGTTGATGTGTCTAACCTGCTGCTTATTTTCTTCAGGCAAAGAAAAACCCCGCTACATCGTAGCGGGGTTCGTCGTATTAGGCGCTTGGCAATGACCTACTTTCACATGGGGAGACCCCACACTATCATCGGCGCTATTGCGTTTCACTACTGAGTTCGGGATGGGATCAGGTGGTACCACAATGCTATTGTCACCAAGCAAATTCGGTTGTTAATCGCTGTCGCAATTAACGAAATTCGGAAAGCTGTTGTTCTTTGAGTTTTCGAGTACATGGATGTACTTGATGTCATAAATGCAGGAGCATTTTATGACCATACTTTATTAAGCGCTTTATTCTTCACTAAGGTCACGCAATAAATCTAGTTACCACACTTGATGTTGCCATCAAAACCCATTTGGGTTGTATGGTTAAGCCTCACGAGTCATTAGTACAGGTTAGCTCAACGCCTCACAACGCTTACACACCCTGCCTATCAACGTCCTAGTCTCGAACGGCTCTTTAGAGGAATTAAATTCCTAGGGATGACTCATCTTAGGACTCGCTTCCCGCTTAGATGCTTTCAGCGGTTATCGATTCCGAACGTAGCTACCGGGCAATGCTATTGGCATAACAACCCGAACACCAGCGGTTCGTCCACTCCGGTCCTCTCGTACTAGGAGCAGCTTCCTTCAATCATCCAACGCCCACGGCAGATAGGGACCGAACTGTCTCACGACGTTCTGAACCCAGCTCGCGTACCACTTTAAATGGCGAACAGCCATACCCTTGGGACCGACTTCAGCCCCAGGATGTGATGAGCCGACATCGAGGTGCCAAACACCGCCGTCGATATGAACTCTTGGGCGGTATCAGCCTGTTATCCCCGGAGTACCTTTTATCCGTTGAGCGATGGCCCTTCCATACAGAACCACCGGATCACTATGACCTACTTTCGTACCTGCTCGACGTGTATGTCTCGCAGTTAAGCTGGCTTATGCCATTGCACTAACCGTACGATGTCCGACCGTACTTAGCCAACCTTCGTGCTCCTCCGTTACTCTTTGGGAGGAGACCGCCCCAGTCAAACTACCCACCAGGCACTGTCCCGAACCCCGATAAGGGGCCGCGGTTAGAACATCAAAACTACAAGGGTGGTATTTCAAGATTGACTCCACTCCATCTAGCGACGAAGCTTCAAAGTCTCCCACCTATCCTACACATGTAGGTTCAATGTTCAGTGCCAAGCTATAGTAAAGGTTCACGGGGTCTTTCCGTCTAGCCGCGGGTATACGGCATCTTCACCGCAATTTCAACTTCACTGAGTCTCGGCTGGAGACAGCGTGGCCATCATTACGCCATTCGTGCAGGTCGGAACTTACCCGACAAGGAATTTCGCTACCTTAGGACCGTTATAGTTACGGCCGCCGTTTACTTGGGCTTCGATCATGAGCTTCTCCGAAGATAACCCAATCAATTAACCTTCAAGCACCGGGCAGGCGTCATACCGTATACGTCATCTTGCGATTTTGCACAGTACTGTGTTTTTGATAAACAGTTGCAGCCACCTGGTATCTGCGACTGCCAGCAGCTTAG
>NZ_JAKILD010000012.1 GCF_023283825.1 Shewanella olleyana | reverse complement strand
GCCACACTTGAGCTTAGGAATGAAAACGCCAAATCAAGTGCATAAAAAAGACCAGCAGCAAACGCTACTGGTCTAATATAAACCGTCAACCTATTTCAGGACGGGACAATACAAAGTTGTAATCAAAGTAGTCATAACCCTGGCGAATGCTTACCATTTTACTAGGCTAACATTTCACTTGAATTAGCTATAGTTTAACGCTCTCTTTAAAGCTTATTTTTATCGCCACTTTTATCACTAAGAAGTGTTTCTAACATTAGACCTAAGGTTCTAAATGTACTGATTCGACTGGTGGTTTGACGCCAAACCAAGCCTATATCGCGGTAAGGTGCTTCACCTGGCGGATTCATAATATTGAGTTCAGTATCATTTAAAATACCTGCATCAATTGCCATTTGAGGAAGGAAAGTCGTACCTAGTTTACTATCTACCATCTGAACTAAGGTATGTAAGCTAGTCGCTGCAAATGGATTAATCTTGGCACTGTTACCTAACTGACAAGCTGTTATTGCATGACCTGTTATACAATGTTCGCTTTGTAGTAAGAAGATGCTTTCGTCAGGCATTTGTTGGTAATCGATAGGATTGATAATCCCATCTGACAACTCTTCATGTACCACCATTTTAAATGGATCAATACCCACTTTCATACTATGAAACCCAGTAGTGTCAACTGGTAATGCAAGTATAAGTAAGTCCAACTCCCCTTTTCCAAGAGAGTCCAATAAACTTTCAGTTGTATCTTCTTTTAATAGTAAGCTCAGTTGCGGGTAATCGAGTTGGCATTGTTTGACCACTCTGCTCAGTAAAAATGGCGCAATGGTCGGAATACAGCCAAGACGAATTTCACCCGTCATTGGCTCACCTTGGTTTTTTACTAGTTCAACCAGATCATCAACGTCAGTAAGCAATTTTCTTGCTCTTTCTACAACTTCTTCACCAATAGCTGTAAACATGAATGACTTATGATCTCGTTCAATCAATTGGTAACCTAATTGCTCTTCAAGGTTTTGAATACCACTTGATAAAGTCGACTGACTAACAAAACAAGACTTCGCTGCGCGATTAAAGTTTTGCTCTTGATGTAAATTTACCAAATAAAAAAGGTTTTTAAGACTTGGTAGGTTTTTCATTTAATCGATTACCCTAATAAGATTTCATTTAAATAATGAATTAACTCATCTCAAATAACAATCGTCCATACACGATCAACGGCTCAAAATAAGAATTTATTAAAAAAAGGCCAAAAAAAAGTCCCTTACGGGACTTTTATATCAACAAAAGCGCTTATGCTTTTGCCTCAAGGAATTCTTTTAACTGCTGTAAGTCAGTGCTTGCATGCTTAACAATTTCTGCTAACCAAGCATTGTGCTCAGTTTCCCAGCTTGCTTCTTCACCATGCTGTAATAATTGAGCAAACTGTTGAATACGCTTTAATCCAACTGAACCTGCTGCACCTTTAAACTTATGTGCTTCTGCGCATAAAGTGTCTTTGTCATTCACTTCGTTCGCTTTTACTAAGCTACCAACATATTCTGGCATTAACTGCTCAAATAATACGACACTTTTTAATAAAGTACCTGCACCAATAGCACTACAATATTGCTCTAAAGTATTGAGATCCAAGATAGACTCTAGCTGAACTGTGGCCATTGTGGCACCTCTTTCTAATTCATTACTGTAAAAATTGAAATCAATAATACTCGCAATAATTGCCTATGCAACAACTCAGGGCTTTTCAAGACTAATTTACGGAAAATAACCACAAATAATTAACAAAAAATTAAAATACACCCATATAAAATACTAAGAAATATGCAATATGGTTACTTTTTAAACTGTTACTGCCGTAACATAACAGCCTTGACCACCGTTTTCTGCTAAATTTTTGACAATGGATACTAAGCCGTCCCATCGATATGCACACCAATCCGGTGCCAGCAGCATAGGTTTCTTTGCGTATGCAGTAACACGATGAAAGATTATCTCTTTAGGGGTATTTCTTATAAGTTCACTGGCATAATGAGCATAATCTTCTTGGGTCAGTAAAGGCATACCTTTATGACGCCACGTTTTAGCCATCACACTTCCTTCAACAATATGTAAAGGATGCAGTTTTATCCCATCAACACCGGTATCTATGACTTGCTGCAGACTATTTAAATAGTCGTCATAAGTTTCATCAGGTAAACCTAAAATTAAATGAGCGCATACTTTAATGCCTCTTTTTCTGGCTCGTAAAACAGTATCTTCATAAGCAGAAAAGTCATGCCCGCGGTTAATACGCTTCAACGTCTCACTATTAGATGTTTGTAAGCCCAGCTCTAACCATACTTCGATCCCTTTATTTTGATAACTCAAGAGTAAATCTAAAATGTCATCCGGAACGCAATCTGGTCGAGTACCAATGTGTAGCCCAACGATATCTGCATCTTTTATAGCTTCATCGTATTTTTGCTTTAAAACTTGGTATTCATCATAGGTACTGGTGTAAGCTTGAAAATAAGCTATATATTTAGAGGTAGATGCAGGGGCGTTAGCTAGCACTGAACGCTGTTTACCTTGAACCAATTGTTCAGAAATGCTGGCCTCGGTACCTTGTTCATAACTAAAAGAAGAAACATTACAAAAAGTGCAACCTCCTTTGCCTAAAGTTCCATCTCTATTAGGACAGGTAAATTTTGCATCAATTGTGAGTTTTCTGATCCTGCCGCCATATTGCTTTTTACAGACGGCACCGAATGTATTTACGTAATCATCTAAACCCACAATGGTTCCTCGAATTCAAAAAAGTGGCAGATAATAAACCTCTTCAGAAACTAAAACTTGGTGCTATATCAATAAATCATGAAATAAGTTGATTGTTTTATCGACAGCAAAACACCGAGGTCACATTTTTTAATATTCGTATTTGTAGGCTATTTAATAAGAGTGAATTTATATTCATATTATCCAAATAGTTAATTAGCACTGTACTTGAAAATAAATTCACTATTTCTAAAACTAAATCAATCACCCCAGAATGTTAACAAAAAGTAATCGCGGGTTTGTTGCTTTTGTAAAATTCTTTTTATTCATAAGGTTATACGAACAAATAAACAGTTTACGTTAACGTAAACAAGGTTTTTTTTGACATTTGTAATGGTAATAACAATTCATTTTGTTGAGTAATTTAAGTTTGACCTTTATTCATTATCGGGCTAATTTGGGTGGTTCGGGTGCATATCTATGAGAACTTCTCCGCATTATCCGAGTCGTATTAAGTTAGGTTTAGGGAGTTTTTGTATGAGCTTATATCATCCCAGCTTTGAGCGGGACAATTGTGGTTTCGGTTTAATAGCCCAAATGGATGGCGATGCAAGCCATCGTATTGTCCGCACAGCTATTCACGGTTTAGACAGAATGAAGCACCGTGGTGGTATTGCATCGGATGGTCGCACAGGTGATGGCTGTGGACTATTAATGTCGATGCCTAAAGATTTTTTTGCTGCCGTTGCAACAGAAAACGATTGGCATTTAAGCCGTAAGTTTGCAGTGGGTATGCTTTTTTTAAGCCAAGACCCAGTAAAGGCAGAAACATCGAAAGCGATTTTAGAAAAAGAACTACAACGTGAAACCTTAAGTGTAGCAGGCTGGAGAAAAGTCCCAATAAACCCTGATGTACTTGGTGAGATCGGCCGAAAAAGTTTACCGCAAATCTATCAGGTGTTAATTAATGCACCTGTTGGTTGGCGTGAAAAAGATTTAGAGCGTCGTCTATATATGGCAAGACGTCGCCTTGAACAGCAAATAGTTGATGATAATGATTTTTACGTAGCAAGCTTATCTGGTCAGGTTATCGTCTATAAAGGCTTGATGATGCCTGCAGACTTGCCATCTTTTTATACAGATCTCGCTGATATCCGTTTAAAGAGTACGATTTGCTTATTCCATCAACGCTTTTCAACTAACACTTCACCAAAGTGGCCTTTAGCTCAACCCTTTAGATTTTTAGCACATAACGGTGAAATTAATACCATTACGGGTAACCGACAGTGGGCCCGTGCACGTGCATACAAGTTTAACTCTCCACTTTTACCTGATTTGCAACAGGCAGCCCCTTTTGTAAATGAGACAGGTTCAGATTCATCTTCTTTAGATAACATGCTTGAAATGTTGCTATCAGGTGGTATGGATCTTTATCGTGCTATGCGTTTGCTTATTCCACCAGCATGGCAAAGTAACCCAGAGATGGACGACGAGCTAAAAGCATTCTACGACTTCAACTCTATGCATATGGAGCCGTGGGACGGCCCTGCTGGTATTGTAATGAGTAATGGACGTCATGCTGCTTGTGCAGTCGATCGTAACGGTCTGCGCCCTTCTCGTTACGTTATAACTAAAGATAGAATCCTTACTCTGGCTTCAGAAGTCGGTATTTGGGATTACTCTGCTGATGAAGTCGTCGAAAAAGGCCGTGTTGGCCCTGGCGAGCTACTTGTTTTAGATACCATGAATGGCCGTCTATATTCATCGTTTGAAATTGATAACGATTTGAAACGTCGTCACCCTTATAAAGAGTGGATGTCAAAAAACAGCCGAACACTAGTGCCTGCGAATAAAATAGAAGCAGCGCAGCAAGGTGCAAGTAACTTTACCGCTGATGTATTACTTCAATACCAAAAGCATTTTGGCTACAGCCGCGAAGAGCTCGAACAAGTCATTTGGGCACTAGCAAGTAAAGGCGAAGAAGCAACAGGTTCAATGGGCGACGATACGCCAATGGCCGTGTTGTCTAAAAAATCTCGCTCACTTTACGACTATTTCCGTCAAAAGTTTGCTCAAGTCACCAACCCGCCAATCGATCCATTGCGTGAAAAACACGTGATGTCATTAACGACTTGTGTAGGGCGTGAACAAAACCTATTTTGTGAAACAACCGGTGTTGCATACCGTGTGATGTTTGAATCACCAGTTCTTTTATTCAGTGATTTTAATCAATTGCTTGGATTAGATAGTACTTACTATCGCGCCAATACTGTTGATCTAAATTACGATGCTCACGAAACATTACAACAAGCAATTGAACGTATTACCGATGATGCTGAGCGCTTAGCACGAAGCGGGACTACCCTGCTGATTCTATCAGATCGCGCTACCGCTAAAAACGTACAGGTTATCCCAGCTGCTATGGCAGTAGGTGCAGTGCAACAACGTCTAGTTGACAAGAGCTTACGCTGTGATACCAATATCATTGTTGAAACCGCATCCGCTCGTGATCCACATCACTTTGCCGTCTTACTTGGCTTTGGCGCTACCGCGATTTACCCATACTTAGCGTATGAGTCAATTTCAGCAATGGCGAAGAAAAACCACATTGAAGATGACAGCATTTTAATGCTTAACTTCCGCCAAGGTATTGAAAAAGGTCTGCGTAAGATCATGTCTAAGATGGGCATCAGTACTGTCGGTTCATACCGTTGTAGCCAACAGTTTGAAGCGGTCGGTTTATCTTCTGATGTGATTGAACTGTGTTTTAAAGGCGTTATTAGTCGTATTGAAGGTGCAGGATTCGATCATCTTGCTGCTGACCAAAAACGACTCCACACAGCGGCTTATCGTGCCCATGTGCCTTTACCTCAAGGTGGACTATTAAAGTTCGTTGAAGGTGGTGAATATCACAGCTTCAATCCAGATGTCGTCAATACATTACAGGAAAGTCTTGTTGACCAAGATTATCCAAAATACAAAAAATTTGCCGCTTTAGTCGATGACCGTCCGATTGCTACATTACGTGATTTGATCGGTGTTAAAGGCACCAATCCAGCCATTGATGAGTCAAAGGTAGAGGCTGCAGAAAATTTATTTTCTCGTTTCGATAGTGCAGCAATGAGTATCGGTGCATTAAGTCCTGAAGCTCACGAAGCCTTAGCGGTTGCGATGAACCGTATTGGTGGTCGCTCAAATTCTGGTGAAGGTGGAGAAGACGCAAGCCGCTTTAACAGCGAGCGCAACTCAGCGATTAAGCAGGTTGCCTCTGGCCGTTTTGGCGTCACCGCTCATTACCTTGTTAATGCAGATGTATTACAGATTAAAATTGCTCAAGGTGCGAAGCCGGGTGAAGGTGGTCAATTACCGGGTCATAAGGTCAGCGTTGAAATTGCAGGTCTTCGTCATGCACGTCCTGGCGTCACATTGATTTCTCCGCCGCCCCATCATGACATTTACTCTATTGAAGATTTATCCCAGCTGATTTTTGATTTAAAGCAGGTTAACCCTAAAGCTTTAGTCTCAGTCAAACTGGTTTCTGAGCCTGGTGTCGGCACCATTGCGACAGGTGTAGCAAAAGCCTACGCTGACATGATCACCATTTCTGGTTATGACGGTGGTACAGCTGCAAGTCCAATCACCTCTGTTAAATATGCTGGTTCGCCATGGGAACTTGGCCTTGCTGAAGTCCATCAATCACTGGTTGAAAATGGCTTACGTCATAAAATTCGTTTGCAAGTAGATGGCGGATTGAAAACGGGCTTAGACATTGTTAAAGCGGCACTTCTGGGTGCTGAAAGTTTTGGTTTCGGTACCGTGCCTATGATTGCACTTGGGTGTAAATACTTACGTATTTGTCACTTAAACAACTGTGCAACGGGTGTGGCTACCCAAGATAAAAACTTACGTGATAATCATTACCACGGTTTGCCTGAGCGCGTCATTACCTACTTCGAGTTCGTTGCTCAAGAAGTACGTGAGTCAATGGCAGCACTCGGTGTGACTAAATTTGAAGACCTAGTGGGTCGAACTGATTGGTTATATGCCCTTGAAGGTCAAACAGGTAAACAACTCGGTTTAGATTTTGCGCCAATTTTGTATCAACCTAAAGTAGCTGAAGGCAGTGCAATTACTTGGAAAGAGTTAAACCCACCTTCTGATAAAGGTGAACTTAATCTGCAAATTGTGACAGATACCGCCCAAGCCGTGCTTGAAGGTAAAGCGTTCACTAAGCAATACGCCATTAATAACACTAACCGTTCAATTGGTGCTGCGCTTTCTGGCTACATTGCGACTAACGTGGGTGTAACTGGCGCTAAAGAGCCAATCTCATTGCTGTTTAATGGCAGTGCTGGGCAAAGTTTCGGGGTTTGGAACAGTCCGGGTCTTGATATGAAATTAGTCGGCGATGCGAATGATTACGTCGGAAAAGGGATGTCTGGCGGTAGGATTATCATTAACCCACCTGTTGGCAGCCCTTTCCAAAGTGAACAAAGCGCGATTATGGGTAACACCTGTTTATATGGTGCGACAGGCGGCCGCGTTTATGCAGCAGGCCAAGCTGGTGAGCGCTTTGCGGTTCGTAACTCTGGTGCTATTGCCGTTGTAGAAGGCGTGGGTGATAACGGCTGTGAATACATGACAGGCGGCATCGTTGTTGTTCTTGGCCAAACAGGTGTTAACTTTGGCGCGGGTATGACAGGTGGGTTTGCTTACATCTTCGATAGATTTAATCACTTTAGCCGCCGTGTAAATACTGAACTTGTCGACACGCAAAAATTAGAATCGAAAATTCAACAGCAACATCTTAAAGAGCTAATTGAAGCGCATGTTGAAGCTACTGGTAGTGAACATGCCAAGATGATCCTAAGTGATTTTGAGAATTGGTTAGACTGTTTTGTATTAGTTAAGCCTAAAAATATTGCCGTTGCAGACTTGCTCAAAATTGAGCAAAAAAGCCCGGAATTAGCTGTGAAGGCGGGGTAATTTAGATGAGTAATGACTTTCAATTTATCGAGGTGGATCGTAAAGATCCAACTAAGCACTCTGCAGCAGAGCGTTCAACTCAGTTTATCGAAATCTATCAGCCTTTTTCTCAGCCACAAGTGGCAGAGCAAGCAGACCGTTGTTTAGATTGTGGTAACCCATATTGTGAGTGGAAATGCCCACTGCATAACTATATTCCAAACTGGTTAAAGCTGGCTGAACAAGGTCGTATTCTTGAAGCTGCTGATTTAGTTCATGAGACAAACACCCTACCGGAGATCTGTGGCCGTGTTTGTCCGCAAGATAGGCTTTGTGAGGGCGCTTGTACCCTTAACGATGACTTTGGCGCAGTCACCATTGGTAATGTTGAAAAATACATTACCGATACCGCGATTAGCCAAGGATGGCGACCAGACATGAGCACCGTAACCCCTCGTAAAGAGCGAGTGGCGATTATTGGTGCGGGTCCTGCTGGTTTAGGTTGTGCTGACATTCTTAGCCGTAATGGTGTCAAAGCTGTGGTGTATGACAAATACCCACAAATTGGTGGTCTACTGACATACGGTATTCCGTCTTTCAAGCTTGATAAAGATGTAATGCAAACACGTCGCAATGTCCTTGAAGGTATGGGAATTGAATTTAAGATGGGCATCACTGTCGGCAAAGACATTCCATTTCAAACCTTACTCGATGAATATGATGCTGTGTTCTTAGGAATGGGAACATACACCGCCATGAAAGCCCGTCTTCCAGGTGAAGAGAGCCAAGGTGTTATCCAAGCGCTACCTTACCTTATTGGAAATACTCATGAACTTATGGGTACTCAATGCCAAGACAATCCATACCAAAGCCTTGAGGGTAAAAATGTGGTTGTTCTAGGTGGTGGTGATACCGCAATGGATTGTGTCCGCACTGCAGTAAGACAAGGTGCTAAAAGCGTAACTTGTGCTTACAGGCGTGATGAAGCCAACATGCCTGGCTCTCGCCGTGAAGTACAAAATGCACGTGAAGAAGGTGTGAACTTCTTATTTAATCGCCAACCTGTTGCTATTAAAGAGCAAGACGGCGTCGTGACAGGCATTGAATGCGTTGAAACCCAAATGGGTGAAGCTGATGATTCTGGCCGTAAAAAAGCTGAAGTCATTCCTGGTAGCGAGCAAGTACTTGACGCTGATGCCATCATCATTGCTTTTGGTTTCCAAGCAAGTCCTGCTCCTTGGTTTACCGATTTTGGTATTGAAACTAATGAATGGGGTTTAGTTAAAGCCAGTAAGTTTGACGATAACCCTTTTCAAACCACTAACCCTAAAGTATTTGCGGGTGGTGACATGGTGCGGGGATCAGATCTCGTAGTAACTGCCATTGCTGAAGGACGAGATGCCGCTCAAGGAATATTAAACTCTTTTGAAGATGCATAAGTTGTAAACTTATTAGAATTTATATCCTGCGTAGAACAGCACACTAATTCAGCACACCAATTCAGTACATTAAAAAGCGCATTGAAAAATGCGCTTTTTTTATTGATAAAATTTATACCGCTCTCAGTTCTGATTTAGCCATATGTGCTATATTAGCCGCCATCTTTAAAGCTAAGCATTACCCTGAGTGAAAGATTTGTTTTTATCAGCAAATATACAACTCAGCTTAGTTATCTTATTAATGCCAAAAATCAGAAGTTGGCGAACTAATCAATGAGAATCAGTTTATGAAAATCGCTATTATCGGTGCAATGGAACCTGAAGTTGCTCACCTAATCGAAACTATGACCAACCCAGTTCATTCAAAAGTAGCTGGCATCGAGTTTGTTGAAGGTCAATTATCGGGTCATGATGTAGTGGTTACTCGTTCAGGTATTGGTAAAGTCGCTGCCAGTATTGCCACCACATTAGTTATTAATAACTTCAACGTCACAGCAGTGATTAACACAGGTTCTGCTGGCGGGTTTGTTGATAGTTTAAATATTGGCGATATCGTTATTTCATCAGAAGTGCGTCACCACGATGTTGATGTCACCGCTTTTGGTTACGAAATAGGTCAAATGGCGTCTCAGCCAGCTGCATTCATTCCTGACACTAAATTAGTTGAAGCGGCTAAAGCGGCAATTTCATCTTTAGGGGAAGCGCAAGTTATCGAAGGCTTGATTGCCACTGGAGACAGTTTCATTTGTGACCCTGAACGTACTAAAACCATGCTAAACAACTTCCCAACGATGGCAGCCTGTGAAATGGAAGCAGCTGCTATTGCACAAGTTTGTCACCAATTTGAAGTGCCATTTGTTGTTATTCGCTCACTTTCAGATAATGCCAACAATGATTCAGCAGTTGATTTCGACTCTTACATTGTTAAAGCCGGTCATTACTCAGCGTTAATGGTCATCGCTTTATTAAAACAGCTATAATCCAACCATAAAACTTAGGCTTTAATAGCTAAATGTTAAACAATGGGATGGTTAAACTAAATTGATTGATAGCACTTTTTACGAACAACTGATTCGAATAGATGGTAGCTTATTGCAGAGTTGCTTAGTGCTGTTTATGGCGTTACTGATTTCAAGAGTCGCGCCTATTTCAAGAAAGTACCACCCTGTTGTTTGGTTTCATCAACTGGCGATTCTACTTAGTCAGAAAGTGAATCATCCACAGCGAAATCCTAAGCAACAATTAACAGCGGGTTTGCTGGCCACAATTTTATTAGTGATTCCAATTTGGTTTACGATATTTTTTATTTTATCGTTAGCCGCCTACCCTTGGTTTTTCGATTTTGTTTTACTGTATTTCTGCATCAGTGATGCAGGGTTTAAACCCGTCGCTAAAGATGTCGTCAGCGCGCTTGAACACGACCAAAAGGCCTCAGCAAGAGGTTACCTCTCGCCTTGGTTAACCCAGCAAACAGATAGTTTGTCTGAAGTAGGTATTGCAAAATCCACCATTGAACGACTGCTTATATCACCAAGTTATGGCACTGTGGCGACAATATTGTTTTACGCTATCGGCGGCACTCCGCTTGTGTTGTTTTTGCATCTACTGAAACAATTAGAGCACTGCTGGCCTAATTACGTACCTCAATATCGGTTTTTTAGTGCGCCGATATACATCATTAATCGTTTTATCTATGCCTTGCCAATTTGGTTATGGAACTTCACCTTAGTACTGCAAGGTGGCTTTAAAAATATTGGTATTCTATTTAAACAGCCTTCGCATACAGGGGGGATTTATGGTTATTCAAGTTTGTACATTGGCAGCAAAATCCTAGAAATTGAATTAGGTGGCCCTCAGAAGTTTATTATTGGCAACAAGGAACAGCGAGTGAATGCCAGTAAAATAAACCCTTCTAGACTGCCTTTAGTGAACGATATTAAAAATGCAATCAGCCTCACTTCTTGGGCTGTGACTTTCTGGATATCTTTTACTATCGCAATCCCTATTTTGTGGACAGCATTAAGATGGTTACAAGCAATGTAACTTTTTTTACAAAAGAGTTATTATAGCCAGCTAAATGATTTATCCCGTTCCATTTGAGGCAAACTGTCTTGTTAGATAACATCCAAATTTCATTAACAACACCTGGTTTATTATTTCCTGCAATTTCATTGTTGTTACTCGCCTATACCAACCGTTTTTTTTCTTTAGCAGCCCTGATAAGAAACCTCAGTGCCTCTGGCAAACCTGTTGATAATGAGCAAATCAAAAACCTAAGACAGCGCATTAGCATCATTAGACGCATGCAAGAAGCCGGTGTGGTCAGCTTTGCAATTTGTGTTATTAGCATGATTTTTATCTATCTCGGTTTTTTCCATACAGGTTCAATTGTATTTGGTCTGAGTTTACTGTTTTTACTCTACTCACTTATTTTATCTGTCATCGAGATTAGAATTTCAGTCGATGCTCTTAACATTCACATAAAAGAGTTAAGCTGCCAGCAACACTGTAAACAAGAAATGAGTAAGGCAGAATTGCACACTAAAGAGCACTCAAATGATTAACTTCGAGTGGATTTACTTTTTTGATTTGTGCGGTACTGCGGTTTTTGCCCTTTCTGGCGCCTTAGCAGCAGGTAAACACCGGATGGATCCTTTTGGTGTTATTGTTTTAGCCTCTGTTACCGCTATCGGCGGTGGTAGTATTCGTGATGCGCTAACAGGTGCAACACCCGTATTTTGGATAAGCGACCCCAATTACATCATCGTCATTTTAGCTACTGTATTTGCTTGCTTCATACTCGTTAGAAAGCCGCACAAATTGCCACCATTAACCTTACCTGTTGCAGATGCATTTGGATTAGCATTATTTACCGTCATCGGAGCAGAAAAGGCGCTAATGCTTGGCTTATCAGGTATGTCAGCTGTCATTATGGGGTTAATTACTGGTGTGGGTGGTGGTATCATTCGTGACTTACTGTGTCGTCAAGTTCCTATGGTACTTCGCACAGAAATCTATGCGACCGCCTCCATAGTCGGCGGCATCTGTTACACCCTGAGTATTGAAGTGGGAATGGATAGCATTAATGCACTTTTCTTTGCGATGTTCAGTACCTTGATTATTCGCCTAAGCGCAATACGCTGGCATTTATCTTTACCTGCGTTTGATTTAAAAAGTAAGAGGCCCTAAGTGCGAATTATTGGTTTGTTATGTGGTATTTTTTGCGGTTTATTTAGCTTTACCAGTCAAGCAGCTGTGGGCGAAATGCCTAAAGAGCAACAAATGGCGGTGCAATACATGCAAGCATTAACCGATCATGATTATCAATCCCTTAGACGTTTTTATAATCGTGATAGTGTGTTTTACGATAAAACAGCCAATGTAACCTATCAAGGTGGTCGACATATCATTGAGTTTTTTGAGCGAGCTCATGAAGGTGTTTTAGAGTACAAGTTCAATATCGAGCATATGTTTAATACAGGTTCTTTAGTGGTAATGATTGGTAATTATCACCTTAGAGGCCCGGGCGAGCAATTTGGCAAACCAGGTAAAATTATCGAAATCGCCATACCCGGTGTTACAACTTTAAAGTTTGATATGAATACTGAGAGAATGACTGAGCAAGTGGACTTAATGGATTACCAAACCATGTCGGATCAACTTCAGACACAATAAACTGCAGCCTAAATAAACTGCCAGCAGTACCATTATTCAGACAATAAAAAACGACTCATTTGAGTCGTTTTTTTTATGCGTTTAATAACTATTGTAATGAACCCGATATTGATAACGAGCTTATTCCATTTAAAGTAACACTTGCTTTAAACTCAAAGTCACTAAAGTTTCAAACCAGAGTTAAACCAAAGTCACTATAGCTTTAAACCAAAGTCACTATCATTTTAAACCAGAGTCACTTTAGCAAACTTACGTTTACCCACTTGGAAAATAGCCGTTAAACCTGCTTCAAACACTTGGCGTGTATCGCTCAGCTTTTCACCGTCCATTTTCACAGCGCCTTGCTTAATCATGCGCATACCATCGGAAGTTGAACCGACTAAACCAGCAGTTTTAAGTAAGTTAGCAATCGCTAGCCCTTCACCTGCTTCAAACTCCATCTCTTCAATGTCATCTGGCATCGCCCCTTTTTGGAAACGATTGATGAACTCTTGATGAGCAGCGTCAGCTTGTTCTTGGTCGTGGAACCTTGCAATGATTTCTTTTGCTAGTGCAATTTTAACATCACGTGGATTCTGACCGTTGGCAATGTCTTCTTTAAATTGCGCGATTTCAGCTAGTGGGCGGAATGAAAGAAGCTCAAAGTAACTCCACATCAAATCATCTGAGATAGACATGATCTTACCGAACATTTCATTCGCAGGCTCGCTCACACCGATATAGTTATGAGCAGATTTAGACATTTTCTTCACGCCGTCTAAACCCACTAATAAAGGCATCATGATAACCGTTTGTGGTTTCTGACCTTCAGCTTTTTGCAGCTCTCGACCCATTAACAAGTTGAACTTTTGATCTGTACCACCTAGCTCGACATCTGCTTTAAGGGCAACTGAATCATAACCTTGTAGTAAAGGATACATAAATTCGTGAATGGCAATTGCCTGACCTGATGCATAACGCTTTTTAAAGTCATCACGTTCCATCATACGCGCTACAGTTTGCTTTGAACCTAAGCGGATCATACCTGCTGCACCTAATGGCTCTAACCAGCTTGAGTTAAATTCAATACGTGTTTTAGCTGGGTCTAAAATCTTAAACACTTGCTCTTTATAGGTTTCAGCATTGGCAAGAACATCTTCACGAGTCAACGGAGGACGTGTTGAGTTTTTACCACTTGGGTCGCCAACCATGCCGGTGAAGTCACCAATCAAGAAAATAACTTCATGACCTAGCTCTTGAAACGCACGCAGTTTATTTAGAATAACCGTATGGCCTAAATGAATATCTGGAGCGGTTGGATCTGCACCTAGTTTAATTCTTAAAGGACGTCCCTCTTTAAGTTTTTCTAGCAGATCTGACTCGAGTAAAATCTCGTCGGTACCACGTTTAATTTCTGCTAACACTTGGTCTAAATCAGCCATTTCGGCACCTACTCCTGCAGCTACAATAAAAAAATAAGAGGCCTATGTTACTTGTTAGCCACGCTAATTGAAAGTGTGTACACTAAGGGGATTACAACGAAAAAGAGAAACTGGTACATAGGTCGATGGCAAAGCTAATCACTTTAATCAAATTACTGCCAAAAGCGCATCAAATTGCACTTAGCTTATTAGTTATTTTCACGGTTATTATCGTGTTATTTCCTTCAGATGACGCTAAAGCTTCCAAACACACCCAAGTTGGCAAAGTAGACCTTTCTGACCGTATAGCGTCTTTACATAATGAGCATCATGAAGACGATGAAAAAAACTCCCCCAATAAACAGTCACAGTATTCTGTTCCTTTAGCTTTTCGTACCCCTACACCACCAGGCCAAACAAGTTCCCAATCAAATACATCATTGCAAAAACAACAAGCATTAACACCTTCAAAAGAAAGTAGCCCCATTGCTGATTTAAACCCGTTAACTGCACCTGATAATACGATGTTAGGCACAACTAAAGATGCCGAAAATGCAGTGCCTTACCGTGAAGCAGACTTGTTATCCCATAAAAGCTATAAAGTCGCAAAAGGTGACACTTTTGGTGGGTTAGCTAATCGAGCAGGTTTAAGTCCGCGGGACGTATATCAAATTACTCGCCTACCTAAGTCAAAAAAGAATCTGCTTAAAATCATGCCGGGTGAAGAAATCATTGTATCGAAAGATGCTCAAGATGAAATTACCCAAATCAGCTATCAAATGGATAAAATTTCGACTTTGCTGATCAGCAAAAATGAAGACAAATTTGAAGAAACGGTCGATGTAAAAACCATTACCTTAGAAAACAAATTTGTTACCGCTAATATCAGCAGTAACTTCTGGAATGCAGCAGCAACCGCTGGCCTGTCTGCCAATCATATAATGCAGTTGGCCAATATATTTGGCTGGGATATCGATTTTGCACTCGATATTCGAAAAGACGATCACTTTTCACTGATGTATGAAGAAGAGTATGTTGATGGACAATATATTGGTACTGGTAATATTTTAGCAGCAGAGTTTTATAACCAAGGCGAACGCTATACCGCAGTGCGTTACACTGATGGCGAATATTATTCTGAGTCTGGCAATAGTATGCGAAAGGCTTTCTTGCGCTCACCTGTAGACTTTAAATATGTGAGTTCAAGCTTTAACCCTCGTCGTTTACACCCTGTTACAGGGCAAGTAAGAGCACATAGAGGGGTAGATTATGTTGCCGCTATCGGCACACCAATTAAAGCGGCAGGTAAAGGTAAAGTCATTGAAGCTAGTTACAACAAGTACAACGGTAATTATGTGTTCATTAAACACAATGACACCTACACAACTAAATATTTGCATTTAAATAAACGAAAAGTTAAACGTGGTGACAGTGTAAAACAAGGCGAGATTATCGGAACACTTGGCAAAACAGGCCGTGTCACTGGCGCCCATTTACACTACGAGTTTATTGTTAACGGTGTTCATCGCAACCCGAGAACGGTCAAATTGCCAAAATCACAACCTATCGATAAAAAAGAACGGACACAATTTGCTGCTCTGAGTAAACAACTCATGGCTAAAATTGAGAAAAATAAACAACTACAATACGCCAATAACTAACAATACCTAGTGAAGTGTGAGTGAGTTTATTGGGCTCGCTCATCACTTTTATTCTCATGTTCAGTTTGATTTTTCATATCCTTGATTTGAGCAAGGTGATTTAAATCCATTTTTATTTAAGTCACTCTTATTTAGGTCATTTTATTTAAGCGACTTTATTTCAGCTACTTTATGTTGAGCAACTATTATTTATGACAGCATCAAAAAACAAACCTCACTACTTCATTGGTTTAATGTCTGGCACTAGCATGGATGGAGTCGATGCTGTACTTGTGGATTTCTCAGATAACCAAACTCACCTAATTGCCAGCCATACGGTCGATATTCCGCAACATATTTTGCATCAACTTCATCGTCTATGTTCGCCAAACACCGATGAAATTAATACCATGGGACGAATGGATCGGGCTATGGGTCTGCTATTTGCTCAAGCAGTTAATGAATTAATAGCTAAAGCTCAAATTGATAAAGCTGACATTGTTGCCATTGGTAGTCACGGCCAAACTATTAGGCATATGCCCAATTTAGAGCATGGTTTTACACTGCAAATTGGCGATCCTGAAACCATTGCTGTTGAAACGGGCATTAATGTTATTGCGGATTTTCGACGGAAAGATGTTGCGTTAGGTGGCCAAGGGGCGCCATTAGTACCTGCATTTCATCAAGCGATGTTTGCCCAAAGCAACACACCTAGAGTGATTCTAAATATTGGTGGAATTGCCAACATCACCTACCTTCCAGGTCAAAGTGAGCAAGTTATTGGTTTCGATACGGGTCCTGGTAATACCTTAATGGATGCGTTTATTTTACAAGAGAAGCAACTTGCTTTTGATGAGTCTGGGCAATGGGCTGCTTCGGGAAAAACCGATGAAGATTTCCTAAAGCATTTATTATCTCATCCTTACTTTGCTATGACCTACCCTAAGAGCACGGGGAGAGAATTATTTAACCAAGCTTGGTTAGAACAACAAAAAGCCGATTTTTCATATTTAAGCCTTGCTGATATCCAATCAACATTACTAGATTTAACCTGCCACAGTATCGCAAATGACATAAACAAGTTAACCGATAAAGGAGATGTTTTTGTGTGTGGCGGCGGAGCATTAAATAACACATTAATGGAGCGGTTAAGTTTATTAATGCCAACTCTTTCATTATCAACCACGACAGATATCGGTATGGATCCAAAGTGGGTTGAAGGTATTGCATTTGCTTGGCTGGCAATGCGTAATCATCATGGATTAAGCGGTAATCTCCCCGTGGTGACTGGAGCGAGTCGCTTCGCGGTTCTGGGTAGCTTGTATCACGCATAATGTTTGTCTCAAAAAATTATTATCCAATAATGAAGACTAGGGCTCGAAACTTATCGCCGTAGCCTCTTTTCCATAGGTAGTCTTTTTGCCATAAATAGTCTCTTCTCCTTAAATAGTCTTTTTGCCATAAATAAGTGCTGTGTTCTCATCTTTACCTGTTACAAGGCTTGTCATTTTTTTACCTCCTATAAAATTCATATAAGCGTCATTGAATTTATTCACTTTTACTGCTTAACTCATTTAGACCTCATCTATATATGGTTCTAAGTAATTTATTTATAAGCGTTAGTTTGCAAGCGTTACTCAATAAATGATTTAAAACGCTGTGTCACTCAAACTAGCTGCCACTTAAAACTATGAATAACTTAAAACTGTAAGCAACTTGAACAATATTCAAATTTAATAAGGAAAGTTAAATGAGTATTCAACAGAAAATGTTAGCAGAATTTATTGGCACTTTGTGGCTCGTATTAGGAGGGTGTGGGAGTGCAGTATTAGCGGCTGCATTTCCAGATGTAGGCATCGGGCTATTAGGCGTCGCACTGGCATTTGGGTTAACAGTTCTCACCATGGCATTCGCTATCGGTCATATTTCCGGTTGCCATTTAAACCCTGCAGTCTCATTTGGGCTCTGGGCTGGCGGACGTTTTCCAACTCGCGAGTTAGCCCCATATATCACTGCTCAAGTGGCGGGTGGTATTGCTGGTGCTGGGATTTTATTTTTAATTGCCAGTGGTCAAGATGGTTTCAGTTTAGCAGGTGGTTTTGCCTCTAATGGATTTGGCGAGCATTCCCCTGGCGGTTACAGCATGATGTCAGTATTAATCTGTGAAGTGGTGATGACGCTATTCTTTTTATTAATCATCCTTGGTGCAACAGACTCACGAGCGCCAGCGGGCTTTGCGCCTATTGCAATTGGTTTAGGGCTCACCTTGATCCACTTAATCAGTATTCCGGTATCAAATACCTCAGTTAACCCAGCAAGAAGTACAGGCCCCGCTTTATTTGTCGGCGACTGGGCAGTTTCACAATTATGGATATTTTGGGTTGCCCCCATTGCAGGTGCAATCCTAGCGGGTATGATTTATCGCTTTTTCGAGACTCCTGCTGAGCACTAGCTTGTTATTTTTTATAGCAACAGATTTTTATGACAACAGAGCATAACCAATCGCAAAGAGCACCCAAAGTGCTCTTTTCTTTTTTAAAAGTATCAGTCAATGTTATCATGCCCTATTCGCGTAATTTAGCGCCAAATTAGTCCCACTTTGCAATGAGAGTCAACCATGAGCAGCAAACCAAAATCAATTGAAGATCAACTAAGAATGACCCCAGAAGCCCGTTACGATTACCTTGTTGAGCAAGTTAAACAGGAGCAATCAATCTGGAGCCTGCAAGACCAAGACGGTTGCGTGATGTTGACGACTGAAGATGAAGACTGCATTCCAATGTGGCCTTCTGAAGAAGCAGCAAAGCTTTGGGCTGTAGACGAATGGCAAGATTGTGAGCCACTATCTATTCCGCTAAATGAGTTTCAGCAGCGCTGGGTAAGCGGCATGTCAGAAGATGATTTGTTTGTGGCTGTATTCCCAGTTCAAGAAGACTTAGGTGTCGTAATACCACCCTATGAGCTTGATTCTCGCCTAACGCCAAAAAAACAATCTAAGCATTAATTGATATTCTTAATCGTTTAAGATTCTGGCACATGTATTCAAGATAAAGTTAAGGCGTTATGACTGATAAAAATTTACCACAGCACGATGCTGAAAAGATAAATATTGTCGAACCAATAAATGACATTATTAACACCACAAGTGATACGGGAAAAGCAGTCTTTCCAAAGCGTCTTATCGCCTTAATGGTGGTTTACGTCATTACCTCAGTCAGCGGTTTAATGGCTCAGCAAGGCGTTTTATTATGTGCGTTAACTTTGATGATGGTATTAGGCGTTGCTGGTAGACAAAAAGCCGCACTTTACATGTTGCGAGCTTATGGCATTTTACAACTAGGCTTGTACAGCATGCTGCCCGTTATCATGTATGACCCAGATAATATCGTTGCAGGGCCTACGACTGTCGACTTTGGCTTTATGCAAATGGTATTGCCTGACTGGGTTATATTTACTGTGTTGATTGTATTGGCACTCATCCAAGTTTGGATTAGCTTTAACAAAGCAGTATTTAAATGGTTTAAGCCAAGAATGAACTTTAATATCATGAGTTAAACGAATTTTAGATACAAAAAAGCCGTCATTCGACGGCTTTTTTATTTTCTATGTCATCATTCAATAAGCTGAATTAAACAGAGAAGCTTGCACCACAACCACAGGTTGTTGTTGCATTTGGATTCTTAACAAAGAAGCGAGAACCTTCAAGTCCAGAAGTGTAATCTACTTCGCCGCCGACAAGATATTGTAAACTCATAGGGTCAACAACCAGTTGAACACCCTGCTTTTCAATGGTGAAATCACCTTCGTTAACTTTTTCGTCGAAAGTAAAACCATATTGAAAACCTGAACAACCACCACCTGTGACATACACACGAAGTTTTAGTTCTGGGTTCTGCTCTTCTTCTAACAGTCCCTTCACTTTAGTTGCCGCAGCATCGGTAAATTGAATTGGCATTGCTGCATCTGTTTGTTCAGTCATTACTACCTCTAACTTCAGTTTCAGGTCGGAATTATCTATTACCTGACTAATTTGTTCAAGTATTACTCTTAGTTCTTTTTTAGCTTTCTAGTAACTCTGAGATCTCGAACGTTTGCTCAATACGTCCACCTTTAGCACCACGAGTCGCACTTACTTGAACCACTGCTTTAATTCTTTGTAAATCAAAATCTTGCGGCAAGCTAATTTCCGCATCAAACATTTGAAAGTATCGAAAACTGAAATTAAATTTTTCAATTTGTAAATCACTCAAAGAAATTTCAACTTGTTTTTCATCTTGAACGCCCACTAAAACGATGTCGGCGACGCCTTTAACACCATTCTTTCGCTTTTGCAGTTGGGTCAATATCAGGCGCATTTGGTAACTATCAGGTAATAAGCCTTTAGATAGTTCAAGACCATGAATTGCCACACCATCAACTTCTTTTTCAGGTGATACAAGACTGCGATAAAATGCTAATTCTTGCTCAAGTGTTTTCTGTTGTTGGATTTGTTTGCCAAACATTTGTTTCATGTTGGCATTCGCTTCTTTCTCAATGGAAAGCGCGATTTCAAGGCGTGATACAACATGAGATTGTTGTTTCAGCTCTGTTTTTAATTCAGTGATTTCAATAGCTTCATCCTGAGGTTCAACTACTTCAGAAATAAAAACAGTGTGGCTCAGTACCCCAACAATGAAGCTGATGAGAATTAACGCAGAAAGATATAAACCAGATGAACGAAATTTGCGTTCTTGAACTTGCATGCGGTCAAGCAAGCGATGATAATTTAGCATTAGGTAACAAACCCTTAATAAAATACAATGACAACAAACCGCCCTCAAAAGGATCTTAGGCAATACAGTGCAAATTAAGATAAATAAAGCCGCTATTATTCACACCAAAGCCGCAACACGCAAATATCTTCGTAATGAATTGAGAGATAAGCTTTCTCAATCGAAGATAAGTGTGCAACTTTGTGGATTAGCGCTGTTGTTTGCCATTATTGCATCAAGTGTCATCATCTTATTCCGCCTTTTATTAAGTTGGGCGCAAGTTCATACCATTCCAGAGGCGACCGACTTTGCCAGTGCCGTCAGTGATTGGCGTACTTATTTACCTATTGTCGGCGCCCTACTTATTTGGCTTGTTGCTGGCATCAGCTCAAAACGTTACCGCCGTATGGGTATTGCCTATGTGATGCACAGATTTAAACTGCATTATGGCAAAGTGCCACTGCAATCTGCACCAGGACAGTTTTTTCAAGCACTCATAGCTTTAATCGCCAACTTTTCTGTCGGTAAAGAAGGGCCTGCGATTCACCTTGGCGCTGTGAGTGCTAGTTACTTTGCTGAAAAATTTAAACTACCCGATAATAGCGTGCGGATTATGTGCGCTAGTGGCATAGCTGCGGGGATTGCAGCAATTTTTAACGCACCACTGGCAGCTGTACTATTTGTATTTGAAGTGATTGTTCGCGAATATAAAATTCATTACTTTTTCCCGATTATGCTCTCAGCCATTTGCGGCGCACTGTCTAGTCAGTTGGTATTTGGCAATATCCATGAGTATGACTTGATTACAGTAACGCGTATTCCATTAGATCATTATCCTATTCTCGCTATAGGCGGTGTGGTTCTTGGTTGCGCTGCAGCAGGCTTTAACCATTCACTGCTTAAAATGACTGCTATTGGCCAGCACTGGCCGTTAATCTACCGGTTGATGATTGCTGCTAGTGTTACCACATTAGTAGGCCTGTTTTTACCTCAAGCATTAGGTTCGGGTGATTTAGCTATTCAGGCAACCATTATCGAAAGTCCGAGTTTAATGTTTTTACTGGCATTATTAATTGGCAAAATAATTGCCACTATTGCTGCTATTGGTTTTGGTATACCAGGTGGCTTAATTGGACCTTTATATGGAATAGGCGCGCTAATTGGCGCCATATTGGCATTAGTCAGTGCGATGTTCTTCCCGTCTATCGCCCCTTATGTTGGTTTATATACTGTCATTGGCATGACTGCCATGATGGGCGTGTGCTTAAGCGCTCCTTTAGCAGCCCTTGTGGCATTACTTGAATTAACCAACGATGCAGCCATTATTTTGCCTGCAATGTTTGTCACGATTCCTGCGTTCCTAATCGCGTATCAAGGCTTCAATACCAGCTCAGTGTTTCTCAAACAGTTAGATATCATGGGGCTTGGGTACAAGGTGCCGCTTATAAACCAAGGACTGCAAAAGAAAGGCGTTCGCGCCATCATGGATAAACGCTTTGTTATCGTAAATGACAATGATGACTTACTGCTTGAAGTGATGAAACGTGCTGAAGGTCGGCCAGTGCTTGTACGTAATGCCGAATCAAAAATAGAAATGCTCAGCCTTGAAATGCAGTCGTTTGAAGAGACAACGACTCTGTCACGTCATTTAATGGAAGGCTTCCCTGACACAGCAACCTTAAACGAAGTTTACGAGTTACTGGCAGTTAAACGCCGTGGTGAAGTGTATATTTATCGTGGCAATACCAACAATATTGTCGGTGTCATTAGCTGGGCAAACCTGTGGCAAGAGATCCGCTCAGGACAGGTGTAAATAAAGTTAGCCTATGAAGCTTATAAAGTCCCATTTGAAGAATTTGCTATTGTTCTGATTTCGCTAATCTGTGTTATGTCTAAAAAGCGAGAAATAATCATTAGCGAGATTTAATATTCTGTCACTCTCTGTTAAAATCTCGCCTCAGCCACCCTACATAATCACAGGGTAAATAGCCCTTATTTACTCTCCTAATAATTGGAAATCAGGCTGATGACTCAGTTTAGCGGTTCTCACATCCTTTCAGTTAATCAACTGGATCTTGATGCTATTAACACCATTTTTAATGTCGCCGATAACATGACACCTTATGCACTGCGTGAAAAGCGGACTAAGGTTCTGGACGGTGCGATTTTAGGTAACCTCTTTTTTGAACCTAGCACACGTACTCGTGTGAGCTTTGGTTGTGCTTTTAACCTACTTGGCGGCAACGTCAGAGAAACGGTGGGTATGGGGTCATCTTCATTATCAAAGGGCGAGTCGCTGTACGACACTGCTCGCGTACTGTCGACATACTCTGATGTCATTGCAATGCGTCACCCTGACCCATATTCAGTCAAAGAGTTTGCTGAAGGTAGCCGCGTACCAGTGATTAATGGTGGTGACGGTTCAAACGAGCATCCAACTCAAGCATTGCTTGATTTGTTCACCATCCAAAAAGAATTAAGCCATCACGGTCAAGGTATTAGCGGTATGCATATCGCTATGGTGGGCGACTTAAAACACGGTCGAACAGTACACTCTTTATCTCGTTTGCTGTGTATGTATAACGACATTCAATTCACATTAATATCACCAACCGACCTAGCAATGCCTGACTATGTGATCAGTGATATTGAAAATGCTGGTCATAAGATCACAATAACTGATCAGTTAGAAGGTAATTTACATCAAGCTGATATACTCTATCTGACTCGAATTCAGGAAGAACGTTTTGCTTCACAAGATGAAGCAGACAAGTATCGTGGCAAGTTTAGGTTAAACCACAGTATTTATACGCAACATTGCAAATCTAATACTGTGATTATGCATCCATTGCCTCGGGATTCACGTGCGCAAGCAAATGAATTGGATAATGATTTAAATAGCCACCCTAGTCTGGCAATTTTCAGACAGGCAGATAATGGCTTACTTATTCGAATGGCACTTTTTGCGTTAACGCTTGGTGTAGAAAACGAGCTACAACAGCATGAGTGCCCTGTTAATTGGTATTCACGAAAAGCTGATAGATAGTCAGCTAACGATTTTTTAGAAGGATTTCACATGACCCGCTCAGAAGCGCTTTTTGAACAAGCCAAACAAACCATTCCTGGTGGCGTAAACTCACCAGTTCGTGCCTTTAACGGTGTAGGTGGTTCACCACTTTTCATCGAAAAAGCTGATGGTGCTTATATTTACGATGCTGATGGCAAAAAATATATCGATTATGTTGGTTCTTGGGGCCCGATGATTTTAGGTCACAATAATCCACAAATTCGTCAAGCGGTATTAGAAGCGGTTGAGAACGGTTTATCATTTGGTGCACCAACTGAACTTGAAGTCAAAATGGCTGAAAAAGTGATTGAAATGGTGCCATCAATTGAACAAGTTCGTATGGTGAGTTCAGGTACAGAAGCGACCATGAGCGCTATTCGCTTAGCTCGTGGTTTCACTAACCGTGACAAGATCTTAAAGTTCGAAGGTTGTTACCATGGCCATGCTGACTGTTTATTAGTTAAAGCAGGTTCTGGTGCACTGACTTTAGGCCAACCAAGCTCTCCAGGTATTCCTGAAGACTTTGCGAAGCACACCTTAACAGCGGTTTATAACGACCTTGATTCTGTGCGCGCAATCTTCGAAGAGCACCCAGAAGCTATCTCTTGTATCATTCTTGAGCCTGTTGCTGGCAACATGAACTGTATCCCGCCAGTTGAAGGTTTCCTTGAAGGTCTTCGTGCTATCTGTGATGAATTTGGTGCACTAATGATCATTGATGAAGTAATGACAGGCTTCCGTGTATCTAAAAGCGGCGCACAAGGTCATTACAATGTTAAGCCTGACTTAACAACACTAGGTAAAGTTATCGGTGGCGGTATGCCAGTAGGTGCTTTTGGTGGTCGTAAAGATGTAATGCAGTTTATTGCTCCTACAGGCCCTGTATACCAAGCAGGTACTTTATCAGGTAACCCGATTGCTATGACTGCCGGTTTAGCGCAAATGGATGCTTTATGTCAGCCAGGGCTTTACGAAGAACTAAATGCTAAAACTAAGCGTATTGCAGAAGGCTTTAAAGCTGCTGCTGATAAGCACGGTATTCCATTAAGCATTAACCAAGTTGGCGGCATGTTCGGTTTCTTCTTTACTGAAGACACAAACCCAATCACCAGCTTTGACCAAGTGACTCAGTGCAACATGGATCACTTCCGTAATTTCTACCACTTGATGCTAGATGAAGGTGTTTACTTAGCGCCAAGCGCTTATGAAGCAGGCTTCTTATCAATGGCTCACGGTGAAGAAGAGCTTGAATTAACGCTTGCTGCTGCTGATAAAGCATTTGCTGCGTTAAAAGCACTTTAAGTACTCATTTAAGTGATTGTGAGTTCGCTATCTAAGGTAGCACTCTTGTGACTTGATAAAAGACTTGATAAGGACTGGCTAAGGCCAGTCCTTTTTTTTGGCCATTTGTTTGTCGCTAAGACTAAATTAACTGGTTCAAGTTCTTGGTTAAATACAACTATGAATCAAATTACTGAACCACTTACAAGCGCATAATTTTATTATAAAAAAGGCGCTATCAGCGCCTTTATATTGATGAGCGGTCATTAAAACCTAAGCGATTTAAATAGCTGGCACTTTAAATCGAGATCCATCAATTTCTAACACTACGTCTCGTGGCCTAATTTCAATAATTTCAAGTTTCCCTTTGATTCTGTCACCCTCTTGAAGCTCTTCACCATCGACATTTAACCAACGACTCTCAGCTGCTGAAGAATACACATGGGCCTGAATATTAAATTCTGGGACCTGTAATTGAACACTTGCTGGAAGCTGACCATAAGGTGGAATTTCATCTTTCTTTGGCGAAGGAATAGGATCTAACTTTTCTTCTGTCATTGGTGCATTTGCTGAGTTTTCATACTCGACTTCTTTAAGCGCTGCTTCAAACGCGGCCATCAAATTATTCGAGTTGTCTGCAGCTGAGTTAGTCGACTTTTCTAAAGGCGTTTGCTGGCTTTGCTGCTCGTAATTTACATCACTCGCTGCAGCACTCACTTTCATTCTTAAAGCTTCAAGTTCCGAAGGTTTTTTATAATTAGAGTTTGCCCCAAGTATAATTGCATCATCGCCATATAGTGCCTGCAATTCAGCAGCAGTTAACTGCCGGTCGTTATTTGAATCGGAACCGCTATTGCTAGCCACAGCTTTACTAGTCGCAGGTTTACTAGTCTCAGGTGTAGATGGTTCAACTGGCTTTGCTTGACTTGGCGTAACTTCACCGCGATTATTATTTAAGCGGTAATCGTAAACAACATCTTCCGATGGTCGCAGCTCTTTGGCTGACGCAGTTTGATTTGAAACAGTTTGATTCGATACAAACTGAGTTGAGCTATTAACCTGCGATAGAGGCTTTGCGATAGGTAAAGCCACTTTATTTGCAATACGTACTTCTGTTGAGACTGGAGCCGCTGCTGTCTCATTCATTGCTGTATTTTGAGTATTACTGCGATTAACCAATTCATTTGCTGCAGCTTTAACAGGATTACTGGTTTCATTAGTGTTATTCGCTGGCGAGATTAACTTAGATAAACCCCAAGCGGATGCGATACCGACTAAAATAACCAGGAATAAAACCACATATTTAAGCCAAGCGTTATGGCTTGCCACATGCTGATAATTGGCTCTAGGCGTTAAAACAGCATCGGGCAACTCACCCATTTGCTGTTGCTTTTCTTTCGTTACCGCATCTAACAAAATCGACATTAGCTACGACCTGCTTGCTTACTTAATCTAGGGCCTTGCTGATTAAGATATAAATTAATCTGCACTAAGGTTTGATTACCTGCAATCCCATCTGCTTTAAGGCCATGTTGACGTTGAAAAGACATCAACTCTTGCTCTAAATTGATATCAAATGAATTAACCAATCTTGCTGAACGTTGGCCAATCATAGCTAAGCTATTTTCTAACCATTGGATTTGAGACAAGTTAGAAGTACGACTTATCTCCCTCGGTATATCACCCGTTGCTTTCCATAGCAGTTCGAATGTGCCGCTAAAGTGGCGATTAAACCAATCTTTGTTCACCCAAAGTTGTTGCTCACTGAGTTGAAGTAAAATCTGCTCCCCTTCTCTAGCAACAACGACGCCGTAAAACTGATTAGCTTGCTGATCTTCTAAGTACACCACTGCTGGATAGTTTAATCGAGCAATACTGTTCCAGTTTCCTTGTTGTTGATGACATAACAAACCTTGCTGTTTTGCAGCCTGACACGCCGTTAAACCTATAATGGGTTGTTTATCCCAAAGTGCAAACAGTCCCGCAAACGCATTATCAATACTGCGGCTTTGTGACATTGCAGCGCGCACTATCATCTGGCTACCACTGGTATTTTGTGATGTGTTAGAGGCTTGAGTCGTCTGACTTTGATTAGATGACTGTGCTGGAGAAGCAGTATTTTCTGACTGATTCGAACCTTGTTGTGGTAAAAACAAATACAAGGAAACCCCAAATGCAATCACTAGCGACGCTGCAATGGTTAGTGGCCACTTATTGCTATTTTCTACAGGCAGCTCGCCTAATACTTCTGCAGCAGCTTGCTTAATCATATGATGATCTATCGGCACTTTAGATTGGCCATAGCCAGCCATTAATGCACGCTCGCACAATAGGTTGGTTAGCCTTGGGATCCCACCACTGAATTTGTGTAATGCTTTACAGGCTTTTTTAGTAAATAAAGGCTCAAAACGTCCTGCAACTTGAAGTCGATGCTGAACATAGAGTTGAATTTCCTCAACTGTTAGTGGCAGCAAGTGATAACGCGCGGTAATTCGCTGCGCTAGTTGTCTTAACTCTTGGCGCTTCAATAGTTGCTGCAGCTCTGGCTGACCAATCAAAATGACTTGGAGTAACTTTTTAGTGTCGGTTTCTAAATTAGTCAATAATCGTAACTGCTCTAGCACTTCAGGACGAAGGTGCTGGGCTTCATCAATGATAAGTACAGTATTACGACCGTTCTTATGATTGTTCAGCAGATATTGGCTAATAAGATCGGTGAGCTGTTTAATGGATGGATACTCGCCATATTGGATAGCTAGCTCATCACAAAGCGTTGCCAGCAATTCTTGTTCAGTTAAAGAAGGATTAAGAATAAAAGCAGTATCTGTATTATCTGGTAATTGTTTAAGTAAACAACGAGATACTGTAGTTTTACCCGTACCGACCTCACCAGTTAATAATACAAAGCCTCCCGTTTCACCTAAGCCATAGGTTAAATGAGCTAATGCTTCTCGGTGACGGTCACTGAGAAATAAATAATGCGGGTTGGGCGCGATTGAAAATGGATTATCATTCAATCCATAAAATGCTTTATACATCTGGCCAAAAATCCTTATTTAAAACTGACGGCTCAAGTTATAGCTTGCTGTAGTGCTTGTCAAAATTTAGCAGCAGAAATGTTAGTCGTGCTAAGATTTACATTAATAAACTTCAATTTGTACTGTACTTAACAGCTACAATATTAATTGATACTAGGGCCTGTTGATCTTCCAAGGCTATTTTTGCAGCGAATTGTTGGCCATTGATACAAGGCTGAGACTTTGTGGTGTAGTTATTCTACATAATAAGTCGATAACGCAGTAAAAATCGCCAACAAACGCTGCCCAAAGGGTTCGACTAAAAGCGTTTTAATCTTTGTTGGATGCTTCTTTTTAAATAAGAAGTGCTTAGATGACTAGGCATCAATCCATCCGCCTCAATTAAAACGCTTTTATTTCGAACAAAACTTAACCAGCAAAGATCAACAGGCCCTGTAATATAAACTGTATGAGTTAATTTAATCAGGGTAAAGACGTTTATGAAAATCTATTTGGTGGGCGGCGCTGTACGAGACGCTCTTTTATCTTTACCCATAAAAGATAAAGACTATGTGGTCGTTGGCGGCTCCGTAGAAGAAATGTTTGATTTAGGCTTTAGCCAAGTAGGTAGAGATTTTCCGGTATTTTTACACCCTAAGACCCAACAAGAATACGCACTAGCTCGAACAGAGAGAAAAAGTGGTCAAGGCTATGGTGGTTTTAGTTGCGAGGCCAATAAAGAAGTCACCTTAGAGCAAGACTTACTCAGACGAGACCTTACCATTAACGCGATGGCTCAAGATGATGAAGGTTCTATTTATGATCCTTATAATGGACAAAAAGATCTTGAATTACGATTGCTGCGACATGTCTCCGATGCGTTTGTAGAAGATCCATTAAGAGTATTAAGAGTTGCTAGGTTTGCAGCGCGATTTGCCCATCTCGGTTTTGATATTGCAGATGAAACCATTGCACTTATGAAGCAAATAAGTGAATCAGGTGAGCTTGACTATTTAACCCCAGAACGCGTATGGCAAGAATTAGATAAAGCATTAAGTACCAAACACCCTGAAGTGTTTTTTCAGCAGTTAAGAAAGTGTGGTGCGCTTAAAGTGCTTTTCCCTGAAATTGATGCGCTATTTGGTGTACCGCAACCTGAAAAATGGCACCCTGAAATCGATAGTGGGATCCATACTATGTTGGTGCTCCAGTCTGCAACGCAGCTATCAGATAAGAAAACCATACGTTTTGCAGCCGCGGTGCATGATTTAGGCAAGGCTATCACCCCAAAAGAATTATGGCCTAAGCATCATGGTCATGGACAAAAGGGGCTACCAGTCATTAAAAAGTTATGCCAACGAATTAAAGTGCCGAATGAATATAAAGAGCTTGCGTTATTATGTAGCGACCAACATCAGAATATTCACAATGCACTTGAACTAAGAGCTGAAACCATCATCAAAATATTTGATAAAGGTGATTTTTGGCGTAAACCGCAACGCCTAGATGATTTGCTTATTTGTTGTCATGCTGACATTCGCGGCAGAACGGGATTTGAAGCTGCTGAATATCCTCAGAGTGATTATTTAAATCATTGTTACCAACTCGCCAAAGATATAGATGTGCAGCAAATCATTTCTGAAGGATTTAGAGGCGCTGAAATAAAACAGCAATTATCAAACCGTAGAGTAGAGGCGATAAGTAAATATAAGCAGTCTGTAAAAGAAGGCTGAGGTGTTTTATAAACAAACAATCTATTACAGCTTAAAATTAGTCAGTAAAATAATACTAAAGAATGTTATTACTGAAAAACCTTAGGCGAAAAAACAAACACCTTTTTGCCAATTTATTGATAAGTTTATGAAGGAAATTGCTTCAATCTATTAGATTTACGATGTTTTTTGTCATCTTTTTTACTTTTTGGTATAGTAAAATCTAAAAGCTGTGACATAATTAAAGTGCTGCTGGGCAATATGCTTCAGCAATTTATTAAAACCTATATTGAAGGGATTTTCCATGAACAAGAAAGTACTAATGATTGCTGGTGTTGCTATGACTGCTCTTTTAGGTGGCTGTGCAAACCACACAGCTCTAGAAGAAAGTGTTGCAAATTTAGGTAACAAAGTAGATCAACTATCTGCTGAAGTTAGCTCTTTAAAATCTGACCAAAGCAAAATTGCTGCTGATGTTAAAGATACTAAAGCTGCCGCTATGGATGCACAAGCTGAAGCTTCACGTGCTAACGACCGTATCGACAACATGGCTTCTTCTTACAAAAAGTAAGAATACATGAAAATTAGCTTATTTATATAGGTTGATTATTAGGGCTTGAATATAGTAACTAGGCTTAACGTCTAGTACCATTTCAAGCCTTAATTGTATCTAACAGTTATTAAATACAACCGCATTAGAGCAAACATATTAACTCATCAGTGCTAGAAACTCAGCGTTAATACAGATTCTTCCCTCTTTTAAACAGCCAACCTTAAAAATAAAACTTAATTTGTGATGACCCCAAAAACGAACTAAGCTCATTTTTATGTCTGCATTTATCGAAAAACTATTTAAGTTTCGCAGTCACTAGCAAATAATCAAACTCCAAGCCTGTAACTGGCTTTTGTTTAATTTCATGTTTGAGCTCATCATTTATCCGCCAACTGAGATTGTTCATATCTAATAAGGTGATTGCCTGTTCACCTGTTACATCAGCGATAAACTTAATTGATGTAGATGCTATTAATTCAACATCTTTTGGTAAATTTAATTGTGGTGGTTTTTCAGTTAAATTGTCGTACAGCTTTTGCTTGAGTTGCCACAAATGTCTTGGCGCTGGTACTAACATTAATAGAACACCATCCTTTTTAAGGACTCTTAAACACTCTTTGCCTTTCAATTGAGCATCAAACAAGGTCACCACATCAATAGATTGATCTGCGAACGGAAGCTTTTTAAATGGGCTCAATAACAAATTTGCTGGCGTATTGTCTTTACTAGCAGCAAAGAGTGCATTATCAGCCTCTGAAACGCCCCAGTGAGTCATACTCGTGTTATTTGAACCTTGCACTAACGAGCGTAAATAGAAACCATCTGCGCATTGATAGTTAAGGTGATTAGCTTGTTTCTTACCTTCTACAATATCATTGAAAGCTGTTGATAATTGCTCAACTAAAGGGGCAAAAATACCCGACGCCATTAAAAAGCGCTTTGAGCGTAACTGCTGGCGAGTCTCACTTGTGCCTTTAAACTTAGGCGAAGTCACAAACGACCAATAACCTTGCGAGTTTTTATCAATATGATGCTTATTATCGCAATAAAAACCTTGTGATGTTTCATGGAAGTGCAACTTTGATGCGCAAGTTGGACAAATCAAGAATGAATTCATAATGAGCAGACTTCCTTTGAAGTGGTAATGTTTAGCTGATAATAAAGGTCAAACACCGAATATGAGAAAATAAAAAACGGGCTAAATACCCGTTTTTTTATATTCAGATTGAGCAATGTATTTTACAGGAAAATAAACCCACATAATACAGCACCTAACATTAAGCGATACAGGACGAATGGCGTCATGCCAATCTTACTAATAATTTTCAGGAAGAAGAAAATACAGGTATAAGCAGCCACAAATGATACGGCAATACCCAGCAATATTTCAGTATAGTTGAGTGCAACATCACCTGCTAAAGCGTCTTTGCTCATTAATATTGCAGCGCCTAAAATCACAGGAATAGACATTAAAAATGAAAAACGAGCTGCCGCATCACGGTTAAGTCCTAGCATCAGCGCCGCAGTAATAGTGATGCCTGAACGCGATGTACCAGGGATAATAGCTAAGGCTTGTGCAAAACCAATCAACAAAGCTTTACGCCAGCCAGTTTGGTATTCAGTTAGTTCATTGCGAGCCATTTTATCACCCACCCACAACATCAAACCAAATATCACAGTGGTAATCGCAATCACTTCAGGCCCGCGTAAATAGGTTTCAATTAAATCTTTTGCTACAAAACCAAAAAAAACAGCAGGCAGAGTCGCTAAAATAATCCACCATGCTAATTTACTGTCTTGGGTATGAACACCTTTGAAAATACTGGCAATCCATGCATTCAACATTGCCCATATTTCAGTTCTAAAATAAATGACCACAGCTAACAATGAACCAATATGAACCGCAACATCAAAGGCTAAACCTTGATCTTCCCATCCTAAAATTTGTGAGGGTAAAATTAAATGCGCTGAACTTGAGATAGGTAAAAACTCTGTTAACCCTTGAATAAGAGCCAAGAAAATGACCTGAAGCGTTTCCATGATGTTCCTTTAAAAATTATGATTTAACTACATACATAGCGAATGGTATGGGTCACTCACTAGCGTGATAACAACGTATCTTAATAGAGACTAGCGAGTAAATTACTTTAGTAAATCACTTAGGTAAGTGACTAAAATAAGTGACTTAAATAAGTGACTTAAATAAGTGACTTATAAAATTTAGCTAGTTTCTGTCGACACAGATGGAGGAAATTCAAATTCAATCGGCCAAATATTCTGACTCGATTTATCATAATTTTCCCACAGGTGTTGATACGTCTGTTGAGTGATAGGGTGTGCCAGCTTAGGCGCTATCTCAGCAAGAGGCCATAATACAAACGCATTATAAAGGATCTCCCCCCGAGGTAGCTCAATAGGCTGATGACAAACCTCCTCATCATAAAGCAGTAAATCTATATCTAAACTTCGAGGACTAAACTTTTTCTCGCCTCGAATACGTCCATTTTGTTTCTCAATTCGCTTAAATGTGGCAACAACATTCTCAATACTCATGTCAGTATCTGCTGCAGCAACCATATTTAAGAAATTTGTTCCTTGAAAACCCACTGCTTCACTTTCAAACATCCTAGATAAAGTCAGTTTGCCAAAATGTTGATGCAAATCCACTAAACCTGATTGCATATGCTCAACAGGCTCGATGTTGGTTCCCAAGCTGATATAAATACGTGCCATTAACTCATCCAATAATATACAGCGCAAATATGAATAGTTGATTAATTGAAGCATGAAAGCTGTCAATCAAATGTGATGATGAAATAACAACCAACATCAGTTTATATAAAAACAATTAAATATGGCCACGCTCAATGACAACCCCCACAGATTTAGCTGTAGGTATCGCACCTGGTTTCATAACAGCGACCTTTACCCACAGAACATTAAATTCATCCATAACATATTGAGCAACCATTTCAGCTACCGTTTCAATCAGTTCTATTGGCTTTTCAGTGATAAGTGCAGTGAGCTTATTCGAAACAGTCTCATAGCAAAGTGCATATTGATAATCATCAGATGCAGCTGCAGGTTTATTATCCCAAGCCATATCAAGATCGATGAGTAAGGTTTGATGAATTTTCTTTTCCCATTCATAAATACCAATGACCGTTTCAACTTTTAGCTCGCGAATTAAAACTTTATCCATGTGAACTCCACGCTTTACACGTCTTATCATAAATATTTCAGCTTAAAGGGCTGAAAATGACATCAAATAGCAGTTATTATAGTTTTAGCCTTTTTCCTGAGCAATTTAAGCAGTAGGATAGCGACTGCACTTAGGAACATCTGACGATTGAAAAGTGCTTATTAACCTTGTAATTGCCATTAATTTCAACTGAAAATAAATAATGGGCGATAATACCCTAAGACGAGTAAGGAAACCAATTTGAGCGCCGTTACAATCACAATTTTGATGATTATAACCGCCTACTTAGCCGGTTCGATTTCAAGTGCCATTCTTGTATGTAAATTACGAGGGTTGCCCGATCCGCGTACGGAAGGCTCAGGAAATCCAGGTGCAACCAATGTGCTGAGGATTGGTGGTGCCAGCTCGGCTGCATTAGTACTGTTTTTTGATATGTTAAAAGGTGCAGCGCCAAGTTATTGCAGCTACCTTTTAGGTCAAGATGCCGTATCACTGGGGTTAATTGCTATTGCTGCGTGTTTAGGTCATATATTCCCTATCTTCTTTAATTTTCAAGGCGGTAAAGGTGTTGCTACCGCTTTTGGTGCAATGGCGCCAATTGGAGGCGACTTAGCCTTATCTCTTATCGCCACATGGATTGTTTTTGTTCTCCTCACTCGTTACTCGTCACTTGCAGCAATACTGACGGCTATGCTGGCTCCAGTTTATACTTGGTGGCTTGACGATCGATTTATCATTCCCGTTGCCATGTTGTCACTGCTGATTGTGATACGGCATAAAGACAATATTCAGCGTTTAAGAATTGGCGAAGAGAGTAAGCTTTCGCGTAAAAAGAAAGCCACCAATGAGCAAAGCTGAATCCGTCATTATTTAAAGCTGGCTTAAAGCTGCAAATACTCAAACTATAAACAAAAAAACCTAAGCGATGGCTTAGGTTTTTTTATATGAGTCGGACAATAACGTGTCTTCTATATCAGATTATACCGCTTCCAAGGTATCTAATGGCCAGCGAGGTTGTCCTTGAACTTCCAAGTTTTCTGTTTGTCCAGCTTTTAAACGTTGTAACCCTGCATAAGCTATCATCGCGCCATTATCGGTACAGAATTCACCACGAGGATAAAACACTTCACCATTAAGTTGCTGCATCATTTCAGCAAGGTTTTCTCTTAAACGGCTATTGGCACTCACGCCACCTGCAACCACCAAGCGGTTATAGCCCGTTTGCTTTAACGCTCGTTTACATTTAATCGCTAGTGTATCTACCACTGCTTCTTCAAATGCACGGGCAATATTGGCTCGAGTTTGCTCATCATCCGGCTCTGCTGCAATCGTATTGGCGGTGAAGGTTTTTAACCCTGAGAAACTAAAATTAAGCCCAGGTTTATCAGTCATAGGACGTGGAAATTTATATCCAGCTTCAACACCTTTAGAGGCAAGTTTGGCAAGCCTTGGACCACCTGGGTAATCTAAGCCCATCAATTTGGCCGTTTTATCGAACGCTTCACCGGCTGCATCATCAACTGATTCGCCTAATACTTCGTACTGGCCAATACCATCAACTTTAACCAACATTGAATGGCCGCCAGATACCAATAACGCTAAAAATGGAAACGCTGGCGCATCATCTTCAAGCATAGGCGCAAGTAGATGTCCTTCCATATGATGAACACCAATTGCAGGTTTCCCCCAAGAATAAGCCAGAGAACGACCAACACAAGCACCCACCAATAAAGCACCTATAAGACCAGGACCTTTAGTGAAAGCAATCCCATCAATGTCATCAACAGTTGAGTTAGCGTCTTTCAAAGCTTGCTTAATCAAAGGCACAATTTTTCGAACATGATCCCGCGAGGCTAATTCTGGTACCACGCCACCATAGTCTGCATGTAACTTTACTTGGCTATATAAAGCATGTGATAACAAACCTTGCTCGTCATCAAAAACAGCAATTCCCGTTTCATCACAAGACGTTTCGATACCTAAAACCCGCATAGCAGCACATATTCCTAAAATTGTAAGGGCGGCAATTCTACCTGTTGATGCAAGCATATTCCAGTAAAGCTGAACTATCCTCGAGAATATGACACCGAGGTTACACAAATTCACTAACAAAGGGGGTTTACAAAAGACTATTACTCGGTGTAGAATTCCGCACCATTTTATTAAATAGCCTTGGTTAATCTACCTTAAATGGTAGTGCCAAATTAACTACACCTAAGGGGTGATGGCGTATGCCAATAATTAAAGTACGTGAAAACGAACCATTCGACGTAGCTCTTCGTCGTTTCAAGCGCTCTTGTGAAAAAGCAGGTATCTTAGCTGATGTTCGCGCTCGTGAATTCTACGAGAAGCCAACTTCTGCACGTAAGCGCGCAAAAGCTGCCGCTGTTAAGCGTCTAGCTAAGAAGCTTTCTCGCGAAAACGCACGTCGCGTACGTTTATACTAATCTCATTATGAGCCTAGTTGAACAGCTAAAAGACCAGATGAAAGAAGCCATGCGTGCCAAAGATAAGGCGCGTTTGGGGACTATTCGTATGGCATTGTCTGCCGTTAAACAGATTGAAGTGGATACCCGCGAAACTCTGACCGATGAACAGACAATAGCCGTTTTAACCAAAATGGTAAAACAACGTCGCGATTCTATAACTCAATATGAGTCAGCAGGTCGCCCGGAGTTAGCAGCAACTGAAGCAGCAGAGATTCAAGTAATTGAAACTTTCTTGCCTTCTCCTTTAACAGAAGAAGAAGTTGCCGCAATTATTGATGAAGCTATCTCTCAGGTAGGTGCATCAACCATGGCGGATATGGGCAAAGTAATGGGAGCATTAAAATCTAAGGTTCAAGGACGTGCAGATATGGGTGCCATTGGCGGCCAAATTCGCGCAAAATTAAACTAATAAAATTTTAGTGTTGAATAAGCCGTGCATCTTGCGCGGCTTGTTTGTTTTATCTACTTGGTAATGCGAGACCTATAGCATATATGGCGATACCTCGTGACTTTATCAATGAGCTTATAGCTCGCACCGACATCGTTGATCTAATTGATCATCGCGTACCTTTGAAAAAAGCAGGGAAAAACCACTCTGCATGTTGTCCTTTTCATAGCGAAAAATCACCTTCTTTTACTGTCAGTCGAGATAAACAATTTTATCACTGCTTTGGTTGTGGTGCTCATGGCAACGCCATCGATTTCATTATGGAATACGATAGGCTTGAATTTGTTGATGCCATCGAAGAACTCGCAGGTAAATTAGGACTTGATGTACCAAGAGAACAAGGTACAGGTCCTAAAAAAGATCAAGTTTTGAGCCGCGACTTATACCAACTGATGGAAGAAGCTAATCTCTTTTATCAAAGTCAGTTACGTCAGCACTCAGACAAACAAAAAGTATTAGATTATTTAGATTTCAGAGGACTTTCAACCGATGTGGTTGAGCACTTTGGAATAGGTTTTGCGCCTGACGGCTGGGATGGATTATTAGGTCGTTACCGCCAAAATCAATCTTCACAAGACAAGTTATTGACTGCAGGCATGTTAATTGCCAACGATAATGGCAAACGTTACGACCGCTTTCGCGACCGTTTAATGTTCCCTATTCGTGACCGTCGTGGTCGTGTAGTCGGCTTTGGTGGTCGAGTTTTAGGCGATGGAACACCGAAGTACTTGAATTCGCCAGAAACGCCCATATTTCATAAGGGAAATGAGCTTTATGGCCTTTATGAATTAAAGCAAAGACATCGAGATCCTCAGCAAGTGTTAATTGTTGAAGGTTATATGGATGTGGTTGCACTTGCTCAATTTGATGTTGATTACGCTGTCGCATCACTCGGTACAGCAACAACCGCTGAACAATTTCAGCTGTTAGTACGTAGTGCTAAAGAAGTGATTTGTTGTTATGACGGTGATAAAGCCGGTAAGAAAGCCGCTTGGAGAGCATTAGAGACTGCCCTTCCACTGCTTAAACCTGGTGATGTTGTTAGGTTTATGTTTTTACCACAAGGTGAAGATCCAGATACTATGGTTCGCCAAGTCGGTAAAGACGGTTTTGAAAAGTTAATGCTCGATGCGCTAGATTTGCCCGCATTCTTATTTGAGACATTAACCAATCAATTCGGTACTGATAAGAGTGCACTGGCTAAAGAAGCCATGTCACTGATTGAACGAGTTCAAGATACCGTACTACAAAATTTATTATTAGAGAGTCTTGCGCATAAGATTGGTATGAATAGCGCAGACGATTTAAAGAAAAAATTAGGCTTTGCTGTTAAACAACAGCAACCTATGAACAAAAAGGGCTTACAAGGCCGTGGTACACCATTGCGATTAGCCATTGCTTTGTTAGTACAACGACCTGATTTAGGTTACGGCTTAGCAGCCCAACCTGCATTAGCCCATTTACAAATTGCTGGCATTGATTTGCTAATTGATTTGTTAAATTTAACTCGCGAACAACAGTTTAACAGCGCACAACTACTTGAGATATATCGAGAGCACGAGCAAAAAGGTGCCTTGATAAAGTTGGCCCAATGGGACCACCAAGTGGCGGATGAAAACTTAGTTCAAGAGTTTAAACAAACCCTGATCTGGTTGAACAATCAATACATTGAACAGCGTTATCAGGAATTGAGTCTTAAACAAACTCTAACGAAAGCTGAAAAAATTCAGCTAACGAAGCTGATTTCAATAATGAAAGGCATCGCATAATTGCATTTTTTATTTTAAAAATGTTCAGTTAAGCAATGTCATGGACTAGCGTACTTTAGTTCATACAGCTATAATTGACGATTTGCTTGACACTTATGCTTCGGCAGGTGTCCAGTCGTTATTTCAGTTTCCCCAACTTGGATGATATCTATGGAGCATACTCCGCAGTCGCAACTTAAATTGTTGCTTGCTAAAGGTAAAGAGCAAGGTTATTTAACCTATGCTGAAGTCAATGACCACTTGCCAGCTGACATGGTCGATTCAGATCAGATTGAAGATATTGTCCAGATGATCAATGACATGGGTATCCGCGTTTACGAACAAGCGCCAGATGCCGATGACATTATGATGTCTGAGGACAACACCGATGAAGATGCAGCAGAAGAAGCTGCAGCAGCACTTGCAACGGTAGAGAGTGAATTAGGTCGTACAACAGATCCAGTACGTATGTACATGCGTGAAATGGGTACTGTTGAGCTATTGACCCGCGAAGGCGAAATCGTCATCGCAAAACGTATTGAAGAAGGTATTAATACGGTTCAAAGTTCTGTTTCAGAATACCCGCAAGCGATTGCGATGATTCTTGAGCAATTTGATAAGTATGAAGCGGATGAGCTTCGTTTAACCGACATCATTGCAGGCTTCGTGAACCCAGATGACGACGATGTAGCACCAACTGCTACTCACGTTGGCTCTGAGTTATCTGAAGACGAGCTTGAAGACGAAGATGATGACGGTGACGATGAAGAAGAAGAGGAAGGCCCAAAAGGTCCAGATCCTGAAGAAGCTAAAGAGAAATTCACTCAGTTACGTGAGTCTTATGAAAAAGGCTTACTCGTCATTGAAAAGAAAGGTCGTGATCACCCTGAAGCCATTGGTGCTTTATTTGTTATCGGCGAACTCTTTAAAGAATTCCGTTTAATACCAAAACAGTTTGATCGCTTAGTTAAAAGCATGCGCACCATGATGGATCGTGTACGTGTTCAAGAGCGTTTAATCCTAAAATTATGTGTTGAACAAGCTAAAATGCCGAAGAAAAACTTTGTTAAGTTCTTCACTGGTAATGAAACTGATTTAGCTTGGTTCCATGCAGAAAAAGACAGCAACAAGCCTTACGCTGAAGGCTTGAGAATGGTTGAAGAAGACGTGATTCGTTGTAGCACTAAACTTGCTGCAATCGAAGAAGAAACCGGCTTAATCATCCGTGCTATAAAAGACATCAACCGTCGTATGTCAATCGGTGAAGCAAGAGCTCGTCGTGCGAAGAAAGAAATGGTTGAAGCAAACTTACGTCTAGTAATTTCTATTGCTAAAAAATACACCAACCGTGGTTTACAGTTCTTGGATTTGATTCAAGAAGGTAACATCGGTCTGATGAAAGCAGTAGATAAGTTTGAATACCGTCGTGGTTATAAGTTCTCAACTTATGCTACTTGGTGGATCCGTCAGGCCATTACTCGTTCGATTGCTGACCAAGCGCGTACAATTCGTATTCCAGTACATATGATTGAAACGATTAACAAACTTAATCGTATCTCACGTCAAATGTTACAAGAAATGGGCCGTGAACCAACGCCTGAAGAGCTATCTGAGCGCATGTTAATGCCTGAAGATAAGATCTTAAAAGTGTTAAAAATCGCTAAAGAGCCGATTTCAATGGAAACACCAATCGGTGACGATGAAGATTCGCACTTAGGTGACTTTATTGAGGATAATACCTTAGAGCTACCTTTAGACTCAGCTACAAGCGAAAGTTTAAAGAATGCCACTCACGAAGTATTAGCGGGTTTAACAGCGCGTGAAGCTAAAGTATTACGTATGCGTTTCGGTATCGACATGAACACCGACCATACGCTTGAAGAAGTAGGTAAGCAGTTTGACGTAACACGTGAACGTATTCGTCAGATTGAAGCAAAAGCGTTACGTAAGCTACGTCACCCTTCTCGCTCTGAAATCTTGAAGTCTTTCTTAGACGAGTAATAGATACTCGAATAAGACACAGTTTGAAATATCCAACAAAAGCCCGCTTATTGCGGGCTTTTTTATTGTTATAAATCAGCGATATCTATCACAGATCTTGTATGAATTGCTTAACAGATAACCAAACGATACCAAGAAGTGAATTTCTAGCAAATTCAGTGGTGACAAGTACCAATAAACTTCGTATACTTCCCACCGCTTTCGATAGTGACGACTATCTTAAGTCGGCCCCTTAGCTCAGTTGGTTAGAGCATACGACTCATAATCGTCAGGTCCCCAGTTCGAGTCTGGGAGGGGCCACCAATTTTAGGATCAAAGACGCTTATTAGCGTCTTTTTTTCTGTCAAAAATTCAGTAACCACCTTGTTTCCTTCCTAATATCAAGTCCAGCAGGACTTAAAGACGATTTGTAAAACTCAAACTTTGATGTACCATCGATTGTACCAACAGCTTTTGGCAATAATTTTATTGGTACATTATGGCAAAAATCATCACTCCACTAAGCGATACGCAGGTAAAGCAGGCTAAAGCCAAAGAGAAAGAGTATACCCTTGCTGATGGCAACGGTTTACAACTTAGAGTGCGGCCAAACGGTTCTAAGTTATGGATATTGAAATACTCACAGCCATATACAAAGAAGCGCACCAATTTAGGTTTGGGTAAGTATCCTGATGTTTCTCTTTCTAAAGCTAGGTCACAAAGAGACGATGCCCGTAAACTTCTCGCGGATAATATTGACCCTAAAGATCATCGTGACGAACAAAACCAACAAAAAAAAGAAGCGATAGAAAATACATTTGGGGTAATGGCAAACAAATGGTATCAACTAAAACTAACCAAGGTTAAAGAGGAAACTGCCAATCACGCATTACGAGCAGTCACTAAACACGTACTCCCAAAACTAGCCAATGTACCAATCAGCACCATCAAGCCAAAAACAATTATTACTTTGCTTACGCCCATAGCAAACAAGGGCAACTTTGAAACAGTTAACCGACTATGCCGCTATATTAATGAAGTTATGCGCCTCGCTGTCGCTGAGGGTATTATCGAAGTTAATTACCTATCAGATGTCACTAAGCTATTCCCTGCCGCCAAAAAAACTAATATGCCGACCATAAAGCCTGAACGCTTACCTGAGCTTATGCGAGCCATTAGAGAAGCCAGAGTTACCCGTATAACCCAATGCTTAATTTTATGGCAGCTACATACTATGACAAGACCTATTGAGGCAGCTTCCGCGCATTGGGATGATATTGATATCGATAATAATGTTTGGGTGATACCTGCCGAGCGCATGAAAATGAAAAAGCCGCACACTATTCCACTTACAGAGCAAACCTTAACATTACTCAACACCATTAAATCAATGTCAGATGGTACAGGTTACCTATTTACCAATCATCGTGATCCATTGAAACATGCCAATAGCCAAAGTGTGAATGTCGCACTTAAGCGCATGGGCTTTTCAGGTGAGCTGGTATCTCATGGTTTACGCGCACTCGCCAGCACAACGTTAAACGAACAAGGCTTTGAGCCAGATGTCATTGAAGCCGCCTTAGCACATGTTGATAAGAATGAAGTGAGGCGTGCTTATAACCGAGCAGAATACTTGGAACGTAGACGAAGGCTTATGTGCTGGTGGTCTGAACATATTGAGCAAGCAGAAGCATCTTTCTTTATTACAAAAACTAAAGGCTTAAAAGCCGTAAGTTAAATTTGCTGGGATAGCCTAGGACTGATCATCTTAGGTGAAAAATGCTTACCTCAGCATTTTCCCAACATATTTTTGAGGTGTGACAGGGGTAGCACATGAGTAAATATAAACAAGGATTTACTATAGAAGAAGCCACATTATTCGCATTAGATTTAAGTGAATTTGACAGCTTGAACAGTATAGAATTAATGTTGGATGAAGATGAAGGTTGGAATGAACTCTATAGGGAAGCTAATGATTTATTCAACGCTCTTAAAAGTGAAACCATCATTGCTTATCTAAATTTAAAAAATAATCAAGATTCTTATGAGCCCAATACAGCAGTCAAGACAGATATACGGTTATACCAAGAGTGGTATACCGATGAATGTCAGGATAGTCTCGATTTTAGATTGACAATGCTAACAAGAGAAAGTTTATCTGTATGGTTTCGAAATATGGGCCATATTGAAAAAGCAGACCTTTTTTCACCGGCTTTTAAAACAAATATTCAAAAAGTTAATAAGTTTAAAAAAGCCTTTACAGCTGAACACTGCGCTCTAATTGCAACAGGGCTTGATTCTTATGGAACAATTAAGAATATGGAATCGATACTAGATTCTGATGCGGACATGCGGGCGCAACAAGCTATAGATGCTAATCAAGATAATTATTATGATATCGAAGTTGATACCGAACTGAGTTATGACAAAGTTGAAGAAGCTAAATCCATAAAAGAGGTTTTAGTTGATGAAATTGAAATAGCTAGTAATTGGATTAACTACAATTCCCAGTCCAGTGATTATGCTGAAATAGGTATAAATTCAAACCGTTTATTGCCTCAAGCTGAAACCGATATAGTTATATATAAACAGGTAGTAACTCGAGACAGTTGTATCGATTATGATTTAACCTTAATTACTAAAGAAAGTTTTGCTATCTGGCTATGGAAGCATGGACACGAAAAGTTGGCTACGAACGTCCTGTCAAACATAGACCAAATAATTACCCAATTAAATACAGATAACAGTAATAACTCGAAATCTTTAGATAATTATAAAACCCAAAAAAATTCACAACAAGAATGCGATATAAGAACTCCTGATTCTAGCTTAATTGATTCATTAGCCATAATGGCCTTGCTATTATCAAGAAAAAGCGGTCAATTGAACACAGGGAATAAACCTAACTACTCTCAAATCAAAGAAGCTGTTCAATCTGCTTTTATAGACTTAAATTTAATCGATAAAGAAGATAAACCATTACAAATTAGTAATTTGAATAGAGATTTAAAAAAGGCAGTAGAGCAGCTTTCAACTCGCTTCACAATTAAATAAACTGGCTAGCCAAAGCTGGCCAAACTATGTTTTGGCCAGCCACCAAATCAAACTAGATTAATATTAACCTATAAAAGTTCACCAACCACTAAGGACTTTTATATGAACCAACCCCAACCTAGAATCATCAGAAAGCCTGATGTCATTAATGAAACAGGCTTATCAAAATCCACTCTGTACAACCGCATTAAAGATGGCCTATTCCCACCACCTATCAGTTTAGGGGCTAGAGCTGTCGGATTTGTGAAGTCTGAATGTGAAGCCGTTATTAACGCAATGATAGCCGAGCAAACACCTGAACAAATCAAAGCACTGGTTACCAGCCTAGTTCAACAACGTAGCCAGAATAAAGGGTGGAAATTATGAATAAAATATTACATACCGCACCTAATGGCGCACTACCTGAAGCAACTAGCCCAGCATATAAGCTACTCCAAATACTGGCCGAAAATGGTAAGACGCCTCGTGATGAACTCTGTGAAAAGCTTGGCGGCGGATTACGTTCTTATCTACAACAGTTAACGGGTGAGTGTTATCAACACTGGTTAATTCGTAATGAAAAAGGCGTTTTCAATGGCCGTAAACAATCACTGTACTGGATTGATAGGCGACACTTTAGTTGTGATTGGGAACAAGATAAAGACGCAAGAACCATTGCCAGAAAACGCTATAAGGATCGTTCTTACTATGGCTGTAAGAACGCTTTTGAAAGGTTACAAAAAGCCGAAAAGGAAAAGGACGAAGCTGACAAGGAGTATCGGAAGCGTATAGAAAGCAAAAAGCCCACTCAGAGCTAATCTAAGCAGGCTTTAATTTGAACTTGCTGGTGGTTGTAGTTGGCGAACCGCACCACCAGCAGTAAATGGAGTATAAACCAGAAGTGTACTTATTGACCACTCACCATGTAACTATTGCAACTTATAGCTTGATTGTTAATGACCTCTATTTATTGGTTTTTAACCCTAAATATTGAACTCGCAAAATCAAACAAACCTATATAAGACAATGCTTTAGCAGTGGGTAACAGTCATTAAATTACTAGGTAATTGATAATATCCTTATCAGTATTCACTTCGTTTTAAAAGTAATATGGCCTATGTGACCAATGACCGAGCGATAACTGTAAATGAGGTAACTTGGTGGGTTAACTCCAAAGGTAGCGGTTTAGAGGTTAATTCGATTAAAGCTATGATAAATCAAGTTAATGCAATTATGAGCCATCACAGTAAGGTTCACCTGCTCCGATTCGATTTACGAATGAGCCAATATACCAACGATAATAAAATCATCACCATTTTTAACCGCAGGCTTCACCGCTGGTTAATTCGCAACTATCAAGTAAAAAGTGACCGTATAGGCTATATCTGGTGTCGTGAAATGGAAAAGGCAGAACAACAGCATTACCACTATGTATTAATGATTGACGGTCATAAGGTAAGGCACCCAATCAAGATACTAGAAAAAGTCAGAGAGATTTGGCAGCAGCATTTAGGCGGATCTGAATTCACACCTAAAAACTGTTATTACAACCTACATCGTGACAACTTTGAATCACGCCAAAAAGCAATTTGGCGCATATCGTATTTAGCTAAAGCGCGAGGTAAAGGCTATAAACCCGTTCAAACTAAAAACTACAGCACCAGTAGGATAAAATTTAAATAACGGTTTAATCCTGTATAGGATAAAAACTTGATTGCTTCAATAACTCTAAGCCAGAGAAGCATAGGCTTTTAATTTTTTCAGCCGATTTAAACTTATCTTCCAGTTGCGAAATTTGGATCAGGCAAAATTCTGGCTTTCTATCCAATTGGCGTTTCAAAACACAAAATAAATTATTGTTTAGCTGATATTCTACAGTGACAAATAACTCTGGTTGATACAAACAGTCAGGATTAAGTACGAAGCCAATTGTACTAATTTTAGGAGTATACTCTTCTAATATTGGCAGTTTTTTTGTCACTTCATCATTTAGTTCTGAGTAAGCAAAATCTGTGAAAGGTATAGTTTTAGTATGTACCCAATCAGTCGCCTCGATAAGCCCAGCAAAAGACCACTCTATTCTATTTCTGTCTAGTATTTCATGCTCCCCTCTGCGTCTAAGTATTACAAAAAAACCATTAGGGGTATTAATAATAACTATACCTGAGATGCCAATAGGATTAGGTAACAAGCTTAAAGGGGTAAACACGCCCGAAGAGTAAAATAAATTATCAGCCTCTTCATAATACTTTAATATTGAATGTTCATATAAACTTCTTAAAGATGTCGAATTGTTCGACTCGTTAGCAGATTGGCTTGATATTAGAAGATCTGGGGAGTAATGCGTGTAAAAAATATCGTAAAAACTAGCTGCTCCAAGTTCAACCTTCAGAGAGTTATCTTCTTTGTCGTATTTTAATGTCTTTAGTGTCAACTTTGGTATATCTAATGAACCTGCTTCTACTAAAAAAAGTTCATCCCTATCAAGCGCAATCCATTTATATGACGCATCTAAAATACTAGGAAAGTTATAAAATTCTTTATAATCAAAAGAAAGTGAAATATTTACTTTTTCATCGATTGGATAAATATGAAAATCCTTTCTTTTTGATACATCAATCTGACTGACGCCATCTAGCTTACATGTCCTTCTCTTTTTTTCTGACTCAGATGAAGAAAATAATGTTTTCCATACAAGTAGCGATATCCCTAAAAATATAAGGATAGATATTTCAATCACTCCACTAAAAAGACCGTCTGGAACTCCATTGATTACAGTTATTCCAAGTAGTTTTTGAGGTATGCCAAAAGTCCAAAGAATGGAGAAAGTTAGTAACTTTAAATAAACTAGAAAAATAACTAATGAGAAAATCCTGTTAGAACTAAAGATTTGAAATATGGGGTATTTAATACAAATCGAAGCCCAAGCTCTAGATAATTTCACCTTATTAATCATAAATTTTACGTCCTTTTGCATCCTCACTAATAGGATTAAGTGCTTTGAGATGCTCAATAGCTTAAATAGAAAAGTGGTTGGTTAGAAGTATATTGAACTTAAAAAATACTAGTTTAAAGCCTGTTTTTCGCACGAAAAGTTAATGGTACATCATAAATCAATAATTACACAGTATGTTGTTAACATTGATAAAATGGTAAATTACCCCCTTTAAAATTATACAGTTTACTATTGAATCGCTTGGAGAATGGGATGCCAAAAGGTCATCATTACGGTAGGTCGCAAGTTAGGCCCTACACTTCTGAATATCCCAAAATTAAGGCGATTATATTTAAGGATATGCTTACGAGACCTTTAGGGCTATTTACTCTTCATAGCAATCAGTTAAGTGAAGAGCATTCAAAGTTTGAAAGCAAAGAAACCAAGCAAGGAAAGCGTTATCTTCAGTTTGACATAAACGACACCCCGCACAGAATACTGCTAGAACTCGACAATCGTAGCGCAAGTAACAAACTGTACATTACTTGTCCTTACTGTAATAAACCACGGCAGCATCTATACGCCATCAAATACGCTTACGCTTGCCGTGGTTGTATAGGTTTACACTACGCTTGTCAAAGTGAAAGGCCGCAAGAAAGGTTAATGAGACGTATTAGAAAGCTTAGAAAAGAACTTTGGGGCTATGATTGGCCAGACGTAAACAACATGTTTGAGCAAGTAACCTACTGGCCAAAACCTAAATGGATGCGTTGGAAAACCTTTGAACTAAAGCGAAACAAGATCACTGAATTAGAGAGGCGTTACTGGGGGTTAGCTATCCCACAGCTAAAAACGATGTTTGGTGCTCAATTTATGGAAAATAATTAAAATTTTTTTTATTCAGTAAGTATCTTTTTGACATGTCACTTCACGTTGATGTACCAATAGATGTACCAATATAGACAAAATATATAAAAAATGACTATAAACAGTGACCCTCAGCCATCAATTTGAGTCTGGGAGGGCCACCAATTTTTCTGTTAGGCCTTTGATTTCAAAGGCCTAATTGAAAACCTAATCAATTCTGTTCCACTTCCGTTCCACCTTTCATTCTAATTATCCCCCTTTTAAAGTCAATCATGCGTTATTTCTCATCTAAAAATTTTCCTTTTGACCGACTATATCTGCACTTCACTTCGCTAAACGGTTGAATAGCTATTTGCACAAAATAAATCCCTGAATCCACAGTAAAATATTCTCTGCCAAACTAATTTATTGAGTGTATTTGAGGTATTAGGCAAAACTGAACTCTGTAATCCAGTTTTAAATGAGCTAAATTTCGAAATACATAAGTTTGCCATAAATTAATGCGGTAATAGCAAGACCTCGGTAATTTTCAAGCTTAGAAAAGGATATTGAACGATTAAAGATATAGATAGTTGAAATACTGTGGACTTGCAGAGCCAGCTCTAAATATACGTGGGTTTAGGGAATTAATGCCATTAAAACAGCACAGGGGACTTTGGAGAAAAATAAACTCTTTAGCTTTAACATAGCTAACATAGCTAACATAGCTAACATAGCTAACATAGCAAAGAGTGCTCTGCGCCGAGGTTACTGTCTATCTAAAACAACTTAGGCTTCCTTTGGTTTCCTGCTTCAGCCGCAAGTTGACATTGTTCAGGCGAAGCCTCTCTATAATTCTTGATATTCTTAGTGGATGTGTGGCCAAGCTGTGAAGCTAATACTTCATCATTAAATTCATCAATCCGTAAAAGAAACGTTTCTCTATAATCATGAAACCTATATTTTTTAATTCTTTTACCAGCTTTATCTCTTGTGACCCAGCCAAGAGCATCACAAAGCTTATCCCAGTAATGATAAAAGTTAGAACGATGTCCAGATTTGGACCGTGTTGAGGGAAACAAATAATCCGCCCTACCGTGAACATCAGTGAGATATTTTTGTCTGGATTTTATCAATTCAAGTGTTTCTTCAGACAAATAAATATCGACAGATTTGGCTTTTTTGGGTTTAACTTGAACCTTCTTAAGCTGAAAATTAATCTGTGAAAATTTCATCGACATAACCTGTTGGGTTCTGAAATATCCCTCTTCTTGTAATTTAACAAAGAATTCAAAATCTTTATGTTCAGTTGAATTAACCTTTTCAAGGATAGACTTAAAGTCATCATCAGGAATAAGCACATGGCGTTGATTATTTATTCGAGTTGCCCTTATAAATGATCGTGCATCCTCGTAAGCGATAAGTCGCTCATCTAGAGCATAATTAAACGCCGCCTTTAATCTAGATACAATCTTATCGTGAACGCCATTAGTATTTTTAAATGCTTCTAGGTAGCAGTTAAATCTCGCCGTAGTAAAAGTTTGAATATCTTCATCAATCAATATCACGGTTTCTTTACCCTTTGGTAATTGGACTTCTTTTGGCTTAGAGAGATGATTATTGATAAGAGAGGTCATGACTTTATATTCACCAGAACCGTCACCATAACGCTCGACAATGACATCTAAGTATATTGCAAGAACATCACCGATCTTTTGAAAGAGCTTAGAGTGCATCCTAAACTCATAACTACTTGGCGGCCTAGCCAATTTCTTTTTTATAGATAGATAATCAGTTACAACCATCAATAGCTGTTGTTGACTAGGAGACTCATGACGTTTCCACTTCAAAAGGACACATCGATGAGCTTTACCCTTATATTTATACTTATTGATTAAAGTGAGGCTATGTTTGGCTACCTCTAAATATAAGCCTTTCTCATTAATATCCGTAACTTTAATTTTCCTTGTACCCTTCGCTAATAAAGAATCAATGAGTTCGCTGTCATTTATCTGTTCTGTAGTGATTTGTTTAAATTCTTGTGTCACTTTTTGTTTAGATTGAACCGAACAGTCACTTATCTGTGGTTGCTCAATCGGCTCACCTGATAACAAATCATCTTCAGTACCTAGCAACGGGCAAAGTGAATGACCGCTGATGCCCGATTCGCTGTATTCATTAAGCTCAGGGAGAGTATTTGTATTTAATGGCGCAGCGCTTTCATTACAGGGGAAATCAGCCTCAAGAGCAGGTAATACATCTATTGAATTAACGCTACTATCAACTCCATTTAGCCCATCATGGGCAGAACTCCCTGCAGTGTCCGCAACATTAGTCATTAATGCAGGTACTGTTTCTGATGCAATGCTATCTATTTGAGTTGTAACCGTTGAATCAGATTTAGCGACCTGTTCGAAATTAGGAACTGGATCGGACTGTGATTGTTGCTTTTTATACTTGCAAACTAAATGAAATAGCTCAGTTGCTTCCAATAGCGTCACTTTAGATACCAAAGCCATATTCACTAACGAATTAATTCTGTTATCGCTAGAGTAGGCTGCAGCACTGCTTTCCAACGTTTTTAAGGATTCGTTTTGAGCCACTAGCTCGCTGTATTGAATAAAAAAATGAGAAACAGCCTTCTTTGATAGCTCTAGAGTGTTAATGAATTCAAATAAAGTTTCAATAACCTCAGACCGGGAATCCACAAATACACGCACATTACCGCTAGGTAATGTGTCGTATTGATGTGGTTCAAGGCTTGAATGCATTATTAAATCACGCTTTGGTTTGTGTTAATACCAACAGGATATGTGAAATAATAATTATCAAGAAAAAAAGATTAGGCCGGAATCAGAATTTTTACCCCCCCTTAAAATGAATGGAGACAGTATTGCTATAGGTAACTGATACCATCTAATAGTCAAAGTTAACTATAAGGTCTATTTTATCTAATTAGTATGCTAGGGGGATAGAAAAACAGTAAGCGCTCTTCCCTCTTATATCATCTATCACTACTTCCATCATTGGTTGGCTAAGTGAACCTCCCTTTCTAAGCACCTAACTTTAATTAATTCTGCTAGCAGTCAACTAGGAAGCAACAAGCATAGGGAATTAACCTGTTTTTCATGAATTCAAAATGAACATCTAACCTCTAGGGTACTCATTAATACTTTCGTTTAATTGTGCTTAAAGTGGATACTCCTTCCATCAAACAGGTACATCAGCATATTTCCCCCTGCCCGCTTCTAGTTAATAACGACCATTTATCTATTAACGAGAACATTCATGAACCAACATAAGCAGTTTACTCAAAATACGAATAAGTTAGCCCACCTATTAGAAAAGCTAACGGATGTGGTGAAGTCAGAAGCGCTGTATCAGGACATTAATATTTATGAGGATGATATAGAACTTGAAATACTTAACTTTCAAGTTAAGCAGTACCTGAGCCGTCAAGGGTTTCAAGCAGAAGACATTAATCTAGCAATGGGTTTTATTAACCAGTACATAAAAGACAGATAATTCCCCAGCGCTCAAACCTAGTTATTGATAAGGACATCAACGCTTGGAATTGCTATGAACAAGTCACAAACACAGCTTATACGAGTCTATAAACGTCAATCTAAATCGCCATGGGATGACCACAGCACTGTGTTGCTACTGGCAGACCATCAACTTGAGAATGATGAGGTTCAACTAAGCTTTAATAAATACATTTATTTACATCGAAATGTACAAGGCCAAATGATAGGTATCAGTATCAGCAAATCGCTACTTGAAGAGAACGCTGAGCTCGAGAGTCAATATCTGACAGGTATTGAAGCTTATATGATGCTATTGATTTACATCGACGACATTGCCGCTTTTTGTGAACGATTCAGAAATGAGTTTGTAAGTATTTTTGGGGTATATCCGCATTATTACTTCGAAACAGCTGAGCAATGTTGGTCTGATTTGATTATTGCTGCTGACGCACTGTAATCGCCATCTAGCGAACCTAATTGGGTTCGCTTTTCTATTAATCGTTACATGTTTTTTACTCACCCAATTGACAATAACTTCTCATAACAATCAAAAATTCCCCACTCGCAACCTAGTTAATGGTGAGGCCACAAACCATTAATTAGGAGCTATATATGGATCAATCTATGATTTTTCGTTTACACCCAAAGTCTAGCGACATTGAAAGCTGTTCACTTTTACTATTAGCAAATGCTGGCAGTAGCAATGAGTCGACAAGATTTTGTTTTTCTCGATACATCTATCTTAATGTCGATGCTGAGTGGAACATGTTGGGGATTAACATTAGTAATTCCATTCTGGATAAGCACGCTGATGTCGGCGGACAATACTTAACAGGAACCGATATGTTAAAGGTACTAGTAATGTATAAAGACGAGATAGCCATGTTCTGTGAGTTGTACTGTAGTCAATTTTCAAAAATCTTTGGTTTATGTCCAACAGATTACTTTGAATTTGCTGCACCAGTCTGGGCAGAACACGTTAATGCATTAGAGTAATGTTATTAGCAACCAACTAACGAACCCTTCTGGGTTCGTTTATTTAGGCTAAAAATACGATAGTTGATATGTCGTTAGTTAAAGACTAGGTTGAAGCGGCTAACTCACAGTGCACTCACTTAAATGTTATAGCGCTTGAGGGCATATATTAGTCTGCCCTATAACTCTTCTTTAGACATAGAAATCATTTAGGGCAAAAAATCTAAAGGTTGGCTTGGGGTTAGTTGAAAGTGCAATAGGGGACCTTCAACTATTTACCTACACAATAGCTGAACTGTGCCGAGTCCTCAATGTTCACCTTAGTGTTTTTTATGCTGAAGTTAATTGACTAGCTTTAAGAATATCTAGTTCATATTTGCCGCCATATTCTTTAGCAATCTCTATAGCTTCTGAGACAGGCCCATGGTAGATAACTGAAAACTGATTATTCAAAAACTGAATGAGCATTAATTCATCGACCAAATTTGCAGTTTTAGGGTTAATAGAAACGAAACCAGTTTTTTGTGCTGTTGTTTTTACACTGATCTTTTTACCATTTTCAGCAATTACATCAAAACCGTGCTGATTTGGCACTGATGATAGATGCCCATTGGTTAATAAAGCGCACTTAAATTCACCAATGCGACCGATTAAATGTCTAAGTTCTGTTGGCTTACAACCTAACAAGTTTATTTCCACCTCTAAAAGTTCAATATAGTCTTGGTAAAGCTTATCAATATGTTTTTGATTTAATTTCCAAGCATCACGAAGTTCATGTTCTGGCATAGGTGCTGCGATTGGCGACGTTAAAGCAAGGTATTCGCCATTGTTCCATTTACCAACTATCAAATCTTCATTTTTCCCTCTTGGCCTTTGATAAACCCACCCTTGATACTTGAAAGATTTACCAACAAATTTAAACTCACCAAAGCCCATATAAATCAATATATTTTTGTTATTTCCAATACCATTATTAATGCGGTTGTAACAATAATCTGTTGGAATGATTGATGTAGGATTTAAACCATACTCTTCTGAGCATAGTTCTTTGATTTTTTTTGTAGTAAATATAGTAGTGTTTTGTTGACTTAAAACTAGCTCAACTTTTTCAAAAACAGTCATTATAATCCTTAGTTTCAATTATTTTAGTTTCTTACATACTGAATAAACCAATTCCGCTAACTCACCAACAGTCTCGCATTCATAATAATTACCAAAATCATTATCTAATGCTTCAAAGGTCGATTGGCTAACATCGTTGACAACGTTAATACCGACTAACTGTGAGAAGTCTGTCATGTACATCATGGATATAATCATGCCTTTATCCTCAATGCCACCAACAGGATTCCCTTCTTTATCTTTTCCACAAAATACTCTGCCGTAATTTACATCCTCAAAAGAAACGCTTAATTCTTTTGCCCAGACTAAACGTTCTATATCATCCACCAAACCACTCTGCTCAGTAATATTCCCTTTGGGAATACAAAAGTAATAAGAAAGTAATTCAATCAAAAACAAAGTTACCTGCTGATAACTGGTTGCTGCTGATAAATGAATACGAGGGCATTGACTCAGTACCTCTAACTCTTTTTCCTTTGTTAGTACACCCTCACTAAATAGCGGTAGCACTGGTGATGTAGGGCTAATTTTTATATAAATAGGTTTTGGGGTTTGCTCTTTTTGAAGTAAATCAAAAATTTCAAGCTCTTCTTTTTTGCCTGGTTGCTCTGAATAACTCATATAAACCCTTTTCTAAAATAATTTTTCAGTCCAATTCTGCTACTGAAGTAATGCTTTAATTTGGCTTTCAATATAATTTTTTTGCTTAAAAAGGTTTTGCAGCTGACAATATTTATTGTCTAAGTTTTGTGCAGCTGTAGAGTCAATTTGAGGTATCTCAAGCAAGTTAATTTGACGCTGAGTAAGGCGCATTTGAGTTAACTCATTAATTGAGAAGTCTCGGAAAGTATATTCAAGTAAAGTTTGCCCAGCTTTTGAGGTCAAGAATAAAAATAGTCGTTTACCATCCCATAGACTGAGTCCTTTTGCCTGAAAAATACTAATAACTTCTGAACATAAAATGGGCTGTGTATATGACTCGGGATAGTATGCCACTTTCACATGTTTTCTATCAGCACTTTTAAACAACAATACACTGCCAGGCTGTGCCCAACTGCTCCGTTTCAAATAGCTTCTTTTTCGAATAACTCTTTCAACAGTGTTAGGTTCTACAATGCCAAAAAGGTTAATTGACTTTTGGTTAATTAATTTAACCTCGACTTCTTCTGTGGCATACACCTGAGTTTCATTACTTTCTATTTGGCAAGAAGGCCTTGCAGTTACAAAAGAAGCATTTATAGACCGCCACTCTGAATTATCTACCGAATAAGTTGCTTCTATTTCATTTTTTAGTACCGCTAGATTGTGTTCGAACCCTATCAAATGCATTTTGTTACGAAAGTAACGTTGAACCAGAGGGTGCCATGGAAGACATAGTGTCTCCATTGTGTCTTTATCAGTGGCAATCTCTGCATTAGTAGGCGACTTATCCTCTGCTTCAATTAAAGAAACGCATTGGCTAAAGTCATTCCAAATATTTAAAATATTGTCAGAATTCTTACTAAAAAAAATACTATTAAGCTCACTATTAATATTTTCAACATTAAAACTTAACTTGTAATTAAAGAGGCTACCTTCGGTTTTAAACTTTACGTGCTTTTGATTTTTTACCGCAATTGTTCCCACCAAGTCCGACTCAAATAACTCATACTGAATAGAAAAGTTATCCCAATCGTTAAGTGCTTCTTTTAGCTTATATAAATTTTTAGGCGATATAAATGTCTGCTGGAAACTTTCAACGAAAAACAAGCGCCCAACCGGTGTTAGCTCAGTATGACCAGGCGCCATGATTGAAAACTCGGCTTGAGTAAAAACTCCCAAATCATAAAAACAAGAAATTGATGAATTAAGCCATTCAATTGCTTCACCAACAGTATAGTTTCCTTGTTTTTTTTGAAGGGCTATAAACTTGTCACGCTTATCAAACCACTCTTTTGATAAACTCACTCACGTACCTCCCACATCATATTGTTATTTTGCTTATATTGATTAAATATCGCCTGAGCGATTTTCTCAGCACCTTGTTTTGATGGCTCGATTGGTGATAACGGTGCGTAATCGTCTGCATGATTGCAGATCACACGCAAGTCAAGGACTGTTAAATTTCGCTCAGCAGCCTCTCTTAAAATGACCTCATTAAATATTGCTAATGCAACTGACTCAGCATTTGAAAGGTTCGGAATGCCGTCATATATGGTACAGATAGTAAGGTGAGTAAACTTTCCTTGTACCAAATTAAGCATTTTCTGATAACCATATCGAAACTTTTCACGAACTTGCATCAATATATTTAAAGCATCACCTACGGTTGAAGTCCCTGTACTAAGAAGCCCTGGAGTGTTATATCCAAGTAAGTCATTTCCGCCACAAGAGAGAAAAGCATGTTGCTTATTAAAGTTATACTTTGATTGTACTCGCGTCATTTGCCTTGAAACATTTGACATGACATGACCATCCACTGCTAATAATTTAACTTCTGTAGTGGTGCTACTCATATCATGATTAGACTCCAAAACTTTTGAAATGATTAAATCATTTAATTGCTCTGTAACAGACTCACCAGATTCAACATAGGGTGCGTTATCAAAGATAGAGTCTCCTAATAAGACAATCTGATCGGGTAAATACTGTGCTTGTCTTTCATTAACATTATTCTTAATCATTTTATTCCCTTATGTGAACAATATGCTGCTCACTCTAAAGGATAAAATGCCACCAGGTAAGTGCCCTAAAATGTAGCCTGTCGCCTAATACTACAGGCTTACTTACCTTTTAATAATCCGTGTTTACTGAGTAATATGCGGAGCTCATCTCGATTTTTAATGCATATCTGCTGATAATTTGGCTCAGCATTAATACTCTCGAGATTAAGCCCTAATGAGTCCATTAAATAATTGATCAATGCTAACCTTGAGGGAATTACTAATTGCCCAGATTCCATGCAAAAATCTGTTTCGATCAGCTTCTTTTGAGTTTCTCTCAACCGCGGGTCTGCCTGCAAAACAAGATCTATTGGTGTACACCAACCGATGTCCTCTTCAAGTGGATTTGGTGAATAATCCATAATATCGGGCTCATTAATAAAACGGCTTAAAACAAAGTCACGATAAGCCCTATTCTTTTCACAGTAAGCCCTTACATGCCATCTTAGAGGTGTATCCACCAAAGAGTGAGGTGCGATAACCCGTGACTCAGGTTCTGGTGAGTTCATAGATACATAATCAATTTCTAATCTGCGCCCCTCACTCATAGCCCTGACAACAGCTCTCATAATTTCTGGTTTAATAAATCTTGGTGGTGGTATGACTGTACTCACATCACGCAAGCCTAGTGCAGAATAATTGCTTTTTGATAATAAGTTCTGATTCAACGTCAGCAATTGGAGGTATTCACTAACATGCCCTTTTGTAAATATTGGCTTAAAGTGCTCAGAGGGTTTATATCCTCTCAACTGCATGTCATATTCCAAATTATTTTCTGCTAGCTCTCTAAGATACGTATTGATGTCCCTTGATGCTTGTTGACGGCCAATACCAAACCCATCACAAAGGTGTTTAGTCGTAATTCGTCCTTCCCAATAAACTATAATCTCTATTAGTTGATATCGTAAAAACGTTTGCTTATTAATATTCAAATCCATAGATGTGAGTATGTTGCTCATAGAGGCTCTCAAATTTAAGATATCACGGGGTAAATAAAGTCACCCCAAAGCTCATCAGGATTGCTCATCATTACTTCAATTAAAATTGGAACAACACTGACTAAAATTGCAGTGCAGTCTTGAAGTTGTTGACGATTCACTTTTCCATTCCAGGTCGCACCACCATGTATAAGTTGGTTTCTAAGCGTATAGAGTCGACTAAATATGATAGATAAGACAATTTCTGTTTGCTCACTGGCAAGTGCATGGTGACTAGAACGAATAGATTTTGAACGCTGATTTCTCCACTCCTTCTGGGTAATCTCACCATTTTGTGCATCCCAGTAGGATTCAAATATAAATTCATTGTTCAAAACAACACGAATTGTATTTGTGTATTCCTGCCAAATAAAATCATTAAGTCGGTTATTACTGTCTAACATTACGATTTTATAAAGAAAACTTTGAAATTTACCACGTTCAGTCATTAAAATTGAACGATCGATATGCTGTGCATAGGCAGCATTGAATGATATCCAGTAAAAGATAAACTGACTGTCTAAGTCTTCAGAGAGCTCAGCCTTGTTGAGCCAACTTAAAGCTCTGTGAACACGAACGGCTAATGATTTAGGATGCTGCTCCCTTGTGGCTCGATGTTGAGCCTTAAGTCTTTCGTATTGCATATCAATCCCTTGAAGTATTTGCAGATTCATAGCCTACATTGCAATAGAAAAAGGTCAAGGTGTTAAGAGCTAGATCAATAAATGGTATGTTAACTTCTCAAAAAGTGACATGTACTAAAAGTTGACACTTATACAAATTAAAAAGTGGCGTTAAGATAGATACGAGTTTCATGAATATTGGAAAATATGAAAAAACAATAAATATAAGGAATTTAAATGACACAACAGGCTCAAAGTTTTTACACGAATATTACTCTTAACGATGTTCAACTAGCAGCTATTTACTATCCAATTTTGATTAATTTAGCTCGTCACAAGCATTGTTTGACTTACGGAGAATTAGTTAAACAAGCTAAAGACTTACACCCAGATATAGAGTTTGTTCAACGAGCTATCCCTGTATCCACAGGAAGAAAATTGGATATTGTTCGTTTATTCACTTCAGAACGAGCACTACCCGATGTCACATCTCTCATTATAAATAAGACTTTAGGAGAGTGTGGTAACGGGGTTACAGAGCACTTTAATCCAGTAAAATTGAGGGAAGAGGTATTCGCTTATGACTGGTCAACCGTATCTGAAGAGTTTGATATGTATATTGAGGCCGCAGAGCAAAAAGCGACGCCACAGGTAAGACTTACACGCGAAGAAGCCAAAGAAATGACGATTAAGTATTTTCAAAACAACAGAGCTATCTTGCCGCAAGCTATATCACGTCACAGAGATGATATCATCAGCCTTACTTTAGAAGGATATGACACTAAGGATGCATTTGAGTTGATTAGTCGTAGCTTGAAAGAATAACCAAAAACACTTCTCCATGACTGGTTGAGAACATACTATGACGAGCGACAACGGTACTTTGTGCAATGCAAAAATATTTTGTGAAGAGTTATGGAATAACTATGACTCTAAATATCCAACCTTTTCTAATCGCATTAACCCCATCTTTTTATATATCGCAATATATCAACACCTCACGGCTCAACGTTCCTTAGCCGATAGCACTGGTCGAAAGTTACAACTAGAGTTGATTGAATCTTTTGAAGCATGGATACCAAAAATTGAACAAGCTAGACATATTGATTGGATTGAGCTTCACACTGAAATAATCGACTTAATCCAAGACAAAACTGCTGATTATAGCTATGGCACAAAGCAATCAGGAAGCTACATTCGAGACGTCTCAGAAAATGGTTTATGGGACTCAAATATCAATCACCAACTATTTCAAATGCTGCCTGTGTCGGTTTCTAATTTTGAAAAAAATAACCACAACCTCGAAATCGTTAGGCAAGTAAAAAATCAATTATCTAAATTGTATTCATTACCAATAAATGATTCGATACCTGGTGAAAATGAACTGTTTGAACTACTCACTATTGAAGTGTCACACTTACTGATTGGAACTCCTTGCCCCCTCTGTAAACTTGATAAATTAGACACTTATTTATATCTATTTCAATCTTCAGCTTTAAGGGAGAGTAAATCAAAACGGGAATGTGCCCAACTTGCATCATCTATTCAAGTGTTAGTTAATGATATTCAGAAAAAGGGAAGCAAACCCCGCCCTATTGAACCTTTTTTGAGAATGGGCTTTGGTTATTCTGTTCAATTAGTTAAAGACTATAACCAACTTATTGAATTATTAGATAGCAAAGTTTTCTCCGTTAGCAAAGAGGATATTTCAGATGGTATTGAAGTCAGCATTTGGCGCTACCCAAATAAACAAGACTCACTCAACCTCATTACATTAAAGGGGGATGGAAAATTCATCCTATTCATCGAGAATGAAGACATTAGCTTTAATAGTGCGAGTGCGGCGACAGAATACATAATGACAAAACTCACAAAAGCTAATTAAAAATGAATGAGGTAGAAAGTTTTACCGTTCTGCCCAGCTGCATAAAAAAATATTTCAACAAAAACATTCATGAATTTTCCTTAAGTCGAGAAAACAATGACTCAAAAACTAGTTATAGAATTAAGTGAAGAGGCAACCGAGAAGTACTTGGAATTAGCCCGTCAACAAACCTCAGACATGGTTGAGGAAGATTGTGAACCCGAAGACGTTTTGCTAAAGATTATTATTGCTGCAAATAATATTTACGGTAGTGAAGCATTGTTTGGGGATAAAGAGTTAGGAACCGTATCAGTTGAGTTAATCAGCTTCCCATAATCATGGCAAATTACAAATATGGAATGAATGCACAAAATGCAATAACAAGCCTGAATAATAAGATATAAAATAAATAAGTTAACTTTGGATGCAAAATTGCAATATTACGACATTATTGGCGATGTACATGGACACGCCACCAAATTAGAAAACCTCCTACTAAAAATGAATTATAGGTTGGTTGATGGTGTTTTTTGTCATGAGACACGTAAAGCTATTTTCGTAGGCGATTACATTGATCGTGGTGGTGAAGAGGAAAAAACCATCCATATGGTAAAAAGCATGGTTGAATCTAACAGTGCTCTAGCAATCATGGGAAATCATGAATTTAACGCAATTTGCTATGCAACAAAAAAACCAAATAGGCAAGATCAATATTTACGCGAACATTCAGAGAAAAATCACAAACAACACCAAGCATTCCTTAAAGAGTTCCCCTTTGGCTCTCAAAAGCATGAACAGGTCATAAAGTGGTTTAAAACTCTACCAATATTTCTAGAACTTGAACATATTCGAATAGTTCATGCATGTTGGCATCAACCTACCATCAATAAACTTAATGATTTACTGAACAAAGATAAGACTATCCCAGATGAAATGTTTATAACAGCATCTCAAGAGCACCATAATCATTACCAATACATTGAAAATGTTGTTAAAGCCTTAGAGCAAGAGCTACCTGATGGTATAACTTTTAATGACAAGGACGAAAATTCCAGATCTGGAGTTAGAGTAAAATGGTGGTCGAACGAAACGCCTACTTTTAGAAACCTAGCTCTAACTGTTCCAGGTGAAAATATGGAGTCTATTCCCAATTCGTTAATTGATGACATTTATCTATACGACAATGATAAACCGGTATTTTTTGGACATTATTGGATGAATGGTAAACCCTCTATCCAGTCAGATAAGGTTGTTTGCACAGATTATAGTGCTGGCAAAGGCGGAGATTTGATTGCTTACCGCTGGAGTGGTGAGCGAAATTTAATTAATAAAAACTTTGTTTATTAACTGATTAGATTTTTCACAATATATATCAAAGTAAACTCGCGCCTTACCTAAGAGTTTAATAACGTCTGAGAAGTCCAGTCGACTTTTTTAAGATATTTATTTATCCGCAAAATATAAGGACATCTATGAAAGTATTTTTTTCACACGGAAAAGAAAGCGGACCTTGGGGAAGCAAAATTACAAGGCTTGCTAATATAGCCAAAGAGTATGGTTGCGATGTTGATAGTATAGATTATACAGATACACTTGATTCAAAAGTAAGAATAGAACGGTTAGTAAATATTTTAAAGAATACGGATGACGACTTCTTACTTGTAGGCTCAAGCATGGGAGGCTACATTTCATTGGTTGCATCTCAACAAGTTGATGCAAAAGCATTATTTTTATTGGCCCCAGCTTTGTATATGCCAGGCTATGTAGAGGATGATTTTAGAAACATAACAAATGTCGAAATTGTTCATGGTTGGTCTGATGACATAATTCCTGTAGATAACTCATTTAAATTTGCTAAAGATAACGACTGCCCATTGCATTTAATTTCAGGTGATCACCGTTTGAATTCATCGCTAGGTGTTGTTGAAAAGTTATTTGCACAATTTATCAAGTCTCAAATTTTCAAGAAAGCGTATTAGCTTCAAGCTGAACGATGAGTAAACCTTCTAGTGAACTTTGTCAATTCCTGCTAAATTTAATTTAATACATGCTACTTCAGCTCTACTATCGGGATGACAATGAATATATCCCTAGCACTGACCCGACTTGAGGTTATCAGGAAGAACGCCTTCTCACGATTTTGTTCCCATCCAATGGACTTCGTTACATTGTCAGATTAGCTACTTTATTTAGAGTCATCTGGTGATACAGATGGTTCACTCTTATCGTGGTGAACAACGCTTCATACGACTTCACGTCGCACGGGCAAAGTGAGTTACTGTTTCCACAATTTACCTTAACCACCATTCCAGACTATACTTTTCAAACGATTAACAAGGATTGTTAAGAGGTCGCATGGAGCATATTGATCTAGGTTTAATTTGGGCCGCTATTGGCCTATTGTGTGTACTTTTTTCTATTATTTATTACTTGTCATCAGGTGATTAGTTGAAGCTTTTCTGCTTTCATCCTACATAACTAGCTTAATTTCCCTAGCTTCAGGCTTACTTACTATTGCAGGGGAAATCATGGATGCCTCGGCAGCAGTGAAACGGAGTTATTTTTAAGGATAAAATTAATCTCTGGTGATTCTTCCATTGTGTTGAATCTACCTCGCTCCTCCGTAATGCCTTATTGGCTTTACCTTGAAAGACGCTCTCTGAGTGTCTTTCTCGTTTTGTGGCACTTAAAATCTATTGATAAAAAACGCTTTCTAGTTCATCCCATAATACGGTTCGATATATGATTTTGGTTTGTAATAGCCTGACGTTTTGAGGTGTTAACAGTGTTTTACGGGTCTTTTTATCTACTCGAGTCACCATCTCTTCAAATAGTTGGTTATGCAGTCGCTTAATATCGCTAAATACCTGTAAAGATTGCGAGAACAACATCACCTTGTCGTAATAGCCATGATTAAGCCCGTAAAGCCACTTTAATAAAATGGTCTGTCGTGCCGCTTTGGTTTTAAAGGAATGTTCTAGTTCAATTGCAGCAAGGCTCCCCGATAACTCTAGAACAATACCGTCTACGTTTCTGACGTCATTTGATTTAAAGAGTCGCTTAAATTCAGGCTCGGTGACTAATGAAATCCAGTACGGATTATCCTCACCAGTTTTAACTTTATTATTAATGCCCCGCAGTTGAATATATTGCATCATTAAATCGTGCATGATGGTGTTCTGATTAACCCTTAATGCGGGCTTGTCGCTTGTGCGAAAATAGACAGCAATGGATAACAACTCTTCTGCATATTTTGCGCCCGCGTAATCCAAGACATACACACGGTCGTCAACAGACCGATGTGTTATCACTAAACTGAGTAGTTTTTCTTTCACAAGCTTGTTGAGGTGTTCGAGAGCTTGTCGCTTGTTAATACCATATACAACCGAGATGAGGGTTGGTGAAGTGACACCAAATCTAGCAACCATTTTGATGGTCAACTCCCGTCTGGCTTTACCCGTCTGATTATTATTTTCCCCTGGTATATATTTCATGGGCATGAACAAATAAGGTTGATATTTTTCGGCCTGTTTCCCTGATGAAAACACGGCGGTATTGATGGTTTGTTGTAGTTGTTGATACTCGTTCATATGGATATTTTTTATGCTTTGATTTTTAGGTATCCATAACTAGTTTCATAGAAGACGAAGTTTCATCTTTTATCTGTAAGGTACCGATATTCATGCCGTTAAAGTAAGTTATCCCACTCGGGATGAAAATAGCGATGAACATCGCTACCAAGCCAGCCTTTGGCTGATGAGTGATTCACTTTGTGAACCTCTCATATGCTCTGAAGCGCCCACCCGCTCTGATGACTCGTCATCGGCGCAGGTTTACGATCTACGCTCTAGCACTTCACAGCATCAAACGCGCATGTATTTCGCTACGCTCTGTACTAACCGCATTTTCACCGCTTATGACGAGGGGATGTGTTCCACATCATTTCCCTCTTTCATCGCTATGATTTTCTGACGAAAACCACACTGGTTTAGCCCTCAATTTGTGCCAAATATGAGACTAAATTTTGCTGAGGCAAAATTAAAATTCGGTTAGTACAGACCAGCTGTACATGCGCGTGCTGCTTCTCGTCATTACTTCGTAATAACTCACATCCGCGTTTTGAAAGCCTGTTTCACAGGCCGTTTTATTGCAGAAAATCGTGCCGATTTTTGCTAAACAAAGCAAAATTCTATCGAATAAATGCAAAGAAAAAAAAGCTGAAAAACGATTTTTTGAGTCTTGAAAGAGTCTAGGTATCCGACGAAGTGAGCAAAGAAAGGGAAAATATTTATTGCTGACCTTGCAATAAAATAAGTTTGCAATTCAACTTTTTTTCATTAACTTAAATTTAGAACAGTAATTAACCTTCATCATTAAAGGACACATTATGACTTCTAAAAATAACGCCCCTATTACCAATATTGATGGTACACCTATGATCTCAGACTCTGGTGTCGACATCAAAGGTAACCCATTCGGTATCACTGAAAGCAGTAGTTCAATAAGCACTTGTGATACTGATATTTCATCAAGCTTCGATAGTTTTGATTCTTGTTCAAGTTTCGACTCAGATTTTGATTCGGGGTTTGATAGTGATTTTTAATCAAAAAAATGAGGCGTTTTATGCTCGTTACACGCCAGCACTTATTTTACTCATCTCGACTATAGTTTGTGTGACGATGTTTTGGATAACCAATAACCTTTTATTTACGTTACCCTCATACTTATTGCTTTTGAAATTCGAAATTGGAGAATTTGCTTATCAAAGAAGGTACAAGGGGAAAGGGCTCCCCGAGGATTCTTGGTTAAAATGCCGCTACTTACTATTTAAGTTTATTTAAATTCAAAATGTGCCAGGCTATCAGCTTAAATTCATTAAGCTGATACCTGTAAAGGAGGTTCCATGGAATTCTTACTACCGTTAACAGTCTTAATCGTTGGCTGCCTCATGATTTGTAAAAAGTGCGCTGAAGCCGAGGCAAACAAAGAATTTGAAAATAAAAATGAAAGGGATAATAACTAGTTAAGATCAACTATTTTCCTAGAGCATAGCTGGCTTGTTTTTGTGAGTGAGTAAGTTAGTCAATGCTCTTGCTAATTTAGCGCTTAGCTTTTTTCTAAAGCTATTACTAAACCCCTAATATGTGTCCACGCTTTTGACTTATAAATCACCATGTAATATTTGGGTCAAAGGATCAATTTTACATGGAGCTTTTAGGGGAACTTAGACTTAAATCCGCCTCCCTTTTTAAGGTATTACGCTATAACTTTTAAGCACACTTAAAATATACATTAATAAAAATTTAGCTTTAACTTTAAGTGAAGTGTGCCAACTACCTTGAAAAAGACCGAAGGTGTAGCACATATGTATTTTGGGGTGAATACGTTGTTGTGAATAGGTGTAATCAATTGTTGAATTTACTTTTAAATTGAGATTTGTATCTTGTTTTCTAAGGAAGACAACCTTTATAAATAAAAATAAACAGTATTCTTAAGCAACTTCGTTTTTGTTTGAGAGAAAAGTATGTACGTCATAGTAACTAAAAATTTAAAGGCATTTAAAGTTAGAATTGCTAAGCATGTTATTTATGCTCATAAAAACCGAAAGGGGCAAGTGTATATTGGTCAGAGCCTATGTATGGTCAATCGATGGGAAGAACACAATCAAATTGCTAAATCTGAGTCACACCCTGAACGTGATCAAACATTCAAAAAGTCTCTTCGAAATGACAAAAGTTGGCAGCACTATGTTATTGCAATTGCTAACAATCAAGAAGAGGCTGATGAAGCCGAGTCTTCTGCAATTAGTTTTTATAAACCCTCATTAAATTCTCATCCTGGAAAAGGTACTCCCAAAACTGATAAATATGGCTTTTTGCCATTAAATGGTGATGGTCGCGAAATCTCACTTGAAGCAAAAACTGTTACCCGCTACACAAAGCAAGAGCGATATTCTGACAAAGAAAGAAAAATCATCAAATGTAAAGTGATTCGAAAAACTGGTAAATCCCACATTAGCTTTGAATGTATTAGTGATGGTTATAGAGTGACGATTTCGCATGAAAAAAGACTTGGTTTTAAAGTCGGTGACATTGTAACTATTTCAAATGCTGCAAAAGGAAAGGGCATATATACAACTACAGATTATAGTGAAGTAACTTTATTCTAGTTGCTGGCAGATATCAATAATGCCCCAATTAGGCTATGTAACTGTTTTTAGAGAGTAAGAAATAGCATGAAGTCACTATTGTTTATAGTTCTAGTCGGTTGGGGTGTACTCTGGTTAGCTCATTTCTTAATTATGTCCTTACTTGGGTATAGTCGTAAAAAGGTTTACACAGCTCGCTATACTACAGTAAGAGGTCATAATAGAGTTGGTACAAGAGGTGTGAGGAGTCATAGAAGAAGGCTCGCTGATAGTATCAGCTATGAATGGGTAAAAGAAGAGTCACGAAGTTCACAATCTACTAAAACGTTTCGACAAGGTCTTGAACAAGAAACAAAGCGGGAAACTGATCAAGGTATAATTAAATACCTCGAATCCGGTGAAATCAACCCGATCAGTCCCCCCAAAGCTTATCTGAAAAGTATTGGGAAGTAGACTCATAAAAGTTTTTTTTCTAAGTTGTCTTATCGGTCAACTCACACTTTATCGAAGTGTGAGTTTCTATATTTGTTCAAACGAAGATGGAGTTGAAACTACAGGCATGGACATTTGCCTGAATCTAGCGGGGACGCTGTTGCAACTTCATGCTGTTGTTCACATCCCTAAAAGAAATTTTAGGTAATATTTAATACTTGGCCTTCAACTAATCAACTTCAAACTAAGCTAAAGTCTAAGCGCCAAAACGACAGAATGTAATCAACAGTCATTTAAAACCAAACAAACTTTGGGGGACAAGTACGAAATAATATTTTTAGATAGAATTTCCATCCCAATCATGATTAGGATCAGGTATAAAAGTTAGCCCTATCCCGTGGTTAGCAGAGGCCGATGAAATGAGCCATCCGCCTGGAACTTTAGCTCTATATGTAAATTGACTAGATCCATTTTCACCTTTATTTTTAAGTGTTTCCCAAAATATCGTGGGTGAATCCCTTGTGCCACTTGAAAATAACCCCATTTCTTTCTCCTCATCCTGTACTTTGTATAATAGTTTAGCGGGAATTCCGATTAGCATCTATTGAACTATTATCAAACACTAATCAATTACAGCTTTATTCATAATTTTAATAACTTACCATAAATAAATTAGTAAAAAAATGTCCCGCTGTTAGTAACAGCGGGACTCCAGAAGGAGTAATTAACTTTAATGACTTACTTGCGAGCATCAAGGTTAAACTTCGGTATTGGTTCCCTTTCTTTTGAAGGAGTAAAACCTGATTTAGGCTCTAAATTTTCTGTATTCGAGTTAGGAGACTCAACCTGATCAGACTGTTCTAAATTATTTTTCTTTAGCACAGGTGGTACGGTCATTTTTCGCTCACCTGCAGCATAAGAAGACGAGCTGAGAGTTTTTAGTTTGAGATCTGGATTTTTTGATATTATTTGAAGACTTTCATTCATTTTGAATAAAACAATTACTAACTCACAAAAAATCCTTGCGGTTATAGCACTAGTACCAGTGATAAATAAACCAAGCATGAGTGAATAAAAACTTACCCCTTCATAGCCAAAAAAAATTGTAGAAACTCCAGAAAACCCTGCAGAAATTAACAGAATCCAATATACAAAAGTTATTATCTTGGGTGTTAGCATTGATTCAAATAGAAATACCAGAATTCACTTTAATTCCTTTTATAATTAATTTTTTGTGAACTTCAAACTTGGAGCAAATTTATCATAAGTATTATGGTTATTTACTCTAAAAACTTACTAATTATTCAATAAGCAGACTTATATAAAATCAGCTTTAATATAAAATTAAAGCTGATAACTATATTTATTATTTCTAACAGAGTTGTGACTAATTAGAGTGACGTACTCTTACCTGTAGCATCAGCGATTTCATCTACAAATAAACCTTTCCATTTTTTAGGAATATATTGATCTACAATTTTAGTTTCTAGATTCTCATCAGCAAGATCAGATTCAATTCCTTTCATTGTTCTAGGAATAACTTGGCTTGAATCACCAACAAGAGATTTAGCTAAGGACTGACTTAAAGCATCAACGGATAAACCACCACTTCTCTGCTCAAAAGTCGTGTATACATCAACATGATAACCTTCTTGATACTGTACAACGCATACAAAAAATGAGGTTCTCTCACCCAATTCATGCTCGTTATCATCAGATTTCATTGTAAGTATTGGGTCTTGGCAACTTGGAAGCTTTAACATAGCGCCTTGAGATTGCATTAAAGCTCCGAATGAGCTATTTCCAAATGGAGATGTTAATTTGAATCTAGTTGCTTTTTCAGGCAATTCTTGAGGGGGAATACCACGACTGACCGTTAGGCTATCCATCGACTTTTCAACAGAGCTAACGACAGTATCAAGAACTAAGTCTCTAATTGAGGAATCTCCTTTAACGTCAATAATTAGATATGCCTGTTCGGTAGATTTTTTTTCTGCTGTTGAAGCACACCCACTTATTAGGCCTATGGCTGCTACGATAAGGATCAACGTCTTCATTTTCCTAAATTTCCCTTTAGTTATTAGTTTCTACTCAGATAAATTTCACATGATTGCTTAAACCTTCTTTAAACAATCATCACTATATTCAACCGTAATCCACTTTTATTTGGCCAGCATAAAATGTTGATTTTTCGTGAAACAATAGTGAATAAGTGTGAAAACACATTTTAATTAGTAACTTAGGTTAGTTTCACTTGACCTACAAAATAGAGCCTTTACCCTAAAAAGATAATTATTCTCAAGTACCGAAAGCAACGCTCTCTATAGATATGAAATACAAAATAAATGGATTTATACTGTCTACTGACATTCACTTTGCAACCAGAGGTGAAGAAAAAATCAATTTCACCTATCAGGAGACAGCAGCTTTAAAGTTATTTTTAGCATCAGAAAACGGTTTTGTAGACGCTCAAACTTTAGAGAAGACCGTGTGGGGAGAGCGAGTTGTTACTCAAAATTCATTACGTAAGCTAATTAGTGCGATACGGTTGAAGTTTGGAGACAAAGAGTCAATAAAAAACATCAGAAATAAAGGTTACCAACTGACCTTTGAAGTGTTTCAAGAAAATGTTAATAAAGCGCCAATAAAGCTTTCGAGCACAATCCTTGTTATTCCCTTCATGGTATTGATTTTAAGCATGGTTAGCATTCACTATGCCGTATCAAACAACAGCTCTACTCCGTTACTTCCAAAAGTGTCACAGCAAACAGTTTTTGAGTCACACGATTATATTGTCGACTATGCCAAATTTAATGACGCTTTGTACGTTACAACACGAGACTCGAAAACATCCAAACTTTATAAAACCGTTAACCGTCAAAATACGACGCTTTTATCTGCTAATTACCCTGGCGCGTATAGAGGTATAGAAATTCATAGCAGCGGACGGACTGTAATGCATGTTGTGGAAGACTCAAAATGTAAAATTAAAATTTTTGCTAAACCATTTGAATATCAGATAGATGAAATCCCATGTAATAGGCAAAATGCATATCCTTCATTCGACTGGATTAACAAAAATAAGTTTTACATCACTTTCAATGTAAACCCATCAGATTCAATCAAACCCTATACTTATGATATTGAAGAAAAATTATTACAGAAAGTCACTACTACTAATTTTGATTCAGGAAATGGCAAACGTTTCATTGATGCTTTTATCAAAGGTTATGGTGACGGGATGTTTTCTATGAGAGAAAATAATTTAGATGAAGTGTCTCTTATCTACTTTGAAGGGGATAATCGAAAAACCTTACTTAAATTTCGAAATAAACCCTATTCAATTGCAGTATCAGAAAACGATTTATTTTATGTGGGTAATAATAATGAGCTATTAAGGACAACATTGACTGATGATATCCACTCTCAAGAGTTAAATACATCTTATGTTCTTGCTCCTCAAACCGTTAAGATTTCTGATCCACTTATGTTAGAAAATGAGCTTTATTTCGCTTTAGGAAATGCAGCTCAGGAGTCAATATTAAGCCATTCAGGAAATTTTAATTATAGCCTTGCAAATACAATAATTGATTTTACCTATACCACTAAGGTTCTTTCAATATTAGCTATCACTAATAGTGGTTATGTAGTAGAGCAACTTAAAGATGGTACTGTTTTTAACTCTACTTATTTTGATACAACGCTAAACTTAAGACAAATAGCTTTCCATAAAGGAGAAGTCTACTTAGCGGGTAGCTCAGGTGTATATAAACTCGTAAACGGCAAGCTAATCAGCATTAGTGATATAAAAACCATCAAAATTGTTTCTAATGGCCAATGTTTCATTGCAGAAGCAGAGAAAGGCATTTATCAATTTGAAGCTGAAAGCAACTCTTTTAAATTGTTCACAGAACAAGGTGTAAGAGCCTTTTCTAGCGAGCAAGGTTGTTTATTTGTAGATAACTTATCGGGTTATATCATTAATGAGAAACGGGAAAAGATCGCCAAACCGATCTTAGTTAAATATCTATTTGAGCATAAAGGTAAGCTTGCCCATTGGCATTATGTCGGAGAGCACACTCATATAGTAGATGTTGAGTCTGGTGAGATTATTGCAAAATTGCCAAATCGTGCATTATACAAGCGCGTCATATCTTATGAAGATGATATTCTTTATTTAGGACAAAAAGATGTTCGCACTTCAATTGTCAAAATAAAACTTGATGAATAACAAAATATTAATTTACTTCCAAGCGAATCTGTTTATAAAGAGCTAAAAGTAAAACTGATTTTGATTGTTCAATAAACTTTCAAAATCAGTTGGCATTAGCTAATCGAATTTAATCAAGAATTACACTAATTTTTTGAATGCACCATCAATAGCATCCCTTACCTGAGATACATTCGTATGAGCATATACCATCGTATGCTTTAGTGAGGTATGGCACAGCGCTTTTGAAACCACACTAATATCTGCCCCTGATTGAATCTGCCAAGTTGCAAAGGTTCGCCTTAAATCATGGGGTCTAGGTCTTATGTTAGGGTTATCATGATATAATCCTGCAGCTTTAATTGCTTGCTTCCAGACTAAATCGCCCCCAGTGATGTATCCATACTTTGACTTTGGACCTGCTGGAAATACAAATCGAGTTTCATAGGATGTTTTCTGACGGTTCAATATAATATCCATCGCCATATTGTGAAGAGGAATTTCGTAATGCTGGCTAGTTTTAGTACGGGTAGAAGGAATTAACCAAGTCCCTAAACTCAAATTTAAATCCCCCCACTCCATTTGCTTTACGTTCGAGAGCCTTGCTCCGGTGAAAAGCGCTAAGCGATAAATATCGGCAACATCTTGATTAGAAACTTCTTTAAGCGCCTTAAATAAACGCCCAGCTTCCTCATGAGTTAGATATCGATTACGGCTGACACTAGGCATTTTTTGAATTCGGTTAAATGGATTAAATTGAATTTTTAGTTGTTCTTCATAGTCGATAACGTAATTAAATGCTGCCCTGAGGCCACTTAACGCTTTGTTATGAGCGCAGTACCCTTTTACCTCTAAATCTTTAAAAAAAGAACGTGCAAACTTTTTACTTAGTTCATTAACGTAATGTGAGCCTATTAGTGGCTTAACATGATTACGATAGGCAACTTCAAGAGCATGGGCCCTACCAGCAATTGTTTTTCGATAACAAAGTTCATTTTCATTGTACAACTGGAATATGTCATTAACGGTGACATATTTTAAAGGGTCTTTTTGAGATTCAGCTTCAAAGATTAAAAGAGGCTCTTTTAATTCAGAAAGGATATTATCAGCTAAAACTCTCGCCATGCTCACAGTCAGTTGATTCGCTTCACCAAGCTTTCGCTTTATATCTTTCCCTTTGTGCTTTGCTCGAAAATAATAGCTCTTTTTACCCGAAGGGCGAACGATTAGTTTTAGGTGCGCGCACCTTTTATCGACATATGTTTGAAGTGATTTTTTATATGAAAGATTCTCGATATTAATATCGGTAAATAGCATTGAAATTTCAGACATGTTCCACCTTTGTTCCACTATTTCTAAAGTTAATAAAAGTGGAACGGGGTGGCACAGAACCAGTAAAGACAAGGTTTCTGTATGCCGCAAACCCAGTAAAACTGTTAAACATTGCCCTTTTATAGTCTGGGAGGGGCCACCAATTTTGATAAGCCGCTTAAAGAAATTTAAGCGGCTTTTTCATGTCTATAATTCCGAATTTTAAATTAATTACTGGATTCACGTTCTCTTATTGATTTAGCAATCTCTAGATGAGTTTGCGCTGCGGTAATTGCTTTAACTGCACGTGACTTAAACTCTCGTCTATATAAGGTATAGACCACCAGCAAACTTGCGATGATCAATAAGATAGGGTTCCAAAACCAACACAGAGCGGCCATAGAGAAGTAATACGATCTTAAACCGTAATTGTAGGAATGAGCGGCTTGATCCCCCACAGTGGCCATTTGACGGGAATAGGCGGCTAAATCGGTATTAGAGCCATTAGGATCATATGGCGCAGCGCCAATCATGACATTTAAAAAGCCATACTGGCGCATAGACCAAGTAAATTGAAAGAATGCCAATACAAAAATACCCGCAAGTAACGCAAGCTTCACCTGCACTAATGCATGATTAGGCTCTGCAGCAAAAGGAATTGATGTAATCACATCTTCAAGCCTTTCGACTTGAGCAAAAAGCGTTAGCACACCCGCTAAAACCAGTAGCGTAGTTGATGCAAAAAAAGCAATATTGCGCTCTAAGTTTGCCAGTAATGATGCTTCCCCAACACGGATTTCTTTCTTCATCACCTCGGTCATCCAATGGATCCGGTGTTGATGAAGACAACGCGCTATGCAATCAGTTGTTTTAGCTTTTGTACGTGCAAAGAAGGTGTATCCCATCCAGCACATAAAAAAACAAATTAACGCTAAAATATCTAGTAGGGAAAAAAGCATAATACTCAATGGTCTATTTAAGATGTGTTTAATTATGCAACACATTAGCCGTTGCATAAATACCTAATCACTAATTTAAAACTAAACGATTAAGTAAAGCTAAACTGATATTTAAACGCTAAACCGCCAAACAAACGTATTTCATTTCAAGGTACTCATCTAAACCATGTCTTGAGCCTTCTCGGCCAAGCCCCGATGATTTCACACCGCCAAATGGAGCGACCTCGGTTGATATCAAGCCTGTATTGACTCCTACCATGCCAAACTCAAGTGCTTCAGATACTTGATAGACTAAACTGATATCACGAGCATAAAAGTATGCAGCTAAACCAAAGTCAGTATCATTTGCCATTTGAATGACTTGTTCGACAGATTCAAATTTAAAAATAGGTGCCAGTGGTCCAAAGGTTTCCTCTGATGCCAATAACATTTCCTGAGTTGCGCCAGTGATTACAGTAGGTTCAAAATACATACCTTCTTTTTGGACTCTATTACCACCCAATAAAAGCTCTGCGCCTAATTCAAGTGCATTTTGAATATGAGATTCAACTTTTACTACTGCATTGTTATTAATTAATGGGCCAATGTCTGATTGGCTATCTAAACCATTGCCTACTCTTAGTGCTTTTACCGCTGCTACAAATTTATGAGTAAAAACCTCAATCACTTTAGATTGCACATAAATTCGATTCGCGCACACACAAGTTTGGCCAGCATTTCTAAATTTAGCTTGAATAGCTCCCTGCACTGCGGCATCAATATCTGCATCATTAAATACAATAAAAGGCGCATTTCCACCAAGCTCTAACGATAACTTCTTAACTGTCGGGGCACATTGCGCCATCAACTTAATGCCAACCGGTGTTGACCCTGTAAAAGAAAGCTTTCTAACAATTTTGTTGCTACATAGCTCATTGCCAATTGCTTTAGCATCACCAGTGATGACATTAAACACCCCTGCTGGCACTCCGGCTCTATGGGCAAGCTCTGCAAGTGCTAACGCACTAAAGGGCGTATCAGGCGCGGGCTTAACTACCATAGTACATCCAGCTGCAAGCGCTGGAGCTGCTTTACGGGTTATCATCGCTAATGGGAAATTCCATGGCGTAATAGCAGCAGTAACACCTATGGCCTGCTTGATCACAGTGATACGTTTATCTGCTTGGTGACCAGGAATAGTTTCACCGTAAACCCGTTTAGCTTCTTCAGCAAACCATTCAATAAATGATGCCGCATAACCGACTTCCGCTTTCGATTCTGCTAAAGGTTTACCTTGCTCTAAGGTCATGATTAACGCTAAGTCATCGCGGTTATCAATCATTAACTGATGCCAAGTTAATAATATTTGCTGACGCTCTTTGGCCGTTTTGACTCGCCATTGTGTTAAGGCATTTTCAGCCGCAGTAATCGCAAAGTTTGCCTCTTCTGCCGTCATGACAGGGACTGTGCCTAATATTTGGTTACTAGCTGGATTAACGATGTTTTCAACATTGCCGGAATTAGCGTGATGCCACAGACCGTTGATATATGCCTGTTGGCGAAATAAGCTTGGATCTCGAAGTTTCAGCATGACGGCCCCATAGTAAATAGCAAATAGCAAATGGCGAATTGATGATATTTAAACTAACTCAACTTAAGGCTTTAAAGCCTTAGATAACGCATTCAATATTAGCGAAGTTCTCTCTGGATAACGAGGATAAATACGGTTAGTTAAATCTAAAAAACTTCCAGTAAAAATAACCTTGAAAGTTCAACAAGTCCTAGACTCCATTACAAATGTGAGCTTGATTATAAAGCTACAAATAAAATTGCATTCCTCAATTAGCGGAGTATCTTAAATATTATAGATATTGTCATATAGAAGGAATTAAGCATGCTCGAAACGGGGTTTAAAGTATTCTTTGTTTTAGTTTTTTTCGTTATTGCCTACAAGCTCATCTTTTCAGGCGCTCGAGGTTTAAAAGTTTTTGAGATGCATTTTAAAGACGGAAAACTCAATAAACACTCAGGTAAAATTCCTGAACGTTTTTCAAGAGAATGTAAGTCGATTGCCAAACATGAAAAACTCACATGCACGGTGAGGGCAGAAAAGCTCAATGGTGTGCGACTGCATATTTCAGCCAATGTTGATGATAAAATTTCTCAACGGATTAGAAACGTGTTTCCCTTTGAATATTATGATAAAAAACAACCTGATAATTCAAAGCTAAAAGGTTAACTCCAGCCTTATATAACTAAATTTAAACGCACTTCAAAAACAAAAGCGGCATTGATATATCAATGCCGCTTTGCTGTAAAAATCATGACTGTCACTTTCTGATTAATCACATTTTGAGTAACCAAGCTAAGCTCGATTTTACAATGATTAAGGTTATTTCACTTTTTGGATTACTAATGTCACTTCAGCCACGGTTATACCAAATTTGATAATATCGCTTTTATTAATAATGGTATTTTCATCCACTAAGAACATCCAATCATCAAAGTGAACCTCGTATTCTGAATCATCCACGACTAGGTTCATATCATAAGCCCAGCGTAATGCACTGCCTCTAGCTTCGCCCTCAGCAATTCCCAAGATGTCATTCGCAGTACCTTGATATTGACCATTCCCTAAGTCAGTGATTTGCCAAATACGAGTTTGTTTTTCACCATCATCATAAATAAACCATTCGTTAATAACCCCTTTATTACCTTCCCAACTGGCTTCCATGGTCACTGTAAATTTACGGGTCACCGTACCAGAGTGATCTTGTACTATGCCAGAGGCGGTTAACTCGCCATCAAAAAAGGTTTGCAAGTTAAGTACTGGAGTGGTTTTGTCATAGTCCTCAATGGAAGCAGAAGAACATGACATTAAAAACAATAAACTGACCAGCAATAGGCAATACTTTGAAAGGTGTTTAATCGAAGACATTATTTATCCGCTCCTATTAACTGCTTACGTAATTTAGGTCTACTGGTTTTCTCTGATAGCCATATACCTAAAAATGCTTTCGAAAATCCTGCCTCTTCAATTAATGGCAAGGGTTTGTCATTGAAATAAAACTGACCTAAATCATGGTTGTGCATCATAAAGCTCAACTTATCGCCTTCTTTAACATCTGGCCAAGCTTGCTCTATTTGTTGCTGTAACCTAGGTATATCTTGCTCCGCAATCCCGATATGTTGCCACTGGTCTACCGTTGCTTCGACAAGATCTTCAGCTTCGATATCTCTGTGGTATTGGATTTCAAGCTTAAGTGGGAATTGATTGTGTTGATAATCACCGTCTACAGACATTAACTTAGCGCTATATATTGAAAACCATAGTAAGTTCATGTCGGCCTCACCGACCATTTGTAATGGTGACAGTGATTGCTGATGGGATTGAGTCGAATATTTCAGCTCAGATCCTGGTGTACTTTCAAGTTGGTCAGCAAGGGCCTTTTTTGAAACTAAAGCTGATACCAAAACTAGCATCAAAAATAAAAATGACATTTGAATTAATGGTGTTCTAAAAACAGAGTTTGATAAAACAGGCTCTGATATAACAAGATTTGATAAAGAAGCTTGCACTGATTTTTCAAGCGCTAAGTTTACTCTTTTCATCAGCGTTAACTCCTGTAGGAACGGTTACACGAGCTTTTCAAAAGCAACTCGTGAATGTTTTAAACCAATTGTTTTGGCAATCCAAAGTAATAATGGAAACATGAGTGACCACACCATCAACAATATCAATCCTGAAAATACAGTGCCGTTAGGCAAGTTAACAGCCTGTAAGTTGGCGCCACCAATATAACTTAAACTGCCAAAAACACCGCCAAGTAATGCCTGTATAGATATAGGAAGGCGATTAAACAATGCAAGGCTGTAGTTGAGGGATATGGCAAAGTAGCACCACAATAACCCTAACCAAAACGGGAACACCGTAAACTCAAACAAACCAAAAAGTGTTAATACCGTATCGAGTGCTATGCCTATCACGCCGCAGACAACTAGAACTTTAAAATCGAATTTCTTTTGCTTACTGACCACGAAATGCCAAACCACTAACAAAATGGGAATAACAATAAGCTGGTTACCCGCAAGTACTCCCGCCCACCAAATCACCTGAAAAGCCAGTGCGTTGATAATGTTGGTATGAGCGGATAACTGCATGGTTTATAATCCACTTGCCAATGTAGTGCGATACTCAGGGCGCACGGCAACTAAATGTACCGTACTTGTGGTGCGCTCTAAAAAACCACCTTCACAATAGCTTAAGTAGAATTTCCACATTCTGATAAAGTCATCGCCATAACCTAGTTGCTTAATCGTTTCTTGCGCTTTATCAAAACGTTCATGCCAGTGGTAAAGCGTTTGTGCATAGTCTTTACCCATATCATCAACTGACCACACCACCATGTCAGTTTGCTTAGCAATGTGCTTATTCATTTCACTCACCGAAGGTAAGCAACCACCTGGGAAGATATAACGCTGGATAAAGTCGACACCTTTGCGATAACTGTCATAACGTTGGTCGGCAATGGTAATCGCTTGAATCAACATTTTTCCTGATGGCTTGAGTAACGTTTCCAATTTCTTAAAAAAGCCTGGTAAGTATTCATGTCCTACGGCTTCAATCATTTCAATAGACACCACTCGATCATACTCACCCTCAAGTAATCGGTAGTCACTTTTTAACAAGGTCACCTTATCTTGCAAGCCTTCTTGATTGACTCTTTCAACTGCATAGTCGTACTGAGCATCTGAAATAGTCGTGGTTGTCACATTGACATCAAAATGCTTGGCAGCATAAATGGCTAATGCTCCCCAACCTGTTCCAACTTCTAAAAGAGTCTGGCCAGATTTAAGCTCCAAGCGTTCACAAATAGTTTGCAACTTGTGAATTTGAGCTTCTTCTAAACTCGCATCTTTATGAGGGTACAAAGCACTTGAGTAGAGCATTTCTTTATCAAGAAACTGCTCGTACATTGCGTTACCTAAATCGTAATGCGCTAGAATATTACGTTTAGAACCCGAGGTTGAGTTGCGGTTAAACACATGGGTTAATCGGTTCATGCCAACACTAAACCATGAAAAATAACGCTCGATATTGTCGAGTAGTGCTAAGTTACGAGCGAACAACTGCACAACTTTGGTTAGGTCGGGACTAGACCAGTGACCTTGAATGTAAGCTTCGCCTGCCCCAATTGAGCCACCCCAGATAATTTGTTTATAAAAGCTTGGGTGTGACACCTGAATACTTGCATGTAAGTCAGATTCAAAATCTCCGAAACTTAAACTTTGCTCCGCAGTTGCTTGGTTGTCAGAATTTACAATAGTTAAATAGCCGCCAGAGAGGTGCTTTAACGCGCGTAATAATATTTTCTTTGCAAAGCTGTCTGAAATCGTTGCTTGCACTACATTCGCATTAATCGCTGTATTTTCCATATATCTCTCCGCTTCCTACTTTGTCGCAATTTAATAATGATATCTTTCAGTACGTAACAAATTTACTTTTGGTTTAAATAATCTCACTCAGATCGTTAATTAAGCCGTTTAATCAAGACTGAGGGTGCGCAATAAAGGGGATTTTTTTGACAAATAATTTCAATGCTTGCCAGTAAATCCCCCACATAATTTTTAGTGTCATGACAGGAAACCCGACTAACATTTTACGAATGTTATTAGCGTTAAATTGCCTTCTTTTGAGCTGAAGGCTTGCATCAAATAATTTGTTGTTCGCATCATCTCTATTTTGAATCGTGACATTTAGCCGCTTACTTGGGGCGACAACTTGCCATTGATAATGCATATCTAAATTCATAAATGGCGAAACGTGAAAGACTTTATCTGTGGTTTGGGTTTGCTCTAGGTTGACCAAATAACAATGGCGCTGATCCCATGGGGTGTTACTGACTTCAGCCAACATATAAATGGGCTTGTCATCTTGATAACAAAAATAGAAGTTAACGGGACTAAAGTAAAAACCGAAATGACGAACTTGGCCTGCAAAAATAACGCTTTGGCACTCTTGTGATGCTCCAAGCTGTTTAATCGTCCACAACACCCGCTGCTTAAGCGCCTGCTCTGGTGAGGTTTCATCACTGACAGAAACACTCATAAGATTTAAGTCTTTCTCTGTTAACCTTGCATCAGAAAATTGCTCAGCCAAACAGGTTAAATAATCATCAGGGTTAAATTTTAACATTGACCATTTAGCTGTACCGAAAAACCGACTCACTTTATTTAATGCTGTGACTTCATCTAAGTCGATTGCCAATAGCGCCATTTCATAAGCAAAACTATGATTTTTAGGTGTAAAACGTCGATGACTCACCTCACCTTGATATACACCACTATTAAAATCATCTTGGATAGTTTTTGTCTTCATAAGTTGGTACTCAAAGACTTATACCAAAGTTATTACACACATCTAGGCCACTACGTACCCCATCTTCATGAAAACCGTTGTACCAATAAGCACCAGCAAAATGGGTATGACGAACGCCGCAAATACGGCTTCGCTCTTTTTGCGCATTCATACTCGCATCATTAAATACCGGGTGGGCGTAATTAAACTTACGTAAAATTTTACTGCTATCAATGGACTCAGTTTGATTTAAGGTGACGCAAAAAGTAGGCGCATCTTTAGGTAACTGCTGCAGAATATTCATATTGTAGGTCACGCTAGCAGGCTTACTGGCAATATCTTCAGCATCTTTACCATCTAAGCGATAATTCCAACTCGCCCACGCCGCTCGGCGTTTCGGTAAAAGGTTCACATCAGTATGCAGTACCACTTCATTGTTTTGATAAGCCATGGCACCTAATACTTCTTGCTCATCTTCTGAAGCATCTTCTAACATCGCTAATGCTTGATCGCTATGACATGCCAATATCACTTCATCAAAATACTGCACTTCACCATTGTTGACTCTGATGTTTACTCCATCCTCTTTACGCTCAATGGATGTCACCCCAGAATTTAAAAATAATCGCTCTTTAAACGGTGCGATTAGTGCAGGAATATAGCTGCGAGAGCCACCTTGAAGTACATACCATTGAGGGCGGTCACTGATATTAAGCAAACCATGATGATGGAAAAAACGAATGAAGAAACGTAATGAGAAAGCGCGCATATCATTAATGCTGGCAGACCAAATAGCCGCGCCCATTGGCAAAATATAATGCTCGCTGAAAAAATCAGAAAATCCTTGGGAATCTAAAAACTCACCCAAACTGTTTATTTGATAGTCTTCTGACTCGTAAATAGCTTTACATTGGTTGTTAAACTTTACTATTTCAGCTAAAAAACGGTAAAAGTCTGGCTTTAATAAATTACGGCGCTGGGCAAACATGCTCCATAAAGTGTGGCCGTTATACTCAAGTCCTGTGCGAGTATTTTGAACGCTAAAGCTCATCTCTGTTGGCAATGACTTAACATTTAAGCGACTCATCAACTTTTGAAATCTTGGGTAAGTTCTATCGTTAAAGACAATAAAACCACTGTCGATGGCATATGGCTTTCCTTCAACTTCAACATCAATGGTTGCAGTATGACCACCAATATAATCATTTGCTTCAAACACTGTGACTTGGTGCAATTCACTGAGTAAATGTGCACAGGTCAACCCTGAGATACCCGAACCAACTACGGCAATTTTTTTCATATTAATCCTTCAGGCTTTTCGTTTAGTTATTATTTTAATTGTTGTTTTAATTATTCTTAAAAGTACGGTGTTAAATCGCTTTAAACAATTTGAATGTCTTTACTGCTCTACTAAACAGTTGTAGTTGATAACCAATGCTTAATCATCGTTCATGATGAATCGCATTAGCCATCAAGCTTTATCCGCACTGGGTGTCAGCATGCGAGAAACAACCGCTTTGGGTAAACATGCTATGCACTTCAGTAAATAGGTAAATCGTTTAGGAAAATGTATCTCGCTTTGGCCTTTATTCATGCCATTGATAATTTCAGATGCGGCTTTATCTGCAGAGATTTGCATCGGCATCGCAAAATCGTTTTTGTCAGTTAGTGGCGTTTTCACAAAACCAGGGCAAATGACGCTAACGCCAATGCCATGGGCTTTTAAATCTAAACGAAGGCTGCTCGCCAAATAATTAACCGCAGCTTTTGATGCTCCGTAGGCCTCAGCTTTAGGGAAAGGTAAATAGGTCGCGCTTGAACTCATTAACCCTACCCGACCATTAGCCCCAATTAACGGCAAAAAATGCTCTAAGCAATATCCCATAGAAATAACATTAGTTTGAATCACTCGCTCAAATAGCGCACCATCAAAATGAACTGGGTCATTGATGTACTCACAGCTGCCAGCATTAAGTATCACCATGGTTAAACTCAAGTTATTTTGCTTAAGAGATGTTGCAAGCTTTAATGCTGCTTGCTGAATTTGCTCTTTATCGTTGATATCAAAAACAAGTGGCGTCGCGCCTTTAATGCTATTTAACTTTTGTTCATTTCGACCACAAGCAAATACATAAAAGCCTTGTTCAACATACTGCAGTGCTAACGCAAGACCAATACCTGAGCTTGCTCCGGTAATGAGTACAGCCTCTTTACTCTTAGTTGTTAACTCATGAGAAGTTGGTGAATCCGACAATGAGCTATTCATGACGATGCCTTTGTTTTCACCATGCTAATAACTTTGCCTAACAGTGGCAATTGTTCATATAGCATTTGCCCTAAATCAAAATAGTCTCGATGCGCGGTTATTTTTTCAGAAAAAGAAAGGTGGCTCATGCCATCTACAGTGATAGGGTTTCCACCATTGAGTTTGCTATGGCTGTATGTCATACACCAAAATACAGAAGCTTGCGAAGATGTGGCGTTAACCTGCTTAATATCAAAATCAATACTGTCTACATTTTCGTATAGATTAGCGAAATAGTTTGTTAAATCGTTTAGACCATGTACTTTATGCAGAGGATCTTGAAAAACCACATCCTTGCTGTAAACCTGTTTAAGAAGATACAATGAATTTTTATTAAGCGACTGGTACATATTAATAAAGTCATCAATAATTTGTGGCTGAACTAAATCATTACCAAGTTCGTCTCCAGGCTCAGCTACCTGCTCAGTGACCCGCCCACCAGCCTGACTTGTTTTAGTTGGCTTTATTTTAGTGGGCTGTATTTTAGTGGGCTTAAGTAACTCACTAACGTTATTAGCGCTACTGTGCATTAAAATCTCCTTGAACCATCTCATTAAACATCATGTTTATTTTTATTGTGATTTAGCAACCCTGACTTATTTAGATTTTTAACAATAAAAACGAGTAGTTATCTACTGATATTAATCCTTGTTGAAATGTTTGTCTTAGAAATAATCAAACAAAAATAAAATAATTTATTTACAAGTAAATACGACAGTTAGCAGATGACAGATCAAAAAAAAGCACTTAGATTGCTCTAAGTGCTTTTTCAAAAACTAAACTAATAATTATCGTTGAACAACAGCATTATCATCTACTGATGTCTTAGTTGATGGTTATTAGTTGATGGCTATTAGTTGAGGGTTACTTGTAACCTCTTACTGCAATTGGATTCCAGTTTTTTTCAACTTCATCTTTAATGAACATCTGTTTAGCTTCAGACAATTTAGCTTCATTAATGCCTACTGCTGCATGAGCTGATTCCTTTGAGCTAATATCTGGATACTCAACGTCAGTGACCTTCAAGCTTTCAAGCACTTGTGCTAATACCGCTCTCGCCATTTTAGCTTGCGATGTCGCTCGGGTTAACAACATACGCCCTTCATCTGGGTTATGTGCATATAAGCCGTGTGATGCCATCGCAAAATCCCAATGCCATTGACCGTGACGAATCGCCATAATTGCACTGTTCATTTGTTCCCAGTTTGCGCCAGCATCCCAAGCCGCTTTCGCTTCGTAATGCGCTTTTACCAGCAAACCTTCTACTTCGCGTGCCATGGTTTCAATTTCATGCTTATCTGCATCTAATTTTGCCGTAATAGCTTCTTTACTTTCATGGCAACCAATACAGGTTTTATCAAAATGCGGCAGAGCTTTATCTACTTTATGATTAGTAAACTCTTCACCTTTTTCATTTTCTTCAACCGGCATATGACAAGTGATACAGGTAACATTAGCTTCAGCATGCTTGCTGCGACTCCAATGCTCAAACTCTGGATGGCGCGCTTTTAAAATAGGCGTTTTAGATATCGGATGGATCCATTCGTAGAAACGACGAGTATCGTAATACTTCAAAATATTGTCAGTATCGCTGCCAAAAATCCAAGGCATATTCACGATATTACTTTTTTCCGGTTGGAAGTAATACGTCACATGACATTGGCCGCACACTTGAGCGCCTTGCATTGAAACATTTTGTTTCTCAAACGGAATACCTGTCTTTTTCATTGCGTTTTGCGCATGTGGGCGTGGCAATGCAAGCTCTGCACTGCCATCAACATGACAATCGGTACAGTAAACAACGCTGTTTATTTCAGTGCCTAAATCAGTAAAGTTAGATGCTGAATAGCCTTCAAAACCCATTTCTTTAATTAGACGTGGTGCGTCAGGTGTTTTACAGGTCCAGCAACTTGCTGATGTTCCCATCTCACCTTCTTTAGGTGGCACCCCTGTTCGTAATGTTTGGGTAACATCAGCCACGGCAAATTGGTGACCGCGAGGGCTATGGTACTCTTTAGCAAAAGATGAACCGGCCCATAAAATGATATTAGCGGGATAGCTAGCTAACATATCTTGTCGTTCTGTTTGCTCTTCTGTTTCAGCCCAAGTTTTAAATTGATCTGGAAACTTAGCCTCATTAATGTCAGCTTTAGCAATGGCTGTAGCAGACGCTGTAGCCCCAAAAATAGAAATTAAGATAATGCTAACGCTCTTGCTTAATCGGCTAACTGCTATTTGTTTCTTAGCAAACAATGCTAATTGCATATTCACAAATCTTCCTTTAAAAATTATCAAAAAATGGCTTAATAACGTGAAATCATTATTAACCAGGACGTCCATCAATTCGAGGACGCGATAAAATTGGACTGTAATGCCACACAAAAAGTCCAAAAGCTAAAAACCAAAAACCACCAGCTAACCATAACCACGTTTGTGTTTGAGCCGGAAAAATCAACGGCATCACAGCTCTCAAGAAAGCTGCAATCGGTAAGCTAACAAACGCTAATACCATATTGGGGCCTTGATATATGTTTCTACTGGTGTGACCGAGTGAAACCCGTGAAATCATCGATAAACACAATGAAGCTAAACAACCAATAGCAAACAAATGCAATAAGCTTCGATAGGCAAACTCGTTGTTAATAAACCAACCTAAACCTAGCAAAGCGATAGGCAAAGATAAATACGATAAATGCAGAGACCATAACATAGGCTCTTTCAACGTTTTATGGGGCAACCATCGACTCATTCGAATCAAATGCAATAGGCCTGCACTGAGCAGTAATACTTGCTCAACAGCAATAGGGAAAACCTTAAATATCGCTTGTATAACCAGTGCAATCATTAATACTAATAGGCCTTTTTCCAGCGCAAAAATAGGTTCAGCTTTCGTTTGCTTAACCCGCATTGCGGTAAAAAAGGGAATCACTCTCCCGCCAACAATGGTAATCAACAATGCCAGCCAAAATAGCATTCCTTGCCAAATTTGATTAGCTAATATGAAATTACGTTCTTGTAATGCGTAATAACTCACAAGATTCACAACCAGAGCAACGCTAAGCATGATCGAGAAACCAATATTTTGCCATTGTTTAACACGATAGACACTGCGCCACATGGTAAAAGCAGCTATTCCTAAAAATATACTGTCGAATATTGCTGGTAAAAACAGAGGAATATCAAATGGAAGCAAAAGCAATAATCTAGCCAGTAACCAGCTGCTAAATGTGAATGCTAAAGTAGGCCCTTTAAGGCTAGGTTGATTAGTCCAAGTTTGCACTGCAGTCAGTAAAAAACCGCACACAATCGCCATAGCAAAACCAAATAACAACTCATGAGGATGCCACCACAACGGCAATACATTCGACCAAAAATTGCTATTAAATAAACTGTATTGAGGTGTGTACCAACCCATTAGCCATAATGGAATATACAACATCGCAAGCGCCGCGCCGCCTAAAAAGAAAGGCCTAAATGCTAATCGCCAGATTGCCGCGGTTTTTTCTGTTTCTGCTGGGTCGTCAATATTTAGCATAATAATCAAACCTTTTTGATAAAACATTAAAGATGCATTTAAAATATATATTTATTGTATGTGGTTATGCTCAATCCAGCAATCATAAAAAATGATTACGCTTATTAGGCTAGTCAAATCTGTGATCTCTCGCAAAGAATGTCATTAGCTATAGGACAATAAAAAACCACCCGAAGGTGGTTTATGTGTTATATATCAGTGATTAACGCTTTAATGAACTCAGAACTTCAATTGCACGTTTTCGTGCTGAACTATGCTCAACAATCGGTGAAGGATAAACCGAGCTATTTTCAACAAGCTTTTCCGTAAATAGCCCCATCGTATCCTGCCTAGAGTCATCAAAACGTTCAATATATGTCGGTTGATGAATGGCTTTAAGTGGTAGGTTTTTTAACTCAGGTACATATTTTTTAATGAAGCTCGCATCTGGGTCAAATTTACTACTTTGATTCATTGGGTTGAATACTCTGAAATATGGCTGTGCATCACATCCTGTTCCAGCAGACCATTGCCAACCACCATTGTTGGCTGCTAAATCACCATCAATTAACTGCTGCCTAAAGTACCGCTCGCCCCAACGCCAATCGATGAGTAAATGCTTAGTGAGAAAACTGGCTACCACCATTCTTAACCGGTTATGCATCCAGCCCGTTTGGTTAAGTTGTCTCATTGCAGCATCTACAATAGGGAAACCTGTACGCCCTTCACACCACGCCGCAAATTCAGTTTTTTCATTACGCCAGACCACATAATCGCCTTTCTCATTAAAGCTTTTACCTTTAGAAAGGCGAGGAAAGGCAACTAACAGATGACGATAGAACTCTCGCCACGCTAATTCGTTTATCCATGTTTTAGCTGGACTTGTATCGTCCACTAGCCCTTCAGGATAATAGTTCAAAGCTGCAGCTAAACATTGCTTAGCGCTTATCACACCAATGGCTAAATAAGGCGACAACTTACTGGTGTTATCGAGTGCTGGAAAGTCGCGTTCTAATTGATACTCTTGAATCTTGTTTAGGCAAAATTGATCAAGTATTCGTTTTGCCTCACCTTCACCAGCTCGCCACAGCTTACTTGAACGCTTAGTTGCATCAAATTCGATAGTTGCAGGTATCGGAAGTGCAGCGCCAATAGGAGCAGGAACAGATAAAGGCGCGATCATTTTACTTGCAGCAATTTCACGCCACTTTTTAGAAAATGGCGTAAACACCTTGTACATTTGCCCAGAAAGGTTATTTACTTCACCCGCATTGATAATGCAGTCTTGAGCCACAAAAGTGATTGGCAAACCTATATCAAGTAATTGCTGATCGCGTTTTCGCTCATTAAACTCTGGTTCTTGGCTCGCAAATATTTGCTCAAATTGATTATCAACGATAAAGCCTGGCATCCAATCCATCACATCATCAAACCATGGCAAGGTCACCACATTAAGCTTTACACCAAGCGATGCTAACCCTTGGGCTAAAATATTCACATGTCGCTCAATGAAGTCGATTTGAATCGGCGCAACATCATGGCTTTGCCACTGCTTAGGGCTAACAATGTATAAGGCTTCTACCTGAGCGATAGAGTCAGGCTTCGTGGTTAGTTGCTGACGAGCAAAAGCGAAGGCTTCGCAAACAGCTAGGTTGTCAGCAAGACGTAAATCTTGCCTAAACCAAATGAGAGTTTTCATTTACGCGCCCTCACAGCAATAAAACTAATACGCATATCTCAGTCTTAACGCCTCTGGATGAGGATTAAGATAAACTTGGCCTTCTATATACGGCGTTGGATACTCGCGTAAATAGTGATTAATCAAAGTAATAGGCACCAAAAGAGGGAGTAATCCTTCACGGTACTTCATGATTGACTCGGTAAGTTCTTGCTTCTGCTCTTTAGAAAGGTGCTTTTTAAAGTAGCCCTGAATATGCTGTAACGTACTCGTGTGATTTTTTCGGGTCGCTTTAATCTTCAACGCCGTCATAAAGCCAACAAAGTAGGTTTGCGCAGTCGCATCTACATCATCAATTTTCGCAAGAATTGGCCCTAAATCACGGTACCATTGAGGGCTATGCGCCATTAAAAGATATTTATAACGCGCATGAAACTGCATTAACTTGTGCTTAGTCCAGCCTTCAGCTTGTAAGGTATGCCACTCATGATAGGCATAAACACGGGTGATAAAGTTTTCTTTAATCACAGGGTCATGTAAGCGCCCTTCTTCTTCTACAGGTAACTCTGGGTAAGTATCCATCAACCTTTTTGCAAATACACCCACGCCGCTTTTGGTACCATTATTGGTGCCGTACTTGTACTCAATCACCCGTTCCATACCGCAGGTTGGAGATTTAGCACATAAAATATAACCGCCAATAAAGTCGAGCTCGCCAACACGTTTCTTGCTGTACTCTTCAAGTTTATCGGTGACATCAATACTACCATCAGCACTTTTAAGATAAATTTTATCGCCATCGCGTTCCTGACGGATAGTTTTACGAGGAGCGCCCATGCCAATGGCCATTTCAGGACAAACACTGATGTAGTCAAAGAAAGGTGCTAGATCGATATTGCAATAGTTTGAGTTTTTATGGCCACCGTCAAAACGGACTTTTTGTCCTAACAGACAGCTGCTGATACCGATTTGTATTTTTTCAGGATTAAAGATTTCTTGATTCACGATACGACTCCTTGTGGCTTAAACAACATTACGTGCTGTAACGGTTTTCAGATCACTTGTGTGTATTGATATTAGCCTTTAACTTATTAAAATTTAATAAAAAGAAATAATTTTATTTTGTTATTTTGAAATGATTAACTTTGAAAGGTGACGTGATGGGTAAAACAATATTCATTATGAAGAGCTATTTACTCGCTATAGCCAGTAAATAGCCCGTTAAAAATTACCTATTAAGCTTTATGGGCTGAGCGTTGACCGAACTTCTCTAGTCCCCAAACTAAACCAACCCCCACGAATAGGCACACAACTGCAGCAGCTAATTGTGAAGACTCACCGGTAAGCTGTTCAAACTGCATCGGTGATAAGTTTTGCTCGGTTAATGGTACTTGTTCGCCTTTAGAGTTTTCACGCCATGTGATGACTTCTTTCCAAGGCCAAATTTTACCTAAAGTGCCCAACATTAATCCGGTTAAAAACAATAATGTTTCATCGTGAAATTTACGTAGCATCGCTGAAAGCACATGACTGAAACTCAGTAATCCAACCACGCACCCCATGGCGAAACATGCAAGTAGTAGGATATCAAAGCCCTTCGCCGCAGCTAATACAGCAGGATAAAGGCCAAGCAGCAGTAATATGAAGCTGCCTGAAATACCCGGTAAAATCATTGCACATATAGCAATGCAGCCAGCAAAGAAAAAGCTTGTGTAGCCTGCATCCAACTCAATTGGGCTTAACACTGTAATAAACCAAGCAAAGGCAACACCTAGTACAAACAACACACATCGTAATAAATTGATGCTTTTGACTTGTTTAAGCATGTGAATAACAGAAAACAAGATTAAGCCAAAAAAGAATGACCAAACAGGGATTGGGTGATTGGTTAACAGCCATGAAATCAGCTTAGCAAGGCTGAATATACTCGTCAGGATCCCGCCAAATACGGCCACTAAAAACGGGCCATTAATGTGCATAAACGCAGCTTTAATGCCTTGTTGTTTTATAATGCCGATTAGCGACGGATTAATCTTTTTAATGCCATCTAATAATGGCTCTAAAATCCCTGTAATAAACGCAATGGTGCCGCCCGATACACCAGGCACAACATCTGCTGCCCCCATCGCCATTCCTTTGAAATAATTTAATAGTTGCTGCAAAGCCAATCCTTAATCAAACATCTGAAACTAAATTTTAATTATCTGGTGCTGTGACAAGCAAAACTGTCAGAAGTGCCAAAAGTGTTTAGCCGAATTATACCTGCAACTTTGCCTGAAACTAATTAATCTTTTATCAATTTCATCCGCTTATGTGAAATCAGTTACAGGAATGTTAAGCTAAAGCTCAAAGAACTCATCAGACCAGATGAACAATAATTCTAAACAAACAATAATTCTAATAAGAAAAGGATTGATATGAGCAGCACAAAACCCAACCATGTATTAGCGTTATACAATAAAGTCACTAAGTACCCTTTTGGACATAAGATTTTTTCCATCATGGTCTCAAGAATGGCGCCTTACTTTGCCACCGTAAAACCACTTGTGACTGAACTTAAAGAAAATCGCTGTGCTTGTTTAATCAAAAAACGCAAAGCCGTTCATAACCATATCAAAACGGTACATGTGATTGCGATTTGTAATGGCCTAGAAATGGCGATGGGCGTTATGGCTGAAGCTTCGGTGCCTAAGCATCTTCGTTGGATCCCTAAAGGCATGTCAGTGGATTACACCGCAAAAGCCGGCAGCGATATTTTATGTGTGGCTGAAGTCACACCTGAGCAATGGCAAGTGGGTGACCTATTAGTACCAGTCAACGCTTACGATACTGACGGTAATGTCGTGGTAAAAGGCACCATCAAGTTATGGATTTCTGAAAAACCACAAAAGTCGCTTTGACAACCTGAAACTCCCCCCCCCGTTACGAAAGCTTAACCCTGTATCTTTTTTGAACGCAGGCTGTTAGGCTTTTAGTTTACTATCACCTCAAAAAACACAATAAAAATAAAGATATGAATAGCGAAAAGGATTCTGCAGCTCATATTAGTAAGCCCGCTGTTGCTGCTAAAACGTATACAATCTCTAATACAAGCCCCAATACAGCAGCAAATACAACCGCTGACTCGTTTAGCCCACGCCCTAATACGATTAATGAAAGTCATGGCAATCGTAATACCAATATTGATGCCTTGAGAGGTATAGCCATTTTAGGTATTTTGTTCATGAATATCTTTTTTATGAACGACAGTTATTACGGCTATGCACCTCATTTACCCCAAATACAATCTGACAAAATACTGGAGATATTCAGTAACTTCTTTCTTGAAGGTCGGTTTTTAAGCTTGCTATCAATACTGTTTGGCGCAGGGTTATTAATACAATACCGCCGTTTTGAAGCAAATGGATTACCTGCTTATCCATTGATAAAGAAACGCTTAAAATGGTTAATCGTTTTTGGATTAATTCACGGAATTTTCATCTGGGGTGGCGATATCCTACTTACCTACGGTATCAGTGCATTTGTGGCACTTAATTATATTAACTCCGATATAGACACTCTTAAAAAACGTGCTAGCCAATTCATCTTTGCCGCATTAGCTTTGGTGGCTTTATTTAGCCTAACGATAGAGGATGAGCAATACTTTAGAGGCTCTGAATTACACCTGCAGCAACTTAACGACTGGTCATCGGCTTATATCAATATTGTGTTACTGCAATTGATGCAAGTGGGTTTTATGTTGCTAATTATTCCGTTTACTCTAATGTGGTTTGCTGCAGGGTTAATGATGTGGGGAATGGCACTGTATCGACAAGGTGTATTTGAATATGGCTTAGATAAAAACACCTTATTAAAGTGTATTTTAGTGGCAGGCACTTTTTCAACAGTAGACTCAATACTGAGCTTTTCAGCAAATCCTGTCCTAAAAGAGTTCTCGTCTGTTTTAATGATGCTGAGTGCGTTTGCCATGGCATTCATTTATATTCATCTTGTGGTAAAAGTCTGTCAAAACAGCGAGCAAATCCTCGCACCATTTCAAGCCGTCGGTAAACTCGCCTTTAGCTGTTATATCCTGCAGTCCCTTATTGGCGTGGCGATATTTAGATATGGCATCAATTATTACTCAGCAGATTTGTACATGACACTGAATAGAGCCGACTATTTCCTTATCGCAATAGTCATAACACTGTTACAGTTAGTGTTAGCACCAATGTATCTTCGCTACTTTAAACAAGGTCCGTTAGAAGCGTTATGGCGCAGTCTAGTGATGAAAAAATTGCCCGCCAATAATCGGTTAAGTTGATATACATACCGAGTAAATAAACCAGGAAGGCTCATGAATCCGTTTACAAAATTATTGATAACCAGTATTGCGCTTTTATCTTTAACTAGCTGTGTAAGTTGGGTTACACCTAGCGTTGAGTCTGAGTTAGTTGAACTGCAATCTGGTGAATATCAATTAGATGAAAACCACGCTGCATTAATATTTAAAATCCAACACCTTGGCTTATCTACTTATGTAGGTCGCTTCAATCAATTTGACGCAGCGCTTAACTTTGACCCTAAGAATATGTCTGCAGCAACTTTGAATGCCGTGGTTGATATTAACTCTATTGATATTAATAACTCGGATTTAGCCGAAACATTACAAGAAGATACTTGGTTTGATAGTACTCAATACCCACAAGCGGTTTTTACTAGTCATACCGTTACACCGATATCTGATACCAGCTTTAACTTTACTGGCGATTTAACCCTGCGAGGTGTAACCAAACCGGTGACATTTAAGGCGACCTTTCATGGCGGTGCAGATAATTGGATGACAGGTAAATATACCGTGGGATTTAGCGCAGTAGGACAAATTAACCGTTCTGACTTTGGTATGAGCAGTTACATTCCAATCGTTGGCGATGAAATAGATTTAGAAATTTATGCTGAGTTTTTAAAATAACTATACGTGCTGAGTTTCTAAAGCAACCATAAATAAAGAAGCCATTATGAAAATTTTCGGTCTTATTAGCTTAGCCATCATGTTAATCGTGGGCTTTATGATTTCAGTTAATTTAGGTTACTACTTAGTGGCAGTTAACGTTATCAGTGCCTTTATAACATGGCGTGATAAACGTGCTGCCAGTAAACAACAATGGCGTATACAAGAACAAACGTTACACGGCTTTGCACTCATTGGAGGTTGGCCTGCTGGTATCATTGCTCAGGAAATATTTAGGCATAAAACTCAAAAAACACCCTTTAAATGGGTGTACCGATTGATGATTCTAGTTAACTTCTCTGGTGCATCTTTATTGGCTTATATCACTTTTTTTACTCAATAGTGTCACATTTTGCAGTTAATTCCGCTGCCAGATAAAACCTAAGCACAACAAATCAAGCTTTCGCTTTACCCTGCTAAATTCAATCAGTAACATGCACAGTTAGGTTATCTACAAGCGTTTATATCAAGAGCTGTTATTAGACCTCCTCATTGGTGCCTTTGGTTCAGCTTTGAGCTTTCAGCGATATAAACTTAAAAATATACATAGGAATAAATACTATGAAACTCGTTTTGGCTGTATGCGTTATCGCAGGACTCATCTTTTACTTTTTCACCCAATCAAATAATAAAAAAGCGGCGCAAGAGAATATCGTTAAAGGTGATGCTTTCTTACTAGAAAACCAACAAAAAGAAGGTGTGGTGACAACACTTTCGGGTCTGCAATATTTAGTGATGCACAAAGGGGAAGGCACTGAGCATCCTAAAGCGACCGATACAGTTACAGTGCATTACCACGGCACCTTAATTGACGGCACGATTTTCGATAGCTCTGTTGACCGTGGTCAAAGTATTGATTTCCCACTTAACCGCGTTATTCCAGGCTGGACTGAGGGCGTACAATTAATGAATGTTGGCGACAAATTTAAGTTTTTTGTACCAAGTACATTAGCTTATGGAAATCGTGCTGCAGGTAAAATTGAAGGCGGCTCAGTGCTGATTTTTGAAGTTGAGCTTTTAGCGATTAACTAATATCTAATTGCTGATAGTTAATTATTAATAGCTAATTACTAATAGCTTCTTCAATCCAATAAAAATGCCCGATTGGTTTAGCCAATCGGGCATTTTTCTGCCTCTTATTACAGCTAGTCTGTTATATAGATCGAATATATTAATTAAATCAGCTTTAGGTCTGTGCAGTAAAATCAGCCTAGATAAAATGGGTCATCAATAGATTTTGCCGGCAGCGTGAACCAAACAGGGCCAGATTCTGTCATGTAAAAATGATCTTCATGACGCACACCAAACTCACCAGGAACACATAACATAGGTTCGTTGCTAAAACACATACCTGCTTCTAAAGGTGTGTGATCATTTAACACTAAATAAGGCCACTCATGAATATCAAGTCCTACACCATGACCTGTTCGGTGCGGCAATCCAGGTACATCATATCCAGGTCCAAAACCAGCATCGACAATCACTGCTCTAGCGGCTTTATCGACATTAGCGCAGGTTTCACCAATTTGTGCTGCAGCAAAAGCGGCTAATTGGGCCTCTTGTTCAAGTGCCCACAAACTGCGTTGACGATCATTTGCCTCACCATAAACATAAGTTCGAGTAATATCAGAGTTATAGCCGCCTAACTGACAACCAGTATCAATCAAAACAGTATCATTTTTTTCGAGTGTTTTAGGAGATTTAACGCCATGCGGATAAGCGGTATCTTCACCAAATAGCACGATACAAAAATACGAACCAGCAGCTGCGCCAACACGTTTATGGGCTTCATGGATAAAGGCTTCAACCTCTGATGTGCTAATCCCTTCATGTAGCATGCTGGCTGTAGCAACATGCACAGCTAAAGTCATATCTTTAGCGCGTTGAAGTAAAGCAAGCTCAGCTGCAGACTTAATCATTCTGCAACCTGCAGTAATGCTTTTAGCATTAATGTAGTTATAGCTGTCATCAGCAAGTCGCATACCATCAAAAATGAAAAAAGCAGTCGACTCATCAATGCCTACCTTTCCGTCTTTAATCCCCATATTTGCCAAGATCTTAGCGAATAAAGCATATGGACTTTCATCTTCTTGCCAAGTATTTACCTTGCCTTTAATTGCCATATACCCTTCTAAGGTATCTAACTCAAATGCTGGAGCAATATACTCAACCTCGCCAACAGCGGGAATAATAGCGCCTACAACTCGCTCACTGGCGTACCATTTTGTGCCCGTAAAATAGTACAGGTTGGTGCCTGCATTAACATAAATGGCTTCAATACCTTGCTGTTGCATTAAGCGCTGAGCTTTAGCAATACGCTGTTCAAATTCATGTAAACCTATGCTAGCAACATCCATTGTCATATCCGACAAACTAGATAATGCCTGCTCTTGGGTTTGAGTACCGACACCTATGGTCATAAGTGACTCCAAAATTAAGGGTGATGAGATATTTGCCATAGTGTAAACTGCAAATCAAAAATGTATACAATATAAAGTTACAAAATATGTTTAATGGTTTATCACAAATGCAACAGCAAAGCATGCAAGCTCTTTACTTGCAAAGCACCTAATGCAATTGCGATAATCGCCTTTCCTTAATAAGACTGAGCCAATCAGCAACCTCCAATGGAGCTACCATGTCAGAGATCATTAATCAGCGCCTTGATGCCATTCGTCAGGAACTTACCAAACATAATCTAGATGCATTCATTATTCCTAGAGCTGATGAATACCTCGGGGAATATGTCCCAGAGCGAAATGAGCGCCTACTTTGGGCAACGGATTTTACCGGTTCAGCTGGCATGGCTATCGTATTAAAAGATAGCGCAGCAATTTTCATTGATGGTCGTTATACCGTTCAAGTTAAGCAACAAGTGAGTGCTGAGTTATTTAGTTACCAAAGCTTATATGACACACCACAAGTAGAATGGTTAATTGAGCAACTTGGCGCAGGTAAAAGAGTGGGTATCGATAGTCGCTTACACACGCTAGCTTGGTTTGAACAAGCCGAGCAGAAACTGATTAAAGCTAATTTGAGTTTAGTTTGTGTTGATGAAAACCCAATTGATATCCATTGGCATGACCGACCTGCGCTTTCAAGTGAGTTAATTACCTTATTTAGCCATGAAGGTGCGGGCCGTAACAGTCTAGACAAACGCCAACAAATAGGTGAGTTAGTTGCGAAAGAAGGCGCTGATATGGCTTTGATTTCTGCACTTGATTCATTTTGCTGGTTATTGAACATTCGTGGCAGCGATGTGCCACGACTCCCTGTGACACTTGGTTGTGCCCTGTTATCAGCTAATGGTGATATGACCTTATTTGCTGACAGTAATAAACTGCCAGAAGGCTTTATTGAGCATGTAGGCAGCGGCGTTGAATTTAAAGATGAGTCATTACTTGCCGATGCTCTAGCTCAATTAGACGGTGTTAAATTACTTGCTGACCCAAATACAGCAAATGCTTGGAGTCAATTAACAGCTAAAAATGCTGGGGCAATTCTAATCGCAGGTAGCGATCCTGTCGCACTACCTAAAGCACAAAAGAATGCAGCAGAACTTAATGGTATGCGTGAAAGCCATGTCAGAGATGGCGTTGCTGTCAGCCGTTTTCTTGCCTGGCTTGACCGTGAAGTGGCTGCAAATATCATGCACGATGAAGCAGAACTCGCTGATAAACTTGAATCGTTTCGCTTAACCGACCCGCTATATCGCGAGCCAAGTTTTGATACCATTTCTGCCACTGGCGGCAATGGCGCTATGTGTCATTACAACCACCTCGATGGCACTCCAAGTAAAATGACCATGAACAGCATTTACCTTGTTGATTCTGGTGCACAGTATATTGATGGCACCACTGATGTTACCCGTACGGTAGCCATTGGCGATGTGACTGCTGAGCAGCAAAAAATGTTCACATTAGTCTTAAAGGGACATATCGCGTTAGACCAAGCTAAGTTTCCTAAAGGAACTTCAGGTCAGCAACTTGATGGCTTTGCTCGTCAATACTTATGGCAGCAGGGTTTTGATTACGATCATGGTACTGGCCACGGTGTTGGTCACTTCTTGAGTGTTCATGAAGGGCCGCAGCGTATCGGTAAAAATGTCAATGGTGTAGCACTTGTACCAGGTATGGTGCTTTCAAACGAGCCGGGATATTACCGCGCAGATGAATTTGGGATCCGTATTGAAAACCTAGTCGCCGTCGTGCCGTCTAAGCTCGTAAATCCTGAAAGAGAAATGATGGAATTTGATGCACTTACACTTATCCCAATGGATAAGCGTTTAGTTGATAAGTCACTATTGTCTGATGCTGAAGTGAACTGGTTTAACGCATATCACGCGCTAGTATTTAAGACGATTTCACCATTGATGCAAGGTGAAGACTTAGCGTGGTTAACTGAAGTAACTCAAGCAATTTAATCGCTGCGTAACTGAATTTAGTTAAAGTTAATTCTTTCGAAAGCCAAGCTAGTTAAAGCTTGGCTTTTTTATGCCTACATTTGAGGTAACTTCTAACCGAACAAAACACAACTAAAACCCTGATTAATCAACTAAACCAGTTCGTTAAAAATTAAGTTAAGAATTAATCAATTTTATTTGTTATACTCCGCCGCCGCTTGTAATAGCCGTTATACTTCTATCTACAATCGGCAAGCATTTAAACTGTTGAATAATGTGATTACCATAGGAATATAAACCGATGAAATTTGAATCTTTTAGCTTCGCCCCAGAAATATTAAGTGCGATCGCTGATTGCGGCTATAAAACTATGACACCTGTTCAGCAGCAAGCTATTCCAGCGATTCGCCGCGGTGAAGATGTACTCGCAAGTGCACAAACAGGTACGGGGAAAACCGCAGCGTTTGCCTTACCAATGCTGCAAAAAATGGTAGAAAACCCACGTGAACTTCACCACTCAAACACTCGCGCATTAATTCTTACCCCAACACGCGAATTAGCTGCGCAAGTTGCCGAAAACATTAACGACTACAGCAAGAACATCAACATTGAAGTGTTGACTATTTATGGTGGCGTTAAAGTCGCAACGCAAGCGCAAAAGCTTAAACGTGGTGCTGACATTATTGTCGCTACACCAGGTCGTTTATTAGAGCACCTTCTAGCGTGTAACTTGAGCTTATCAAACGTTGAGTTTCTAGTACTTGATGAAGCTGACCGTATGCTAGATATGGGTTTTAGTACTGACATTCAAAAGATCCTTCAAGCAGTCAATAAGCAACGTCAGAACTTACTATTTTCGGCGACTTTCTCAACGGAAGTTAAAAAGCTGGCAAACGAAATGCTCGATAAGCCAAAAGTGATTACTGCCGATAAACAAAACACCACAGCAGCAACGGTAAGCCAAGTAGTTTACCCTGTTGAGCAGCGTCGTAAACGTGAGTTGTTATCTGAATTAATTGGCACTAAAAATTGGCAACAAGTGTTAGTGTTCACTGCAACTCGTGATGCTGCAGATGTATTAGTAAAAGAGTTAAACCTTGATGGTATTCCATCAGCTGTAGTACATGGCGAAAAGGCACAAGGTAGCCGCCGCCGTGCATTACGTGAGTTTGTTGAAGGTAAAGTTCGCGTGTTAGTCGCAACAGAAGTGGCTGCACGTGGCTTAGATATTCAAAACCTTGGCTATGTAGTTAACTACGACTTGCCTTTCTTAGCAGAAGATTATGTTCACCGTATTGGTCGTACTGGCCGCGCGGGTAAATCAGGTACAGCTATTTCGTTTGTAAGTCGCGAAGAAGAGCGCACATTAGCCGATATTGAAAAGTTAATTGGTCAGCCGATTCGTCGTATCACAGTGGCTGGCTATGAAGTTGGCAGCCGTGAGCTATTACTTAAGCAAATTCAAAAACGTCGTAGTTTTGCTAAAAAACAACAGCGTTCAGACAGTGCTGGCGCTCAGGTTGCTGCAGAACGCAACATGCAAGGCCGTCGAGTCACCGTCGGTAAATCTAGCAGCACAGTAAAATACAAAAAACTTAAGTAATCTATATATTTGAGCTGTGAATCCATTAAAGACGCCGATAGCGCCTTTTTTATTGCTTGCTGCTTATCTTTGATAACAAAAAAGTAAATCCATATTCACTTTTATTTTAATTTGATGAAATAAAAACTGCTATGCTCGGGTCTAGTAAAAGTCAGGGTGATATCAAATGATATTACGGATAACACTCGACATTAACAAATAGCCAAATACCCATTTATGGCATTCAACCAGATCTTCCCTTTTAATTGAATATGGATTTCAGCATGTTAAAAAAAATTATCTTAGCCGCCGCAGTGACTCTATTTAGCTTACCTTCATTGGCTAAACCTATTGCTAGTGATGAATACCACGTCATGCCATTAATGAATGGCCAGCAAATCCCTAATGTCGAGCTTCAGGATGTAGAAGGGAATAAAGTTAACCTTGAAGAGCTCACAGCAAAAAAACCAACGATCTTCTTTTTCTATCGTGGCGGTTGGTGTCCTTTTTGTAACGTGCAAATGGGCCAATTAAAGGCAATTGAGCCAAAACTGATTGAAATGGGCTTTCAATTAGTAGGGATTTCACCAGATTCACCAGAAAAATTAAAAGCGTCAATCAACGACAACGAATTAGATTACTTACTCTTGTCTGATGAGAAAATGGAAGCATCACAAGCATTTGGTATTGCGTTCTACACCAGCGAAAAAGTGACTTCTATGTATCAAGCAAAGCTCAAAGTAAACAACACTCTTTGGACTACGCCTGAAGGTGACAAGCGTTTAGTGTTACCTGTTCCAGCCGTTTATGTAGCTGATAAATCAGGTCTGGTACATTTTCAGTACATCAATCCAAACTATAAAGTTCGCCCAGCTCCAGAGCTAATTTTAACTGCTGCGAAATTACTTCAAAACCAGTAGTTTTTAGCTCACCGTTACATTAAGCGACATATATCCTTAGCAGTACATTAAGTTTGTAGCGGCGGTTTAACCACCTCTGCTACAATACAGCTAGAGTTATTTATCCAGTTGCAACGTTCCATCATCGAAAATTTCTGTGATGGAACAATTTAATGAACGGTGCCCCAATAGTGCAAACCCAAACATACAATCAAGCCATTTTAGACGTCGCTGAAGCAGGTATTCAAGCACTGCAAGATTCTGCTGAAAATCAAAAAGCCAAACGCACTCCCGCTCAAGAAAGTCATTTTTTGTGTGCATGGCTAGTTGAATCTTTTCGTATTAAACGTTTTTCAAAATTGGTAGCCGATGACCTATCAGCTTGGATAAGAATGGCTCGTAGTCAAGGTGCTGGTGCTATGCTACCTCAGCTATTTGAGCGCATAGCCAAGCAATACCGACAAGTACAGCAATCTGAATTATCCCAACATCAAGGCATAACTCAATTATTGGCAGAACTTGAAAGCGAAGATTGGTTTGTTATCGCTGATAGCGCTTTTTCTGATGACCGCGGCACTAAGCTCAAACTTGCAGGTAATGGTCAATCAAGCCTTGTGGTGTGTGAGTTGCAACTTGAAAGCCATTTTGATGGTGAAAAGTTAGTTAAATCACTGCCTATTTATGTTCGCGGTGATGAGAACCATTTTGCTGAAAAAGCCTTAGAGAAAGGCTTGTTAGTCAGTCCTGGCAACAAGAAAACCAGCATGATAAAACATCATAAAACTTATCTTATTGCCCCTAATAACCAACTGAAGCAACTGTGTTTTTTGATTAAATAATCTTATTTCTTATTTCTTATTGATAATTAAAGTCGTGGCAAGCTGTCACGACTTTTGTTTTTTAGCAGCCTCATCCACAATCTCATCTGCATGTAGTCGACGAATAGCTATAAACTAATCGCCATAAACTAATAGTCATAAACGAATAGCTATATACGAAAAGCCATGGAATGTTCTAAACATGTCACATCAATCTCTCCTTTAGCCCAGACTTTAAAAGTAAGAGTTTAGAAATAAAAGTTTTGAAGTAAGAGTTTAAAAGTAAGAAGCTACAAATAGAAAATAACAACTAGAAACTGACAAATTTGGATTTCCACTAAAGCTTTCTTATACTGATTTGGATGTGAGTCAACATCACTTTCGAACAGTCAGCTTTCATTCAAATCAGAGGAAATGAAACATGGACGTGCTTTATAGTGTTTTATCTTGGGGATCACCTGTTGGATTAGGGTTATTCTTTTTCCTTTCTTGCTCAGGAACTGGCATTTTATTCTGGGGCATATCTCATTTAAAAAATGACCGCCAGTAGTATGACTATAGCGCTATAAACTCTCGCTTCGATGTTCTGCTACACTGCGGTTGGTTTTACTCATCTAAAGATTTATTTGTTATGCAACGTCAAACTCTTCGCCAAGCCAAAACCATTGATAATGTGTTTAACAGTGCCTATTGGCACTTAAGTCAGCAGGATTTCACTATTAGTGAAATTCGAACCAAGTTAGAAAGAAAAACTGACAATCAACAATGGGTTGATACTGTTCTCGCTAAACTGATTGAAAACGGTTATTTGAAAAATAATCAAGACTTTGCGGTGCGTTACTGTGAATTGGCTTTTCATAACGAAATTGGTACTGGCGCCATAAAACGTAAATTACAGCAGCGAGGTATATCAATAACCGAAATTGATAATGCGATTAAACAAGTCATGGAAACTCAACAAGTTGATACCTTTGAAATGGCAAAATCACGATTGCTCAATAAGTTTGAACACTTCCAAAGCACTAATAAAGAAAAAGTCTATGCTCAGATGACCAATAAAGGGTTCTCAAGAGCTGAAATCGATCATGCTCTATCAGTACATCCACAGCGGGAAACATTACGCAGTAAATTAGCTTTAAAAGCTGACAAAGCTGATTTAAGAACTGAAATCATCAAGCTTTATAATAAAGGCAAAGGCGAGAAGGTTATTTTACAAGAATTAAAACAACGCCTGATTGATGTCAGTGAGTTTGAAGATACGATTTATCAGTTAAGCTTGGCTGAAGAAGTCGATTTTTATCAAAGCTGTAAAGAGCAGTTGATGAAAAAGCGTTACGACTTATCAGACTATAAAGATAAATCGAAAGCCTATGCCTATTTATCACGTAAGGGGTTTGGCAGTGATGAGATTAAACAAGCGATGCAACTTGATGATGATTAACATCGCCGCTTAGTTTTAGTAGCTCAGTTAATCTAGATTCAAAACCAGTCAGCCATGACATCCTAAAATGGATTTAAGCTATAACCTTGCTGCGCCAATACAGCATGTGCTGTCATAGCCGATAACGCCATTTCAACTCCTGGCAACAAGGACGCATTATCTAATCCGTAATAAGCGGCGCTTTGACCACAAATATATATTTTTACGCCATAGTTAACCAATTGCTCAACTAAATCTTTGTTGGCATTAACCAGCTGCTTATTTGCTAACTCTTTGGGTAATTGCCCCTGGTAAAATGAATCCTTTGCTAAATCAGCAACCGATGCGCCATGAACCACCATTGCTAATTGAATATTCTCAGCCTTCACACCTACCGCTAAATGCATATTAATAAAACGTGCTAAGGTATTTAAATTGCGATTAACCTCACCTGGTTTGGCAGCTTTACTCATATCAAAAGCAACTTTAAACACCATATCTTTGGGAATAGATAACTGAGACTCAATTTTTGCAATCTGACCATACCCCTTGATTGCACTGCCATCTTTAAATGCTTCCATCCCAGCATGAGCTGGAATCGCCATAACTTGTAAAGCCAACCCTATGACGCCAATCACCATCATCTTAAGACTTACAGACATTCTCTTTTCCTTTTTGTATTGTGCCCAAATGGCATCCCTAGCAACTCATCGTCGCTCATCTAATTAAAAACAGCTTTCGGTTTGGTTTATGACAAGGTTAACCATGTTTTAATTGCCAGTAAAAGCTATTCAACAGTGCTATCTTGCACCTTCAGCTTTCGTTATAATAGCCAACTTATTACAGCCGTGTCAGCATGAAAAGTGCAGCTGCTTATTTAGCCGTATGAGTTTATTTCCACTCATACCTCAGAACCCGATTTTAGGAGTTTCCATGGCTCGCCAAGTCATTTATATCTTTAAAGGTAAAACCAAAGTTATCCCGTTTAGCTATGACATTCATCATGACTTATATGAAGCCGCAGCTGAAGCCGAAGGCATAGATTTAACCCGCTTTCTAGCGATGGAACAACAAGTAGCGATGACCTCAAAAAAAGGCGCTAAGGCTGAAAAAGAATTCCGTAAAACTGAGTTTGCTCGTTTTGGATTTAGCAGCATTAAATTTGTCAGAGAAGACGACGAAGAAACACCAACTAGCTAATTCAAAGGGTTTACATGATTAATTCAGAACACGCGAACTTTCCTCGAGCCAGCTTTATCAAACGCTGTGGCGCTATGATTTATGATGCTTTACTTGCAGTAGCCGTTTATATGGTTGCAGGTGTGATTGGCTTCGGACTCTTTTTTGGCTTAACCAGCACTGGTGTTATCAGTATTAATGGCCATGAACATGTTTCTGATTTACTAAACCAAACACCGCTTTACCAAGGCTTTTACCAACTTTGGTTAGTGATTTGTGTAGCTGGCTTTTACGCTATATTTTGGAGCCGTGGTGGACAAACATTAGGCATGCGTGCTTGGCGTTTGAAAGTACAACACCCAAATGGGCAAAACTTAAGTTTTATTACCGCTGTCGCCCGTGTGGTTTGGTCTTTTGCAGGAATAGGCAATTTATTTATCCTGATTAATCCAGACAAACTGGCCTTACAAGATAAAATGACTCGCTCTGAAGTTGTGGTTTTATCTGTTGAAGCCAACCAAATGCGAAATTGGCATGGCGCCTAGACTTAGCATTTAAGACTTAGGACTTGGACTTGGTATTTAAGGCTTAGCGCATAAAACTATTTTATAAAGAGTCAGTTTTACTTTTGTAGCAAGAGCCATCCCATTAAAGCCAATTGTTTAATCAATTGGCTTTTTTCATGCTTAATCTTTACCCCAATCTCTCAGTGCTGAGTGCTTTAGGTACGTCATAAAGCAACAGTAAACTTCCAGAGACAAACACATTATTACCAATCGGGAGAAATAAGTGATCAGATATTGCGTAGCAAAAATCGCTTAGTTCAAGGCAGAAATTGCCGCTAGCTAGTTGCTCTACCTACAAAATTTATAGCGAAGTTTTAAAGGATTTTAACCAGTAAGAATGTTCACATTCTTATACTGATTGGTATAAGCCAACATACGATTGTTACTTGGCGAGATTGATATAGTGGAGTATCTTAGGAAGAAACGGCTTTCAGTTTATTAATGGAATATATTGCGTAAAGGGATGAACGGAAAACTTTGAATACCATAATTGCGATTAAAAAATTGCTTTTAAACTATCTGAACCGAGGTACAGAGCTTTATGACGATCCTGAAAAACGTCATAAAATCCTGATTATTAATTGGTTTGGTATGGTTGGGTTTTCAATTACCTTTATTCTCGGCATCAATGCATATATTGACAATAACTCCACCCTCGCGATGGTATTATTGCTCTCCAGTATCTTGTTTTTTCTCTCGCTACAAAATCATTGGCTTTTCCTCAAACAGTACAGGTTCGAAACTTCTAGCACCCTGATTCAGCTAAGTTTACTTACGTTAATGCTGTATCTAGTTTATAGCGGAGGAGCAAACAACACTGGACCATTATGGATATTTTTAGTCCCACCTGTGATGATGTTTTTTGGTGGTTTAAAAGGTGGACTTAGAAACACCCTCATATTTATTGCCTGTTATTGCCTAATAATGTTTTACCCTAATGATGAATTATTATTAGCCACTTACACTTACGAATTTAAAACCCGTGTGCTTTACTCATTAATGACCTTAACGTTTTTAGCAGGTTATTATGAATACTCGCGCCATCAATCTTTCTTGCACGTAAAACAGCTCAGCGAAAAATTTGAGCAACAAGCCCTTCGTGATCACCTCACCAATATTCCAAATCGCCGTGCGATGATGGAGCAACTTAGCTATGAATATGCCAGAGTATTACGCAATAAACATTCGATGAGCATTTTATTGATTGATGTTGATTTTTTTAAGCAAGTTAATGATCAATATGGCCATTCTTATGGTGACGAAGTATTAGTAAAACTGGCTAAATTATTTGTTGGCACTTTACGCAAACAAGATATGATTTCGCGCTGGGGTGGGGAAGAATTTTTAATTTTACTACCGCAAACTCCTTTTGAGGACGCTTATGAAGTGGCCGAAAAGATCAGAAATATCATTCATGCCAATCCGATTGTTTATGAAAATATCACCATTCCTATCACTGTGAGTATTGGTATAGGTAAAGCTGATATCACTCACTCTGTCGACTCCGCCATATCCCAAGCTGACGAGTACCTCTATTATGCTAAAGAACATGGTAGAGACAGTGTTTACCCGAAAAAAGCGAGTTAACTCAACTTACCCTTATAAAGCGTAATTCTATTTGAAGGCATAAAAAAACCAGCCATTATTTGGCTGGTTTTAGTTTATTTTATTGTTGCTGAGTTAGACACCGAATAAAGCTCGAGGCACCTAGGCCCCCTGATTAATCCTTGATACAGCTTATCTTCTAATGCTGGTTATTTCCTAATGCAGCTTATTTCCTAATAAAATATAGCGCCCCTGCACTAAACAACACCGCAGGCATACTGGCACTAATGTATGCAGGTAAGCCATAAACAATACTTAATGGCCCAAATATTTCACTACAGATATAAAAGCTGAAACCTGCAACAACACCCAGTAACACCCTGGCGCCCATAGTTACCGTTCTTAAAGGACCAAACACAAATGACAATGCCACGAGTATCATTACTGCAACGGTAATGGGTTGCATAATTTTACGCCACAGCGCTAGCTCATATCGACTTGGATCTTGTTGGTTCACTTTCAAATAATCCAAATAACCAATCAAGCCCTGAATACTTAATGCTTCAGGCTTTACTGACACCACACTTAATTTGTCTGGCGTCAATGTCGAGTTCCATACACGCTCTTCTTGGTACTCCAAGGTAATTTGGTCTTCGGTAATGTGGGTATTTTTAACGTCGAATAAACGCCAGACACCATTAGCAAAGTTAGCTCGCATTGCTTGGGTCATGGTCTTTAGCTTTAAATCATCGTCAAATTCATAAAAGGTGATGTTATTGAGGGTGTTGATGGTTTCAACTTCACCAATATTAACGAATAAATCACCATCTCGAGCCCAAACCCCTCGATGGGATTTTATCAAGCTGCCGCCAGACACTTTGGTGGCTTGTAACTCTTTAGCGCTTCGCTCTGCAACGGGTGCGCCCCACTCACCTAACGCCATCACGATAATCATCAGCGGAATAGCGGTTTTCATCGCTGAAATAGTAATTTGTAGACGTGACATGCCTGACGCTTGCATCACCACAAGCTCAGAATTTGACGCAAGCATTCCCATACCGATTAATGCGCCTAGTAACACCGCAATAGGAAAGAACATTTCAATATCACGCGGAATTAAGAAGATGACATAAATCATCGCATCCAACATGGTATAAGCACCGCGCCCTACCACTCGTAACTGATCTACCCACTTAATAATACCGGACAAGCCTGTCAAGATAAGTAGACACAAAGCTGATGTGCTAATAATAACGCGCGCAATATAGAGATCTAATATCTTCATGATGCCACCTGCTTGCGCTTAAAGCTTTGCAGTATTTTAGCCCCACTTGGACGCTCTTTACCCAGTAAAAACAAGCCCATCACCAGAGCAGAACCATGGATCCACCACATACCTAACGCTAGCGGAATGACTTCATCTTCTAATGCTTTACGCCCAGCGACCATCAAACCAAAATATCCAAGGTACAATAATATCGCGGGGAACATCTTGGCAAACTTACCTTGTCTGACATTCACCCTCGCTAATGGCACAGCAATGAGTGTCATTAATGGAATAGCCAGTGGCAATGCAAGACGCCACTGGAATTCAGCAACAGCTTCAGGCCCAGGGGTACTTAATAGCTCATTAACAGGCAAAGCTGATAACTTTCTGCGCCTTTCATCAACTTCCTGCTCTTTAATTTCCATTCGATAACCACCAAACTCAATCATTTGGTAATCAAGATGATGGGCACTGCCCTGATAACGAATACCGTTATCAAGCTGTAACTGTTGACTACCAAAGCGATCTTCGACCACTCGACCTTGCTCAGACACCACAATATTAGTGAGGCCTTCTTCATCTTCAGGATCAGGAAGTTGCGCTACAAAAACTTTTTGTAACTCATTGGATTTCGATATTTTTTCAACGAATAATACGGCTCGGCCATTGGGGCTTGCTTGAAAACGCCCTTGCACAATAGCTGCTAGACCCGCTTCAGACTGAGCCTGCTCTAACACTTGGTTTTGCTTCTCTTCGGCCCAGGGTCCGACATAAAGCGATAAAATACCAGTAAACACTAAGTTAGCGACTGCAATAAGCAAGGTCACTCGTGTCACATACCATTCACTAATGCCAACGCCATGGAGTACCACCATTTCGTTTTCGGCATACATTCGCCCATGAGCAAGCAAAATCGCTAAGAAAAAACTCAGCGGCAGTACCAGTACGGTAAGTTGCGGTAGATTAAGCCCTAACAATGTCAGCACTAAAGATGCAGGGAAATCGCCATCTGAGGCATCCCCTAATACACGTACAAATTGCTGGCTAATAAAAATAGTTAACAGCACCAAAAGTATCGCAAATTGGGCTTTTAAAACTTCAACGATCAAGTATCTAAATACAATCACAGGTAGGATCCACTGTCTAAACTTGTCTTTTTGCTGGTATCAGAGTAAGTTCACTATAAAATGTCTGCTTTTAGCAGTTATTGATAGTTTTCTGACCAGCTCGTGAGCTTCTTTAAGTGTAATTCATTTAGCTGCGTAGCAGAAAATTACCAAGGATTTATTTCCTTAAAGGTTTGTAAATATGGCCTAACAGGCCTAATTAAAACATTATCTAATAAATATAAAAATTTGTCTTTAATAATCTAGGAGTGCTCATGGAGTTTAGCGTAAAGAGCGGCAGCCCCGAAAAGCAACGTTCAGCTTGTATCGTTGTCGGTGTATACGAACCTCGTCGTTTATCTGGTATCGCAGAGCAATTGGATAAAATCAGTGAAGGTTACATCAGTAACCTACTTCGACGTGGTGATTTAGAAGGCAAACCAGGACAGATGCTATTGTTGCATCATGTACCAAACGTGCTCAGTGAGCGCGTTTTGTTAGTCGGTTGTGGCAAAGAGCGTGAACTCGATGAGCGCCAATACAAACAAATTATCACCAAAACCATTAACACTTTAAATGAAACTGGTTCAATGGAAGCTGTTTGTTTCCTAACTGAATTACACGTTAAAGGTCGCGACACATATTGGAAAGTGCGCCAAGCTGTTGAAACAACTTATAACAGTTTATACAGTTTCGATACCTTAAAAACCCGCAAAGGCGAAACTCGTCGTCCACTTCGTAAAATGGTATTCAATGTTCCGACTCGTCGTGAACTGACCATCGGCGAACGTGCTATTGAGCACGGAATGGCAGTTGCTGCAGGTATGGACTTATGTCGTGATGTGGCAAACATGCCACCAAACATTTGTAACCCTGCTTATTTAGCTTCTCAAGCTCGTCAGATTGGTGAAGTTCATGAGAACTTAACTGTTACCACCATTGGTGAAGAACAAATGGCTAAACTAGGTATGAATTCATACTTAGCAGTGGGCCGTGCAAGTGCTAATGAATCAATCATGACCATAATGGAATACAAAGGCGCGGTTGATGAAACTGAAAAGCCAATTGTGCTTGTGGGTAAAGGTTTAACCTTCGATTCAGGCGGCATCTCATTAAAACCAGGCGATGGTATGGATGAGATGAAATATGACATGGGCGGGGCAGCCGGTGTTATCGGCACGATGAAAGCTTTATGTGAAATGAATTTGCCAATCAACGTTATTGGTATTCTTGCGGGTTGTGAAAACATGCCTGCAGGTGATGCATACCGCCCTGGTGATATCCTTACTACCATGTCAGGTCAAACTGTTGAAGTGCTTAATACCGATGCTGAAGGTCGCTTAGTATTATGTGATGTTCTAACTTATGTAGAACGTTTCGACCCTGAATTAGTCATTGATACTGCTACGCTAACGGGTGCATGTGTTATCGCACTCGGTAAGCACGCTTCAGGTTTATTCTCATCTCACAACCCATTAGCTCACGAGCTGTTAAATGCGGGCGAACAATCTGGTGACCGCGCATGGCGCATGCCGATTTGGGATGAGTACCAAGAAATGCTTGAAAGCCCATTTGCTGACATGACTAACTTAGGCGGTCGTCCAGCAGGTTCTATTACTGCAGCATGTTTCTTATCTCGCTTTACTAAGAAATATAACTGGGCACATATTGATGTTGCTGGTACTGCATGGAATAGTGGCGCAAATAAAGGGTCAACAGGTCGTCCTGTACCATTATTAAGTCAGTTCCTAATCAATCGCGCAGGTGTAGATCAAGGCGAATAAGCCTTATTGAAGCAAGCCGATAGATTGAGCTTTATAAGAAAAGGTGAAGAAGCAATTCTTCACCTTTTTTATTTTTCTAAATGAATTAAATAACAAACACATCTAAATGTTAATTTAACCGCTGTCCGCCCTAGCCCCACGAGTTGCTTTTAGTGTAAAATCCGTCTTTACTTCGTCAAATATAGTAAAAGCATGCCAAAGACTCTGTTTTACTTAATGCCCGCCATCAATACACAGCCCAGTGCTATCGAAAGTGTATTGTTAAGCGCCTGCCAATTAGCAGAAAAGCATTACCGTCAGCAGCAATTAATTTATATTCATTGCCAAGATAAACAGCAGGCATACGCCATTGACGAATTACTTTGGCAATTTGAGCCAACGGCATTTGTTCCTCACAATTTAAAAGGGGAAGGACCTGTAACCGGTTCACCTGTCGAAATTGGTTTTGATAAATTAGGCGCCAATAAAAGTCGTCATTTACTCATTAACCTCGCAGATCAAGTGCCATCATTTGCGGTTAACTTTCCGCATATTATCGATTTTGTTGCTAATGATGATGCGCTTAAACAAATTGCACGTGCTCGCTATCGTGAATACAAGCAATTAGGCATTGAACTCACTACAACTGAGTTCACTGGCGTTTAAGCCAGTTGATTCGTTAACAATACCAACTATTAATTTAGATTGAGAAAACAAAAATCCCATGGAAAAAACATATAATCCGCAGTCAATTGAGCAATCTCTTTACCAAAACTGGGAAGAGCAAGGCTACTTCAAACCACATGGCGATGAGTCAAAAGGTAATTATTGCATCATGATCCCGCCACCGAATGTGACGGGTAGCTTGCACATGGGTCATGCATTCCAAGACACCATTATGGATACGTTGACTCGTTATCAACGCATGAAGGGTAAAAATACCCTTTGGCAAGTGGGTACTGATCACGCAGGTATTGCTACCCAAATGCTGGTTGAGCGTAAAGTGTTTGCTGAAGAAGGTTTAGGCCGTCACGATTTAGGTCGTGAAAACTTCATCGATCGCATCTGGGACTGGAAAAAAGAATCTGGCGGAACTATCACCAAACAACTACGTCGCCTTGGCGCATCGGTAGATTGGGAACGTGAACGTTTTACTATGGATGAAGGCATGTCTGAAGCCGTACAAGAAGTGTTTGTACGTTTATATGATGATGAATTAATTTACCGTGGTAAACGTCTGGTTAACTGGGATCCAAAACTACACACCGCAATTTCAGACTTAGAAGTTGAAAACAAAGAAAAGCAAGGCAGCATGTGGCATTTCCGCTACCCGCTTGCTGAAGGCGCATTGACTGCTGACGGTAAAGACTACTTAGAAGTGGCAACGACTCGTCCAGAAACCATGCTAGGCGATAGCGCTGTTGCTGTACATCCAGATGACGAACGTTACCAGTCATTAATTGGCAAGTTCATTCTACTGCCAATTGTTAACCGTCTTATCCCAATCGTTGCTGACGACTATGTCGACATGGAATTTGGTACTGGCTGTGTGAAAATCACTCCAGCTCATGACTTTAACGATTATGAAGTCGGTAAGCGTCACGCTTTGCCTATGTTTAACATATTAACCATCAATGCTGACATTCGCAGTGAAGCTGAAGTGGTTAATACTGACGGCACTGCAAATAACGATTTAGATAACAGTTTACCTGAGCGTTATGCAGGTCTTGAGCGTTTTGCAGCTCGTAAAGCCATTGTTGAAGAATTCGAAACTTTAGGTCTATTGGGTAAAATTGATCCACATGGACTTAAAGTGCCATACGGCGATCGCTCTGGTGTGGTAATCGAACCATTACTGACCGACCAATGGTATGTATCAGTTGCACCTATGGCTAAAACGGCCATGGAAGCGGTTGATAATGGCGACATTAAGTTTGTACCGCAGCAATACGAGAACATGTACAACTCTTGGATGCGCGATATTCAAGACTGGTGTATCTCACGTCAGCTTTGGTGGGGACATCGTATCCCTGCATGGTATGACGAGTCAGGAAAAGTCTATGTTGGGCGTGACGAAACAGAAGTTCGCACTAAACATAAACTAGATGACTCGGTGGTACTACGCCAAGACAACGATGTATTAGATACATGGTTTAGCTCTGCGTTATGGACATTCTCAACTTTAGGTTGGCCAAAAAATACTGAAGAGTTAAAAGCATTCCACCCAACAGATGTGTTGGTTACAGGCTTTGACATTATCTTCTTCTGGGTTGCCCGCATGATCATGATGACCATGCATTTCATCAAAGATGAAAACGGTAAACCACAAGTGCCATTCAAAACGGTTTACGTCACCGGACTTATCCGTGATGAAGCCGGTAATAAGATGTCAAAGTCTAAAGGTAATGTCCTTGATCCGCTTGATATGATTGACGGTATCGACCTTGAGTCATTAGTTGAAAAGCGTACTGGCAATATGATGCAGCCTAAAATGGCCGCAAAAATTGAAAAAAGTACCCGTAAAGAGTTTGCTGAAGGTATCGAGCCACATGGTACTGATGCATTGCGCTTTACCTTAGCATCAATGGCTTCAACAGGTCGCGACATCAACTGGGACATGAAACGCTTAGATGGTTACCGTAGCTTCTGTAACAAGATTTGGAACGCCTCACGCTACGTATTAATGAACACCGAAGTGCAAACTGAAGGTGCTGATGAAGATGCGATTGGCGAAGCATTAGATTGTGGTCAATTACTTGTTGATGGCAAGCCTGGTGAAATGGAACTGTCACTTGCTGATCGTTGGATTATCGGTTTGTTTAATCAAACCGTTAAAGCCTATGACGAGCATATGGCTAACTACCGTTTCGACTTAGCAGCAAATACCATTTACGAGTTCACTTGGAACCAATTCTGTGACTGGTACTTAGAATTAACTAAGCCTGTTATGCAAAATGGCACTGAAGCTCAGCTTCGTGGTACTCGTCATACTTTGGTCACTGTATTAGAACAAATGCAGCGCTTAATGCACCCAATGATGCCTTACCTTACTGAAACCATTTGGCAGCGTGTTAAACCGCTTGCAGGTGTTGAAGGTGACACATTAATGCTAGCTGCATTCCCTGAGTTTGATGCTGCTAAAGTTGATGACCAAGCGATGGAAGATCTTGAATGGGTTAAGCAAGTCATTACTGCTGTGCGTAATATCCGCGCCGAGCTAAATATTGCCCCTTCTAAACCACTTAATGCACTATTACGTGGCGTAAGTGAGCAAGATAAAGCGCGTATTGAAGCAAACCAAACCTTCTTTAAAACCCTAGCAAAACTTGAGTCTATGACTATTCTTGCTGACGGTGAAACTGCGCCAATGTCTACCACACAGCTTGTGGGTGACATGGAGCTATTAATCCCTATGGCAGGGCTTATCGATGTGGCTAAAGAAGTTGCCCGTATCGACAAGTTACTTGAAAAAGCTGCAGGTGAGTTTAAACGTATTGAAGGTAAGTTATCTAACCAAGGTTTTGTTGCTAAAGCACCTGCTGCCGTTATTGAAAAAGAACGCGCTAAGCAAGCTGAATATCAACGCGATATTGAAAAGCTTACTGAGCAGAAGGCTGAGCTTGCTAAGCTCGAAGGCTAAATTCTAGCAGCAATTGCAATGAGGAAAGCTATCAATTTTTATTGGTAGCTTTTTTATTTGCAACACAGCGAAATTGAGGGTGCTTCCTTAATTCAACTATGGACGGTTATATACCTCTACTTATTAGCATTGAATCCATTTTTTATTAGGCAAACAAGCTCAAGTCCTGTATAAAGCTTCGCCTCTGGTTCTATTTTTCAATAACCGCAGTTTTAAATTGCCGTTATTAAAACTGTTTTACACTCTTAATATTTACGATGGGCAGGTACGATCATGTCAGACAAATTTTTCTTTAAAGGCCGTCAAACGCCAAAACCTGCCTATGGCGAAAGTGGTTATAATACTAAGCGACAAGCTAAAGTCGGTACACCCACTAACCCACTTGCACTAACTGTTCAAACTGAGGAACGCCAGCAAGCAGTTCAGCTTATTGTCGAGCAGCAAAAGTTAGTGGCAAATATTACTATCAATCCAGAAGTGGCTGAAGATATCCTCCAACTTGAAGGGATTTTGAATAAGCCTAAAGCGATTACTGCTGAAGCGAAAATCAACCGTAACGATCCATGTATTTGTGGCAGCGGCAAAAAATACAAAAAGTGCTGCGGATAAGCTCTTTACCTAGCAACACTTTATTTACAAGCGAGCATTAAGCTCGCTTTTTTGTGCAAAAAATCCACCACCAATTAAATAATTTGTTATTCCCTCATTGTTGCTTTGGTAAATCCAGTTAAATTAGGTAAAGTGTCTGCCGACCTATTGTTAATAACAATTATAATAAAGGGTGAGACATGAGTAACAATTCACACTCAGGTAACGACCTAAGTGAAGTTAAACAGCTGGGAATGTGGGCATCTATTGCCAGCTTAAGTTATATATTTTGGATCGTCGGCGGCATGGAGCTGGTTGAACGTATTGCTTACTACGGTGTAAAAGCCAGTGCGGGCTTATACGCGAAAACACCGGTTTCTGAAGGCGGCTTAGGGATCAGCCTTAGCGATTACGGTGTTATTATTGCTATCTGGGCAATGATGCAAACCTTTATTCCTGTGTTTACCGGCGGTATCTCAGATCGCGTTGGTTACAAAGAAACAATTTTTGCCTCCACCATAATCAAGATCTGTGGTTATTTGGTGATGGCACTGTTCCCAAGCTTTTATGGTTTCCTCTTTGGGGCGATACTGCTCGCTGCAGGTACCGGGATATTTAAGCCAGGGATCCAAGGAACCTTAGTTCTCTCAACGGGAAGGCAAAACACCTCAATGGCTTGGGGTATCTTTTACCAAGTGGTTAATATTGGTGGCTTCTTAGGCCCGTTAGTTGCTGTACATATGCGTCAGCTTTCTTGGGACAATGTGTTTTATGCCTGCGCCGCGATTATCTCACTTAACTTTCTATTTTTGCTGGCCTACAAAGAGCCAGGTAAAGAAGAACGTTTAGAGCGAAACCGTAAAATTAAAAGCGGTGAAATCAAACAAGAAGCACTATGGCGTGATGCACTGCATGAACTGAAAAAGCCTGTGGTTATCTACTACATGCTAGTGTTTGCAGGCTTCTGGTTCTTATTTAATGCCTTGTTCGACGTATTACCTATTCACATTGCTGAGTGGGTCGATACCAGTGTGATTGTGACCTCTTTATTTGGCCCTGAAGGTACATCTAATGGCTTTTTCCAATTCTGGCTTGGACTAGATAACACCGGTACTAAAGTCATGCCTGAAGGCATGCTTAACTTGAATGCCGGTATGATCATGACTACGTGTTTCTTGGTTGCTGCGCTTACTGCTAAGTACCGAATTACCACGGCCATGCTTGGCGGTTGTTTACTGAGTATTCTGGCATTTGTATTAATTGGCGCAACCAATGCAGCTTGGATGATTGTTTTAGCCATCGCCCTATTCTCTTTTGGCGAAATGATGATTAGCCCGAAGAAAAACGAATTTATGGGCAATATCGCTCCTGAAGGTAAAAAAGCCATGTATCTTGGCTTTGTGATGTTACCTCAAGGGATAGGCTGGACATTAGAAGGTTATTTTGGTCCTAAGCTATATGAAATGTACGCATCAAAAGAGATATTTTCATTACAGCTATTAGGTGAGCGCGGTATGGATGCAGCAACAGTTGCCGCCATCCCGCAAGGTGAAGCTTTTAGTACCTTAGTTGCCTTTACTGGAGAACCAGCTCAAGAACTAACGACCTTACTTTATAACACCCATAATATCGGTATGGCGTGGTACATCATTGCCGCTATCGGTACTATTTCTGCTGTCGGGATTTTCTTGTACGGTAAATGGTTATATCGTTTACAACAAAGCTGATTCTAATTTTAATTTTTAAAATAAGTTGATGGTAAAGCTGGCAAGTGTTCAGCTTTACCTTTATCTCTGAACACTTAAACACAATATGCTATTTATTTACTGCAAACCACTTACCCTTCGGTTACTCAGACAGCTTTCAATTAAAATATATTATCGACATACATTAGGTTCCCATAAAAGGATAAGCTTGCAACTTCCTCATCGTATGCACCTCCCATTCGGTGAGGTGGCGATATTCTCCTGCATCTAAATTATTATCAAGAATAATGCCTCCGATAGATTCACGATGTAGCGCCACAACAGGGTTTCGAAAGCGGCCAAACATTCGCTTAATTTGATGGTACTTGCCTTCTTGTAATGTCACCCTTGCTTGAAATTTTGACACCAACTCAAACTTTGCAGGTTTTGTAGTGATATCTTCGTAACCAAAGTACATTCCATCAGCAAAAGCCTTTATATAACTCTCATCAATAGGGTTTGCCAGCGTCACTAGGTATTGTTTGTCGACTTTCGTTTCTGGCGCCATTAAGGCTTGTGACCACTGACTATCGTTGGTGATTAACAAAAGTCCGGTTGAATTCAAATCTAATCGCCCTGCAATATGCATTAACTCAGGGTCGACATCTTTAAGTAAAGACAAAGCCGTAGGATGAATATCATCTATCGTAGCGCTCACAACACCCACAGGTTTATTGAGCATGTAGTATTGACTACTTCGGTGTTGTAACCATGTCTCATCTAATCGAATGCGGCTAAATTCATTAATCTGCTTATCCACTTCCTTACAGATTTTATCATCCAGTTCAATCCTATTATCAATCAATAGCTGTCTAACCGCTTTTTTGGAAATCTGCAGTTTTTGAGCAATAAACTGGTCTAATCGGCTTCTTTTACTGCGCATTAATTATTTATTCTCATTTAACTAGTTAAAAGAATTAACTTATTCCTATTCATTTTAGCGGTTCGTTTGAGTTAATAAACCAAATCGAATACTCTGTTTGTGGGCAAAACAATAAGGAGTAACATGTCTTTGCAACCAGCTTATCCGATTTTACAACCAGAAATGAGCATTGTAGAGCTTAAACAAGCCATTACTGAGTTTGATACCTGGTTAGAACAACAAATCAGTAGTTGTTCTATCGCAGAAATCCTGCAGCATCGCGCGCAGTTTTTCGACATATTACTTAGCCATATATGGCATGCTTTTCAATTTGAAGCTAAAACCATCTCCCTTAATGCCGTCGGCGGCTATGGCCGCAAAACCCTCCATCCATTTTCAGATATTGATATCTGTATTATCCATGACGACGAGATATCCAATAACGATGCCAGTGCCCTTGGAGACTTTTTAACTCAACTTTGGGATTTAGGGCTAGACCTTGGCCACGCAGTAAGAAGATTAGATGATACTTTTATTGCCTGTGCTGAAGATGTCACCATTGCCACCACTTTGTTAGAGATACGTCATATTTGTGGCCATGAAAACCATCAACATCAGGTGCTAAGCAAGCTATACGGTGAAACAATTTGGTCTAGTGAAGCCTTTTTTGAAGCGAAATTTAATGAGCAAAAAGGTCGTCATCATAAAGCCCAAGGTACCGCATTTAATATTGAACCTAATTTAAAAAATAGCCCAGGCGGAATGCGTGACATCCAAACCATCACTTGGATTGCACGAAAACATTTCTCCATTGATGGCCTGAAAGATTTACGACGCCTCAAGTTTTTAACTGACGATGAATATGCTGAATTCATGGAGTGTCAAAACTTCATTTGGCGGGTGCGTTTTGCATTACATCAAGCCTCGAACCGACCTGAAAATAGACTGCTCTTGCAACATCAAGCAGAAGTGGCTCGTCTTCAAGGTTTTGGTGACAGTGGTAATATTGCCATCGAAAAAATGATGCGCCAGTTATTTAGAGCTATGAAACGAATTCGTGAGCTCAACCTAATGCTAATGGCTTATTTTGAACGTGAAATTGTGCCACAAAAAAAACCAAAAATAGTTAACATCAACGAAGACTTTCAAATTTACAACGGCCAAATTCACGCAGAGAACCAAGACGTATTTATCGACCGCTCACAAATTATGGCCATGTTTAACTACATAGCCGTTCATCATGAGCAAGTCACAGGGATCACCCCTGAAACACTAAGATTATTAAGACAAGTTCGTCGCCGTTTAATGGGTGACTTGCAAGACTACCAAGTTTGTCGTGAATTATTCGTCAGGTTATTTAAAAACCCTCATGGAATGGGTTTAGCAATAACCTTAATGCATCAACATGGCATTTTGGCTTCATATTTACCTCAGTGGCGTGAAGTCGTAGGCCAAATGCAATTCGATTTATTTCATGCATATACAGTCGATGAGCATACACATAAGCTATTAAAAAACTTATACAAACTCACTCAAGATAGTGTGTCACCAGATCAAAAATTAGCCGCTGATATTTATGAACGATTCCAAGCTAAAGAGTCGATTCTTTTTGCTGCTTTATTTCACGATCTAGCAAAAGGTCGTGGTGGTGACCATAGTGAACTCGGTGCAGTCGATGCCAAATTATTTGCCAAGTTTCATGGGCTGAAAACGTCTCAGCAACAATTAATCAGTTGGTTAGTGGAGCAACATTTATTAATGTCGATCACTTCCCAGCGAATGGATATTCACGATCCAGAGGTGGTAAAAACCTTCGCTAAATCGGTAGGTAGTGTGACTAAATTAGATGCACTCTATTGCCTTACGGTTGCAGATATTCAAGCAACTAACGACGACTTATGGAATGACTGGAAAGCAAGCTTACTCACAGATTTGTACTTTGCGACCCGTAAAGCATTGCGTAACGGCCTAGAAAACGTATTACAGCTCAGAACAGTTGTCAGGGAACACAAGCAAGAAGCTTTAGGATTAATTAATGCCGATGAAGCTCAACTTGTAGCCGTAAATAGATTATGGAAACGCTTACCGTTATCATTTTTCAGTAATGCTATCCCCACTGAGATAGCCAAATATACACTTGGAATATTAGCTCATGAGTCCCAGCATGAACACGGGCCATCTGTCTCGGAAGCTCATGCGACTGAAGCTAATGCTACTGAAGCTAATGCGCCTGAAGATAATGCTCTCAAAGATAATATAGCTGTAGATAGTATTCCTGAGAAGAATTTCAGTGAGCCACCTTCACTCATCATACTCGATGACAGTAGTGTTAAAGGCTGTAGCGATGTGTTTGTTTATACTAAAGACAGACCAGGCTTATTTATCTCACTGTTTAATACCTTGTCGACATTGAAAATATCGGTCAATCAAGCGCAAATATCTAAAACTAAAGATGGCTATGTTGTAGAAGCTTTTAAAGTGCTCGACTTTGACGGCAAACCTATCTTTAGCTCTCAAAGACGTAAACAAGTCACTAAAAAACTACGACAGATTTTAGATGACAATATGTCACCACCTAAAAACCGGCCTTCAAGACACACCAAAAACTTTGATAACAAGCCGACAATTGAGTTCATCCATTCTAAAAAAGCAGATCGCACCTTAGTGCATATTTTGGCGTTAGAGACCCATGAGTTTATGGGACAAATAGCAAGTGCATTCAGAACGCTAGATCTTAATATTCACTCTGCTGCTATCAGTACTGTTGGTGAACGGGCCGATAATGTGTTTGCTTTATCGAATCAGCATGGTGCTCAATTAACGGAATTAGAACAAATTGAGTTACAGGAGAAATTAGTTAAATCGATTACCTCAAGCTAATACTCAAGCATAAATAAGTTCGAACTATTTGGCTTTTAATTGATAGGTTATGAGCTGTGAGGATGTGTCAACGACCTATAAGCTGATTTAATGACTTTGGCATGCTGCTCTTTTCTATCAAATCTAAATAACAAATTTAGATAACAGGCTTAAATAACAGACATAGATAACAGACTTTGCGAACTGGTTTAAATAACAGGTCTTACTCTAGCTTAGCTGCAGGAAAAACTAGTCAATTAGTTCACTTCAACCTTATAATTACCCCATTAAGATTGATTATGAGCACATTATGTCTGCTAGCAATACTCCAACGACTGAAACCGATAACTTAACTGATATCGGTTTTAACTTTTCTAAAGAATATATTCTAGATAAATCTCACTTCGCTGAAACCTTTGACGAGTCTGTGGTCATTAACCATAGCCCAAAGCGTTATTTAAAAGCTTTAGCTTTTATTGTAGCTGGGGTCTTAATGACTCAAACCGATGTCTCCCCTTATCTTGCGTACTTTTTCATTGGCTTAGGAGCCGTTGAAGCACTTCAAGTACGCTTTAATCGAGCTTGGTGGTTGATGAGGCAACTCATCAGTAAGTCTGCGAATAACCCTGTCACATTAACCATCAATGACCAAGGCATTCACTCCAAGTCTGCATATATTGATCATTTGCTCAAATGGACTGATATTTATCAAGCGCAAGAAACAGAACAAGGTTTTTTATTAACGACAGAAAAGCTTAAACATTACGTTTCAAAGCGTTGTTTAAACGATGCAGCAATTGAATTTATAAAACAAAAAATGAACTAATCGTGCATCTATTTGACTAACTATCTGTTCAATTTACAAACAAAGCTGTTATTACAAACAAATCGATTTACAAAGAATATATGCAAAAGTCTATTGCAAAATGATTTGCAAAAGTCTATTGCAAAAAAACTCGATAAATTCACAAGATATTAATAATAAGTTCTCATAAAGGACAACCCATGCAAAATTTATCATTATCAGCCCTACTGGCAACGACTGTTATATTGAGTACTTCAGCTTTAGCAAATGACGTTAAAGCGCCTAAAGAAACGCTAATTTCTCTTACGGATATTTGTACTAAAGCCGCTGCAGAAGAACAAATTGAATCCGGTGAAGCGCAACAATTTGTATCTGATTGCGTCAATGCTCAATTGATCGAAATGGGATATCAACGCCAATTTTCTCTAGCTAAAACAGAGTTAACAAAAGACAACTTATAACATACAAAAACAAAGGCTTGACCAAAATCAACGCAACCAACAACATCATTAACAACCAAGAACTACAAGTATCAGTTTGTATCATTTTAATTAAAGCAATTTTTCCGACTTCATTTTAGTGATAAAGTCGCTTTTATTAGGTGTTTTTATTTTGATATTACGAAGGTTGTTTGTTGTTGATGTATAAATTTCTTATCATTTTCACACTGTTTTTTCTGTCCGTTGCACCAGCAATGGCTGATGAACCTTGTCAAAGAGATGGAGATTGTATCGTTGTCGGTGAGTGGGATATCAGTGTTGCATTTGGTTATGGCAATAAGACTAACCCATTAACAAGCTATGACGACATACCTCTTTATGTAATACCTTCAATAGCTTACTACGGCGAAAACTGGTTTTTTGATAACTTCAACTTTGGTTATACATTAACGGAACAAGAAAGCTTTACTATTAATCTCGCGACCAGTTACAGCGACGAACGTGCATTTTTCTATCGTTGGGATCCTTCCAATATTTTTTTACCTCAATCAGCAAGTATTAACAATGCGAAAGACTTACGACCATCGGATGATTTTGGAATTGAAGAAGTAAGTCAACCTGCTGTTTTAAATGAACTTGAAAGTAGAAACTTCACCGTATATGGTGGGGTTGAACTTTTCTGGTATGGCAAATTAGGCGTTTTAAAAATTGCCGCCGCTCATGACTTGTTAAATGTACATAATGGTCAAGAAATAGATATCAACTGGACATATTCACTTGCCATTTCTGACTGGCGTTTTGATTTAGCGTTAAAAACAGCCTGGAAAAGCTCAGAAGTTATTGACTATTACTTTGGTGTTCGAGCCAGTGAAAATGCATACTGGAGTGAAAAATACCAACCCAACTCAGATTGGAGTAATTCAATAGAATTGACAACGCGTTACCATATTTCACCCAGCTGGGACTTACTTTTAGCAGCGCGTTATACCCAATTAGCCAATGAAATTATCGACAGTCCAATTATTAATGAAGATTACACAAGCTCATATTTTGTTGGAGCTGCATACAGGTTTTAACCTTGTCCTATAAAGAACCTAAGGTCTATCACCTTTTAGGTATCTTAATACTGATTTTTAGTGCTTTCTATGCCAAAGCTGATACGCTTACCGGGCAAGCACAGTTTTCGGCTACCCCTCGTTTATGTCTAATTGATGCTGGTGACAGTATTTGTGAAATTGACATTAAACTAAATTGGAATGTCGATACTGATCAATTGGTGTGTATTATCTCAAATTACCCATCTTTATCGCGGTGGTGTAGTGATTCAATCAATGAACGCTCATTGCAAATTTCTGTAAAAACAAACAAAAACATTCATTTTGTTTTAATAAATAAGAATAATAATAAAGAACTGGCGGACGTATTACTTAAAGTCACAACTACGTCAGAAACAAAAGTACGTAGACGTTACCGTAACCCTTGGAGTTTATTTTAATGGCAACCCCCCCATCAACTCATAGAGTTTTGTTGGTCGAAGATGATATTCGTCTTGCCAACTTAATTGTGGATTACCTTAAGTCACACGATATGCACGTCGAAGTTGAACGACGTGGTGATACCGTTTTAACACGATTAATTAGTTACAAGCCTGACATCATTTTACTTGATATCATGCTACCTGGACTTGATGGATTAAGCCTGTGTGAAAAACTACCTGATTACTTTGCAGGTCCGATTTTATTAATGAGTGCGCTAGGTTCTCCCGAAGACCAAATCAAAGGCTTAGAGTTAGGTGCTGATGATTATGTGGTTAAGCCTGTAGAACCAAGCCTATTAGTTGCTCGAATCAATAATTTACTGCGCCGTCAGGCTCAACCTTCAAAACCTGAGTCTCACTGTTTAAGCTTTGGGAAACTCAGTATTGATCCTCACACCCAAGCAATCCGTTTAGGCAATACAGAAGTAGACCTTACTAGCCACGAGTTTGAATTATTGTGGTTATTAGCCTCACAAGCAGGTCAGGTACTAAGTCGTCAGTATATTTATCAATACCTTCTTAATATCGATTTTGACGGTAAAGATAGAAAAATTGATGTTCGTATCTCGCGCTTACGTAAGAAGTTAGGTGATAGCATCGAAACACCATTCAGGATTAAAACTGTTTGGGGACAAGGTTATTTATTCGCGCCGGAAGCGTGGAATAATTAATCAGGTTATAGAAGACTTTGAAAAGACTCTTCATCAGCCTATACCTATTACTAAGCTTAAGCTTTTTAGGTATAGGCTGGACACTAGATAGCCTATGGCAAAAACAAGTCGAAGATAACGACCACCTTGACTCACCTTTAATTGCCTTTGCATTACTTCTTGCTCAGCAACCTAAACCCGATCGCCAAGCCTTACTTGATAACATCAGTAAACAATTCCTTTATCCACTGCAATTATTTGAACAAAATGAAATAGCCTTAAGTGGCGATGTGGTCTTGTCGAACAATCAACTTGTTACTACAACTACTGCAGATAAAAGTCATGAATTACAGTTCATTGCTGTCGGTGACCAAGTGCTTATGGCCGGGCCAATTGATGTTGACCCACGTGGTCAATTACGTAGTTTATTTACTATTTTCTTCTATTTATCATTAGCTTTTGTTGCATTAATTTGGGTTTGGCCACTGTCTAAAGATTTAAAGACCTTAAAAAAGGCCACTCAAAATTTTGGTGAAGCAAAATGGAATACCCGAATTGAGCTAAATGCCAGTTCTCAAGTCGCGCCACTAGCTAATACCTTCAACGATATGGCGCAACATATTAGTGACCTTATCGAAAACCAAAAACATTTATCTAATGCGGTTTCTCATGAAATAAGAACTCCGCTCGCGAGGCTCAAATTTGCTCTTGCCCTGCTTCCACAATATTGTCAGCCCAAAAATGATGAGCAGCGAACGCAAGAGTTTCTAGAAGAAATGCAACTTGATATCAAGGAAATGGAAACCTTGCTACAAGAACTACTAACCTATGCAAGCCTTGAAGTGCAACAAGAACCTACTTTTGAAAAGTGCGAGCTAATTAGCATGACAGAGGAGTTAACAGCGCGCTTAACACCACTTAGTGATAAGCCTATCAACTTCCATTATTCTATGGACAATATGCTGATTATGGCTGAGCCACCTCTAGTTGAACGTGCTATTCAGAACCTCATCACCAATGCCCAACGTTACACTCAAACCAGTATTGAACTGTATTTGAGTTACGATGAAAGGTTAGTGTTCTTATCTGTTGTAAATGATGGTGAAGCAATTCCAGAAGAGGACCAAGAAAAACTGTTTGAGCCTTTTTATCGCAGTAAATCTCAACATATAGGTAATAAAGGGCATGGTTTAGGCTTAGCGATTATTAAACGGATCATGCATCGCCATAAAGGCCGAGTTAACTTAGTTAGTGATGAAGATAATACTTCGTTCACATTAATTTGGCCAAGAGACCATTTATTTGTGAAGCCAAAGATGGATGTTTAATTTGCCAACAAATTAATCTAAAGAAAAATCACCAAAATCTAGTTTGTCTTCTTTCTCTTCTTCGAAATCGAGTTGAGTGTTAACTTCAGCCTGCTGTTCTTTAATCGCTATCTGTTGCGCTTTATACTTTGCATATTGCCTACGGCGTTTACGCTGTAAACACAGGCGAATAATATTATGTTTTTGCGCATCACTGAAATGCAGCCAATTGAAGCGTTCATCTCTGTTACGTAAGCAACCCGCACAATAACCACGCGCATCAGTTTGACACACGCCTATACACGGACTAGGTACTGATAGAAAACTAAGTTGTTCCATATCCTCACTAACTTGTGGTCATTTATTACTCTAACTTAGCACTAAACTGGCCAAAAGGCATATTCATACATGCTTATTTATCAAATAAATCAGCACGTAAGATCAACTAAGATTGGTTTAAACAGCCAAATTACATTAAGCTCATAAAAAGGCTTAACCGCTGTACCACTAAATTTGTGAATAAATTTGCGTGTATATTACCCTGCTGACAGCCATCAATGTTTAACCCTATGCCATACTAAAATTGAAGCCTGCCACAAATGGAGAGTGCTATGTTATTGCGAAACCTAATCCTGCTTTCGGTGATACTGTGTTTCACCGCTTGTAAAAGTACCAACAGTAATTCTGACTATGACACCAAGTACGATTTTAGCCAGCTTCAAACTTTTTACTTTATTGAAACACCAGATCAAGGCGATCAGCTGAGTGCTGAGCGAATTCGAGCTAATATCAGAACCTCTCTAACCGAGAAAGGGTTTGTTGAAAAAACAGATCAAAGTGATTTTGCTGTTAGCTATGCATTTTTAACTAAAGACAAGCCAAAAAGTTCAGGCCTTTCAATTGGATTAGGCACAGGAACCAGCGGTAGTCACGGTGGAGTTGGCGTCGGTACCAGTATGGGGATCCCAATCGGTAGTGACAGTGCAAAAATTCAAGTAATTCAAGTTGATATTATTGATGCCAAAGAAAATCGCTTAATCTGGCGTGGCACCGACGAATTTGATTTTGAATCCGGCGGCGATGAAAAGGTGGCTGAAACCAGTAAGACCATTAGCAACATATTGGCACAGTTCCCTCCCTTACCCGAGACAAAGTAATTTTCTTATAGCTGAAGCTATTTCAATAAAAAAAGTCCGCTATATGCGGACTTTTTAGTAAAAATAATTACTCTATCAATCGATACTTAGCGGGCAATTATTTTAGTGTCCTTCAGCAAATAAGTAATTCAACCAACCTTGCATTCGCAGTAACACTTTACGAATAATTGACACATGACTGAAATGTTCTGTGTATATCGCTGATTGTCCAGCAACACCAGCGGGTAATGTAGCAAGGAGTTCATTATCATCATTAAGTTCAATTAAGACCAGCGCGCGACCACGTTGAAAAAGTTGATTTGATGAACGTAGCGCACCACCGAATTGCAGCTCACCTTCAGCCATTGCAGGTAATACTTTCGCAACTCGCCCTTTAAGAACGACCCCAGGCATAGCATCTAAAATAATCTCTGCATCATCCCCTTCTTTAAGACGTAAAAGTGAATTTTGCCAGAATGCACCAGCAAAATACCTGTCTTCATCTGGAATAAATGTCATTGCTGGGCGCAATGGAATAGGTACAGCCATGACACCAGGACGTAATGCCATTTGCGTTACAATACCATCAACAGGCGCTCTTACTTCGGTACGATCTAAGTTAAACTGCGCTTCATCAAGCTCAGCCTGAACGACTGCGACATCGGTATTCACACCATCAATGTTTGATTCATACGCCAATCTATATCGAATTTCCTCAGCTTCAGCCGCTTTAAACTGTGCCTCAGCCGATAAGTATGTTTGTCTTTTATTGTCTAATTCAAGTTCTGAGAATGGCGAGTTTTTACCGCCTTTACGCTTACCTTCATCGTATCTCTCATAGGCAGATTTAGCTCTATCACGATTAGCTTCAGCTTGTGTAACACGCGCAATTGCGCTGTCCCATGATGCTTTAAGCTGCGGCACAGCTTGTTTTGCATCTTCTAATGCAGCTTGTTTTTGTTTTACCGCTGCAATAAATGGAGTTGGATCGATTTTAAATAGTAAGTCGCCTTTCTTAACAGGCACATTCGGTTTTACATTCACTTCAACGACCAAGCCACGAACTGCGGGGTTGATAGGAATAGAAACAAAATACTCTCTAGCAAATCGACTATATGGATGATTGTAATTCATCAAAATTAACAAGGTGCCAATAAGCACAATGCCACCTAATACCGCTGTTGGCACAGTCCATTTGTTTAATGGTATTTTGAATATTTTGAATATCGCAACACAAAAAGCGGTGTAGGTTAAAATCAGTAGCAGATCCATAATTACGCCTCTTGTTCTGGTTGTTGTGGTTTCTGACTTGGTTCAGCATTACCTTTTGCTTCAGGTGCGGCTGTTGAGGACTCTGGCGTCTCTATAGATGCAAGTCGTTGGTTTAGGTTCTCAACTTTCTCCATCAGTTCACGCACTTCTCCTTCGAGGATAAATTCACGTTTCTTACCATTACTAAAGCCCCAACCTCTATCTTCACGATATAAGGTTGCCCAAATCCATAAAAATGGCCAAATCGCATGCAAGGTAAATAAGCTCACCCAACCCGCGATATGCAACGCATCTTGTTGCGGGTGGTTACGCTTCTTGGCAATTTCATAGGGAATATCATGAATTGCAATCACACCATAAAAAATGACTAGAGCGACAAAAAAAAGTAGCCCTAACGCAAAATAATCCAAAAACATATAGCTCTCCTATCAACCCACCAACAAGAAAAATACCGAGTTTTCATTAGTGCTAAACCGTAAACTGTTTAACCTAAAATCTAAATTTGATAAATCGGTAATTCACCCAACATAAAACGCAACACAAGCACAACCTAAAGGTAACACAAGAATATCAATAAATATCTGTAAAAGACTGTTTATTCGCTAAAAAAATAACTCTTTTCTCGTGATCTTTTACACATTTATAGCCTTTGCTAATCAATCAATTTCGAATACAAGATAAAATCCTGATGCAATAACCCTACGAAGCTTCCTAGAAGGTAAAACAATGAACGCGAAGACCCCATTTGATTTTGGTACAGCTGGCACTGATGGCTCAATTAAAGCGATGCTGTTAGGTTGTGGTGAACTTGGCAAAGAAGTTGCCATTGAACTTCAACGATTTGGAATCGAAGTCATTGGTGTAGATCGCTACCCTAATGCGCCTGCAATGCAAGTTGCTCATCGTTTTCATGTGGTCAACATGCTTGATGAAGTTGCTTTAAAAAATGTGGTTGAACTAGAGAAGCCACACTTAGTTATCCCAGAGATTGAAGCGATTGCGACTCAAACCTTAGTTGAAATGGAAGCCTGTGGGATTAACATTATCCCAACAGCCAAAGCAACTCAGTTGACCATGGACAGAGAAGGTATTAGACGTCTTGCTGCTGAGACCTTATCAATCCCAACTTCACCTTATTTCTTTTGTGATACGCTCGCTGAGTTTAAAGCAGCAATTGTACAAATAGGCCTTCCTTGCGTTGTTAAACCTGTCATGAGTTCATCAGGCAAAGGTCAAAGCGTTATTAAAACTGAACAGCAAATAGAGCAAGCTTGGCAATATGCCCAAGAAGGAGGAAGAGCTGGCGGTGGACGCGTTATTGTAGAAGGTTTTATTGATTTTGATTATGAAATCACTCTGCTAACAATTAGTGCGATTAATGGCATTCATTATTGTGCTCCAATCGGTCATAGACAAGAAGATGGCGACTATCGTGAATCTTGGCAGCCACAAGCTATGTCAGCAATTGCGTTAGCTAAATCTCAAGAGATTGGTCAATTGGTTGTTAAAGCCTTAGGTGGATTTGGTTTATTTGGCGTAGAGCTATTCATTAAAGGCGATGAAGTCTATTTCTCTGAAGTTTCACCACGCCCACATGATACCGGGTTAGTGACGTTAATTAGCCAAGATACCTCTGAATTTGCATTGCATGTTCGAGCAATCTTGGGACTACCTATTACAGATATTAAGCAGCATGGCGCAAGTGCATCTGCGGTCATTCTTGCTGAAGGTCAATCATCAAACATTCGCTACCAAGGCGTGGCTAATGCCTTAAAAGAGGCCGACACTCAAGTTAAGTTGTTTGGTAAACCCGATATTGATGGCCGAAGAAGACTTGGTGTCGCGCTTGCTAGAGATAAAGATATTGAATCTTCAATCGCGAAAGCCAAACGTTCTGCTGCAGAAGTTAAAGTCATTTTTTAACTCGTTATTTAAAATAGAATGACTTAGTTGCGATACGAAAAGCCTAACATATGAGTGTTAGGCTTTTTATTTGAGACTGCAAGTTAACTGAATTTATGAGACATGCTAGTTAACAGTATTAATAGGTGTTCCCTTCAAAAACTGCTGCACATTATTCAGGGCAATATTCAATAGGTTCTGTCTAGCTTCTATCGTTGCCCAAGCAATATGTGGAGTAATGATAATATTATCGGCTGAAAGCAAAGGATTATCTTTGTCTGGTGGTTCTGTAGAGAGCACATCAACAGCAGCGAATAATTGTTGCTGAGATAATGCTTGAGCCAATGCTCCTTCATCAATTAATCCTCCCCGTGCAGTATTCACCAACAAAGCACCTTTTTTTAATAGCGATAAACTATCCGTATTAATCATCTTATCTGTCGCCTCATTAAGCGGGCAATGCAGTGAAATAATATCGGCTTGAGTAAGTAAGCTATCTAAAGGCTGCCAACTGATGTTATCGGCTAAACCTGTTTTCTCACGACTACTCGTAATGATGACCTTCATATTAAATGCTAGCGCTAATTTAGCCACTTGTTGGCCAATGTCACCAAAGCCTACAATCCCGATTGTTTTTCCTTTAAGCGACATTAACGGCGATAAAGTGAAACAAAAATCCCGAGACTGTGTCCATTGACCTTGTTTAACGGCATTGTCATGCAAAGACACTTGCTGACTGTGCTGCAAAATTAATGCAAAAACCATCTGGGCTACCGCATCAGGGCCGTACGCTGGGACATTAGTGACGACAACATTACGTGCACTCGCGGCTTTCACATCGACAACATTGGTGCCTGTTGCTGTCACACCAATGTATTTAAGCTTGCTACATTGCTGAAGAACAGCATCAGAGATAACCGCTTTATTAGTCAATACTATATCGGCTTGATGGCAACGAGGAACGATTTGATCAACTGTACTGTGCTCAAAAACGTCTACATCACCTAAGGCTGACAATTCTGACCAGCTAAGATCGCCAGGGTTTAATGTATAGCCATCAAGTACCACTATTTTCATGCGCAAAGACCTATTTAAAATTTAAACTCTAAACCGACATTGGCTTGTCCTTGCCACATCACATCTGCCGATATATTCCATATACATTCATCGGGGCCACAAAAAAATGTGTTATCAGAATTAACGAATGTCGCATAACCCCTTACATCAGCAAACAAGGCAACTTGAGGGGTAATCTCAAATGCAGCGCCACCACCAAACCCCATTGAGAAACGTGTTTCTGAAGAGTAGTTACCACTAGGGCGCATATGCGTCGCGCCCGCACTGACAGTCACATAAGGCTTAAACTTGCCTTTAGGGAAATATAAACTGCCGCCTAAATGGAAATAATCAACGTCTAGTTCATTGAAGACTTCATCAGTAAAGGCGCCATTTCTGATATCCGTCGCTTGAGTGCTGTATAAAAAGTAAATGTTGCCAGGATCTTTGGTGGTGGTACCAATCATCACGCCATAATGTTCAGCCTCAGTAATTTTTAACTTACCACTCTCATTAGTATTAGGATCTGAAATATCAAATTCACTACTACCGAAACTATAACCACCGAAAGGCGATACATAAATTTCAGCTTTAACAGGAAAAGTCATCGCGGCAGAACAGACAGTAGCAACAAAACTAGCAATAACAGTTTTTCTCATGTGTAACTCCATATACAACAATCAAGCTTTATCGAAATCGCTCGAACATTTCAATCCGAACGATTCTTTTTAGTTATAAGTTCTTTTAGCGCATCCCTCTGGACGTTTTTACTGTTTCATAAGCAGATTGAATATCTTGAGCTTTTGCTTTGGCTAGCTCCATCATTTCTTCAGGAAGTCCCTTGGCAACTAATTTATCTGGGTGATGTTCATTCATCAATTTCCGATAAGCCCGTTTAATCTCTTGATCACTTGAAGACTCTTGCTTGCCTAACAAGGAATAGGCGTCGTCAAGTTGCATTGTGTTGCCTTGCCCCGACTGATGATGGTGAAACTCAGCTTGCCAGCGATTTAATAACGCATCTAAATGAGCTTGTCCCAACCCTAACTCTTTGGCAACGGTAGATAAAATTTGCTTTTCTTTGCTGTGTAACTCGCCATCAGATAAGGCTGTTTGGATTTGAATTTCTAAAAACATCTGCAGAATTTCATTACGGCCTTGAGTCATTGTCCTAAATTCACGGAGCGTCTGCACCAAGTCGAAGTCAGCATCACGGCCTTTTCTGAATGCAGCTTGTGCATCTCGTCTGGCATCGCCAGTTAACTTCATTTGATCCATCAACATCGACGCTATGCGAATATCCACATCGGTTACATGACCAGATGCTTTGGCCACATGTCCCATTACAGTAAATGTGGTATTGAAAAACTGCGCTTGCCTTGCTTGACCTTTACGCAGCATGTCGGCGAAGCCAGCTCGCTTATCAAATAAATGGCCTAACCATAGTCCAATGAGGGCACCAAAAAATCTGCCAAACATAAAACCAATGATAACCCCAAAAAACTTACCCCAAATACGCATCAAACTTCCCGCTAAATAACACCGGCATATGTAAAGTGTGCCGGTTAAATGAATTAATGCTTTTCAACAACTTGCTAAAGGCTTTTTATAAGTCGCTAAAAACTTAAACTAACCAGCTAATGGCTCATTCATAAACCGCTAAAGGCTTTTAATAACCAACTAATGGCACATATATAAACCGCTAATGGCTCATCTATAAACCGCTAATGGCTTTCAATATACCGTGTCAGTTGCTCTAACCGCTCGACAGTGCCTACGTCACACCAATACGACGAGCTATGACTTCCGGCTACTTTATGTTGCGACATTTTCTGTCTTAATATCGGCCCTAAGGCTCTTTTACCCGGTGCGATATCTGCAAACATTTTCGGATGATAAATTCCCATACCGGAATACGTCAGCTTATTTTCAGTAGATTCAGCTAATTGATTATCAATAATAGCAAAATCTCCGTGTGGGTTGTGCTGTGGATTATCAACTAGCCATAAAAAAGCATCTAATGCTAAATTATTTTGCATAATCGTTTTAGCATGCTCTAAATCAGGTAATTCATCGATATAAATATCGCCATTGATCACCAGAAAAGGTTCTGTACCAAGCAAAGGCAAAGCGTGTTTTATTCCGCCAGCGGTTTCTAGTGCGGTATCTTCAGCGCTATATCGAATACTTAACCCCCAGTTACTGCCATCACCTAATAACTCTGGTAATTTATGCCCTAACCAAGCATGGTTAATGACAATGTCTTTAAAACCTGCCGCGGCCAGTTTTTCTAAGTGGTAGACAATTAATGCTTTCCCTGCAGCTTTAACCAAAGGTTTAGGTAACGAATCCGTTAGGGGTCTTAAGCGTTCACCACGACCGGCAGCCAAAATCATTGCTTTCATCGTTTATCCTTTATCACTCATTCTAGTTAAAACATGTTGCTCAACCCATTGACTAAATGGCATTAGCTTGGGATACAAGGCAGCTATTTCAACGATATAAGACAATGTGAGTGGAATATCTTTTAAGTAACCTGATTTAGCATCACGATGATTTAATCTGGCAAATATCCCTGCCGCTTTTATATGTCGCTGCAAACCCATCAAGTCAAACCAAGACTGATATTGCTCAAAGGTAACACTTTCACTAATTAATTGATTATTTTGGCATAATGTAAAGTGCTCATGCTTTAGCGTATCAATAACCTCTACAGGCCATTTTATATAACAGTCTCTCAGCAATGAAACGGCATCATAAGTCACAGGGCCGATAACAGCATCTTGAAAATCGATTAAAGCTAATGCTTTATCAACCACTAAAATATTTCGGCTATGGAAATCTCGATGCATGCCGAATGCAGGCTGCTCAAGCGCAGACACTGTCAATTCAGCAAATGCATTTTCAATTATCGATTTATCTTGTTCAGATAACGTTATACCTAAATGCTTAATCAACAACCACTCAACGAAAATATCCAATTCTCGCTTCACAAATGCTTGGTCATAGGTAGGAAGTGGGCCATTTTCTGTCTCAGTTACAGCGGCAACTTGAGGTAACAATGCCAACGCTTTTTGATAAAGCTGGGTCGCGGTTTCCTCATTTAATTGATTTAAAAGCTGCTCATCACCTAAATCTGACTGTAAAACAAAACCATTTTTATCATCTTGAGCAATTATTTCAGGGACTAACAGACCCGCTTTTTTATAAGCATCGGCCATTTGAATGAAAGGTAAAATAGGAACCAGCTCAATAGGTGAATCAGAGACGATATAAGAGTTTGCTAAATGTTGAACTCGAAAGTAACGACGAAAACTGGCATCTCCGCATATAAGTTCTACAGACACTTCTGTCTTGAAATATTGACTTAACCAGTTCGTTAATAAAATAAATCTTGTATCAGATAAACTCATCTCAATGGCTCTTATTGGAAAATTGCTTTATTATAGCCACATTACACTTGGAAACAGCTAAAGATAAATTGTTAGCTGCGGCTTTTTTTCGATTCATTTTGTCTAGACTAAGAATTCAAATCATTAATTAAAATGCAGATCCGCTACTTTCTGGCATTAAGCCTGTTACCTAACCTAGTCTTGGCACAAGAACCCTCTGACACAGAAGCGGTTGAGCTTCATTGTGTAATTAACCCTCCGGTTTCTAGCTCTATTGACGAACGTCAACAAGTCCCTAATTTATCAGCAGAAGATATTGTGATCATTTCAGATCGCTCCGAAGCTGCTATGGGAGATAAAGCCCATTTTTCTGGTAACGTTAGTTTCAGCCAAGGCGCTCGTCACATTAGTGCAGATGAAGCTATTTTGGACCAAAAAAATGAACAGCTAGACGCCAATGGCAACTTAATTTTTTCCGATGAAATGTTTACCGTTACGGCAGACTCTCTCAATGCTCAGATGCTTTCTAATAGCGCAACGTTAAAAGGTGCGCAGTATTGGTTACACGGCCAGCAGATTCATGGTGATGCCGAGCAACTAAAAGTAACAGAGCAAAATAACCTTGAATTAAAGAATACCAATTTTACCACTTGTCCTGTCGGAGATAATTCTTGGCTGTTAGAAGCAAAAGAGATCAAAATTGATAGCACTGAAGAGTGGGGAGAAATTTGGGAAGCTAAAATTCGAATTGCAGGTGTACCAGTTATGTATGTGCCTTACATGACTATCCCTGTTTCAGATAAACGTAAATCAGGCTTTTTATTCCCAGGTTTCAGTACCAGTACCACTAATGGTGTGGAAGTCAGTGTACCTTATTATTGGAATATTGCTCCTGAATACGATTTAACCTTTACCCCAACTTATATGTCGTCCCGTGGATTTTACTCCAAAACTGAATTCCGTTACTTGGCTGGTGAAGACCAAGATGGTCAATTCAACCTCGAATATTTAGCCAATGATGACAAACTCGACAATAGTCCTGACCGATACCTCTACCATTGGCGTCATCAAGGATCCATCAATGAAAACTGGCGGGTACAGGCAAACTTTACTGATGTTTCAGACAATAACTATTTCAATGATTTAAGTTCTGACGTCAATCGCTCGACCGATAATCAGCTGTCACGTGTTGGTGAAATCAATTACTTTGAAAAAGATTGGGATTTCGGTATGAAAGTCCAAGATATTAAAGTGCTCGGTGAAGATGAAGTCCCTTATCAGGTTATGCCGCAACTTAACTTTAATTATCAAACGAATAACTTTTGGGAAGGGTTAGACTTTAAATTCAATTCTGAGTTAACTAACTTCCAACACAAAGAAAATGAATACTCGACAGCGACTCGATTACACATGGAACCGAGTATTACACTACCAATTCAAGGGCCTGCAGGCTCACTAACCAGTGAAGTTAAACTACTGCAAACCCAATACTGGCAAAATAATATCGATGAAAGCAGTGAACTAGAAGACTCTGTTAACCGTACAATCCCGCAAGTTCGGCTTCACGGTCAAGTCAACTTCGAGCGTCAAACTCATTTATTCGATGCTGACTTTAAACAAACATTGGAGCCTCAATTTCAATACCTATATGTTGGTTATGAAGACCAAGATAACATCGGAATTTATGATTCTGCCCAACTGCAAGAAGATTATTTCGGTCTATTTAGGGATAGACGCTACTCAGGTTTAGATAGAGTTGCTGATGCAAACCAAATGACTCTAGGTGTGACAACTCGGTTGTTTGACGATGCAAATATTGAAAAATTTAAATTCAGTATTGGCCAAATCATCTTTTTCGAAAACAGCAAGATTAACTTCACGGATGAGAATATAGAAGCAGCCCCGTCGACTTCTGTATTAGCCGCAGAAATAGATGCCAATCTTTATGAAGATTGGTTTATCAGTGGTGCAGTTCAATTTGATACTGAAAACGGTGACACGAAAAAGAGTGAAGTAACCTTAGATTTTAGACCGAGTAATGATAAATTACTTCAATTCAGCTACCGCTATGTACCTGACTTATTGAATACTAATACTAATGACCGCGTTGATATCTCTCAAGTTGGTATGAGAACCTCTTGGCCAATCAATGATGATTTGTATTTTGTAGGTAATTTTTATTACGATATTAATGAATCTCGCAGTATCGAAACCTACACTGGCGTTCAGTATGAGTCATGCTGCTGGGCAATGCGCTTGAGTTACCATTACCGTATTAAAACCAATTATGATGATGATCTAAACCCAAGCCTTGATGCTAGAGAACAATTTGAGAGCGGCGTATACCTCAACTTTATTATTAAAGGTTTAGGTGGTTCTGGCCCTCTCGGTGTTGAAGATATGTTAGATGAAGGGTTATTTAACTATCGTAAACCACTTTACTTAAGCAATTAGCCATCATTTATGCATCATTTGTGATAGATTGCTGAACCTAGTGGAAAACAAATAGTCCTATTAAACGTTAACAACACTATTTTGGCGAACGTGCCAATAATAATTAAAAAATTTAAGTGCCAAGGATTCTGTGGATGAAACACTGTAAGAAAATGATTTTAGCTTTATTTACTCTGGCTGTTAGCCAAGTATCGATAGCCGCTCCCGTACCATTAGATAGCGTCGCCGTACAAATAAATGAAGGCATCATACTAGAAAGCGAAATCAGCCATATGGTCACTTCAGTAAAAGCCAATGCTGAAAAGGCAGGTCAAGGCTTACCTTCTGATAATGCCTTACGTACTCAGGTTATTGAGCGTTTAATACTGACTCATTTACAGTTACAAATGGCCGAGAGAATTGGTTTATCAATTGGTGATTTACAGCTTGATCAAACCATCGAAAACATTGCAAAAGAACAAAACCTCACTGTTAGTCAAATGCAGCAGCAAATTGAAAGTGAAGGGATGAGCTTTGGCCAGTACCGTGAGCAATTGCGTGAAGAAATCACTATTGGTGAAATTCAACGAATCCAAGTTCAGCGTCGTATCCAAGTTTCACCGCAAGAGATCAATAACTTAGTTAAAATGATCCAAGAGCAAGGCCTTAAAGATGTCGAGTTCCAAATCGGTCATATTTTGATTGAAGTGCCAAGCAACCCAACAAGTGAGCAACTTGAAGCTTCAAGCAAACGTGCCAACATCGTACTAGAACGTTTAAATGACGGCGAAGACTTCCGCAGCACAGCCATTGCATCATCTTCAGGCCCGAAAGCACTAGAAGGTGGCATTTGGGATTATATGAGCATTAACGAAATGCCGACGCTATTTGCTGAAGTCGTAACAGATGCCAAAAATGGCGATGTGATTGGCCCGATTAAAAGTGGTTCAGGTTTTCATATCATCAAAATCATGGATGCTCGCGGATTACAGACCCAAGAAATTAAAGAAGTACGCTCACGTCACATATTGTTGAAGCCTTCTCCAATCCTTTCAGAAGATCGCGCTAAAGCGATGTTAGAAAGCTTTTTATCGCAAATACGTTCTGGTGAAGCTGACTTTGCAGACCTTGCCCGCCAATATTCTGAAGATCCAGGTTCAGGGGCAAAAGGTGGTGAATTGGGTTGGGCTGAACCTTCTGTTTATGTGCCTGAATTTGCCCAAACACTGAACAGTCTAGAGATTTATGAAATCAGTGAACCATTCCGTACCACACATGGATGGCACATTGCCCAGCTAGAAGAAAAACGTACCACTGACGCAACGGAGCAGTTTAATAGTAACCGTGCTCACCAGTTAATCTATCGTCGTAAGTTTAACGAAGAACTACAAAACTGGTTAGATGAAATGCGTACAGATGCTTACATTGAAGTTTTTGAGCCAGAGAGTACGCGAGGTTAATCTAACTTAATGACACAAAGAATTGCGATTACGCCGGGTGAACCGGCGAGTATCGGCCCAGATATTGTTATTAAACTTGCTCAGCAGGCTTGGCCTGCTGAGTTAGTTGTTTGTGCAGATCCACAATTATTAACCAGCCGAGCTAAAATGCTTGGCTTACCACTGAGCTTACGTCCTTACCAGCCTACTCTTGATGCTAAACCTCAAGAGGCCGGCACATTGACGATAGCGCCTTTTACCCTTGCTGCTGATGTTGAATGTGGCAAGTTAAATGAATTAAACAGTGCTTATGTTGTAGATACCTTGCGTTACGCTGGTGAAAAAAACATGAGTAATGAGTTTGCCGCTGTGGTTACTGGCCCTGTTCATAAGGGAATCATTAACCAAGCGGGTATTCCATTCAGTGGCCATACCGAATTTTTTGCTCTTCAAGCTAATTGCCAAGATGTGGTCATGATGCTTGCAGCTCCAGGGCTGCAAGTGGCATTAATGACCACTCATATTCCATTAGCTTATGTTGCAAAAGCGATTACTCGCGAACGTTTACACCATATTATCCAAATTTTGCATAGCGAATTAGTGCAGAAATTTGGCATCACTTCACCAAAGATTTATGTATGTGGCTTAAACCCCCATGCAGGTGAAGATGGACACTTAGGTCGGGAAGAGATAGATATCATGATCCCTGCTCTTAATGAGCTGCGCGAGCAAGGTATTGATATTGTCGGGCCACTGCCTGCTGATACGCTATTCCAACCTAAATACTTACAAGAAGCAGATGTGGTTCTTGCTATGTATCACGACCAAGGACTCCCAGTACTTAAATCTTTAGGTTTTGGGAAATCGGTTAACATCACCTTAGGTCTTCCGTATATTAGAACCTCTGTCGATCACGGCACTGCATTAGAACTTGCAGGAAGCGGTGAAGCAGATTGCGGTAGTTTTACCTGTGCATTAAATAAAGCCATTGAATTGGCCTCAAAAGTAAGTAAATAAATTTCCAATGAGCAGCAATAAAGTACATTTAGGCCACACGGCCAGAAAACGTTTCGGACAAAACTTCTTAACTGATGAGAGTGTCATCAGCAGGATCGTGGGCGCTATTTCGCCAGATAATGATCATGTTATGGTTGAAATCGGTCCAGGTCTTGGTGCATTAACTGAACCAGTAGCTGAAGCTGTTGATAACTTAACTGTTGTTGAGCTTGATAAAGATCTTGTTGAACGTCTGCAAACTCACCCAATACTAAAAGATAAATTAACCATCAACCAAGGTGATGCGCTTAATTTTGATTTTAGTAAGCTTCAACAAGATGGTAAGAAGATGAAAGTGTTTGGTAACTTGCCTTACAACATCTCTACCCCGCTGATGTTTCACCTTTTCGAGTTTGCCGAAATAATTGAAACGATGCACTTTATGCTACAAAAAGAAGTGGTTTTACGCCTTTCTGCGAGCCCAGGAACTAAAGCTTATGGCCGCTTAACCGTCATGGCTCAGTATTTCTGTAAAGTCGTGCCCGTTCTTGAAGTTCCACCAGAAAGCTTCAAGCCCGCGCCAAAAGTTGATTCAGCAGTAGTTCGTTTATTGCCTTATGATGTAAAACCTTACCCTTGTAAGGATGTAAATGTCCTTCGTCATTTGTGTACGACAGCATTCAACATGCGCCGTAAGACTTTAAGAAATAACTTAAAGCAAATGATCACTGATGAAGAGTTTACTCAACTAAACATTGACTCAACTTTAAGACCAGAGCAAATAAGCGTTGAACAATACGTCGCGCTAGCCAATCTGGTTTGCGATAAAAGTTAGATTTTTAAAGGGCACTTTTCATAAGTTGCCCTTTCTTTTTTTAGGAAGTTTAATGACCTCTGTAGCTGCTAACGTAAAAATCAAAGTAGAAACTAAATACCTAGAAGAACAATCATCAACTGAAGATGAAAAGTATTTGTTTAGTTATACCATCACCATTATTAATCTCAGTGAAACCCCTATCACGCTTAAAGATCGCCATTGGATAATCACCAATGCAAATGGTGATACGAGTGAAGTGAAAGGACCTGGCGTTGTAGGTGAAACTCCTACCATTGACCCTGATACCGCTTATCAATACTCAAGTGGCACAGTCATGGAAACGCCCGTTGGTTTTATGGAAGGAAGTTACGGAATGGTGACTGAACAAGGTGATAATTTCAAAGCCGAGATTCCGACCTTTAGATTGGCCGTTCCAGGTATTTTGCAATAACACTATGGCACATTATTTCGTTGGAGATATACAAGGCTGTTTTGACGAACTGCAATTACTACTGGCTAAAGTTGATTTCAACCCGGCTAAAGATGAGCTGTGGGCAGTAGGAGATTTAGTCGCACGCGGCAAAGGCTCCTTACAAACCTTACGTTACTTAAAATCTTTAGAAGGCAGCGTTAAAATCACTTTAGGCAATCATGACCTTCACTTACTCGCACTGCACGGTAAGCTCAAAAGAGCGAACCCTAAAGATAATCTCGCTGAGTTGCTAGCGGCTGAAGATATCACCAACCTTATCGATTGGCTAAGACAGCAACCTTTAGTGCAAACATTATCATCACACAATATCGTAATGACCCATGCGGGAGTGCCACCACAATGGGATCTAAAAACACTGCAAACTGAAGCCCTTGCCGTCAGTGATGCGCTGAAAAAAGACGATTATTTATCCGCATTAATCGCGAAAATGTACACTGAAGCACCTGACTTATGGGATAGTAAGTCGAAGGGTTTACCTCGCTTACGATATTGTATTAATGCACTCACTCGTATGCGCTATTTACAGCCAGATGGCAGTTTGGACTTTGCCTGTAAAAAACCGCTTAAAGAAAAGTCCAATGGTCTTACGCCTTGGTTTGATTTTGATTCAGAACTAAAGAAAAACCACACTTTAGTATTTGGTCATTGGGCCGCCCTTATGGGAGTGACTCACCAAGAGAAAGTATTAGCGTTAGATACTGGCTGTTGCTGGGGAGAATACATGACACTTTGGCATGCTGAAACCAATGAAAAAATTACTCAGCAAAAACTAAAATAATTAAGAAATTGTTAAACTAATAAAAACCTTAGCCGATAAAGCTAATAGATCTCACATGATCACATTACCCTGAGCGATCAAGAGACAAATTCGGGATAAAATAATAACAGCCGGAGTATGCTATGAAAATTAATGTTGCCACCAGAGTTATTGGCGGTTTTACTGTTGTCACACTTCTATTGATTGTATTGGGGGGCGTATCTCTGCTTACCAATAGTACAATCAAAGATAGTACTTCAACATTGCAAAAAGTCAGCCTACCAGCCCTTACTGCAACAGGTGAGTTAACACAAAATTTAAGTGCGCAGCAAATTCAAATTTTATTTGGTTATTATGCTGATGAGTCTTCTCAAATCCCAGCTGTTGAGAAAAAGATTGATATAGAGTCAGCTGAATTCACTAAGACACTCAATAAATTATCTAACCTTATTTCTGACAGACAAGAATTCTCTTCAAATCTATCCCAGTTAAAGTCTAGCTATGCAAGTTTTGAAAAGAACAGCCATTTAATGCTGAACGAGCATGAAAGTGCACTTATAAAACATGAGAAGTTGCTTCAGTTACGTGGTGACTTAGAAGATAGCGCTGATGAAGCTTCATCAATCTTATTAGATCTAATAGATTTAGAAATGAGTGACGATGCAACAGAGCAAAGTATTGCTGCAACAGCCGGCGTTGTAGACAGTAGCTTTATCAATATTATTACTACCGTTTATGATTTAGTCGCCGCTAAAGACGACAGTAAATATAACGTCATCGTTAACGAACTAGATTACATGGTCAGTGATACACGCGGAAAGATTGAGCATATTAATCGTCAAGGCCGTGGGATCATTAGCGACAACACACTCAGTGATTTGAATGCTGAAAGTGAAGCTGTTTTTAAATTAATTAATGACAGTAACACTATTATAGCCTTGAAAGGCCAGCAACTAAAACACGATCAACAAGCAGCAAAATTGCTAGCAGCTACCGATAAAGATCGCTTAGAAGTTAATGCAAAAATGGTTAATTTAGCCAATAACATTGAAGGTTTTACAGGTCAAATTAGTGATGATGCTATTGAAAATATCGATTCGGCCAGTTTAAAAACCATGTTCGTGGTTGTACTCGCGATTATTGTTTCAATTGTGGTTAGTATCGCGGTGGTCAAACCGTTAACTCGTTCATTAGCAAAAGTAAATCAGGCATTAAACATATTAGCTTCAGGTGATTTAACCCATAAACTTGATGATTCAGGACATGATGAATTTGCTGAGTTAGCTAAAAACTGTAATAGCTTAGTCGATAGTTTACGTAATCTGATTGTTGGCATTTTAGACCGCTCCAACCAGCTTGCTGCTGCTGCAGAAGAAACATCGGCCATTACGACTCAAACCACAAGTGGTATTCAAGAACAGAAGAGCCAAGTTGATCAAGTTGCAACAGCAACAACTCAGTTAAGCTCAAGTGCGCAACAGGTTTCAATGAGTGCCGACCAAGCATTAGAGCAAATCAAACAAGCTGATGAAGAAACTCAGCATATGCGCTCACTCGCTGAAGAGAACAAGCTTACAATTCTCGCTTTAGCGGATGAAGTTGCCAAAGCTGGCCAAGTTATTAATAAAGTTCACTCAGACAGCGCATCAATTGGCTCAATCCTGGATGTTATTAGAGGGATTGCAGAACAAACCAATCTACTTGCACTGAATGCTGCAATTGAAGCTGCACGTGCCGGTGAACAAGGTCGAGGATTTGCGGTAGTTGCTGACGAAGTACGAAGCCTAGCTTCTAGAACACAAGAATCAACCAGTGAAATTCAGCAAATGATTGAGGTATTGCAGCAAGGTGCTCAACAAGCGGTCTCGGTGATGGAGCTAGGACGTAGCCAAGCAACTAGCTGTGTTGATAAAACAGAGCAAGCTAACTTAGCACTTGAAACAATTAGCCAGTCTGTTCATAAAGCTTACGACTCTGGTAACCACATTGCACAAGCTGCTCAAGAGCAAAACTTGGTTAGCCAGCAAGTTTCTGAGATGCTTGAACATATTGCAGCAATATCTGAAGAAACGGCAACAGGCGCAGATCAAACCGCCCAATCAAGTCATCAAGTTGCAATGTTATCTGAAGAGCTACAAAGCTCTGTAGGCGAATTTAAAGTTTAAGCAACTATAGACATTCATTTTACTAAAAAGGCTCTTAGGAGCCTTTTTTAATATCTTAAATTAATGACTGACAAGCAGTTCTGTTTTTAAATCTATATCTCATCAAACATCTTGTTTGTTATTAGACTCAACCAACAAATCATACAATGAATACCAACACAACTTTTGATCTATGCATTAATACCAATCAGCATTAGAATATGATCATTCTTACTGGTTAAAATCGCTTATAACTGCGTTAAAAATTTTGTAGGTAGAGCAACTAGCTAGCTGCAATTCCTGCCTTGATCTAAGCGATTTTCCCTACGCAATATCTGAACACATATTTATCCCGACTGGTATAAATTTATCATTAACCATCCCTAATATTTGGCCCATAAAAAAACCGCCATAAAGGCGGTTTTTAGACTATCTGTTATTTGTGCTAAAAAATGCTCAAACTAACAATTAGTTTATCTTGTTATAACGCATCATCAATATCAATCAGTTGCTTTATAATGTAACAGTGAGGTTTAATAAGCTTAAAGCTTATTCACCACTGTTGATACGATCTTGAACAGCAGCAGTAATAGCGCTACCGCTATGACCATTTGCATTTGCCCAATCAAGAATACTTTTACCGTCAGCCTCAGGTGAACTTAGATCACCAGCAGGAAGACGTTTAGCGATATACTCACCTACTTCTAATGAATTAGAGTTGTAAGCTGTTCTTAATAAGCTGCTACCGTCACAAGAAACACCAGTGTAGATATTGCGTAGTTTTACGCGGCTTTCTTTCAACTTCTTACGCAAACGGTTTTTGTCATTAGATTTTACATAATCACAAATGTTCGCGACAAGTTGGTCAGTATTGGCTTCGGCAGGGGTTGACACAAAAGATGCTGCAATTAGGGCTGCTAAGGCCACTGGCATTAAACGCATCTGACACTCCTTTTTAGGTATTTTTATTTTGTACCTACCATCAAGGGTAAGTATCTATTCAGGGTAACACAGGGCACAATTTAACATTATTTCACCAAAGTGTTAAAGCTATATTGCAATTGTGATTCATTTATCTCAACAACCTTCTCTGTTAACTTCCAGCTACCATCGTCCCATTCAGGGAAAAAGGTATCACCATCAACAGTTAACTCTATGAAGGTTAGATAAAGGGTATCGGCCACTGGTAGAATTTCTTTATAGAGTTGACCACCACCAATCACAACTAATTCGTCACAACCTTTCACTAACTCTTTTGCTGCCTCAAAAGAATTAACACAACTGACACCTTCTGGTTGATAGTCATCCTGACGAGTAATCACAATATTATGACGCCCTGGGAGTGGTCTCCCTATTGATTCGAATGTCTTTCGCCCCATCACTACCGGTTTTCCTAACGTCATGGCTTTAAAGTGTTTTAGGTCTTCAGGTAAATGCCAAGGCATTTTATTGTCTTTACCAATGACACGATTGTTTGCCATAGCGGCGATCATAGCGATGCGCATGTAAAATCCTTATAGATGCTTAAGAAATTAAATAATGGGTCTAGTGCGGTAATACACAAGGGAAGGCATAGCTAAGCCGACAGCTAACGCACCAAGAATAAATACAGTTTTTAAACCATTGAAGATAACGAGAGACGTTAAGTCACTACTAATTTGATCTTGTACGCTCAGCTGTACGATTGAAATAAGCGTATTGTATGCGTAGGTACCAGGCACCATAGGTATAATTGCAGCTACTGAATACATCAAAGGTGGAGCTAAGTGCTTTTTGGCAAATCGAATCGTAATCAAGCCGACAAGGGCTGCAGCAGTAAAGGTTGCCCATTCAATTGGCATATCAAAATGCATCAGCAAGGTGCGAAAACTATGGCCTATCGCACCAGCTAGTCCGCTGTAGGGTAAAAATCGCTTTGGGACATTAAACACCATAGCGAAACCCAGTGCTGGAATGGCTGAGAAAAACGCATCATGCAATAACTCTAGAATGAGGTTCATAGAAATAAGCTTCCACCTAATGCCATAGCAAGGGTTATACCTATTACTGTTGCTAGGGTTAATAGCGTGGCGTGTCCCCAACGAGAAATACCGACATTCATATGGCCTTTAACCATATCTGAAATTGCATTAATTAAAGGGAAGCCTGGAACCAGCATTAAGACACTCGCCGCCATGGCCGTTTTTGGAGTGCTAGTCACATCGACGATATAGCCCATTTGAGCAATGAGTGTAGTTATGAACGCAGTGATTGAAAAAATAATCAATAAGTTGAAGTGTTTTTTGACTAAGGACAGTCGCACTGACATCCCGATAGCTGAAGCAATAAAAGTAATAATGCACGATGCTATATCGCCACCAAATAAGTGACAAAAACTGGCACATGATAGACCAATCATCCCAATGACATACTTCGCAGGATAACTCTTAGGCTCAATTCTTTCTAATCGCCTTTTGACTTGCTTATCATTGTAAATGCCTTTTTCTGCCAACAAGCAAATCCGCTGCACTTCACACACAACCATCATATTGATGCCGTGCTCTCTAATACGTCTTGTTGTAGTAATACATCGGCCATGAACTAGGCTGGTTAACACGAGGGAGTTTGAAGAAATAGAAAGCTCTACACTGGCTAAACCAAGTGCTTTGCCTAAGCGCTGACTAATCTCTTCAACAAGATCAGATTCAGCGCCATAAGCTAAGAGTAATTGCGCACTGCGTACGACGAGACGAGTGATGTCATTTTGAGTTTCTGCGTACACTGGTCTCTCTTATTACCCTTTTAATGACTCAATGATAATCGAGTATAATTTATCTCACAATATTAACGTTGATAAATAATTTCTACATCATAATCGTCTTCATCAAAATCATCATCAAAGTCATCGTCGTAATCTTCGTTAACAGATTCAACGTTAGCTTGATGATAGTTATCCCACTTGAATTCAACTTCATCATCAGGATTTGCTAGTTCATCTTCAGCAGGAAGCGCTGAAATGAAGTCTAACAATTTCAAACTTAGATCTTCGGTGTTAGTACGGTTGAATGCTGACATAGTATAAATGTCACCTTTCCAATCCATTTCCTTAACGATGTGCTCCATTTTTTCAGCAAGCTCATCTTCTTGAAGTAAGTCGATTTTATTGAACACTAACCAACGTGGCTTAGCAGCCAGTTTCGGTGAGTATTTCTCTAACTCAGCGACAATTGAACGTGCAGACTCAACAGGATCGCTACCATCAATAGGATCGATATCAATGATATGGAGTAATACACGACAACGCTCTAGATGTTTTAAGAAGCGAATACCTAAACCTGCGCCGTCTGAAGCCCCTTCAATCAAACCTGGGATATCCGCAATCACAAAACTTTGACCAGGACGTGGGCTGACCACACCTAAGTTAGGTACTAATGTAGTGAAAGGATAATCAGCTACTTTCGGTGTTGCACGAGAAACAGAGCGAATAAACGTTGATTTACCTGCATTTGGTAAGCCTAATAGGCCTACATCAGCAAGCAGCAACAACTCAAGCTTCAGCATACGAACTTCGCCAGCTGTCCCTAAGGTTTTTTGTCTCGGCGCACGGTTAGTACTACTCTTAAAGCGTGTATTACCAAGACCGTGGAAACCACCTTTAGCCACTAATAGCTTTTGACCATGAGTGGTTAAATCACCTAATAATTCTTCAGTTTCAAAATCCATAGCACGCGTACCGACAGGTACTTTTAATAACGTGTCTTCGCCACCATGACCTGTACAGTCACGACCACGACCATTCTTACCGCGCTCAGCGATATAAGAACGAACAAATCGAAAATCAATAAGCGTGTTCATGTTTTCGTCTGCGACTAAAAATACGCTACCGCCATCACCGCCGTCACCACCATCTGGGCCGCCGTCTGGCACATATTTCTCACGTCTGAAGCTAACGCAGCCACTGCCACCGTTACCCGCTTCAACTTTGATTTTAGCCTCATCTATAAACTTCATACATACTCCTGACACCACTTAATGTGCCAATTATAACCTCAAAAGACTGAGATGTGCAGGGAAGCGTAGAAGATACAATCACCATAAATCGCTTACTGCAAAAAAATAACTATCGATGCTATACATCGAAATACTTCATTGAAGTTTAGTTAACTAAATTCAACAATGAAGTAATAAACACAAAAGCCCCGCCAGAAGGCGGGGCTTTCAAAGACTGATTAGAGTCTAGAATTAAGCTTCGATGCTAATAAACTTACGGTTATTAGGACCTTTTACTTGAAACTTAACTTTACCGTCTGTTAATGCAAACAAAGTATGGTCACGACCAATACCTACGTTTACACCAGCGTGGAACTTAGTACCACGTTGACGTACGATGATGTTACCAGCAACAACTGATTCGCCACCGAAACGCTTAACACCAAGACGTTTACTTTCTGAATCGCGGCCGTTACGAGTAGAACCGCCAGCTTTTTTATGTGCCATGAGTTAGACTCCTAAATTATGCGCTGATCGCAGTGATTTTAACTTCTGTGAACCATTGACGATGGCCCATTTTCTTTTCGTGATGCTTACGACGATTGAACTTTTGAATAGTTACTTTCTCACCGCGACCGTGGCTAACCACTTCAGCAACAACTTTACCACTAGCAACTAGAGGAGTACCTACGTGAACGTTCTCACCATCAGCAACCAATAATACTTGATCAAACTCTACAGTTTCACCAGTAGCAACTTCAATTTTTTCTAAACGAACTGTATGACCTTCAGCAACACGATGTTGCTTTCCGCCACTTTGAAAAACAGCGTACATAGCTATTTCACTCCAAATGGACTAACACTCCGGTTCATAATTGTAGATACCGGGTGCTAAAAACTTTTAATGACAATGGGCGCGGATTCTACGGGAAGATTTGCTGTCTGGCAAGCGTTAAATTTGAATCAATAAAAAAAGCTCGGTTTAACTCCCACATTCTAAGAACAAAAGCTGTCTAGGGCATGAATTTTAGTTAAAATTTGTTAATATACAATTTGAACCTTATATAGTGGGCAATATAATTTGCCTGACAGCCTAATAACTAGAGACCATTATGGATTTGAACGCCATTCGTCAACTAGCTGATAATGACATGCAAGCCGTTAATCAGTTAATTTACAAACAACTTGAGTCTGATGTTGCATTAATAAACCAACTAGGTTTTTACATTATCAATGGTGGCGGTAAACGACTTCGCCCACTACTTTCTGTATTAGCAGCACGTGCTATCGACTATAAAGGTGAAGAACATCTTAAGTTAGCCGCTATTATCGAATTCATCCATACGGCTTCTTTACTACACGATGACGTAGTAGATGAGTCTACATTAAGACGCGGCCGTAAAACTGCTAACGCGCTTTTTGGTAACAGTGCTAGCGTACTCGTTGGTGACTTCTTATACACTCGTTCGTTCCAAATGATGACAGAGCTCGACAGCATGAAAGTGCTACGTGTTTTAGCTGATACCACCAATATTCTTGCTGAAGGCGAGGTTTTACAATTAATGAATTGTAATGACCCTGAGACCACTGAAGAGAATTATATGCGAGTGATTTACTGTAAAACAGCTAAATTATTCGAAGCCGCGACCTTACTCACAGGTGTCATTGCAGATGTGAGTAAAGAGCAACAAACTGCATTAGGTGATTATGGTAAGTTTCTCGGCACAGCATTCCAGTTAACTGATGATTTACTTGATTACACGGCTGACGCAGATGAGCTTGGTAAAAACATCGGTGACGACCTAGCCGAAGGTAAACCCACTCTTCCGTTAATCTATGCTATGGCACACGGCAATGACACCGCGAAGGCGTTAATTAAAGAAGCCATTGAAAAAGGCGACGGCACCAAGGCAATTGATGAAATTGTCGCGGCATTAAAAGAATCTGGCGCACTGGAATACACTAAGCAAAAAGCAGATCAAGAAGCAGATAAAGCTATTGCAGCTCTTGCGCCATTAGCTGATAGCGAATATAAAACCGCGCTGATTTCATTAGCCAAAATTTCAGTTCAGCGTAATAACTAGGACGTGTTGTTCTTTGCTGGTTGGATTTTGTTCGAGATAAAAGTGTTTTAATTGAGGCGGATGGATTGATGCCTAGTCATCTAAGCTAAATTCATCCAACAAAGAGTAAAACACTTTTAGTCGAACCCTTTGGGCAGCGTTTGTTGGCCATTCTTACTGCGTTATCGACTTTTTAAGTAGAATAACTACACCACAAAGTCTCTGCCTTGTATCAATGGCCAACAATTCGCTGCAAAAACAACCTTGAAAGATCAACACGCCCTAATATACTGAAAAAATCATTGTGAAAATAAATGCCCTGCACTCCAAGAGTTCGGGGCATTTTTATTGCTTTATTTTTATAGCTATAAATGACACTGACAGTTTTATATTTTTTAAACTTGCCAATTAATTGGAGTTTTCCCCAAGTCACTCAATAACTGATTTGTTTTTGAAAAATGCTGGCAGCCGAAAAAACCACGATAAGCAGATAATGGTGAAGGGTGCGGCCCGGTCAATACTTGATGTTTTGAAGTATCAATTAATTTACCTTTTTTAATTGCATGAGCTCCCCACAACACAAATATGATAGGCTCTTCTTGCGCATTGAGGTAATGCATTACGTTATCCGTAAAAGTCTCCCAACCAGCCTTTGAATGCGAATGCGCCTTGCTTTCTTCCACTGTTAACACCGTATTTAATAATAATACTCCCTGCTGCGCCCATTGGGTTAGATTTCCGTGTTGTGGGATCTCAAAACCATTGATACTTTGGTACAACTCTTTATAGATATTTACCAGCGAAGGCGGCACTTTAACGCCATCTTGAACAGAAAAACATAACCCATGAGCTTGACCTGCACCGTGATAAGGATCCTGGCCAAGAATCACCACTTTTACTTTATCTAAAGGTGTTAAATCAAATGCGCTATATATCGCATCCGTTGGCGGAAAAATCACTTTTTTTAGCTGTTTTTGTTTGGCTAAAAAAGCATCCAGTTCTTGGAAATAAGGCTTACTTTGTTCAACTGCTATAAATTCTTTCCAACTTTTCATCTGGTTCTTTGCCTCATACAATATGCATTGACTCGCAAAAATATGTCACTTACATTAAAATTTAATAATTACAAAATAAAAAAGGATGTTCATTTATGATACAAAAATTGAACACCAATAAAAGTTTAGGCTTTACCCTTATTGAATTAGTCGTGGTCATTATTATACTCGGCGTAATTGCAGTTATCGCATTACCTAAGTTCATCAATATTAAACAAGATGCAGAGATATCAACAGTGCAAGGGACTGGAGGTGCTTTTTCGAGTGGGATCTCACTCGCTAACGTTAAGTGGGCGGCTTTAGGTAACTCAGGTCCTGCCGACAACTTACAAATTTTCCCAAATGCTGGTGCTGATGGTCAGCTCGATATTAATCAATGGGGTTTCCCAGCCCAAAACTGGCCACCTTTTGAGGCTTCACCTCGACTCAACAATACTAATGATTGCATGTCTGTTTGGAGAACTATTTTACAGGATGCACCAACAATATCGACCAGTAGCGATCCCGAAGACTCTATCTACCAAGCAACTTATATCTCCCCCGATCAATGTCGCTACTTATATAATCCATTAGCTAATTTATCGATTTATTATGACTCCCGTAATGGACAAGTGATCACAGATTCTGACCCTAATACTTAATTGACACTTTATTCTGTCAATAAAGTAGGTAGACTCTTTGCTAATTCTTAAATCATTATGAGAAAATTTTCATGTCTGAAGAAAAAACTGAAACGACTATGTATCAGCTAGCTGATCAATTTATCGCACTTGCAAATCAACTTGGCCAAACAGAAAATGATATTGGTAAAGTCGGTACAGCATTACGTTTTGCTGCCGCACGTTATAATGCTTTCGAAGCCGCGATCAAATCTTCTGATTTAGAAGCTGAAAAAGAAAATGCGTTAAACTGGTTTTCTGATGAATACAAAGGCATGTTGAATGAAAACCTAAACGATCACATCAAGAATCCTCCTGGCGGCCAAAAAGCCTCAGAAGAAAAAGCTGACGACTCAGTACAAGTATTCAAGAACTAATTGAAACCCTAAAGTTCTGATTTACTGTACCTAAAAAGCCATCTCACGATGGCTTTTTGCTTTTGACATGATTTTCAACTTGAGCTTACTGTCACTAAAACAAGTTAATGATAACCCGCAAAGCAAGTAATATAAGTACAATGCCAGAAAGCTTATCAATTAAAGCTGCCTTATCTCTAAGTCTCGATAAAATGGGCCCATGAGACAGTACTACCGCAATGATGGTATACCACAGCCCATCAACCACCAACGGCGTTAACACAATTAAAGTTTGTCCAGTTAGCGTTTCTGCCGCCATGACAAACTGGCTAAATAACGCTAAAAAGAAAAGTAGAATCTTGGGGTTAAATAACGAAATGGCTAATCCATCCCGAGCTGCTTGTAATAGTGTACTCGACTCTCCGGATTGTAATTTTTGCTCCATCCCGCCTTTAGATTGCAGCGCCTGAAACCCCATCCAAGCAAGGTAAAGTGCCCCCACAACGGCGATACCATTAAACACAATTGGTGATTTTTCGAGTACGACAGCTAAGCCTAATAATGTGACTAGCGCGTAAACCCCAATGCCAATTGAATGCGCCCAGGCACAAACAACACCATGTAAACGGCCACCAGATAATGTATGCCTTAACACCATCGCTAAGCTAGGCCCTGGCGACATCGCGCCTAAACAACAAATGGCTAATAAACCTAACCATGTACTCAATGCCATTCTGTTTTTATCCTTAATGAGTTATTTTTATTGGGTAGAAATCGGGTAGAAGAAAAAGCCGTACGGTATCATGATTTTGCCTTAACAGCATTCAGTTAACCTCAATTTAAGCAATTGTTGATATAGTCATAGGCACACAGATCCTTCTTATTGAGATAAAGATATGTCATTAATGCTACTCATTCTTCTAGGGCTACTGCTAGCAGGTATTGCGGTGCTCATTTTTTTTAAAATTAAAGGCAAAAATATTCCTACGACCATTATCGTATTATTGGGTTTTATGACGATATGCTTTACCGGCGTGTATTCATTTCTAAATAAAACAGAAGATTATAATGCTTATCAGAGATTACAATGGCAACCACTTAACCCTGAACAAATAGCCCCGTTAGTAGAGCAAGGTTACATCGTATTTGTTGATATATATGCTGACTGGTGTCTGCCGTGCAGGGCAAATAAAGCCAATGTCACTCGCCGTGAAAAAGTCGTCGATGTGCTTGATGCTGATAATATTATATTGATGAAAGGCAACTGGACAGAACCTAATCCTATGATAGAAAATTATGTCGGTAATCAAGGGGGAATAGGCACCCCCTTCAATAAAGTCTATGGCCCTAGTCACCCTAAAGGGATCATATTGCCGGTAGAATTGACGATAAATGCAGTATTCCAAGCCTTAGATGCAGCGAAGTAATTGCTTTTGGTAAAAAAAAGACTGCCTAAGCAGTCTCAGATTAATGACAAACCCCCACTTTTTTTAAGTGGGGGTTTTATTTTATTGGTTTATACGCATTTCACGACGTTTATTTAAAAACACATCTTGAGCAATATTGTTGGTT